>NZ_JBSWWW010000001.1:0-760661 GCF_056160285.1 Alteromonas sp. AWJ4_197 | reverse complement strand
TGCCTCCCGTAGGAGTCTGGGCCGTGTCTCAGTCCCAGTGTGGCTGATCTTCCTCTCAGAACAGCTAGAGATCGTCGCCTTGGTGAGCCTTTACCTCACCAACTAGCTAATCTCACTTGGGCCTCTCTTCAGGTAGGAGCTAAAAGCCCCCTTTGGTCCGTAGACGTTATGCGGTATTAGCAGTCGTTTCCAACTGTTATCCCCCTCCCAAAGGCAAGTTCCCAAGCATTACTCACCCGTCCGCCACTCGTCAGCAAATTAGCAAGCTAATTCCTGTTACCGTTCGACTTGCATGTGTTAGGCCTGCCGCCAGCGTTCAATCTGAGCCATGATCAAACTCTTCAATTAAATATATCGAAAAACTTTTATGAATCGTCGGTTGACACTCTTAACGAGTGCCCACACAGATTGTCTTGTTATAAATTTTTAAAGAACAGTTGCTAACCTCGGCTAGCTGCTTCAGCGTTTCTCCCTGAAGCGGGACGCGCATTCTACGCGCTTCGTTTTCAGTGTCAACAACTTTTTGAATTTAATTTCGAAGAGTTGCTTCTGAAAACTGCTTATTGAATTTAGCTCTAAGCCTTATTCTATAAGCACTTCGCGGTGTCTGTCAGTTACGTTCCCCGTCGAAGTGGTGCGCATTATAGGGAGTTCAGTTCGCACGTCAACGGTTATTTTCAAAAAACTGAAACAATTCATCTGAACGCTTATTTCTTATACTTTCACGCCTATAAAGCGAGCGATCACACGGGTATAGTACCGTTATTATTGATTATGAGAGCTTTACTATGCCTGTCAGAAAGTACAATTCTGTTTCCCCTTCTATTGCTGATAACTGTTATATCGATGATTCAAGCGTGCTTGTCGGAGATATCGCTATAGGATCAGATTCAAGTATATGGCCACTGGTTGCAGCCAGAGGCGATGTTAATTATATAAAGATAGGCGACCGCACAAATGTTCAGGACAGTTCAGTGCTTCACGTCACCAGGAAATCTGCCGGTAATCCTGAAGGTAACCCACTAATTATTGGTGATGATGTAACGATAGGACATAAATGCATGCTTCACGGATGCACACTGGGCAACCGTATACTCGTCGGTATGGGTGCCATTGTGATGGATGGTGCTCTTGTAGAAGATGATGTGTTTATCGGAGCAGGTACATTAGTCCCGCCAAACAAGCGCCTTGAGAGTGGCTACTTATATGTAGGCAATCCAATGGTGAAAAAGCGCCCGCTCAAAGAGAGTGAACAGGCCTTTCTTAAGGTTTCGGCAGACAACTATGTCCGGCTGAAAGATGAATACCTTACACAAGACTGAATCTGAACTACCGTTTAAGGACGAAGTTTCTGAATAACACCGGCAGTATCCGGCCTTTTACCTGTCCAGATGGTGAATGCTGCAGCTGCCTGTTCCACCAGCATACCAAATCCGTCTTTGGTTCCTGCAGCCCCTTTCTCAGCAGCATACTGCATAAAGCGTGTTGGCTGACTACTGTATACCATGTCGTAAGCCAACTCGCATTTACCGAACATACTGTCAGACACAACTGGCAGATCGCCCGTCAAACTCGCTGACGTGCAATTAATAATAATATGGGCTTCAACGCTGACGAGCTCGTCAGCCGTTATCGCTTCAAACTTAGGGTTTGCTATATCTGACACAATCGCCTGTGCTTTGGCAAAAGTACGGTTAGCAATAAATAATGATTCCAGATTTTCTCTCAGTAATGGCCCTGCTACACCGCGGGTAGCGCCACCGGCACCAATAAGTAAAATACGCTTTCCGCTTAAAGTTCCTGTTGTACTGAGTAAGTCCGCAACCAGTCCCATGCCGTCAGTCGTATAACCATTCAGGCTGCCGTCTACTTTATGCAGGGTATTAACGGCTTTTGCGGTTGCCGCCTCTTCATTACAATTTGCTTCACTTAATTTGAACGCTCTTTCCTTGAACGGGACTGTAACATTACATCCCAAAGCCCGCTCATCAGCAAAAAAATTCGTAACTTTATCTTCGAAACCTTCAATGGGCGCTTCAATCTTTTCATATTGAATGGTCTCCCCGGTTAAATCAGCAAACATATGATGAATTGCAGGTGATAAACTCTGAGAAATCGGGTTTCCAAATACAGCGAATTTTTTCATGGGTCTCTTTAGCTTATTAAACAAATCAAAGAAAACGTCTTCAGACACAACCCCCTCCACACCCTATGAAGCAATCGGGGGAGAAGAAACGGTAAAACTTATTGCCAACCGATTCTATGACATCATGGAACAAGATCCTATGGCTGAAGAGTTACTTGCAATACATCCGCAACCAATGGACAGAATAAGACATGTCTTTTTTCTTTATTTAACCATGTGGCTTGGCGGTCCCAATGAGTTTGAAAAGCAATTTGGTCATCCCCGCTTGCGTGCCAGACACCTTGGTTTTGCTGTGACACCTGTACTGAAGCGTCAATGGATGTATTGCATGCGAAAGGCAATGTTGCAATCGGTTCACGACATTGCTCTTGCAGAGAAGTTACTGGAAGCACTGGATCAACTCGCAGAACATATGATTAATACGGAACAATAAAAAAGCCCTCCGGATAAGGAGGGCAAAAGGCAAGTGCGAAAAACGCATGGAAACTAAATGTCAGATGCTCAGAATGTGTAACCTACAGAAATAGTGTAAACCCAGGGATCAATCTGAATATCGTTTACGCTTCCCTGAGCTTCACCCACATTGAAGGTGGCTTCGGTATCAATATCAATCCACCTTACTGACGCATTAATGTGCCAGTCGTTATTCAGCATGTAATCCGTACCGATTTGTGCAGAAACACCAAAGGAGTTATCCAGATCTAAATCTGTCAGTCCTGCATCCCCGTTAGCTGAAGTAAATTCCTCGTCAAAAATGAATGTATAGTTCAGACCCGCACCGATATAAGGCTGGAACACTGCCGCGGGATCATTGAAGTAGTAATTAACGGTTAATGTAGGGGGTAAGTGTGTCACTTCTCCCAGCTTATCACCTGTGCCCAGCGGATCAGACACACCAAAACTGACGTCATGGGTGAATGGTGTCGCTGCGAGTAATTCGATATTGATATTGTCGGTTATAAAATACGCAACATTCAGACCCAGTTGGGTATCGTTATCAACCGACAAATCTACGCCTAAATCTGCACCACCGGCAATAATGGTGGATGTTTCGTCGTCAGGTGCAACCGTTGTAAGACCGCCACGTACAACCCAGTCGCCTTTTTCATATGCTTGAGCGGCAGGAGCAGCAATGATGGCTGCAAGGATAACAGTAGCCAGAGTGGTTGTTTTCATTTCGATTCTCTCGTGTGTTTAACGTTGATGTGCGTACTGTACGCCTCAGGAGAATCAAAATGTTGATCTGGAACAACAGAAAAAAATGGTTTTAAAATCAGCTTCCTGACCATTGATCTGAATCAATAGTCAGGATAGGCAGAGCTTACCAGTCTGTGGGTTTCAGCCAGTTAGCCAGCTTCGCTTCAGCGCTGCCTGCGGGCGCTTCGAAGCCATATTCCCAGCGGGCAAGGGGCGGCATGGACATCAGAATGGACTCTGTACGGCCACCGGTTTGTAACCCGAACAACGTGCCGCGGTCATACACCAGATTGAACTCGACATAACGTCCGCGACGATAAAGCTGAAATTGGCGTTCACGTTCTGAGTAAGACATGCCTTTACGGCGTTCAACGACCGGAACATATGCGTCCAGATAGCCATTACCTACTGACTGCATAAATTCGAAGCTTTTATCAAATCCCCATTCATTCAGGTCATCAAAAAAGAGACCGCCAACGCCACGGGTTTCGTCACGATGTTTCAGATAAAAATAGTCATCACACCATTTCTTATATCTGGCATAAATATCATCACCAAAAGGAGCACAGCACTTTTTAGCGGTGTCGTGCCAGTGCTGAACATCTTCTTTAAAGGGATAGAACGGCGTGAGGTCAAAGCCACCACCAAACCACCAGATGGGTGTCTCTCCCGGCTTTTCAGCAATAAAAAAACGCACATTGGCATGAGAGGTAGGTACATAGGGGTTGTGGGGATGAATAACCAGAGACACCCCCATTGCCTGAAAACTTCTGCCGGCCAGCTCAGGACGTGATGCAGTTGCTGAAGCCGGCATGGCTCCGCCGAACACGTGACTGAAATTGACACCGCCCTGCTCTATCACCGCGCCGTTTTTAAGCACTCTTGAGCGGCCACCGCCCCCCAGTTCTCTTTCCCAGCTGTCTTCTACGAACTGACCTTTGCCATCAACCAGCTCCAGTGTCTGACAAATGTTATCCTGCAAGGCCAGCAGGAAAGCTTTAACTTTTTCTATTACCTTGTTTGTGTCTTCAATATTCATTGTTTGCATTTTTTAATCTCTGATCACCCGGCCGGAGTCGCAATCCCGGATTGTACTGGGCCTGTCCAGTCCGCCCACATCGCCGTCAATGTAGATAACACTGTCTGCAAAGTATGCTCTTGCTTCACCCTGTGTTCTTGCAGGTTCTTCACCGGAAGGATTGGCGCTGGTAGAAACCAGAGGCTTGCCCAGCTTTTCACACAATGCTTTCACTACCGGATGTGTTGTCACCCGAACTGCTATTTTTTCGTGAGAACCTGTGATCCAACCGGGCGCTGTTTTGGACTTCGGCAAAAGCCAGGTATTCGGCCCGGGCCATGATGAGAAAATTTGCGCTCTGCGATCAGGAGGAACAGCATTGTCATTAACGTAAGGCAGCAAACGGGAATAGGTATCAGCAATAAGGATCATGCCTTTTTCAACCGGACGTTGCTTCAGTTGTAATAGTTTGTGAACCGCCAGCTCATTATCAGGGTCGCACCCTATACCCATTACCGCTTCGGTGGGATAAACAATTAACGCTCCCTGTTCAAACGCTTCTTTTACAGGGTCAATCTGTTGTTCATTACTCATTTTCGGGCTCTGCCTGATAATCGCATTTAACTTGCGGGCAGCACACTTTGCCTTTTTTATTGATCAAAAGGCCCCAGCCACAATCTGGACAGCTACCCGGAACGGGCGGGAAATTTACCACATACTTGCATTGAGGATAATGATTGCACGCATAAAAGCGCTTTCCGTATTTATTTGTGCGCTCAATGATGTGTCCGGTATTACATTGGGGACAAGTGATCTGCGTGTCCTCCTGCTGTTTTACCGGCTCAATATGATGACATTCAGGAAAATTTGTACAGCCAATAAACATACCGTAGCGACCTTTTTTAATGGCCATCGTACTACCGCAGTCGGGACACACCGTGCCGGCGATTTCTTTTAACGTTGTGGTTTGTTGATCGTGTAACGGCTTACTGAAATGACATTCGGGATAAGCCGTACACCCAAGGAAAGGGCCACTCTTGCTATTTCGGATTTGAAGATGACTGCCACATTCCGGGCAGTCACCGAAGGCGTGCTCAAGCGCATGCTCATGAGCACTGAATAAGGAATGATCTATTTTTGACATGAACCCCTGATACCTTAGAGCACAAATTCAGGAGGCATCCCGGGGACCATGCCGGTACTACTCCTGATTAATGCAGCGTACCATCAGATTCTTCAAACAGAAGATCTTCCATCTGTGCATACGCATTCTCTTTACCGGGCACGTTGAATAACACCATCAACACGACCCATTTTAAATCTTCAAGACAGAACTCAGGAGAGTCTATTTCCATCACTCTGTCGATAACCATTTCACGTGTAGAAGCGTCGAGTACACCAACCTGCTCTAAAAACAGCAGGAATCCCTGGCACTCCACATCCAGACGCATTTGCTCTTCCTGGGTATAAATGCGGCTAACGCCAGATGATATACGCTGACAGAAATACGGCTTATTATCCGTTTCCTGGAGCGCAGCCAGTTTCTCCAGCCATGCTAACGCCTTATAGATTTCATCATGATGAAAGCCAGCGCGTATTAACTCATCCGTCAGTTCGTCCTGATCGACGCGGATTTCCGTTTCGCTATGAATGAAGTTCTCAAACAGATACATGAGGATGTCGAACATGGTTTATTTCCCCCTCAATTTGACGTAACCACCGGGAACGGGGGTTACGAGACCACGCAGTTCATATTCTAATAATGCCGCCATAACCGCTGATACAGGCAGTGCGCTGCGTTCGGCAATGATGTCAACGCCAGTTACATCAAAGTCCACACTATCTAATAATTTATCGGTTGCCAAGTTTTGATCTTCACTTTTTTGTTGTTGCTCAGCTGCGGCAGCAACGGGCGATCTGGCAAGATGGTTAAATTCCTCCAGGATGTGGTCTGCAGTTACCACAAGTTTAGCACCTTGCTGAATAAGTGCATGACAACCTTCTGTCTGCACATTTGCGATATTGCCCGGCACAGCGAACACTTCGCGTCCCAGATCTGCGGCCAGATTGGCAGTTATCAAGGTACCACTCTTTATTGTTGCTTCGACCACCAGCGTACCGGCTGAAATAGCAGCGATTAAGCGGTTTCTGCCAGGAAAGTGATGACGCTTCGGTGGTGTGCCGGGTGAAAACTCCGACACGAGCAATCCGTTATGACTGACGATTTCCTCTGCCAGATGAATGTTCCGGCGGGGATAGATAACATCCGGCCCGCTTCCCAGAAAGGCTACCGTTCTGCCCTCTATGGCATTGGCAGCCTTATGGGCTGCGGCATCAATTCCGCTGGCAAGGCCGCTGGTCACAGTGACACCGGCAGCGGCCAGCCTTGAGGCAAATAATGCAGCATTTGAAAGACCTGCCCGGGTAGCCATTCTGCTGCCGACAACCGCAATCTGCGGATCGCCAAGACGTGAAGTATTCCCTCTGGCAAACAAAAGTAATGGTGGTGATGTTAAACTATTGAACCCTGATGGCCAGTCCGGCATGTCCCGGGTAATGATCTGATTCGCCGGGTCTCTGTCCAGCCAGCGATAAGCCTGATCAAGAAGCTTGTCATTTGCAGATGTCCGTAACTGGCGAATATGTGCCAGCTGTTCAGAAGTAAGAGGATGGTCAGGATTTGTCATCCACTCATCGGAATGGAGAAAGGCCCGGGCTGAAATACTGTATTTATTGAGTAGCGCATTCCATTTCGCTGTAGTCATGGCCGGCACTGATGCCAGTGTCAGCCAGGAATGTATTGAAGTGTTTTGATGATTTTTCCGCATACCGAAGCCCCTCAGCTACGGTATGAGTTATCCCGGTTAAGGATTAGCGACAATAGCGCCTGTCTTCACCAGTTCTCTGGCACGGGTAATGATGCCGTAGCTGGCTTTATCAAATGTTTTGAAAATGACGATTTCGCCGATTTTAATGGCCGGCTGATGCACCGTGCTGCCATCGTTAAACACGCTGTACATGGCATTACTTTCGCCAGCGTATTTGGGTAATTCACCGTCAATAATATCTGGCCCCTGAGAATAAAGTCCCATCACAGTACCGGGAGACACTTGCTCAGAACCTAAATCCACAATGACCACATCGTCTTTACCCAGCAACTGATGCTGATGAAGGTTCCCTACCACAAAACCCCGCTGTTCAGGCGTTGCAGCCTGCAGCACGAGATCCTGCCGGTCTGTGAAATCTCCGTCATACAGCCGGTCGCCACGGGCTGCTTCAAAGTTTGATTTGGAGACTTTGACCAGCCACTGGAACGGCACGGTATCGTCAATCATATTGGCATCAGCAACATGATGAACCTGAATCCCGAGGATCTCTCCGTCCAGGTTTTCAATAGTAGATTGTCTGCGGACTACACGATACTGATCTGAAGATCGGCCGTAACTCCGGCTGATCACTAAATCGTCGGTAACAAAACGGATATCGCCGGTTTGATTACCGAGAATATGGGGCAGCTTTTCATAGACCTCTTCATCCAGTAATTCATTTTGATTGATGTAAGGAGCAATAACGGACCAGGGCAACATACTGATGGGGTCAGGCTTATTTTGTTTACGCAGGGACGGTCCGAGGGTGATGTGTTTTTTATCCCGCTGAACTACCAGTACCGGCTGACCGTCGACAATACGTATTACAAGAACGTCGCCGGGGTAAATCAAATGAGGATTGATAATTTGAGTATTGTTGCGCCACAGCTCCGGCCATAGCCAGGGCTTGTCCAGAAACAGGCTGGCAATATCCCATAACGTATCATTGCGTTTCACTGTATAGGTTTGCGGGGCATCTTCTTTTAACGTGACTGCCTGAGCTAACCCTGTAAGGGAGCTTAAGATCACTGTCACTGCGGTCAGGGCAGCGGCAAAGCGCTTTTTAATCAATCCGGTTGTCATGTTTGCTCCAACCACTCCTGTTGAAATTTTCGACATTGACTCTATATCGGCCATGTATCCGCTATTTCCAGCAAAAAACTGCACGGCAGTTACCGTTATACGATAGAATAGTATCAGAAACCAATGTGTAAATAGCGCTGGCTATTGGATCGTATATTAATTCATACACGCAAGCGAAGCAGAACGACAGATGGCAATTTTAGACGTATTAAGTTTTCCTGACGAACGCCTACGTACCGTAGCGAAGCCCGTTGAGTCAGTAGATGAAGAAATTAAGCAACTGATCTCGGACATGTTCGAAACCATGCGCGATGAGAAAGGCATCGGCCTTGCCGCCACGCAGGTAGACAGACATGTACAGGTTGTAGTGATGGATGTATCTGAAAATCAGGATACGCCCAGAGTATTCGTAAACCCTGAAATCACAGCGAAAGATGGTTCCACCATCAGTGAGGAAGGCTGTTTATCGGTACCCGGTAATTACGCCAAAGTAGACCGTGCAGAACGGGTGACTGTTAAAGCACTGGACGGTGAAGGGAATCCTTTTGAGCTTGAAGCTGACGGTCTGCTGGCTATCTGTATTCAGCACGAACTGGATCATCTGAAAGGTAAATTGTTTATTGATTACCTGTCACCGCTGAAACGCCAGCGTATCCGGAAGAAGTTAGAAAAAGAAGCAAGACTGGCTGCTAAGGCCTAGGACTATTTGTGACCACACCACTACGAATCATTTTTGCCGGTACGCCGGATTTTGCTGCCGACCATTTACGCGCCCTGCTCGGTTCTGAGCATGAGGTTATTGCTGTTTATACGCAACCTGACCGTCCTGCCGGACGGGGCAAAAAGCTGACGCCCAGCCCTATAAAAGTATTAGCTGAAGAAAATGGCATCGATGTTTATCAGCCTGCTTCTTTAAAAGCACGGGAAGCTCAGGAAACGCTGAATGAGTTGAACGCTGATGTGATGGTAGTAGTGGCTTATGGTTTGTTACTGCCGCAGGCTGTTCTGGATATGCCCCGCTCAGGCTGCATAAACGTACATGGCTCTATTTTACCGAAATGGCGCGGAGCGGCACCTATTCAACGCTCTTTGTGGGCAGGCGATGAAGAAACCGGCGTGACCATTATGCAAATGGATGTTGGCTTAGATACCGGCGATATGTTGCATATTGCCAGGCTGCCTGTTGAACCGGAAGATACCAGTGCCACGCTCTACGATAAGCTTGCGAAGCTGGGGCCTGAGGCTCTGGTTAACGTGCTGAACGATTTGGAAAGCTATACTGCAAAAGCAGAAAAGCAGGATGATAATCTGGCCTCCTACGCGAAGAAGCTCAGTAAAGAAGAGGCTCTTATCGACTGGCAGGAAAGCGCAGAGCAAATTGAAAGAAACATCCGTGCGTTTAATCCCTGGCCGGTGGCGTGGATGCAAATCGGCAAGGATAACGTGAAAGTATGGTCTGCACATGTGAGCGACAATACGTCAACACAACAACCGGGCACAGTGGTAAGTGCCAGTAAACACGGTATCGTTATTGCCACTGCCACGAAAGATTTAATCATCACCCAACTACAAATCCCCGGCAAAAAAGCGTTGCCGGCAGGCGATGTTGTGAATGCACGGCAGCAATGGTTTGTGGCTGGTAAACTGGTTGGTGGAGAAGCATAATGGCTTCGGTTCAGCCGGTTCCCCTTCCAAGACAAAAGAATTTACGCGCCGATACTGCCTGGGTAATTTTTCAGATCCTGGAAAATGGTAAATCCAGCAGAGAATGTCTTGCTAAAGTGCAACGCCGGCATCACGGAAAAGATAACGCCTGGATTCAGGAGATGTCGCTGGGTGTCATGCGTCAACTACCAGTTCTCCAATTCTGGTTGCGGGGATTACTCGATAAGCCTCTGAAAGGGAATAAGAAGATCCTCGAGCATCTGATGCTGCTTGGTCTCTATCAACTGGCTTTCAGCCGGGTATCATCTCACGCAGCAGTAAGCGAAACAGTGAATGCTGCTTCTTATTTGGGTGGTATCTCTTTAAAAGGACTCGTTAACGCTATCCTGCGTAACTTCGAACGCCTGGGGCTGGCAGATAAGCCGGTAGACGATCCCATTATTGCAAGCGGATTACCCAAATGGCTATTTAAACGCATTCAGGATGCTTACCCACAGGTGGCCGACCGCATTATTGAACAAACCAATGATCAGGCGCCTATCTGGTTAAGGGTGAATACGTGCCAGGTTTCACGTGAAACCTTTTGTGATGCCCTGACTGAAATGAACATCCCGTTTGAAACAGTGGCTTCCCACCCTCAGGCGGTAAGACTTATCACCCGCAGCGACATTACTGCACTGCCGGGTTACGACAAAGGCTGGTTTGCGGTGCAAGATGGCGCAGCTCAGCTTGCCGCACCTTACCTGGACCCGCAACCCGGTGAAACCATACTGGATTGTTGTGCTGCTCCGGGCGGCAAAACCGGTCATCTGTTTGAAGTTCAGCCTGAACTGGCCCGCTGTATTGCGATCGACAGCGATGCAATACGCCTTGAGCGGGTTAAAGAGAATATGACGCGGTTAAAGCATCATCCTGAAATTAAAACCGGTGATGCATTGCGTCCCGATCAATGGTGGGACGGGAAATTATTCGATCGCATTCTGCTGGATGCGCCCTGCTCTGCAACCGGCGTTATCCGTCGTCATCCAGACATTCGCTGGCTGAGAAAGCCTGCTGATATTGCAGCACTTGGTGCATTGCAGTCGGAAATTCTCGATGTTATGTGGTCATTGTTGAAGCCGAGTGGCACCTTGCTGTACGCCACCTGTTCCATTCTGCCTGACGAGAACCGTGAACAAATAAAGCAATTCCTGGCACGTACTACAGATGCGGAATTGTCTGAGCTTTGTGAGGGTGAAAGCAGAGATTTCCCCGGCCGGCAGATAGCAACCGGTGAGGAACAAATGGATGGTTTCTATTACGCGAGACTGATAAAGTCTTCTCATTAAACTAGTAAGAGTCTGAATTACATCAATGAAAATCATCATTCTTGGCGCGGGACAGGTTGGCGGTACTCTGGCAGAAAACCTGGTTGGTGAAAAGAACGAGATCACTGTGATTGATTCAGATCCCACTATACTGCGAGCCCTTCAGGACCGCCTAGATCTTCAGGTAGTCGAAGGCGTGGGTTCCCACCCTGATATTCTCAAAAAAGCCGGCGCTGAAGACGCCGATATGCTGATCGCTGTTACAAATAGCGATGAAAGTAACATGCTTGCCTGTCAGGTTGCATACAGTCTGTTTAAAACCCCGACTAAAATTGCCCGCGTTCGCAGTGAGCAATACATCATTTATCAGGAACAGTTGTACCAGGAAAATAACATTCCTGTGGATCACATCATTGCGCCTGAGCAGTTGGTAACCACTGCAATTAAACGTCTTATTGATTATCCCGGTGCGCTTCAGGTTGTGGAATTTGCCGAAGGTAAAGCGAGCCTTGTTGCGGTTAAAGCCTACTATGGCGGTCTGCTGGTTGGACACGCCTTATCAGCCCTGAAAGAACATATGCCCAACGTGGAAACCCGTGTTGCGGCAATTTACCGTCGCGGCCGTCCAATCCGCCCGCTGGGCACGACGGTGATAGAGGCTGATGATGAAGTATTCTTCATTGCTGCCACCAAACATATCCGTGCGGTAATGAGTGAACTGCAGAAACTGGAATCCAGCTACAAACGCATTATGATTGCCGGCGGCGGTCTTATCGGTGCTGGCCTGGCAAAACGTCTCGAGCACAAACACAACGTGAAGCTGATTGAATTCAGCCCTGAACGCGCACAGTATTTATCTGCGAATCTGGATAAAACCATCGTATTTTGTGGTGATGCCTCTGATCCTGAATTACTGAATGAAGAGAGTATCGATCAGGTAGATGCCTTTATTGCTGTCACCAACGATGATGAAGCAAACATCATGTCAGCGATGCTGGCTAAGCGTATGGGTGCACAAAAGGCCATGGTGCTTATCCAGCGCAGTGCTTATGTGGACCTGGTACAGGGAGGTGAAATTGATATTGCATTCTCTCCCCAACAGGCAACGATTTCCGCATTGCTTACCCATATTCGCCGCGGTGATATCGTTAACGTATATTCTCTGCGCCGTGGTGCCGCAGAGGCCATAGAAGCCATTGCCCACGGTGACGAAAACACCTCAAAAGTGGTGGGCCGTGAAATCGGCAATATCAAATTACCGCCCGGCACAACAATCGGAGCTGTCGTCAGGGAAGATACGGTAATCATTGCTCACAGTGATACGAAGATAGAAGCCAACGACCACGTGATTCTTTTTCTGGTAGATAAGAAATACATCAATGATGTAGAGAAGCTGTTCCAGCCAAGCGCATTCTTCTTCGGCTGATAACTAGTGATCTACTGATACCACGTTCCGCGCAGTGTGTTTGCTTCAGCTGCGCCAGAACGTAGGTGAGAACAGTACCAGCAGTGAAAATACTTCCAGCCGTCCGAATACCATTGCCAGTACCAGCAGCCATTTACCTCCGTCACTCACCTCTGAATAAGTACCCGCTACGCTGCCCAGACCCGGGCCGAGGTTATTCAACGATGCAGCGGTTGCCGTAAAAGCAGAAATGTTATCCAGACCCGTAGCAATCATGCCAATCATGATCACCACAAACACGATGGCATAAGCAGAAAAGAATCCCCACACGGCCTCTACTACCCTGTCAGGCATCGCTCTTTCGCCCAGCTTTACCGAGTACACGGCTTTAGGATGAATGAGGCGATCAACTTCACGTTTGCCCTGCAGGAACAGTAACAGTACCCGTACTACTTTCAGACCACCGCCCGTTGAGGACGCACAGCCGCCGATAAAACTGGAGAATATCAGCAAAATAGGCAGGAACGCCGGCCAGGATGAGAAGTCAGTGGTGGCAAAACCGGCAGTGGTACTGATAGACACCGCCTGAATCATAGCCTGATCCAGCGCTTCCTCTGCAGAGGTGTAATAGCCGGATAATGTAAGCACCAGAAAGCAAATCATGATCAGCGTAAACTGAATAAACAGAAATGCCTTAAATTCCGGATCCCGTAAATACCCTTTCAGGGAACGGGAACTTACTGCTGCGTAATGCAAAGAGAAATTCAGTGCCGCAATCAGCAGAAAGACAGAACAAATCACATTCACCATGGGACTGTCGAAATAGCCCAGACTGGCATCATGGGTAGAAAAACCACCTATCGCGACGGTGGCGAAGGAATGGCATATCGCATCAAACCAGTCCATACCGGCCAGCCAGTAAGCTACCATGCAGGCAATGGTCAGCGATAAATAAATATACCACAGATGCTTGGCAGTATCGGCTATACGGGGTGTCATCTTGGAGTCTTTCACAGGGCCCGGCGTTTCTGCCCGGTAAAGCTGCATACCCCCGACACCCAGAATAGGCAGGATTGCCACCGCCAGTACAATGATACCCATACCGCCCAGCCACTGTAATTGCTGACGATAGAATTGAATTGAATGGGGTAGAAACTCTATACCTTCTATCACGGTGGCACCCGTGGTAGTGAGGCCGGAAAAAGATTCAAAAAATGCGTCGGTCACGGTCATGCTGGGCTGTTCAAGCAAGATAAACGGAATCGCACCGAAGCTTGCCAGTACTGTCCAGAACAGGACTACGATAAGAAAGCCTTCTTTCGCACGTAGTTCTTTGCGGTGATAGCGGTTCGGATACCACATCATCATGCCCGTGCCCACACAAAGCAGGAATGCAATGATGAAAGGCAGTCCGCTTCCATCTTCAAACATCAGCGATATCAGTGCCGGTGGGATCATTGTCACGCTGAACAGTGCAACAAGTAATCCGAGAATCCTTACGATTGCACGATAGTGCATGTGCCGTTGAACCTTATTGTTTTTTTCCCATGCCAGGCATGGTTGTGTGTACTACCCCAATAGCTGACATTATGCGGTGACAAGGGCGAAAGGGAAAGTCCCATTCGCCGATACTCCCCGCCTTGCGGGGAGGTTTTAATTCATTGCCAGTACAGTTTCGACCATTTTGTCGATCCCCGCCTTTGCTTCAAGGATGTCCCCGGCGAGCATATAAGCAGGCGTGGTTACCAGTTTGGCGTCGGTATCAATTACAATCTCATCTACTGCACAGTCAACGTGAACAGCACCCAGTGCATTAATACCTGCGGCAGCACCTTCATCATTGCCAATGGTCACCTTACGCTGACTGCCATAAACAGCTGCTGCCAGTGCCGGAGCAATACAAGCGTAACCGGCCGGTTTACCCGCCTCTGCAAATGCTCTGCATACAGTGAGTACATCTTCATTCACAGAGCAGTCTGCACCATCAACTGCAAATGTACACAGATTCTTGGCCGCACCAAAACCACCTGGCAAGATGATGGCGTCAAAGTTGTCAGGCTGACATTCGGTAACAGGTTTAATTTCCCCTCTGGCGATACGGGCAGATTCAACCAGCACATTACGCTGTTCGTTTTCAGCCACTTCACCGGTAAGATGATTTACCACATGCATTTGCATGACATCCGGTGCGAAACATTGATATTCAGCGCCATTGCTGCGAATCGCCAATAAAGTAATCACTGCTTCATGTAATTCAGTGCCGTCGAATACACCACTTCCACTTAAAATCACTGCTACTTTTTTCACGTTACACTCTCCTTTGCTCTGCAAGCCAGCCACAGCAGGCGTTATGCCATTTGCGATTAAAAAACAAACAAAAACTATACAAAAATTATCAAACTCTGCTGTCACTGTTTGTTATCAGTATGCTACATTAACTGACCAACTTGGTTAAACACCAAATTCTTAATTCACCAAGTTATCCACACTATCAGGGAAGAATTCGTCAAGGTAATGACATCTCTTCGAGTTCCTGCAAAACCTTATATATAAAGATCTACGGATTTTTTTGCCGTATTAGATCTGTGTGCCCGATCCAACTTCTTTTTATTTTGATCACAAAGTTATCCACAGGCGATCCACTTTTGTGGATCGAACAGCTCCGCAGACGGTTATATGGCTTTAACAGGCGGCCTGTGGCATTCTGCTCACTTTACTAATGCCTGCGATTTAAGTTTCCTTATGTCTGAAAACAAAACTCCTCCCTTTATTCTGGTTGACGGATCTTCTTACCTGTTCCGCGCCTTCCATGGTTTACCTCCACTGACAAATTCTAAAGGTCAGGATACCGGTGCGATTTACGGTGTGATCAACATGCTGAGAAGCCTTATCCGTCAGTACAACCCCACTCACATGGCGGTAGTCTTCGATGCCAAGGGAAAAACCTTCCGCGACGACATGTATAAAGAATACAAGGCAAACCGTCCGCCGATGCCGGAAGAATTACGATCTCAGATTGCACCTTTGCATGACATTATCAGGGCAATGGGCTTGCCGATCATCGTGGAAGAAGGTGTAGAAGCCGATGATGTGATCGGAACCCTTTCACGTCAGGCCACCGAAAAAGGGATCGACACACTCATCAGTACAGGTGACAAAGATATGGCTCAGCTGGTCAATGAGCATGTCACGCTGATCAATACCATGAACAACCAAATCATGACGACTGAGGGTGTTAAGGAAAAATTCGGTATTTCTCCGGAGCTGGTTATTGATTTTCTGGCCCTTAAAGGGGACAAAGTCGATAACATTCCGGGCGTGCCGGGAGTAGGCGACAAAAGTGCACAGGCACTGCTGAACGGGATCGGTGGCATTAAAGCCATTTATGAGAATCTGGACGCTATCGCAGGCCTTTCATTCCGTGGCAGCAAAACCATGGCTGATAAGATGCGTGAGTATGAAGAGCAGGCGCGGTTATCTTATGACCTGGCGACAATAAAGCTGGATGTTGAGATGGATTTCCAGCCGGAAACGCTGGTGCCGTCGGAAGCTGATAACACAAAGCTTGCCGCCCTGTTTGCCGAATATGAGTTTAAGCGCTGGTTTTCTGAAGTCTCATCCGAATCAGCCGCAGAGGAATCTGCTACCAGCGCAAAAACTGACGAAAGTAACGGTGAAGACGACTCTCCTGCACTATCAGACATCAACAAAAGCAAATACGAAACCGTTACAGATAAAGCGGCTTTTGAAAACTGGCTGAAGAAGCTGGAACAGGCACCACTTTTTGCATTTGATACTGAGACCACCAGTCTCGATTATATGGAAGCTGAAGTTGTTGGTGTATCTTTCAGTACGGCACCGGGAGAAGCCGCTTACGTACCGGTAGCACATGACTATCCTGATGCACCGGAGCAACTTGACCGTGATTACGTGCTTGGTGCATTAAAGCCGTTGCTGGAATCAGATTCAGTTAAAAAGGTTGGCCAGCATCTGAAGTACGACAAAAACGTCCTGGCCAATTACGACATCAATTTACAGGGCATTGCTTTTGACACCATGCTTGAGTCTTACGTGCTAAACAGCACGGCAACCCGCCATGACATGGACTCACTGGCGATGGCGTACCTGAATCACAAAACAATCCACTTTGAAGAGATTGCCGGTAAGGGAGCGAAGCAACTTACCTTTAATCAGATTGATTTGAACGAAGCCGCGCCTTATGCCGCCGAAGATGCAGACGTTACTTTAAGGTTGCATGAAGAAATCTGGCGCCGGCTGGAACAGCACGAACCACTGAAAAATTTATTACTGGATGTCGAAGTGCCACTGGCCAGCGTACTGTCCAGGATGGAACAGCTGGGCGTGCTGATAGATTCACAAAAGCTGAATCAGCAAAGCCAGGATCTGGCTAAGCGTATAACTGAACTGGAAGCCAGTGTGCATGAAGCCGCGGGTGAAACATTTAACTTAGGTTCAACTAAACAGCTGCAACAGATTCTGTTTGAGAAATTGTCTTTGCCTGTGATCAAGAAAACGCCCAAAGGCGCCCCGTCTACGTCGGAAGAAGTATTACAAGAACTGGCGCTGGACTACCCTATTCCTAAAATGATCATGGAATACCGTGGTCTGACAAAGCTTAAAAATACTTACACAGACAAGCTGCCAAAGATGATCAATCACCGTACAGGCCGTGTGCATACGTCTTATCATCAGGCAGTCACCGCAACGGGACGGTTGTCTTCCACAGATCCTAACCTGCAGAACATCCCTATCCGCACTGAAGAAGGCCGCAGAGTACGGCAAGCGTTCGTGCCACGGGACGGTTATAAGATTGTCGCCGCGGATTACTCTCAAATAGAGCTGCGTATTATGGCTCATCTTTCTGAAGATCAGGGTTTGCTTGATGCATTCTCGCAGGGCAAAGACATACATAAGGCCACAGCGTCTGAAGTGTTTTCAGTGCCACTTGAGGAAGTAACTGCAGATCAGCGTCGCAGCGCGAAAGCTATCAACTTCGGACTGATATACGGCATGTCAGCTTTTGGTTTGTCCAGACAACTGAATATTCCCCGTAACGACGCACAAAAATACATGGATTTGTATTTTGAACGTTATCCGGGCGTACTGCGCTATATGGATAAAACCCGTGAGCACGCGAAAGAAACCGGCTATGTTGAAACGGTATTCGGGCGCAGACTGTATCTGCCTGACATTAAAGCAAGTAACGGTGCCCGCCGGAAAGGTGCAGAACGTGCGGCAATTAATGCTCCTATGCAGGGTACAGCGGCTGACATCATCAAACTGGCAATGCTGCGTGTTGATGAGTGGATCCAAAAAGAAGCCGCCAGTGACGTATTTATGATGATGCAGGTTCACGATGAACTGGTTTTTGAAATTAAAGAAGAAGTGGTGGAAGAACGCGTTGCCAGCATTGTAGCCCTGATGGAACAGGCTGCCGCCCTGTCAGTTCCTTTACAGGTTGAAGCCGGTACGGGAGAAAATTGGGACGAGGCACACTAAAACAGTAAGTAGATTACAGTATATGGCGTATTTATCGTGACAATCACCGACATTTGGTAATTTTATTACAATTTAACTTGCCTTTTCAGCATTCTGTTGTACCCTAATGGATGTAGGGTACAGAGGTGAGAAAGCTGTTTTCAAACCTTTGCTTTAACCCCGGTAGTTTTACCGGGGTTTTTTTATGCCCGTAGAAAAGTCATTCCGAAAGCACTCAACCAATTGTTTTTATTGAAAAATAAAATAAATCTCAAAAAAAATTCTATTTTTTTTCAATTAATTTGAACTAACCGGCTTCAGGGACACTCTATATCTTCGGTTTTTATGTGTTTTCTCTCAGTCCTTTTCCCCGGCCACTTTGGTCGGGGATTTTTCTTTCAGGCACAAGAAATCCAGAAAACGCCTAAGCGTCCTCCTCCTCATTCAGTTCAAACCACTTATCCAGAACAGCAGCCGCTTCGCTTACACCAATCTTTGATAAAGACGAGAATGCCTGAACAGTGACATCTCCGTTAAAGGCAAGCGCCGCATCTCTGGCAAACATAAATGCCTCTTTTCGTTTACCAGATTTTAACTTATCCGCTTTGGTCAGAAGTGCGAGAACAGGTAACCCTGCATCAACAGCCCAGTAAATAAGATCCTGATCGAGATCTTTAAACGGGTGACGGATATCCATCATGACGACCAGCCCCCGCAAGCTTTTCCGCTTTTGCAGATACTCACCCAACGAGGCCTGCCACTTCTTTTTCATTGCAATAGGAACCTGCGCAAAGCCATAGCCCGGCAAGTCAACCAGCCTGCGGGTTTCATCAAGTTCGAAGATATTGATAAGCTGGGTCCGGCCCGGTGTTTTACTGGTCCTCGCCAGGTTCTTTTGTCTTGTCAGTGTATTTAACGCGCTTGATTTTCCGGCGTTTGAACGGCCGGCAAAGGCGACTTCTATGCCCTCATCCTGCTTTAGATGGCGGATATCAGGCGCGCTCATCAGAAACTTAGCTTTTGTGTAATACGACATGTTGAATATCCGTCTATACTTTGCATTTAATTTTAATTTATTTGACACCTGTCAGAAAACGGTTATAAAACCATAGTTTTATTATGGAATAGGTTTTTCTGGCGTGCTAAATGTGTAAAATACAATGATATCACGTATATCGTCGAAGCCGTTTGGTCCTTTGTAGAGATTAGTTATGAAAAAACTGTGTTTAGTTGTTTGTATGACGTTAGGTTTCACCACAAATGCCATGGCGGCAGGCGACCCTGAAGCCGGTAAAGCGAAATCGGCCGTGTGCGCAGCTTGCCACGGAATGGACGGTAACTCTATGATTCCTATGAATCCGAAGATCGCCGGCCAGCATGCTGGATACCTGGAAAAACAACTAAAAGAGTTCAAACTGGCTTCTCAGACCGGTGGTCAGGAAGGTCGGAACAACGCAGTCATGAATGGTATGGCAGCACCTCTCTCCGAACAGGACATGGCTGACTTAGCCGCCTATTTTGCCTCTCAGGAAGCAAAAGCCGGCGAAACGCCAGAAAATTATGTTGCTGCGGGTCAGGCTTTATATCGCGGCGGTGATGAAAAACGTGGGATCCCCTCCTGCAGCGCATGTCACGGTCCGGATGGTAATGGCATGGGTCTGGCCGGGTTTCCGGATATCAGTGGTCAACATACCGATTACGTAGCCGCACAGCTGAAAGGTTTCAGAGCCGGTCAGCGCGCCAACGATATGAACGCAATGATGCGGGATATAGCGATGAAACTTACAGATGAAGATATCGAAATACTGTCAAACTACCTGGCAGGCCTGCACTAAGTACTTGTTATACAAAGCTTGTTAATTAATTGTAAAAATTACCTTGTTTTTTGAAATTTGTTCTGTAGTATACAACTTCAAGTTTGGTGCTTTGCCTGAAAGCGCACCGGCTATACAACAATAATAAAAAGCAACAGTATAGGATTTTGGATAAAGTGTCAGGAAGACCTTGAACAATAATTCCAGCTCTGTGAAAAATAAGAATAAGGGGAGCACACCCTTGCACTTAGTGCAAATACGGGAGAGGTGTCATCAGACACTGATAAACGAGGTGATGGTTTAGGCCATCACCTTTTTTCTTTCCGGCGCCTGTTACACTTCACAAATAGCATTCATCCTTTTTAATCCGATGCCAAAACTTACCTGCCCTCTTTGTCAGCATTCAGACATTCAGTTTTATCACGAAGATAAACGTCGACAGTTTCATCAGTGCCAGCGGTGTGATCTGGTATTTGTTGACGGACGCTCTCTGCCCTCCGCAGAAAGAGAAAAGCAGGAATATGATCTCCATGAAAACAACGCTGAAGATGAGGGCTACCGTCGATTTTTACAGCGAGCGATGGAGCCTGTAACGGCCACGGTCACCCCGCCGGCACAGGGACTGGATTTCGGATGCGGGCCGGCCCCGGTGCTCGCCGGTATGTTAAGCGAATCCGGTTATCATATGTCGGTATACGACCCTTTTTATGCTGATGACAGCACTGCCCTTGAAACATCCGGGTACTATGATTTTATTACCTGTACGGAAGCCATAGAACATTTCCATACGCCGCACCGTGAGATTTCATTGTTAACCCGGTTGTTAGCCGCTAACGGTGTGCTTGTCATTATGACCAAGCGTGTTGAAAGCGCATTGAAATTTGCCAGCTGGCATTACAAAAACGACCTCACCCACGTATCATTTTTCTCTGATCAAACCTTCGCCTTTATTGGTAAACAATATGGGTATGACGTCACTCTTTATAGCAAAGACGTTGTTTTGTTGAAGAAGCAATCACAGATACCTGGTATAATCCGGTAATTAGTTTTTATTAGCAGGAGACAACTATGTCGTCCCGTTCGAAGAAGACCAGAAAAATTGGTCGCATTGGTGTCCGTAAAGATCCGGACTTCCGGAAAAAGAAGCCCGCCGGCTCTGAGAATTCCTCAAAGACAAACAAACATAAAGGTAATCCAGCGGGAAGCCGTAATGTTGTTGAGTCAAAACCAGAGCAAACGAAGGCGGTACGGGTGAACAAAGATCCCCGTCATGGCAGTAAAAAACCAGTGCAATTGATTAAAGCACCGGTAGCCCGTGCGGCAGTGAAAAAGTATGCAACACCGGCTGATGAACTGGCAGCTCTGGAAGCAGATAACCGTTTATCTGATTTGCTGGATAAACTGGATGAAGGACAAGCCATTTCAAAAGCTGAACAACAATACGTTGATGACAAAATGGCACGACATCGTATCCTGTGTGATCTGCTGGGTATTGCTGAAAGCGACGATGAAGATGATGACGATCCGATGGACAGTCTCGATGCCATGAGTATGGACGAATTTAAAGACTAAAGGTGTCAGGTTTTATGTGGTTAACCATTGCTATCATTGCCGGTTTAGTCATTATTCTCGGCCTCGGTTTTTACGCAGGCCGTTTGCTTTTCATGCTTAAACAACAAAATGAGCGGCATAAAGCGGCCCGCGACGGACGGATAGAAAACATTACAGAAAGCATTATTGTCATCAGCAAAGCGATGCAGCAACAACAATGTGAGTTATCTGAAGGTGCTATCCGGATCACGAAGCTGTTAAACGCTTTACCACTGGAAACCCCGCCTGATTACCGCTCTGAGTTTCCTCACATTCATGCTTTGTACGTGGAAATCAGTGGCTTTGCTATTTTGGAAGAGCGCAAGCAGCTTCCGTTAAAAGAGCGTAAGAAGCAGGATGATGCACGGGAGCAAATTGAATCTGAATACGAATCCCGCGTTCTCAGGGAACTGGATGCGATAAGAAGCTGGAGCGAAAACCTCAGTCAACGTACTTCAGAATCGAAATAACTGACAGCTCTCTTTGCGGCCGTATTTAACACGGCCGCAGCCCTGCAACGGCTAACGCCTCGCCTCCTCGCAACAAGCCTGGTAACAATGACAGGTGACCGTATGGTCGTTTACCATTCCCACCGCCTGCATGTAGGCATAGCAAATCGTTTCTCCGACAAATTTAAAACCAGCTTTTTTCAGTGTCTTTGCCATCAGTACGGACTCTGCTGAACTTACCGGAGCATCTTTATAGTTCTGCCAGCTGTTAATAATGGTTTTATGGTCAGTGAACTGCCAGATGTAATCTCTGAATGACATATTCTCTGTAATGGCCAGATATGCCTTTGCGTTCGCAATGATGCCTTTAATTTTTAGTCTGTTACGAATAATACCGGGTTCCTGCATCAGACGTTCAACATCCTGCTCCCCCATTTGCGCTATTTTTTCCGGATCAAACTGATGAAACAGTGTTTCGTAATTTTTTTGCTTTTTCAGAATGGTGATCCAGGACAATCCGGCCTGCTGACCATCAAGACAAAGCTTCGCAAACAGTGCAACATCGTCCATTTCCGGCCGCCCCCAGTGCGTGTCATGATAAAGCTTATACTCCTCATCATCTGATACCCAGCCGCAACGGTTAACATCAGGTGGCACTGTCATGGCGTTTCTCCTTTTAATTACGCGCTTTTTAGTCAGTTTTCGCTGTTTCAGCCTACATTCATCAGCTTACAAATTGTATACTACTCCACCTTTACATTGGTCAGTTATAAGCAGCAAACATGCAGAAATACGATATTAAAACCTTTCAGGGTTTGATCCTCGCACTGCAGGATTACTGGGCACGCCAGGGTTGCGTGATTATCCAGCCTCTGGATATGGAAGTAGGTGCAGGTACATTTCATCCGATGACATTCCTGCGTTCTTTAGGTCCGGAGCCTATCAGCAGTGCTTATGTTCAACCTTGCCGCCGTCCTACAGACGGCCGTTATGGCGAAAACCCCAATCGTCTGCAGCACTATTATCAGTTTCAGGTCATGCTGAAGCCGTCTCCTGATAATATTCAGGAGCTATATCTGGGCTCACTAAAAGAGCTGGGCTTTGATCCGCTGGTACATGATATCCGTTTCGTAGAAGATAACTGGGAATCCCCTACCCTGGGTGCATGGGGTCTGGGCTGGGAAGTCTGGTTAAACGGCATGGAAGTGACTCAGTTCACTTACTTCCAGCAAGTGGGTGGTCTGGAGTGCAAACCGGTTACCGGTGAAATCACCTACGGTCTGGAACGTCTCGCGATGTACGTTCAGGGCGTAGACAGCATCTACGATTTAGTCTGGACTGACGGTCCGATGGGCAAAGTAACTTACGGCGATGTATTCCACCAGAACGAAGTGGAACAGTCAGCCTATAACTTCGAATACGCCAACGTAGACTTCCTGTTCAGGACTTTCGATGAATGTGAAGCAGCCAGCCAGTTACTGATTGAAAAAAATCTGCCATTGCCCGCCTACGAGCAGGTAATGAAGGCGTCGCACGCATTTAACTTACTCGACGCCCGTCACGCCATCTCAGTGACTGAAAGACAGCGTTATATTTTACGTGTCCGGACGCTGGCAAAAGCTTGTGCTGAAAGCTACTACCAGGCCCGCGAAGCCCTCGGCTTCCCATTGTGTAATAAGGAGCAGTAATCGTGCGCACTGAAAATCTTTTGGTAGAAATTGGTACAGAAGAATTGCCACCGAAAGCCCTTAAATCATTGGGTGAGAGCTTTGCTGCTAATCTACAGGCAGCACTGGATAACGCAGAACTGGCCTACTCAGGCATTCACTGGTTTGCAGCTCCCCGTCGTCTGGCAGTATCTGTATCTGATCTTGCCGGGTCACAGGAAGATAAAGTGGTAGAAAAGCGTGGTCCTGCCGTGTCAGCAGCATTCGACGCCGACGGCAATCCGACTAAAGCGGCCATGGGCTGGGCACGGGGCAACGGCATTGAAGTTGCTGATGCAGAACGTATGGTCACAGATAAAGGCGAGTGGTTGTTGTACCGCGCCAGTGTCGAAGGACAAGGCATCGGTGAACTCATTGAAGGTCTGGTGAATCAGGCCATCAGTAAGCTACCTATACCTAAAGCGATGCGCTGGGGAAGTTCAACAACTCAGTTTATTCGTCCGGTACACACAGTTACTGCTTTGTACGGCGCCGAACTGTTACCTTTGACTGTATTAGGTAAAGCCAGCAGTCGCGTAGTTCAAGGCCACCGCTTCCATGGTGAAGCTACATTTGAACTTGACCATGCTGATAGCTACGCTGCAGCCATGAAGTCTCACTACGTTATAGCTGATTTTTCTGAGCGTGCTGAGTACATCCGTAACGAACTGGAAAAGGCCGCTGATACTCTTGGCCTGAAAGCTGATTACGATGAAAGTCTGCTGGAAGAGATCGCCTCTCTCGTTGAATGGCCGGTAGTCATGCAGGCATCTTTTGAAGCGTCTTTCCTGGAAGTGCCCAAAGAAGCACTTATCTACACCATGAAAGATGATCAAAAGTATGTGCCTCTGTTATCAGCAGACGGTGCGCTGGATAACCGTTTCCTGTTCGTCAGTAATATTGAGTCTCAGGATCCTGTTCAGGTTATTTCCGGTAACGAAAAGGTTATCCGCCCCCGACTTGCTGACGCGGAATTCTTCTTCAACACTGATAAGAAGTCCTCGCTGGAGAGTCGTCTTGGCAGTCTCGAAACCGTGTTATTCCAGAAACAACTGGGTACGCTTAAAGATAAATCTGACCGCATCTCTGCGTTGTCAGCGTTTATCGCTGAGCAGACAGGTGATGACACTGAAGCAGCTGCGCGTGCCGGTTTACTGGCAAAAACGGATTTAATGACGCAGATGGTCATGGAGTTTCCGGACGTGCAGGGCGTCATGGGTAAGTACTACGCTATCAATGATGGTGAAGCCCCTCTTGTAGCTGACGCATTGTATGAACAATATATGCCCCGCTTTGCCGGCGATGAATTACCTGTATCCGGTGTCAGCGCAGCAGTATCTCTTGCAGATAAACTGGATACGCTGGTGGGTATTTTTGGTATCGGTCAGTTACCTAAAGGTGATAAGGACCCCTTCGCACTTCGCCGCGCAGCAATTGGCGTACTTCGTATCATCACTGAAAAGGACTTAGCACTGGATCTTGAAACTCTGGTGGCTAAATCTGTTGAAGTGTATGGCGATAAGCTTACCAATGCAGACACCGAAACGCAGGTCGTTGATTTCGTACTTGGACGCTTTGTTGCCCTGTTACAGGACCAGGGTGTGAGTATTGATGTTATTCAGGCCGTTGCAGCCCGTCGTCCTACCCGTCCTGCAGACTACGCAGCACGTGTTCAGGCGGTAGCCGCGTTTAAGGAACGGGAAGAGGCAGAAGCACTTGCAGCAGGCAATAAACGTGTTGCGAACATTCTCGCCAAGCAGGAAGGTAATGTTGCAGGGTCTGTAGATACCGCACTACTCCAGGAAAATGCTGAAAAGGCACTGTACGAAGCGCTGGAAGGTGTTCAGGCTGAGGTGAAAGCTGGTGTTGCTTCACAGGACTATAATGCTGTGCTGAGCGCTCTGGCGACTCTCAGGGAAGCCGTTGATAACTTCTTCGATAATGTCATGGTAATGGCTGAAGATGAATCCGTACGGAACAACCGGCTGGCCTTGTTGTCTGTATTAAGACAGCAGTTCCTTGAAACCGCTGATATTTCGTTACTGACTAAACAGTAACTGGTATCGCCTTTTTAACGATGCCCGGCTACATCAATGTCGGGCATTTTTTTAGTGGAGTCACAGTGAATAAAAAGTTCGCTTTTTTATTAATGTTTGTCTTCCTTTCCGGGTGTAGCAGCCGGAGCGTAGTCAGTTTACCCGGCATCATGGAACCGCCGGAAATTAAATTTGAGAACCTTTACCTGCGTGGTGTTTTTAACTGGTGGGAAGCCAATGCTAAATATCAGCTAAAGGAAGGTTCACAAGGCTGGTACGTGGATGTTGATTTGATTGCTGATGGTCAACCCTATGACTTCCGTTTATCTGACGGTTTCTGGACGCCGGATCAGACTTGTG
Organism: Alteromonas sp. AWJ4_197; assembly: GCF_056160285.1. Lineage (NCBI taxonomy): Bacteria > Pseudomonadati > Pseudomonadota > Gammaproteobacteria > Alteromonadales > Alteromonadaceae > Alteromonas > Alteromonas sp. AWJ4_197. Next base: position 734,519 of record NZ_JBSWWW010000001.1, on the reverse strand, counting down.
GTGCGCGCTACAAAGGTCAGGTTGTCATGGTGCAGTCTTCCATTTACATGGTCTGCGGCACCGAATCCGAAAACCTGCAGTTCACACCTGAGAAAACCGGTGTGTATCGCTTTACCTTCACCCCTGCCAGTGGCGGTGAGGTTATGCTGCTGGTTACACCGAAAGCGTAAACAAAAACGGCTTCATTACGAAGCCGTTTTTTTATCTCTCATTCTTACCCTTAATTACACCCACTCCGCTACTCTGACTTTCTCCCCGGCGAGTTGCTCTGCCCGACCTTTTAACTTTTCAGAGGGATTGATAAGTGTAATGCTTTGCTTGCATTTATCCATAACAGGCATGTCAGACAAGCTGTCTGTATAACCGTGCACCCATTGTTCAAAACATTCTTTTTTCTGTGTAGCCATCGTCAGTTTATTTTTGCCAAAGCAGTATTCTGAAGTAAACAGACCATAGAATGTATGTGTGAGACGCGAGCCGATGATCCTGTCAAAAGGAATACGGCATTGCCGTGCGATATATCTTGCCACCCAGGATGGGGCTCCGGTAATGATAACAATCCGGTAGCCTTCCCTTTGTCTTATTAGTATCTCCTCCAATGCACTTTCATAAATCAGTACATCCTGCTTTTCAGATAGTTGCTGATAGTATTCACTCAATCTCAATTTGAGATCCTTACCTGTCACGCCCAACGTAGCCAACCAGCACACGAGGTGCAACGACATCAACCTGGTTTTTCTGAACGAAAATAGAATAAACAGCAGCGGGAATAAAAGAAGAAACAGAACAATCTTCCTTTTGGATGCGCATATCAGATACCGGTAAAACAAATATCCGGAATCACCATTGAACAGGGTTTTATCGAAGTCAAAGACGACGGTTTTTCTCTTTGCCTGCCTACTATCAAGTAGTTTCAAATTCTGCTCCATCAGTATTTCAACGCTTCCCGTTCTGGTTATGAGTCATTTTTACCGGACGGCGCCTGACTTAGTGTGCATCCACTAACCAGCTTAAATACACACGGCATTTTATATTCAAAATGAAAAAGGGTGACTTACGCCACCCCTTGTTCTGATTATCAATAAACTACACGTCGAGGTTTTCTACCTTCAGTGCATTCTGCTCGATGAATGCTCTGCGTGGCTCAACCTGGTCTCCCATCAATGTTGTGAATAACTGGTCACAAGCGATGGCGTCTTCAACGGTAACCTGAAGCATACGGCGGCTGTCAGGGTCCATCGTTGTTTCCCACAGCTGATCAGGGTTCATTTCACCCAGCCCTTTATAACGCTGAATATACTGACCGCGCTTAGCTTCACCCATCAGCCATTCAAGGGCATCTTTAAATGACTCTACCGGCTGCTTCTTCTCACCACGCTGAATGTATGCTGAATCATTCATCATGTCGTTAATAGATTCATTCAGGTCACGAATTTTCGCGTACTCGGTAGAATCGATGAACTCCTGATTCAATTTGTAGAAGTAGTCAATACCGTGCATACGCATGGTGATCTGAATAAAGAATTCGCTACCTTCTTCTTCCGGCAGGATGTCGTAACGATACGTTGCCCCATCATTCTCTTTTTCATTGAGGCTGTTTACGAAACTTTCTGCTACGGCGCTAAGCGTTGACTCGCTCTTCAGATCTTCGTGTCTCAATGTAGGAGAATAAATTAAACGGTACAGAATCGCCGGCGGCATCAGACGGTGAAGACGCTTGATCATCTTCTCAACAGACTGGTATTGCTTCACAAGATTCTCAAGAGCAACACCGGAAATGCCCGGTGCATCTTCACTGGTAAACAGTGCTGAACCATCAATAGCAATATTTGTCAGGTAGTTAGTCAATGCATCTTCGTCTTTCAGATACTGTTCCTGCTTACCCTTTTTCACTTTATAAAGTGGTGGTTGAGCAATATAGACGTATCCACGTTCGATGATTTCAGGCATCTGACGATAGAAGAATGTAAGCAGCAACGTACGGATGTGCGAGCCATCCACGTCCGCATCGGTCATGATAATGATGCTGTGATAACGCAGTTTCTCGGGATCGTATTCGTCACGACCGATACCGCAACCTAATGCAGTAATGAGGGTTGCGACTTCCTGAGATGACAACATTTTGTCGAAACGGGCTTTTTCTACGTTCAGAATTTTACCTTTCAACGGCAGAATAGCCTGATTTTTTCTGTTACGACCCTGCTTGGCGGAACCACCAGCAGAGTCACCCTCCACTATATACAGTTCAGATAGTGCAGGATCTTTTTCCTGACAATCAGCAAGTTTACCGGGAAGACCAGCCAGGTCCAATGCACCTTTACGACGCGTCATTTCACGAGCCCTGCGGGCGGCTTCACGAGCCCTTGCTGCATCGATAATCTTCGAAGCAATGATTTTACTTTCGTTGGGGTTCTCGAGCAGGAAGTCAGCCAGCTTTTCGTTCATCGTAGACTCAACGGCGTTCTTCACTTCTGAAGAAACCAGCTTGTCTTTTGTCTGTGATGAAAACTTAGGATCAGGTACTTTAACAGAGATAACGGCCGTCAAACCTTCACGGGCATCATCACCACTGGCATTAGTCTTAGCCTTTTTATTCAGGCCTTCTTTTTCCATGTAGTTGTTCAGTGTACGGGTAAGCGCACCACGGAAACCGGCTAAGTGTGTACCACCATCACGCTGTGGAATATTGTTAGTAAAGCAGAATATGCTCTCCTGGAAACCATCGTTCCACTGCATTGCGACTTCAACAGAAATGCCGTCTTCACGCTCAGTGCTGAAGTGGAAAACCTTCTGATGGACCGGAGTCTTATTTTGATTAAGGAACTGAACGAAAGCCTGGATACCACCTTCGTACATGAAGTGGTCTTCTTTTCCGTCACGCTCATCTTTAAGGCGAATGGACACACCTGAGTTCAGAAATGACAGTTCACGTAAACGTTTAGCCAAAATGTCATAGTGGAATAAGGTATCGGTGAAGGTATCGGAACTTGGCCAGAAACGCACAGAAGTACCGGTTTTGTCCGTATCGCCGGTTATCGCCAGTGGTTCTTGTGGAACCCCATGGTGATATTCCTGCTCATGAACTTTGCCTTCACGACGAATTTTCAATTTCAGTTTGCTGGATAGCGCATTTACAACCGAAACACCTACGCCGTGAAGACCGCCCGATACTTTATAAGAGTTGTCATCAAATTTACCGCCGGCGTGCAGTACCGTCATGATGACTTCCGCCGCTGATACACCTTCTTCCGGGTGCATGGCAGTAGGAATACCACGACCATTATCTGAAACAGATACTGAACCGTCAGAGTGAATTTGAATCACAATTTCAGAGCAATAGCCTGCCAGCGCCTCGTCGATAGAGTTATCTACAACCTCAAATACCATGTGGTGCAAACCGGTTCCATCGTCTGTATCACCAATATACATACCCGGGCGTTTACGTACGGCATCCAATCCTTTCAGGACTTTAATACTGGACGAGTCGTAGTTGTTTTGCTCTGACATAGTCTAACCTTTACTCCTCGTTCACGTGGCCATGTTCCACGTGAAACATTTTTTTGTCTTTATATTTGCTTATAAACTCGAGTTGTTCACGCTCTATAGCAGTCACAAAAAGCTGCGTGTCCATCGCGACTAACCCGTCTATAAACCGCTCTCGCTTATCTAAATCAAGTTCAGCTCCAACATCATCAAGTAAAAAAATACTGCGTCTTGATGTTTCCTGTTGGAACAATGTTGTCTGTGACAACTGTAATGCAGCGACAGCCATTCTAAGTTGCCCTCTTGAGAGAACTTCCTGCGCCGCAGAACCATCCACTTTAAATCGTAAGTCTGATTTGTGTGGCCCTGAAGTTGTGTAACCTACCTTTGTATCGTAGTCACGTTTTCGCGTCAGGCTTTCAATCAAAGAAGCATCTTTATCCCACCCCTTATAATACGAGATTTCGAGAGAAAACTCAGGTAGAAATTCACTACAAATGGCATTAAATATTGGCTGTAACCGCCCTATGTAGTCTTTTCTCTTCTCACTAAGGTGTTCCCCTACGGTTTGGAATTGTTGCTCCCAATAAGCGTTCTCGGGCGCACTCAGATTTGCTTGTCTCTTAAGTAATGTATTGCGTGTTTTTAGCAACTTTTGGAATGTTTGAAACAGCAAATTGAATTCATGTTCCACGTGGAACAATCCCCAATCGATGAAACGACGGCGTTCCCCGGGTGACCCGATAATGAGGTCAGTACTCTGAGGTGTAAATAATTGAACCGGTATAAGACTAACTAAGTCAGCGAGACGGTGTGAATGGTTGCCGTTTATTGAACAAACAAATTGCTCATGCCTGCTACGCTGTAATCCGATGTTTTTTACGTTGCCATCATCGCCCGCACAGCGGGTGAAAATGCTGAAACGGTCTGCATCATGACGAATAGCAGACTCATGCTTGTTTGTGCGAAATGAACGCCCATAACCAAGATAGTAAAGCGCTTCAATAAGAGATGACTTACCGCTGCCATTCTTACCACTTATCAGCGTTAAAGAACGAGACGGGATAAATGAAGCGTATTGAATATTTCGGAAATCAGTCAGCTGGACTTTGTCCAGTTTCATAGGCGTTGCCCGGGGGAAGTATAAAACAGAGAGACGAAAGCAAAGCCTTCGCCCCTGCTTAAAGATGGCCTACAGACGCATCGGCATGATGACATATAACGCAGCATCATCACCGGCATTTTGGATAAGAGCACTGGAGTTAGAATCAGATAAAGTTAGTTGCACTTCTTCTGTCGTCAGAGCATTAAGAACGTCAATTAAGTAAGCGACGTTAAAACCAATTTCTAAATCGTCGCCTTCATAGTTCACATCAACAATTTCTTCCGCTTCTTCCTGCTCAGGGTTGTTGGCTGTGATTTTGAGCTCACCACTGGAAAGGTTGAGTCTTACACCGCGGAATTTCTCGTTCGATAAAATTGCAGCACGGGCAAACGCATCTTTTAATACTGCCTTACTAGCAAGAATAGTTTTATCCCCGTCTTTCGGTAGCACACGACGATAATCAGGGAACCGCCCGTCAACCAGTTTACTAGTGAAAATAAAATCGGAAGAGAAAAGACGAATATGGTTAGCACCTATTTGTACTTTAATAGACTTATCGTCATCTCCGATTAAGCGGGAAATTTCCAGTACACCTTTACGGGGTATGATCACCTGACGCGCCGGTAAGGATGCACTTTCATAATCCAGCCTGCATAAAGCAAGGCGGTGACCATCCGTAGCGACGGTACGGATAATATGTTCTTCGGTTTCCAGTGACATGCCGTTTAAATAATAACGCACATCCTGTTGTGCCATGGAGAAATGGGTACTGTTGATCAGGCGTTTGATGTCAACTGAAGAAAGCTCGAACTCAACCTCACCTTCCCAGTCTTCAAGATTTGGATAATCGCTGGCAGAAAGCGTGGATAAAGTGTAGCGACCACGTCCTGCACGGATAAGCGCTTTGCTTCCATCGAGGCTGAACTGGATATCAGTACCGTCAGCAATACCACGGCAAATATCAAATAATTTCTTAGCAGGAACTGTAATTTCACCTTCTTCATACTCGCCTTCAAGACGGGTACTGGCGATGAGTTCTACCTCGAGATCCGTTCCGGTTAGCCAGAGTGCATCCTCACTAACTTTAATAAGTACGTTAGAAAGAATAGGTAATGTGTGTCTTCTTTCTACTGCACCGGAAACTAACTGTAACGGTTGAAGAAACTTTTCTCGACTAATGGTAAATTTCATTGATTTACTTTCCTGCCTGGAATGTCAAAGTTTTATGAGGACAAGGTTCTTATCAGGTTTTTATAGTCCTCTTTTATATCATGACTTTCCTCTCTAAGCTGCTCTATTTTTCGGCAAGCGTGCAGAACCGTAGTATGGTCTCTGCCACCGAAAGCGTTACCCAATTCAGGTAGACTGTGATTGGTCAATTCCTTAGCAAGCGCCATAGCTACCTGCCTTGGTCTTGCCACACTGCGGCTACGACGCTTAGAGAGAATGTCAGCAACCTTAATCTTATAATAATCTGCGACAGTTTTCTGGATGTTATCCACTGTAACGAGTTTTTCCTGTAAAGCTAACAGGTCACGTAATGCTTCACGGACGAAATCGATAGTAATAGGCCGACCGGTAAAATTCGCGTTAGCGATGACACGATTAAGTGCGCCTTCCAGCTCACGCACATTTGAACGTAATCGCTTGGCAATAAAGAACGCCACTTCATCAGGCAGGTGAATTTTATTTTCTGCCGCTTTACGCATAAGAATGGCCACCCTGGTTTCAAGTTCAGGGGGTTCTATCGCTATGGTCAGGCCCCAGCCAAACCGGGACTTGAGGCGATCCTCTACCCCGTCAATCTCTTTAGGGTAACGGTCTGACGTCAGTATGATTTGCTGGTTTCCTTCAAGCAATGCATTGAAGGTGTGGAAAAACTCTTCCTGTGAACGCTCTTTATTCGCAAAAAATTGAATATCATCGATGAGCAAGGCATCTACCGAGCGGTAAAACCGTTTAAAATCTTCAATAGCATTATTCTGAAGTGCTTTTACCATGTCCTGTACAAAGCGCTCTGAATGCATATACACAATTTTAGCACCCGGACGGTTTGCAATAATGCCATTACCTACTGCGTGCAGTAAGTGGGTCTTACCCAAACCGGTACCACCGTATATAAATAGCGGATTGTAGGAACCTCCCGGGTTATTAGCAACCTGAGTCGCAGCCGCTCTGGCCAGCTGGTTTGATTTACCTTCAACAAAATTATCAAACTGATAGGTCGGATTGATATTGCTTTTGTGCTTCATCGCTTCGGGGATGGGGACAACTGCTGGCCCACGTCCGGCAGGTATATTAGTCCCCGTCTGCTGATGAACAGGTTCAGGTTCGCGATATGCACCGGCACCAGAACTGGCTTTAGTGATGTTCGGGGCAGACAGGTTGTCATTTTGTTGTACATGTGGAACAGGCGCGGAGGCATTCACCTCCGGCCGTCCCATCCCTGTCTCTGCGGATGAAAACTGTGCAGGAGGTTGAGAACGGCTGAAAGTACCGGATTGAACAGGAGCCGGAGCCGGTCGACCTGAGGGGATACCGCTGGTGGGTCGGCCAGTACGGGTAGCAACATCTAAATGAAGTTGTGGGGTATCCTGCCCACAAAACTCGGTGAACAACTCTGTGATTTTGTCTCTGTACTTATCTCTTACCCAGTCCAGAACAAAACGATTCGGGGCAAATAACGTCAGAACGTCTGCATCTTCCTGAGCAGTAAGCGGACGTATCCACATACTATATTGTTGGGTCGGCAATTCCTGGCGTAGGCGCTCGAGGCACATATTCCACAGAGACATAATAATGTAGGCTCCAAAAGCTGCTGCAGACGCCAGTAAGACAAAAAACGGCGAAGAGAATACGTATTCCTGATTGAGAAAAAGGAAAAGCAATATTTATTCTGGGTAACAGCGGTGTATGTTGTATTCTAATTGTGATCGCTGTGGATTATCTGATCTTCTGTGGGTAAAGTAAATCACGATCTGGCTCGATCTTCCGGATCCAAAGATTAAACTATTGAAATTTATCCCTTATTTTATTTCGTTATATCTCTATCACAGATAATCGCTAAAACACTGTACGCTTGATCAGGCTGTGAGATCCGGGTAAAAAAGCCATGATCTTTACCGATCATCTATTGACTTGTGGATAAAATTATATTTGCAGACAATTTATTCACAGCAAAATTATCATGAATTGAAATATCTTTGCAGAGCTGAACAAAATTTCTGCACTATTTTATAAAAAATATGCAGTATAAAGGCGTTTTGGATTGACATCAGGTGCCGGGATCTCTAGAATTCAGCGTCCTTTTTGGATGGGCGGCGTAACATGCTTATCAATGGACACAATGTTTTGTTGGTAAGACTGCTATTTTGCACGTCTGATATTTAACTAGAAAAGTGAGACTTTGGTCATGAAAAGAACATTTCAACCGAGCAACTTAAAGCGCAAGCGTTCTCACGGTTTTCGTGCTCGTATGGCGACTAAAAATGGTCGTAAAGTACTAGCAGCTCGCCGTGCTAAAGGTCGCGCTCGCCTTTCTGCTTAAGAGTACTACCCAAAAGTGGGTGAAAATAATTTTTCCAGGGAGTTACGTCTGTTAACTCCCTCCCACTTTACCCATGTGTTTAATGACGCAACTCCTGCTGTATCCCCTGCTTTTACCTTACTTGCCCGCAAAAACGAATTAGCACATGCCCGTGTCGGGATTACTATTGCTAAGAAACGCGTGCGAAAAGCCCATGACCGCAACAGACTGAAACGTATCATCAGAGAAAGTTTTCGTCACCGTCGTCACGCACTGCCTGCAGTCGACATTATTGTGGTTGGCAAATCCGGCGCAGATAAACTCACCAATGACGAAATATTTTCTATGTTGGATAAGCAATGGAAAAAGTTAGCAAAACGCTGCGCAAAATAACCATCGCTCTTCCTCTGCTACTGGTTAAATGCTATCAGTGGTTCATTTCGCCGGTTTTGGGACAACGGTGCAGATTTCACCCGACTTGCTCATATTATGCAATTGAAGCATTAAATTCGCATGGATTGCTAATTGGCGGTTGGTTATCGATTAAACGCATATTAAAATGCCACCCTTTCAATCCGGGCGGAAACGACCCCGTGCCGGAATCACGGAATAATAAACACTCAGAATAAAGAGACCTCTATGGAATCGCAACGTAGTTTTCTGTTAATCGGCCTTGCCCTTGTGAGCTTCTTACTATGGCAACAATGGCAACAAGATTATGGCCCGCAACCTGTTCAGCCCGCCGCATCTGAACAAAGTAGCACGAATGCCGGTAGTAACGGTGTACCGTCCTCTCTGCCAGGCAGCGATGATGTGCCGGTTGCTTCTCAGGACGACGTGCCCGGCATGGTGCAGGAAGCTAAGCCTGAATCTGCACGTACAGTTCACGTACTTACTGACACGCTGGATCTGAAAATTGATTTAGTCGGCGGTGACGTAGTTAAAGCGAATCTGGTGAAATTTCCGTTAACTCAGGAATCATCAGAAAACTACAGCCTGCTGCGCCCTCAGGATGGTTTGTATATAGCACAAAGCGGTCTGGTTGGTCGTGATGGTCCTGACGGAAACCGTTCAGGGCGTCCGCGTTATGATACTTCACAACAAGAATTTGTCATGCAGGGCGATACCTTGTCTGTGCCTCTGACCTGGCAAAATGCAGATGGCGTGAAAATTACCAAAACCTTTAATTTTACTAAAGGCAGCCACGACATCGCCCTGACCTATACCATCGAGAATAACTCGGGCAATACGACAACTTACCAGCAGTATGCACAGCTTAAACAAACCACTCAGGTACCTGATGGCGGAAACATGTTCATGCCAACTTACCGTGGTGCAGCATACGGTAGCGAGGAAGATCGTTATGAGAAGTACACGTTCGACGACATTGAAGATAAAAATCTGAAAGTGTCTACGGAAGCCGGATGGGTTGGTATGCTCGAACATTACTTTGTTTCAGCCTGGATCCCGCCTGCTTCTCAGGTAAATAACCTTTATACCAAACTGGTTCAGAATCAGTACGCCATTATCGGTTTCACCGGTACGCCGGTAAATGTAGCCAGTGGTGAAACTGCGACAATCGGTGCAGAGCTGTATCTGGGCCCTAAAGATCAGGACAACCTCGCGCAGCTGGCAAATGGTCTGGACCTGACAGTGGACTACGGCATTTTATGGTGGTTATCACAGCCATTATTCGCACTGCTTCAATTCCTGCACAGCCTGGTAGGTAACTGGGGTGTCGCCATTATTCTCATCACTGTTATCGTTAAGGGTGCTATGTATCCGCTGACGAAGAAACAGTATGAATCCATGGCCCGCATGCGAAATCTCGCACCTAAGATGCAGCAACTGAAAGATCGCTTTGGTGATGATCGTCAGAAAATGTCTCAGGCGATGATGGAACTGTATCGCAAAGAGAAAGTAAACCCGATGGGCGGTTGTCTGCCAATCATCCTGCAGATGCCAATTTTCCTCGCGCTTTACTGGGTATTACTGGAAAGTGTTGAATTGCGTCACGCAGATTTCTTCCTGTGGATCACAGACCTTTCTGTGAAAGACCCGTATTTCGTGCTGCCGGTACTGACCGGTGCGAGTATGTGGTTACTGCAAAAGCTGCAACCCACAACCGTAACCGACCCAATGCAACAGAAGATCATGCAGTTCATGCCTGTGGCCATGAGTGTGTTCTTCCTGTGGTTCCCGGCCGGTCTGGTACTTTATTGGTTAGTCAGTAATATAATCACCCTCATCCAGGCAAAACTGATTTATGCCGCAATGGAAAAGAAAGGGCTAAAATCTAAGTAACTATCCCATCATTATCAGCCCGCTATAGCGGGCTGATTCATCTAAGAGAGGTCAAATAATGCCATCTTTCGACATCGTATCTGAAATCAATATCGAAGAAGTCCGTAATGCAACGGAAAACACCCAGCGGGAACTGGCTACCCGTTTTGATTTTCGCGGCGTAGAAGCCAGCATCGAATTTAAAGAAAAAGCCGTGACCATGAAAGCTGAGGGTGAATTTCAGGTTCAGCAGCTTGAGTCAATGTTCCGTAACGCCTGCTCCAAACGCAATCTGGATACCAGCATTCTGGATTTAAAAGATTACGATCACCGCGGCAAAACGGTGACCCAGGTCATTACGTTCAAAGAAGGTATCGAGCAGGATACTGCCAAGAAAATTGTAAAGCTTATCAAAGACAATAAAATCAAAGTGCAGACAGCCATCCAGGGTGATCAACTTCGGGTCACCGGTAAGAAGCGTGATGACTTACAGCAGGTTATTGCACTGGTGCGCAGCTCCGATTTAGGCCAGCCGTTCCAATTTAAGAATATGAAAGACTGATATGCACCCTATTGCCTCCTCACAAGATACCATCGTCGCACAAGCTACAGCCCCCGGCCGTGGCGGTGTGGGTATTGTGCGTGTATCAGGGCCCGCAGCAATGGAGATTGCGCAGGCACTGGTACCTGTCACACTGGCTCCGCGCTCAGCGACTTATACGCCTTTTCATAATCAAATGGGCGATGTGATCGATCAGGGAATAGCACTTTATTTTAAAGGGCCGAATTCCTTTACCGGTGAGGATGTGCTTGAACTCCAGGGCCATGGCGGACAAATCGTCATGGATATGCTCATTGATGCTATCCTGGCCTGCGGGAACGTACGCCTGGCAAGGCCCGGGGAATTTAGTGAACAGGCATTTTTGAATGATAAGCTGGATCTCGCTCAGGCCGAAGCCATAGCAGACTTGATTGATGCCAGCTCTAAACAGGCTGCGAAAAGTGCTCTGCGCTCATTGCAGGGAGAGTTCTCCCGCACAATAACCGCTTTATCTGAGCAAATCATTCATCTTCGCATGTATGTAGAAGCGGCTATCGACTTTCCTGATGAAGAAATCGATTTTCTGTCAGATGGCAAAGTCGCCGGGGATCTGGCTGATATTGTTGAATCCCTTGCAGCGGTACAGCAAAAAGCCAGACAAGGCTCGCTTTTAAGAGAAGGCATGCAGGTGGTTATTGCCGGTCGTCCTAACGCAGGCAAATCAAGCTTACTGAATGCGCTGGCGGGTCGCGAAAGCGCTATCGTCACAGATATCGCCGGTACTACCCGTGATGTCTTAAAAGAACATATCGACATTAACGGCATGCCGGTGCATATCATCGATACAGCCGGCTTACGGGAAAGTCCGGATAAAGTTGAGCAGATCGGTATTGAGCGTGCGTGGAAAGCGATTTCGGAAGCAGACCGCGTGTTATTTGTCGTCGACAGTACAGACACCGCTGTAATCGACCCGTATGAGATCTGGCCTGAGTTCATGGCACGACTGCCTGAAAACATACCCACGACAGTAATCCGCAATAAGGCCGATTTATCAGCAGAGACTGTGGGCATTCAGCAGCTCACCACACAACATGGCAACGTCAGCGTGATTGGCCTGTCTGCCAGCACCGGTGAGGGTGTGGAATTACTGCGTCAGCACCTTGCCGATACCATGGGTCTGGACACCACCACAGAAGGACAGTTCATTGCCCGCCGCCGTCACCTTGACGCACTGGCGCAGGCAGCAGAACATGTGGATAACGGCCAGCAACAATTGCTCTCACATCTGGCCGGAGAATTACTGGCCGAAGAGTTACGTCTTGCTCATCAGGCACTCACTGAAATTACCGGTGAATTCACTTCAGACGACTTACTGGGTCGTATTTTTTCTTCATTTTGTATCGGTAAATAATTATGTCTAAACATCTGTCAATCATCGTCGGATCTGTACTGGGTGCATCAGAGTACGTTGCTGAAGCCCTTGAGCAGGTAGCGCAGTCTGCCGGATTCGCTACCACACTGCAGTTCGAGCCGGATCTGGATGCACTGGAAAAAAAGGGGTCATGGTTAATTTGCACCTCAACACATGGAGCCGGCGAGCTTCCAGAGAATATTCAGCCTTTTGCGAAGGCTCTGGAAGAAACCGATCTGAGTGGTATTGACGCTTGGGTAGTCGGGCTGGGCGACAGCAGCTATGACACCTTCTGTTATGGTGCCATGGAAATGGAAAAGCGCTTAACTGACGCCGGTGCAACGTTAATTGCGCCGCCTTTGCATATTGATGTACTTAACCATCCTATCCCTGAAGATGTAGCGGTAGAATGGTTTGAACAACAAGTTAAGCAATAACGTTTTATGTTTACCGAAGCAGAATATCACGCCCTCACCTCGCCGCTCTCTAACGACAGCAGAGTGTTATATTGCCTCGGTCTGAAGCCGACAGCCGATCTGAACGCCGCCCGTTCAGATGTCCTCAATTATAAGTTTCTTATCACCCTGTTAAACGGCAACGACCAGCAGGAAGACACCTATACCCGTGGCCAGCAAATCAATACGCTGCTCAGCGAACTGGATCAGGCCGGCCTTATCGCCCTTGAGGGAGAGGCAACCTTTGAGACCTCTCTGAGCGGCCAGCACGTGTTGTTGCCACTGTGTCGTCACGCACAGGATGACTTCACCCATCTTCACAGACAATATACAGCAATCCACGGACGCTGGCGTCCTGATCCTGCCCTGTTTGAAGAAATGGCAAACCTTATCGGGCTTATCGATCGTGAATTCGGTGATGAAGATATCGGTGAATTTGTATCCTACTGGCTGGGCAGGCCGGATGCCGTTTTCAGCCACTTCCAGTGGACACAGAAATTTGCTTATGCCATCAAGAGAAAACGGATGACGACCGGCCATACCACAACCAAAAAAGTGGGAAGTCAGAGTGTACCCGTTGCAGCAGGCATAGAAGCAGACGATAATGCCAGAAAGCTGGTGGAAAAATACGCCTCACAAAAGAAGAGCTGAATGTCATGCAATCGTTAAAAGATAAGCTTAATCAGTTGGCCCGCGCCATGGGCAAACCGGAAGTTAAGGACGGTTTTACAGAATACGAAACACTCAGAAAAGAGTATGAGCGTAAGGCGAATGAGGAAGTCCGCCAGTTACAGCAGGACAGTAAAAAACAACGCATCACAGATCTGCACGGCCGCTCTGATCTGAATCCCCGCTGGACCTTCGCAAACCTGATTGAAGACAGTGAAGACGTGATTGAAGCGGTAAGCATCGCCCAGTCATTTATTGCTGCGCACAGTGACAGAGAGTGGCGTCAGGCCGGTTCTCACATGATGTTATTCTACGGTGACTATGGCCGCGGAAAATCACACATCGCCGGGGCTATTGCCCACGAACTCATTGAGCAGTACGAGATAACGGTGTTATACCGTCAGCTGTCCACACTGATGGAAATGCGTCATTTCTCCTTCGATTTCGGTTCACAGGATAATATAGGTCAGCGCTTCCGCGAAGCCCACCAGGAATTGCTGGATGTGGACTTGCTGATCCTTGATGAAGTCTGTGTGAATGAAAGTATGCTCAAGAAAAACCAGCAAAGCTGGCTCGGTAATCTGCTCAGACAGCGCCTGGTGAATAAGAAAAACTGTATCTTGATCACCAACCATAATCTGACAGAGCTCGAGCTGGCATTAGGTAAGTACTGTTTTGAGTCGATTAAAGAGTATGACACCTATAAGGTGCGTTTTTCCGGCCCCAGCCGCCGTGATGGTCTGGTTAATGATGAACAGCCTTCTGAGACGCAGCAGACGCGTTATCAGCCCAATCAGGTACGCTGAAGCGAGCTGAACGAAACCGGGTTTTACAGGAAAAGCGTCATAATGACGCTTTTTTTATTTCTTTTTGCCTGCGGGTTACTAATCGAAACAGAAAAAAGGATCGTGGATAAGTGTGCGATCATGTGATCTTGTGGAAAAGATCTAATCACAGGAAGATCACCCTTCAAACACGCGTAAAACAGGGATATATGCGATCATTAAGTGATCGTTGCCGACAAGTTATCCCCAATCGGATCACATCTTGATCACGCCTGTGGATAGGATCCTGTAAACCACTGTGCATAAGCTCTGATCACGAAAAGAATAACTTTTCTCAAGATTTGGATTGTGGATAATATACCTGGTTATGCACATGATCCCGGGTGGGTTATGATCGGCTCTGTACCGAACTTATTCTTTCTGTAAGATCATGATCTAAAGAACGAAAAATCACTTACTCACAGATCTTCGCGATCCTAATAAATATAAAAATAAAGATCTTAAAAGAGATCTTATATTCTATAAGCCGGTAGCCTTTTCCGGATCCAAAGTAAATTGCAGAAAATTTAACCATTTTAATCAGGCAATAAGTCAGCTAAAATACGCGCCCTTTTTCTGACAGCCCGTAAAGCCAAAGAAATATACGATTAACTACATTCCCCGTGTTATGTGAGGTTCAACATGTTTTATCAGGAAGCATTCGATGTCATCGTTGTGGGTGGTGGTCATGCCGGCACCGAAGCAGCATTAGCATCTGCCCGTATGGGTGCAAAAACCCTGTTATTGACACATAACATGGAAACCATCGGACAAATGTCCTGTAATCCTGCTATCGGCGGGATCGGAAAAGGCCATCTGGTTAAAGAGATCGATGCCTTAGGTGGTGCAATGGCACTGGCAATTGATCAGGGCGGGATCCAGTTCAGAACTCTGAATTCAAGTAAAGGCCCTGCTGTGCGTGCAACCCGCGCCCAGGCTGACCGGGCACTGTATCGTCAGGCTATCCGTAATGTGGTAGAAAACCAGCCAAATCTGTCGGTTTTCCAGCAAAGCTGTGATGACCTGATCGTAGAGAACGATCGCGTGGCCGGTGTGGTTACCCAGATGGGTCTTAAATTTAAAGCCAAAACGGTTGTTCTGACAGTGGGCACATTCCTTGGCGGTACCATTCACATTGGTCTTGAGAACTATCGAGGTGGCCGTGCAGGTGATCCGCCGTCACTGGCTCTGGCAGAACGTCTGCGTGCATTACCCTTCAGAGTGGATCGCCTGAAAACCGGTACCCCTGCCCGTCTTGATGCCAGGACGCTGGATTTCAGCGTTATGCAAGCACAACCCGGCGACACCCCTGTACCGGTATTCTCGTTTATGGGTAACCGTGAAATGCATCCGCAGCAAATCAGCTGCTACATCACCCATACTAACGAAAAAACCCATGATATCATTCGTGGAGGTCTGGATCGCTCACCCATGTTTACCGGTGTCATTGAAGGTGTTGGCCCGCGTTACTGTCCGAGTATTGAAGATAAGATCACCCGTTTTGCTGATAAAGACTCTCACCAGATCTTCGTGGAGCCGGAAGGGCTTAACAGTATCGAGGTATATCCGAACGGTATTTCAACCAGTCTGCCCTTTGATGTTCAACAGGCGCTTATTCACTCGATCCGTGGATTTGAAAATGCCCATATCATCCGTCCCGGTTATGCCATCGAATATGATTTCTTTGATCCGCGGGATCTGAAGCAAACGCTGGAAACTAAATTTATCGGCGGACTTTTCTTTGCCGGACAAATTAACGGCACTACCGGTTACGAAGAAGCCGGTGCACAGGGACTGATGGCGGGAGCTAACGCAGCACTGCAGGTTCAACAGAAAGATCCGATGATTTTACGTCGTGATCAGGCTTACATGGGTGTACTGGTAGATGATCTTGCGACCATGGGAACCAAAGAACCTTACCGCATGTTTACCAGCCGTGCTGAATATCGTCTGTTGTTACGGGAAGATAACGCTGACAGCCGTCTGACAGCGCTTGGCCGTGAAATCGGACTGGTTGATGACGCACGCTGGGCAGCGTTTAACACGAAGATAGAAGCCGTTGAACTCGAGCTGCAACGTCTGCGTGGCCAGTGGGTGCATCCTGATCACAAAGCAGTGCCGGAGCTCAACACGCTGCTTAAAAATCCCGTGAGCCGTGAACACTCCTTTGAAGAGCTTATCCGGCGTCCGGAGATGACGTATAACGCGCTGATGAACATTGACGGTATCGGGCCGGGTATTGACGATCCTGTTGCTGCTGAGCAAGTGGAAATTCAAATCAAATATGCCGGTTATATCGCCCGGCAGCTGGATGAGATCGCAAAAGCGCAACGCCATGAAAATACATTGCTGCCAATGGACTTCGATTACAGTAAAATATCCGGTCTTTCAAACGAAGTGGTGGCCAAACTTACCGAAGCCAGACCGGAAACCATCGGTAAGGCATCGCGGATCTCGGGTATTACGCCGGCGGCTATTTCGTTGTTGCTGGTGTATCTGAAAAAGCATGGCATGTTACGTAAACAGGAATTAAAGACAGCGTGAGTAACGTCGATACTGTAAAACTCAATGAAATTTTGTTGCAGGGCTGCGAAAAGTTAGCGCTGGACATCACCACTGAACAGGCTGATAAGCTCACCGGATATGTTCAGCGTATCGACAAATGGAATAAAGCCTACAACCTTACCTCGGTGCGCGATCCTGAGCAGATGATGGTAAAACATATTCTTGACTCACTGGCCGTTACCCGGTTTGTCAGTGGTAAGCGGGTTATCGATGTGGGCACCGGACCGGGTCTGCCCGGCATGCCTCTGGCTATTATGTTGCCGGATATTGAATTCACGTTACTGGATAGTTTAGGCAAACGTGTCCGGTTTATGAAACAATGTGCATTCGAACTTGGTCTGACAAACGTCACTCCTGTGCACAGTCGCGTAGAAGAGCATGAACCTGCACAACCTTACGATATTGTGTTGAGCCGTGCTTTTGCGTCGTTGAAAGATATGTTGCACTGGTGCCAGCATCTGGTAGATTCATCAGGAGTCTTTTTTGCTCTGAAGGGACAATTTCCTCAAAGTGAGATAGACGAAGTAAGTGATCACTTCCAGATCGGGTCTGTAGAGGCGTTATCCGTGCCGGATCTGACCGGAGAGCGTCATTTAGTAACTATTCGAAAAGTCTGACGGGTGCACAGTGGCGAAGGTAATCGCAATAGCGAATCAAAAAGGTGGTGTGGGCAAAACAACCACAGCAGTGAATGTTGCGGCGTCTATGGCTGCGACCAAACGTAAAGTGCTGCTTATCGATCTGGATCCTCAGGGCAATGCCACCATGGCCAGCGGTGTTGATAAATACGAAGCAGAATGCACGTGTTTTGAATTACTGATTGAAGAAAAGCCTGTTGATGAAGTCATCATCAAAGATACGTCAGGAAAATACGATCTTATTGCCGCAAACGGTGATGTCACGGCAGCTGAAATCAAACTGATGGAAATGTTTGCCCGTGAAGTCCGTCTGCGTAATTCACTCAAGCCGGTGATGGATTATTACGATTTCGTTTTTATTGACTGCCCGCCCTCTCTTAACCAGCTTACCGTTAATGCGCTGGCAGCGGCTGATTCAGTACTGGTACCCATGCAGTGTGAATACTATGCCCTTGAAGGTTTAACGGCGCTGATGGATACCATTCAGAAACTGGCGTCGGTGGTAAACCCTGAACTGAAAATTGAGGGCGTACTGCGCACCATGTACGATCCCCGAAACCGTCTGGCCAATGATGTGTCTGAGCAACTGAAACGTCATTTTGGCGAACAGGTTTACCGCACGGTCATTCCCCGCAACGTGAGACTGGCCGAAGCGCCTAGTTTCAGCATGCCCGCCATGTACTATGATAAGTCATCGGCAGGCGCAAAAGCGTACCTGTCTCTGGCCGGTGAAATTCTTCGCCGCCGTGAGAAGACATTACAGCCCGCAAAAGCAAGTTAATCTGTTAAACTAGCCAAAAAACGGTTTGTCTTAATCGCTTGAGTCATTGAGGAAAATATGTCTGCTAAGAAAAGAGGACTCGGTCGGGGCCTGGATGCATTGCTGGCGACCAGTCAGTCTTCCGCTGCCCGTCGTGAACAGGAAACTGACAGCACTGCGGCATCGCAAAGTGAACTGAGCAAGCTGCCGGTCGAATTTTTGAAGCCGGGGAAATATCAGCCCCGTAAAGACATGTCTCCAGAAGCGCTTGAAGAACTGGCGTCTTCTATCCGTTCCCAGGGCGTTATTCAGCCGATTGTGGTGCGTACACTGGGTAAAGATCAGTACGAAATTATTGCCGGTGAACGACGCTGGAGGGCTGCACAGCTTGCGCAACTCGACGTTGTGCCCTGTCTCATCAAAGACGTGCCGGATGAAGCGGCTGTGGCCATTGCACTGATTGAAAATATTCAGCGCGAAGATTTAAACGCCATGGAAGAGGCACAGGCCCTTGAGCGTTTAATGAACGAGTTTGAACTTACCCATGCACAAACCGCTGAGGCGGTGGGTAAATCCCGGGCGACGGTAACAAATTTATTGCGCCTGAATAACCTCAATGATGATGTCAAAACCTTGCTTGAGCACGGCGATATTGAAATGGGTCATGCCCGTGCACTGCTCGGACTCACCGGCGGTCAGCAATCTGAAGTGGCTCAAGTCGTATCCGGAAAAGGTTTAACGGTAAGGGATACAGAAAAGTTAGTACGCAAATGTCTGGAGCCGGCGAAGCCGAAACCGGAAAAAACCGTCGATCCGGATGTGCAAAGTCTGATGACCCGCCTGTCTGATAACCTTGGTGCGCCGGTCGTGATTGACCATAACGCCAAAGGGAAAGGCAAAATTACTATTAACTTCAATGATTTAGAACAGCTGGACGGTATCCTTTCTAAAATACACTAATCCACTTTACGGCCGTGGTTAGCAAAATGTTAACGGTGGTCGTTATTCCCGCACTTTTCGCGTACAATGCGTTTCGTCCTGTTATTCGATAAGAAAATTTTCAGAATAACTTTCAAAACGCGATGTATGGTTGAAAATTATCGGTAAAACAGTATACTTCTGACGCTTTTTATTTGGGCTCAAATAAGCATAAAACAATGGTGAACAGAGATTTGGCAGGGGCCGGTAAAAAACTTGCCAGACATGCCCTGCAGATTCAGGCAATTGTCATGACTCTGCTGGTCATCATCAGCGCCTGGGCGATGTCCGTTGAAGTAGCGAAATCAGCTGCTATTGGCGCGTTAATCAGCATTCTGCCCAACGCGATTTTTGCGTTATTCGCATTTCGTTACTCCGGTGCCAGTAAAAATGAACTGGTAGTACGGAGCTTCAGCCAGGGAGCCAAACTGCGCCTGGTTTTAGCAGTTATTTTATTTGTGGTGGCATTTAAATTTTTGCATGCGATACCCGAAGCGGTTTTTGCAGCATTCGCCGTCACAACTGTCAGCTATTGGCTGGCAATGTTTCGTCAACAAAAACGATAACAAAAAGACAGAGTGGTACCTTGGTAGCAAGACCAGGGTCTTACAGACGAAACGCCGGAAAGTTTTTACACTTTAATTTTTTTAGGTTGAAACATGGCATCTGAGATTACAACACAAGAGTATATTCTCCACCATTTGACCAATGCCACCATGTGCGTCACAGACGACGGGGTGAAATTTAGTCACGGTGAAGAACTGCATAATGTCGCTGAAGTATGTGCTGAAGCGGGTTTCTGGGTTTGGAACATCGATACGATGGGCTGGTCTATCGGTCTGGGTATTTTGTTCCTGTGGTTATTCCGTAAAGTGGCTAAATCAGCTACTTCCGGCGTACCGGGCAAAACCCAGGCGTTTATCGAGCTGGTTGTTGAGTTCGTAAACGACAACGTTCGTGACACCTTCCACGGTAAAAATAATCTCATTGCGCCACTGTCGCTGACCATCTTCGTCTGGGTGTTCCTGATGAACCTGATGGACTTGATTCCGGTAGACTTCCTGCCTTCAGCTGCAGGTCAGATTGCTAACGCAGCCACCGGTGTGGACCCGCATCACGTGTACATGAAAGTGGTACCTACCACCGACCTGAACATGACGCTGGCGCTGGCGCTGGGCGTATTCTTCCTGATTATTTTCTACTCCATCAAAGTGAAAGGCATTGGTGGTTTCATGAAAGAGCTGACATTCCAGCCTTTTAATCACTGGGCTTTCATTCCTGTTAACTTCATTCTGGAATCCGTTACCCTGCTGGCACGTCCGTTCTCTCTGGCGCTGCGACTGTTCGGTAACCTGTATGCCGGTGAATTGATCTTTATTCTTATTGCGACCCTGGGTGTATGGCAGCTGCCTCTGCACTTCCCATGGGCGGTATTCCATATTCTGGTAATCGTGCTTCAGGCCTTCATCTTTATGATGTTGACCATTGTATATCTGAGCCTGGCTCACGAAGACCATTAATGTAGTCCGGATCTTTTGCAATCCCTGGAAAAGAAAGCAAACGATTCAAACTGTTTTACTTTTACACTTTAACTTTAAATTTAACTTAAATCGGAGACGTACATGTTATACATCGCTGTTGCACTACTGATTGGTCTTGGTGCCCTGGGTACCGCTATTGGTTTCGGTCTGCTGGGTGGTAAATTCTTAGAATCTGCTGCTCGTCAACCAGAACTGGCTCCTCAACTGCAAGTTAAGATGTTTATCGTAGCGGGTCTTATCGACGCCATCGCAATGATCGGTGTTGGTATCGCGCTATACCTTCTGTTCGCTGTTGGTGCTTAATTTTTTAAACCCATTTTTTAGCGAACATATGAGGAGGAGCGGTCGTGAACATTAACGCCACTCTAATTGGTCAATTAATCGCGTTTATCGTATTCGTGTGGTTCTGCATGAAGTACGTATGGCCACCATTACTGGGCGCGATTGAAGAGCGTCAGAAGAAAATTGCCGATGGCCTTGAAGCTTCTGAACGCGCTGAAAAAGACCTGGAACTGGCTCAGCAGAAAGCTACTGACCAGTTGAAAGATGCGAAAGCGCAAGCAGCTGAAATTGTCGAGCAAGCCAAAAAGCGTGCTAGTCAACTTGAAGAAAGTGAAAAGCAAAAAGCTTACTCAGAGCGTGAGAAAATCATTGCTTCTGGTTATGCCGAAATTGAAGCTGAACGCAATCGTGCCAAGGAAGAATTACGCGCTCAGGTAGCAGCTTTAGCTGTTGCTGGTGCAGAACAAATTCTTCATCGTGAAATCGACGCAAACGCACAAAACGACATTGTTGAAAAACTTGTCGCTGAGCTATAAGAGGGAGATGAGCCATGTCTGAATTGACAACCGTTGCTCGTCCCTACGCTAAAGCTGCTTTCGATTTTGCTGTCGAACAAAACGCCGTTGCCAAATGGCAGGACATGCTGGTGTTTGCCGGCGAAGTTGCTGACAACGAAGACATGCATCAGTTAATGACTGGTGCTGTTGCCGCTGACCAACTCGCTGAGATTTTCATCAATGTGTGCGGTGAACAGATCGACGAACATGGTCAGAACTTTATTAAGGTTCTGGCTGAGAATAAACGTTTAGTTGCCCTGCCAGCCATTTCAGAGCTGTTTAATGTTTTGAAAGCGGATTACGACAAAGAAATTGAAGTCCAGCTGACTTCTGCTTCTTCATTGTCTGATGCGCAAACTGCTGAAATCAGTGCATCGTTAGAAAAACGTTTGGCACGTAAAGTGAAGCTTAATTGTAACGTGGACCCTGCCCTGGTTGCAGGCTTTGTAGTCAAAGCCGGTGATACAGTTATTGATGGTTCCGTGAAGTCGAAATTGAACCGTCTCGCAGACGCGTTGCAAGCATAACGGGGATAAGAGTATGCAACTTAATTCCACTGAAATTGCAGAACTGATCAAAAAGCGAATTGAACAGTTTAATGTAACCAGTGAAGCTCGCACCGAAGGGACTATCGTCGCAGTAACTGACGGTATTATCCGCATTCACGGCCTTGCCGATGTAATGCAAGGTGAAATGATTGAGCTTCCTGGTAGTCGCTACGCTATTGCACTGAACCTTGAACGAGATTCAGTTGGTGCAGTAGTTATGGGTCCTTATGCGGACCTGCAAGAAGGCACTAAAGTACAATCTACCGGTCGTATCCTTGAAGTACCTGTAGGCCCTGGCCTGTTAGGTCGTGTTGTAAACACCCTGGGTGAGCCTATTGATGGTAAAGGCGCTGTTGAAGCGGCAGGCTATGAGCCAGTAGAAAAAATCGCCCCTGGCGTAATCGACCGTCAATCGGTTGATCAACCAGTACAAACTGGCTACAAGTCAGTTGATGCGATGATTCCTGTTGGTCGTGGTCAGCGTGAGCTTATCATCGGTGACCGTCAGTGTGGTAAAACAGCCATGGCTGTTGATGCCATCATTCAACAGAAAGATTCAGGCATTAAGTGTGTTTACGTAGCAGTTGGCCAGAAGGCTTCTACTATTGCTAACGTAGTTCGCAAACTGGAAGAACACGGCGCGCTGGCTCACACCATCGTTGTTGCGGCTTCTGCTTCTGAATCTGCTGCTCTGCAATACCTGGCACCTTACTCTGGTTGTACCATGGGTGAGTACTTCCGTGACCGTGGTGAAGATGCACTGATCGTATATGATGACCTGTCTAAGCAAGCTGTTGCTTACCGTCAGATCTCTCTGCTTCTGAAGCGTCCTCCTGGTCGTGAAGCATACCCTGGTGACGTTTTCTACCTCCACAGCCGTCTGCTGGAGCGTGCTGCCCGTGTAAACGACAAGTACGTAGAGCGTTTCACTAACGGTGAAGTTAAAGGTCAAACGGGTTCACTGACGGCTCTGCCTATCATTGAAACTCAGGCCGGTGACGTTTCAGCGTTCGTACCTACAAACGTTATCTCTATCACCGATGGTCAGATCTTCCTGGAAACTGACCTGTTTAACGCAGGTATCCGTCCTGCTGTTAACGCCGGTATCTCTGTATCACGTGTTGGTGGTGCTGCTCAGACCAAGATCATTAAGAAATTGGGTGGCGGTATCCGTCTTGCGCTTGCACAGTATCGTGAATTGGCTGCGTTCTCTCAGTTCGCATCTGACCTTGACGAAGCTACACGTGCACAGCTTGAACACGGTGAGCGTGTAACCGAACTGATGAAGCAGAAGCAATATGCGCCTCTGTCAATCGCTGATATGGGTGTGTCTCTGTACGCCGTTGAGAAAGGCTTCTTAAAAGATGTAGAACTGGGCAAAATCCTTGATTTTGAATCAGCCCTGCACGCTTATATGAACAGCGAACACGCTGAGCTGATGAAGTCTATCAATGCAACCGGCAACTACAACGACGATATTGATTCTCAGTTGAAAGACGCTTTAACGAAGTTCAAAGCAACTCAAACTTGGTAAT
This sequence comes from Alteromonas sp. AWJ4_197, assembly GCF_056160285.1. Taxonomy (NCBI): domain Bacteria; kingdom Pseudomonadati; phylum Pseudomonadota; class Gammaproteobacteria; order Alteromonadales; family Alteromonadaceae; genus Alteromonas; species Alteromonas sp. AWJ4_197. The sequence continues at coordinate 710,818 of NZ_JBSWWW010000001.1, read as the reverse complement.
CAATGGTGCTGGCTTTCGTGGTCAGCACAATTCGTTGAGTAATCGGAGAGATAATCATGGCCAGCGGTAAAGAGATTAAAGGTAAAATTGGGAGTATCAAGAATACTCAAAAGATTACCAGTGCGATGGAAATGGTTGCTGCGTCGAAAATGAAAAAGGCGCAGGAACGTATGGCTCATGGCCGTCCATACGCGCAAAGCATGCTAAAAGTGATTGGTCACATTGCTAACGGTAACCTTGAGTACCGTCACCCTTATCTTGAAGAGCGTGACGTGAAACGGGTTGGCTTTATCGTAATTTCTACTGACCGCGGATTATGCGGCGGCCTGAACACTAATGAGTTCAAGCTGGTAACCCAGAAAGCGAAAGCGTATCGCGATCAGGGTGTTGAAGTAGATTTTGCAGCGTTAGGTTCGAAGGCTTGTGCATTCTTTAACCGTTTTGGTGGTAAGCTACTTGCCGCAGAAACAGGTTTAGGTGATGCACCTTCGGTAAGCGATGTAGTGGGTGTGGTACGCGTGATGTTACGCGCCTACGACGAAGGCACACTGGATAAAGTTTATCTGGTGTATAACAACTTCGTTAACACCATGTCGCAAACGCCTGTGATGAATCAATTATTGCCTTTGCCAAAGTCAGAAGATGAGACACTGAAGCATCGTTGGGATTACATCTACGAGCCGGATCCGAAAGAAATTCTGGAATCCTTAATGGTTCGTTACATCGAATCCCAGGTATATCAGGGTGTTGTGGAAAACGCAGCGTCAGAACAAGCAGCACGTATGGTTGCAATGAAAGCGGCAACAGATAACGCCGGCAACCTTATCGATGATCTGCAACTGGTATACAACAAGGCCCGTCAGGCTGCAATCACACAGGAAATCAGTGAGATTGTATCCGGCGCCGCAGCGGTGTAGGCAAAGGTTTAGAAGAGATAACGAGGACTAATTATGAGTCAAGGTAAGGTCGTCCAAATCATTGGCGCCGTTGTGGACATCGAGTTTCCACAAGATGCGGTACCAAGAGTATATGACGCACTGAAAGTTACCGAAGGTGACTTATCCGGGCTAACCCTGGAAGTGCAACAGCAATTAGGCGGTGGTGTAGTTCGTTCCATCGCTCTGGGTACCACTGACGGTCTGCGTCGTGGCCTGGCAGTAGAAAATACGCAAGCACCTATCATGGTTCCTGTTGGTACAGCCACTCTGGGCCGTATCATGGACGTGCTGGGTAACCCAATCGACGAAGCAGGCCCAATTGGTGAAGAAGAGCGTATGTCTATTCACCGTGCAGCGCCCAGCTACGAAGATCAGTCAAGTTCAGTAGAACTGCTGGAAACCGGCATCAAGGTTATCGACCTGGTATGTCCGTTTGCGAAAGGTGGTAAAGTTGGTTTGTTCGGTGGTGCCGGTGTAGGTAAAACCGTAAACATGATGGAGCTTATCCGTAACATCGCAATCGAGCACAGCGGTTTCTCAGTATTCGCTGGTGTTGGTGAGCGTACTCGTGAGGGTAACGACTTCTACCACGAAATGAACGAATCAAACGTACTGGATAAGGTATCTCTGGTATACGGTCAGATGAACGAGCCACCGGGTAACCGTCTGCGTGTAGCTCTGACTGGTCTGACGATGGCAGAGAAATTCCGTGACGAAGGTCGTGACGTTCTGTTCTTCGTAGATAACATCTACCGTTATACTCTGGCAGGTACTGAGGTATCAGCACTGTTAGGTCGTATGCCTTCAGCAGTAGGTTATCAGCCTACCCTGGCTGAAGAGATGGGTGTTCTGCAGGAGCGTATCGCATCAACTAAGACTGGTTCAATCACGTCAATCCAGGCGGTATACGTACCAGCCGATGACTTGACTGACCCTTCACCAGCTACCACCTTTGCTCACTTAGATGCAACGGTAGTACTGTCCCGTGATATCGCGTCTCTAGGTATCTACCCTGCGGTAGACCCTCTGGACTCAACTTCACGTCAGCTGGATCCACTGGTAATCGGTCAGGAACACTACGACACAGCGCGTGGCGTACAGACTGTACTTCAGCGCTATAAAGAGCTGAAAGATATCATCGCGATACTGGGTATGGACGAGCTGTCTGATGAAGATAAGCAAGTGGTATCCCGTGCTCGTAAGATTCAGCGTTTCCTGTCTCAGCCATTCTTCGTAGCAGAAGTATTCACCGGTTCTCCTGGTAAGTACGTTTCTCTGAAAGACACTATCAGTGGCTTTAAAGGCATCCTGGAAGGTGAATATGATCACCTGCCAGAGCAAGCCTTCTACATGGTTGGTTCGATCGACGAAGCGTTGGAAAAAGCCAAGAAATAAGAGTGAAGCCGGGCAGGCCTTAACGTCTGCCCGTGCTTGATTCACGTTCCTTACTAAGGAGTTTACAATGGCAGCTATGACCGTTCATCTGGATGTAGTAAGCGCAGAAAAAGAGATTTTCTCTGGTCTGGTTGAAACATTACAGGTAACAGGAAGTGAAGGTGAACTGGGTATCCACCCTGGTCACGCGCCACTTATTACTGCAATTAAACCTGGTATGGTGCGTTTGGTTAAGCAGCACGGTGAAGAAGAGATGATTTATGTTGCCGGCGGTGTACTTGAAGTACAACCCGGTATAGTCACTGTTCTTGCTGACACTGCTGTTCGTGCAGAAGATCTGGACGAGCAGTCTGCAGAAGAAGCAAAACGTCGTGCTGAAGAGCATATCGCCAACCCGGGCGCTGATTTCAACTATGCAGAAGCGGCACAAGAGTTAGCAGAAGCTATTGCTCAATTGCGTCTGATACAAAAACTGCGTAAGTAATACATCAGCAAAAAATTGAAAAACCCGGCTACATGCCGGGTTTTTTGTATCTGCTACTTGCTGTTTTGCTTTAAACCGGTGTACTGTGTATTTATCCAGTTTTTATTCACCGGAGAACAATGATGTCAGATAAAGGATTGACCGGACGTTGTTTGTGTGGCGAAGTGGAAGTGTATGCAACGCAGGCAGAAGAACAAGTCGGTGTATGTCACTGCGACATGTGCCGGAAATGGAGCGGAGGCCCTTTCTACAGTGCTCACTGTGGTGTTGCGGTCACCTTTAAAGGGGAAGATGCCATCACCCGCTTCTCGTCGTCTCCGTGGGCTGACAGAGGCTTTTGTCACCGCTGCGGTACCCATTTATTTTATCTCTACAAAGAAAGCGGTGAGTATTTCGTGCCTGCCGGTTTGTTCGATGGTGATAACTTTTCCATGGGAACTGAAATATTTGTCGATGAAAAAGGGCCTTACTACGAACTGCATCCCACCAGCAGGAAAATGACCGGCGCTGAAGTCATGGCTGCTTTTCAACAGGGAGGCGATGATGAAAAATAAATCATTAAATTATCTGGAGTATCCTTCCGCATCACTGGAAAAGACCAAAGCATTCTTCTCATCCGTTTTCGGCTGGACTTTCACCGACTATGGTGAGGCCTATTGTGCCTTCTCTCTGGACAATGTCGACGGCGGCTTTTATGCCAGTGAAGAAATCAGCACTACGTCCCGGGGTGCAGCTCTCACTGTGTTTTACAGTGACGATCTGATCAGCCTTGAAGCTGAAATTGTTGGTGCGGGTGGAATTATTACTCAGCCTGTTTTTGCTTTTCCAGGCGGTCACCGGTTTCATTTTACAGAACCGGGCGGGAGTGAATTTGCAGCATGGTCTGACTGCTATCAGCAAGAGTGATACAAACTATTACAAACAAAGGCGCAATTGCGGCATTGCAGAGGTTGCATTGCGCCTGCGGATGATTAAACTAGCAGCATAATAAAAACAAAATTTGAACAACAGTGGGAAGGACTTTACTGAGTATTATCGTGAAGGCCGTATGACGACTGAATTTAATTATCCCTCAACTTCTGCCGCTTCTTTCTGGCACATGCCGGTTCTTTATTTTGTAATTTGCTGTATTGCCAATTACTTCACCGGTGCGCTGGATTACCAGCTTATCAATGATTTCCGGGCCCAACGCGACTTCAATGCTGCCTTAGGCATGCCCTTGCTGACGACCTTTTTCTGGATCAGCCTGCGCATTCAGCAACAGCAAATGGCAGGTGCCATCATGAGTTATTTGCTGGATAAAAACGCCCTGAGTTTATTTGCACAGCATCGTGCCCGTCTGGCGGTGAAACTGCGCCACCACATTCTGACCTCCGCCACCCTCGCTATTTCCATGACGGCTGTCTATATCATGAGTGAAGAACTGGTTGCCTTCGATATGAACATGCAGGTTCTGGTGCTTGATCTGATTGCAGTACCTTTCTGGTTCTTTTTCTGGCTTTTCCTGTTTCAGATGATCTATTCCACTCACTACATGATGAAGCATTTCATTCATATTAATATTGCCACCAGCAGCGAACTGAAAGCATTGAAAAGAGTGTCGCTACTGTCGATGGAGAATGCCCTGTTCAGTATCACTGCGTTGATCATCATTCCCGTTTTCTGGTTTAAAAAAGATATACCGGCAATCGATCTTGCCATAGTGACCCTGTTTTCATCGTCTTTGACTGTGTATCTCATCATGCCTGCTGTAAAGGTGTACCGGCTTATCGGCGCAAAAAAGCAAAAGATAATGGATCAACTGACCCGCGGGCTGACGTCCATTTACTGTGAAGATGAAAGTGATCGCATTAATCACGCACGGCGCAACGCGATTCAGCAGGAAATCGAAGAAGTGGAAAACATTACTGCTACACCGGTTACGTTTGAACAGTGTAAACGCATGCTGAGCGTCGTCTTTCTAATCCCTGCTTCCTGGATGACATTAATTTATATTGAACATCTTGTGACCTGATAGAAACGTCAGTAAGCTGAAGTGCTGTAGATAAAAAGGAGTTGGTCATGCTGGTTTATGGAGATAGCCGTTCCGGAAACTGCTATAAAATTCAATTATTACTTTCCATACTGGGTAAACAAGTCGACTGGGAAGAAGTCGATATTTTAAAAGGGGCAACGCAAACCCCCGCGTTTTTGCAGAAGAACCCGAATGGTAAAATCCCGCTGTTGGAAATGGAAGATGGCCGCACGCTGTCCGAATCAAATGCCATCTTAAACTTCCTTGCTGAAGGTTCCGCACTCATTCCCCGCTCATCTTTCGATCTGGCTAAGATGCTGCAATGGCAGTTCTTTGAGCAATACAGCCATGAGCCCTATATTGCGGTAGCCCGGTTCATTAATTTATATCTGGGGTTACCGGAAGAACGTAAAGCTGAATATGAAGCTAAACAGGCTGGCGGGCACAAAGCACTGGCAGTCATGGAAGAGCAGCTTTCCCGCACCCCTTTTCTGACCGGGTCACAATTGTCACTGGCTGATATCAGTTTATACGCTTATACCCATGTGGCCCACGAAGGCGGATTCGATCTGACAGCCTATCCGGCGGTGAATAACTGGCTGAAACTGGTTGAAGATCACAAAGGCTACACGCCGATGAAAGCCGGCTGAACCCTCTTTACTTGCGGCGCAGGTGTGCCGCAGGTCCCTGCCATTGCGCCTGCATAAACTGTTGTAAGCGGTATAACGGCACCGGATCTGTCTCTGTCGTTACCTTCATCACATGGGCAACAGCTTCAAGCGTAGATAATCCTGAATCTGAACGGGTGTGCCTGATACGGTAATCACTCGGGCCGGCATGACTGAAATGATACTGGGGGAGCGGGTGTAGTTGTGTAAAACGTTGCCACAATCCGTAAGCCTGACGCCAGCTTCCATCCAGCAGAATGAAGAGATCGTGTGTGTCTGATTGTGGTGTCTTTTCTAAAGAAGCGCTTTCCGGAGACGGATAAATCACCGCCGGAGATCCCGCATTATTAAGAGCATCTGCCACGGCCATTTCCGCCTCATCAGCGCCTGCGGAAAGTATGGGTGTATCAGGTAAACACAGCTGTACTAATTTAGCGGTATTTTTTGCGTGAATGGCTTCTTTATCATGCTGAATGATGAGAAACTGAACAGGTGTACAAATCTGCGTCACTGCACTGCATACACAGGTTTTTTGCGGATAGCGGCAAACTGAGCAATATGGACGCATTCGAACACTCTATTGGAAAATAAAAGCGCATTATGGCCGATACTGGCAACAACGACAAAGTGAAGCAAATACTGCAAACCGTTATGGCCGTGCCGGAAGGGTCGGTTGCTACCTACGGGCAGATTGCGGATCTTGCCGGTCTGCCCGGCAGAGCGCGGCTGGCAGGTCGTTCATTGCGTGCTGATTTCAATGGAGAACCGGTTCCCTGGCATCGTATTTTACGGGCTGACGGGAAAATAGCCTTTCCGCCCGGCTCTGAAAAAGCGAAGGAGCAAAGAGAATTGCTTATGGCCGAAGGAATCATGGTAAAAGATAATCGGGTGAAACTGCGAAATTGTCAGTGGCAACCTGATATGGCAACTATACTCTATACACTGAAGTACTGAATGTGGCCACAGAGCTAAAGCTAATCTTTAAACTTCAGTGTACAGACTCATTTATTCCATGGTGTGATAGCAAGTGACCGACAGCGTATTTAAAACGATTACTATAGACGAATTAGCGCCCGGCATGTACGTCAATGAAATCATTGAGCAGTCAGGAAAAGTGAAAATCAAAAGCCAGGGGCGCGTTGCCCGTAAGGCTGTGGTGGAATCTTTACGAAAACGCGGCGTCCTCAAACTCGTTATCGATTTATCGAAGCAATTCGAACCTGACGCTGTGCCTGTGCCGGCAGAGGAGCCGGTTCCGGCGAAGAAAAAGTCCCGTATGAGCCTGACGTCCGAACTGGTCCGGGCAGAAGATTTATATAAACAGGGTAAGGAAATTCAAAGAACCTTACTTAAAGCTGTTCAGCAGGGTCTACCTTTCGACGATCGCATTCCCAGTGAGTTTTCACAGAACCTTGTGGCATCAGTCGAGCGCAATCCTGACGCACTGCTTTGCCTTACCCGCATCCGTGAAAAAGATGATTACCTGCTGGAGCATTCGTTAAACGTAGCTATTATTCTCGCTAACTTTGCGCGTCATATGGGAATGACTGATGACCAGGTACAGGAACTGGCTTTTGCCGGATTCCTTCATGATATGGGCAAAATTCGTGTGCCGGATGAGATCCTGCATAAACCAGGCAGACTCACTGATGAAGAAATGGACGTGATGAAGAAGCATGTCGAATATGGCGTGGATGCCCTGCATGAGGTAAATCTGAACCCGGACCTCGTCAGAACCGTCAGTGAACATCATGAGCGTCTTGACGGATATGGTTATCCGGCAGGAACAAAAGGTGACAACATCAGCACCGCAGGGCGTATGCTGGCAGTTGCAGATATGTACGATGCGCTTACTGCTGACCGTTGTTACAAAGCCGGTATGCCGAGCCAGCGGGCTTTCCAGATCCTTATCGGGGAATGTCCTCATAAGCTTGACCAGGCACTTGTTCAGCAATTTATCAAATGTATGGGCGTCTATCCCGTAGGCAGTCTGGTGCTTCTGTCTAACGATAAACTGGCTATGGTGTTGTCGCAGAACGACTCTCCGCTGACACCGGTTGTTAAAGTGTTCTATTCGCTGACCGGTAATCATTATGTTACCCCGCGGGATATCGACCTTTCCCATGATAAGCGGGTAAAAATTGAAAAAGCGGTAAAAGCCAGTGACTACAAAATTAACTTCAACCAGTTTTTTGCACAGAACATTTCTCCCTGATTTGTCTTTAATTGCATACACCACCGGGAACATTTTACCCGCCGGTGTGTGCAATCATCGCAGTTAACTTCCCGTTTATCCCCTGCGGGCAAGGCCATTCAGCTTGTATTCATTTGCCGGCGCGTATTTTGGCGTTAAACCGGATGATGGAACAGGTCTTGCTGTCCTGACCGGTACAGTTGTAATTATCTTAAGAGGGATATCATGAAGAAAGTCTTCGCAGTCGGACTCATCACCGCTTCTTTAATCGCGGGTGGTTGTGCAACAAGCCCTAACAATACACAAAAAGGTGCAGGGATTGGTGCTGTCGTCGGTGCATTGTTGGGTAAAGCGACCGGGGATAACGACAAAAGCCGTTATGCCTGGGGTGCCGTGGTCGGTGCTATTGCCGGTGGTGCGATTGGTAACTATATGGATCGCCAGGAAGAAGAAATGCGCGAGCAACTGGCTGACACCGGCGTACAGGTAGTTCGGGAAGGGGATAACCTGCGCCTCATTATGCCGGGTGATATTACGTTTGCCACCAACAGTGCGTCTATCAGTCCTAATTTCAATCCTGTCTTGCAGGATGTGGCAACGGTGGTAAATCAGTACGAGAAAACGGTGCTGCTTATCGAAGGTCATACCGATGACACCGGCGCAGAATCTTACAACCAGACGTTGTCAGAGCGCCGTGCGCAATCTGTTAAGAATCGGCTGACCACGTTCAATGTTAATCCTACCAGGGTAACCACAGTGGGTCTGGGAGAGTATCAGCCAAAAGTGCCTAATACCTCGGCTGAAAACCGTCAGATTAACCGTCGTGTTGAGCTGAAAATACAACCGCTGAGTGAATAGAATCAGGGAGGACCACTCCTCCCTGATTCTGTTAATATGATTAATTCCCGCTTTTAACCCTGTGATATTGCGCCATTGCACAATTAGATAAAACGTCAAATACATCTGTTGCATGTTTGCCCATATCAAACGGGTGGAGAGCTCCGGGGGGGCGCCGCGCAAGTTGCTCCATCTTTTCTATCGAGCCATCCCTTTTTCCATGATTCGATAGAAAAACAGTCACGTCTTGCTCTTCCGCCAGCGCTTTAAAGTTACTCGCAGACTTTGCATAAGCAGCAAATTGGGCTGGTTTAACGCCAAAGTTAAATCCGGTTCCACCCCATAATGCGGCTCTGAATGGTTGTCCGTTGTCATACACCGTAAAAAGGGGAGAAATCGTACCCATTGTATGTCCCGGAGTCACTCGAATTTCCATCTCAGCGTTACCTGCTGAAAGTATGGTACCATCTGTTACTGCAATGTTACCTTCTAACGCCGGAGCTGGCCCGAATTTGGGATGCTCAGGCATGATTTCAGCAAGCTTCCAATCTGATTCACTCATAACCACGGGCATACCATATTCTTGTGTCAGGTATCTGAAACCGCCGTAATGATCGCCATGCGCATGAGTAATTACTAAATACGCAATTTTCTCAGGTTTAAGTCCCAGTGTTTTCATCCCGCCAATAATGGTTTCACGTGCTTCTTTATTGCTGGTCAGGGCATCAATTAAAATATAGCCATCTTCATCTCCCAAGACCCATGCAGATACACCCGCGTTTCCAACAAAATACAAGTTGTCGAAGACTTGCATGGGCCCTGGCTCTTTTCCGGGAGAACGTTCTCGCGGAGATTTTTTAGCATCGGCGCTATCTTTCCTGCGAGGGGTCGCAGCCCGGTCTCTGGGGGCATTTACATCGCGAAAGGTCATTGTTAAGTCACAGAGATTGGTATAACCAGGAAAGTAAGAGCCGGTAGAAATACCCTTTTTTGCAAGTTGTTCCGCTTTGGTTTTTGCTTCCTCGGCTTGGCTGCAAAACACTACGCCAATGAGGAGAACGAATAGCAGCGAACGATGAGCTTGCATACAGGATCCTTCTATGTAGTTATTCCACGCGGTATATACGAATATTTACCGCTCTTGGGGATTTAATTGACTCAATGGTTCCAATATAAAAGTCTTTATTGAGCCAGTCATATTTTCCGGTAGCCACATGAAACTCTGGACGGGTAAATGCGTATCGCTGGCCGGTCAGTGTGTGAACAATACCTTTATTGTCAACGACAATAGTAACACCATCATCTGTCTTAAGTGCATAAATAGCTTCAATATTCTTTACATTGTCCTGGCGATTCACCTGCCAGTCGGCGCCGCCGGGAATTACGCTTCCTGAAATATTGTGACCTGTGAAATGCCCGCCAGTAATAGGAACTATGTATCTGTGGCCGTCGTCAGTTTCACCGACGTCAATTTTAGTCCCGAGTTCAACATGTATTTGTAGCACTGGCGCAGATTGAATATGAGGAGCCGGGAAAGCATCGGTGCCTGAGTTTTCGTGGGCGAAAACAGAAGAGTTGAATATATAAAAGAGAGTAAAAAAAAACGTATGACGAAGTAACATTGTAGTTTCCTTAAAAAAGGGCGCCTGAGCGCCCCTTATGTTTATATTTTCCAGTTTGCCTGGACATACAAGGTGCGACCTATACCGTCAAATACACCCTGGTTTGTTGTACCGCTGGTACCACCTATAACTGGAGGTGCTTTGTCTGATAAGTTGTTAACACCTGCTCTGAATGTTACTGATTCATCAAATGTATAGCTGGCAGACAAATCAATATAGCTATAACTGCTACTGCCAGGCGTTGTCGACGCCGGGTTTGAAACCACGCTAACGTCATCCATACTTGAAACATAACGCCAGCGCGCTGTAACAGAGAAATCTTCGCTAACGAGCGTCAGGCTATTGACCAGTTTCCATTCAGGATAGCTCTCTGTACCCGAAACTGTTCCGGCGTAATCCTGATAAGGGCTGTCTTCAAATACGGCAATGTCAAACTTAGTTAAGTGGTTGGCAAAACTATTAAAGACTAATTTCGATGAGTCGTTTACGAACTTAGCTGGCACCGTCCAGTTGAAAGATATATCCAGACCACTTGTTTTATAACCACCCAGGTTTAGATATGGCTGATTAACGTACTGGAAAATACCGTTATTATTTCTGTCGAATTGCTGACAGAAAAAGTTTTCTGTGCTGTATTCAGGGTTTGAGCCGTCCAGGTTATAGCATTTCGCCAATGACTGGTCGGCCGGTATAGCCGCAATTGCCTTCTCGATTTCCAGATCATAATAATCCAGGGTTAACGACATATCCTCGAAGTATTCACTGTCAAAGGGGGATTCCAGCACCATACCTAACGTGAATGACTCTGCTTCTTCCGGATCCAGAGTTCTGTCGCCGAAAGTTGTTGTAACCAGCGCGTTTGAGGGTTGTCTGAATCTACCCAGAAGTGATGGATTCAGTCCTGTTGCTATACAAAGTGCCCCTATCGCGTCTGCATTTTCACCGCTCAGACCCGGATGGCGGTAGTCACAGGGATCACCGCCGCCACTAGTTGGTGAGCCTATTCCGGAAACTTGTTGAGTTCCTGCGTTAAAGAATTCTTCAACATTTGGAGCTCGTAATGCGTGTTGGAAGCCAGTTCTGAACAACACGTGTTCATTCGCCCGCCAGTCTAATTCTGCTTTATATGTGTTTGCTGTACCAGCCAGGTTGTAGTCAGAAAAACGGTAACCGACAGTCATATTCACTGCCTGGTCCATATCACTCGATGCCCATAAAGGAACATAAACTTCCGCGGAAATTTCTTTTACATCAATACTACCTGAAGTAGGTTGTGTTGCGGATAAACTAGCGAGCCTGTTAGCTGCAATGTCATCATCCGGGTTAAAGTCATATGTGTTTTCGCGATAGTGGGCACCAAGAGCGAATCGTACCTCACCGGCATCAAGCTCGGTTATCAAACCTTCGACGACACCTTCAATAACTGTTTGCTCCATTATCGTTTCATTGACTGGTGTGCGGGAGATATATGACAGACAGTCATCAGATAATTGGTTGAGGCCGTTAAATACCTGGTAGCCGCCACTACAAATACTGTTACCACCATCAGGTGCATCAACCAGTTCCTGCATTGCAACATAACTCACTGAACCAGATGTTGTAGAGTCGGTATTCTTGGTACGGCCTTTGGAAACAAACACGTCCCAGGACAAATCCATGGATTCAACATAGCCGTTCAACCCTACTAAACCTTGCCATACTGTTGAGTCGGTATTATAGGTTCGCGGGCCAGCCGCACCTAAACGTACCTGATATTCTACCGGTAAATCCGGCTGGCTCCTTGAAGCAAGCAAATCAGAGAAGGCTTCATTTGCAACAATATACGGATTGGTTACCGGAACGAACACACTCCAGGGAGCTGCCAGTACGGGCTCTGACCCTATATTTTGAGCTTCACTATCTGAGTATTGGAAGTGCCCATAAAGTGTTAGGTCGTCATCCAGAATATAATTTGCTTTACCAAATATGGCTTTTCTTTCAAGAGGAACCTGCACATAGTTATAGTAACCAGGGTGGTAACCATAACCAGAATCACTCACCAGGAAAGGAGCTTCTGTAGGGCCTCGGTAATTGATCGCCTGGCCGCGACTGACTGCGAAAATTGAGCCGTCATCATTAACCCCGAAAAAGCTTCTGTTACTCACGCCCTCAAACCCATAGCCGGCGAACAGTTCATTAACAGCATCTGCACTTGGTGGTGCGTCAGGTAACGTTCTGCTGAAAGGTGTAAATCCACTAGCTGGTTGATCTAAGAAGAACGGCCTGTCCTGAATAGAGATCCCTTCCCGGTCTACCCATTCAGCACTAATAAACACATTACCCTTAGAATCAGAAAAATCCGAACCATAAGCGATACCATATAGTGTGGTTTGGCCATCACCATCTTTGGGTTGAGTTAGTTTCGCAGATAGTTCCAGCCCGTCAAGATCTGTTCGGGTCTGGAAATTTACGACACCTGACATTGCGTCTGAGCCGTAAGTTGCAGAAGCCCCGCCACTGACAATCTCTACACCACCTATAGCATTGGAAGGAAGCGTGTTTATGTCAATGGCACTGTTTGCATTAGAAGACTGCATGCGGCGACCATCGAGTAACACAAGGTTTCTCTGAGGCCCTAAGCCGCGGAGATTCAGTGTCGACTGCCCGACTGTTCCCCCGGAACTGCTGTTACTGAAGCTACCCTGGCCAGGCTGAAACTGAGGAAGCTGACGCAGATAATTGTCCAGCGTTACGTCGCCGGCACGGGCAAAATCTTCTGCGTCGGTTGTCACTGTCGGGCTGGAAGAGACGAGATCTTTACGCTTAATTCTGGTACCTGTTACGGAAATTGTCTCGACTTGCTGTTCTTCCTGAGCTTCTGTCGTTTGCGGCTCCTGTGCGATAACTACTGTTGGACTTAACATAGCCCCAATTAATACGGCAATTCTCGTTTTAGCGTGTGATTCAGTCATAAATGCTCCAGTGTGTCTTTTCATATAATTAGTCTTAGTCCTCTATCCCAGTGATCTCGGGCAGACTAATTTATAAGCTGAAGTGTTAATTAAATGTTTAAATTATTAAATGGCAGATGATGACTATTTTTTTTGCAATATGTGACATTGGGAATCTTATGCAAAGAAATTTCAGGTGTGTAAAAAGTTATTGAATTTCAATTTTTATATTTTATAAGTATTTGAAATTGTTTGGTTAAATGTTATTTCTGCAACTTTTTATTACACATTTACAAATACGCTAAATTTGAAATAATTGGCATTTCGTTTACCTTTTTGCAAAAAAAATTGCATATTGTTCAGCTTTTATTTTAAGTGTAATGTCCTTTTTCATTGTTAAATTAATGAAAATGGTGATGGTGTTGTCAACTGAACAATTAACGATGAAAAGGGTTGCCTGGAGAATCGTCCCTTTCATTATGTTGCTTTACTTTATTGCTTATCTGGATCGGGTAAACGTCGGAATTGCTGCAATCACGATGAACGATGATATTGGCCTGTCCAAGGCTGCGTTTGGATTGGGGGCAGGTATCTTTTTTATCGGCTATTTTCTTTTTGAAGTCCCTTCTAATCTCATTCTTCACAAGGTTGGCGCCCGCAGGTGGATAGCGAGGATTATGCTAACCTGGGGTCTTGTTTCCGGCGCCATGGCCTTTGTACAGGGGCCCATTAGTTTCTACATACTCAGATTTTTACTAGGGGCTGCAGAAGCGGGTTTTTTTCCCGGCATAATTCTGTATTTAAGTTATTGGTTTCCATGTCGATATCGCGCGGGGATCACGGCAATGTTTATGGCAGCAGTGCCAATTTCAATCGGCCTTGGTTCGCCAATATCCGGATGGCTGCTGTCTTTCGACGGCATCATGGGAATGAAAGGCTGGCAGTGGCTATTTCTCATTGAAGCCCTACCTGCTGTGTTATTGTCTGCTGCAGTTCTTCTCTTTCTTACTGACAGGCCGGAAAAGGCGAAATGGCTGCCTGAAGAGCAAAAACAGTGGCTTGTGGAAGAAATGAGCAAAGAGAGAAAAGCCGTTGCAGCAAGTCATGGTGCTTCAGCCGTTTTCTCTGCGCTGCTTAACCCGCGAATTCTGGCGTTGGCACTGGTTTATTTCGGCACATCTGCCGGGCTTTACACAATAGGGATATGGGCCCCACAAATACTGGCGCAATACGAACTAACCTTAACCCAAATTGGTTTGGTTAATGCGATTCCCCCTGTCTTTGCTGTAATAGCAATGGTTTTCTGGGCAAAACACTCAGATAAAACGGGCGAACGTACAACCCACGTATTCGTCGCGTGTATTGTTGCTTCCGTAGGCCTGTTTGCCGCAGCTTTTACAACATCTCTGCTGGCTGCGGTGTTGGCACTCATTGTCGTCAACGTGGGAGTGAGTTCTGCTAAACCACCTTTATGGGCAATTCCTACTCAGTTTTTGACAGGCTCAGGGGCTGCAGCGGGTATTGCTGCAATCAATTCTATCGGCAATCTTGGCGGCTTTTTCGGGCCAACGTTAATCGGCTACATCAAGATGTCAACCGGAGACTATACGTGGGGACTGATTGGCGTTGGTATTAGTCTGGTGGTCTCAGCATGTATCGTGTTGTTTTTAGCAGGAAAGCCAACCCAAACCCATACTTCTTTTAATTCAACAGCGCTTAAGTAAGTGCATAAGGGGTAAATGTGAAAAACTATTCAATTGCGGCGATACCGGCGGACGGTATAGGTATAGAAGTCATCAACGAAACCGTTGACGTTCTCAATGTATTACAGGAGGAAACCAAAAAAGCGACCTTTAATTTTGAGTTTTTCGACTGGGGCTCAGACTACTATAAAAAGCACGGCGAAATGATGCCAGATGATGGCTTAGAAAAGTTAAAGAAACACGATGCCATATTATTCGGAGCGGTGGGGGCACCAGACGTACCAGACCACATAACTCTGTGGGGCCTGCGATTAAATATTTGCCAGAATTTTGATCAATACGCTAATGTGCGACCAACCCGTGTATTGCCCGGAATTAGTTCTCCGTTAAGAAATTGTAAGCCCGGGGATCTGGACTGGGTAATAGTCAGGGAAAACTCTGAGGGTGAATATTCGGGTCAGGGAGGGCGATCTCACCGCGGAATGCCAGAGGAAATTGCGACAGAAGTGTCCATATTTACCCGTGTGGGCGTGACCCGTATTATGCGTTATGCCTTCGAGTTGGCTCAGAGCCGTCCAAGGAAGCAGTTAACGGTCGTCACCAAATCCAATGCACAGCGACATGGTATGGTTATGTGGGATGAAATAGCGGCCGAAGTGGCGCAGGAATTTCCCGATGTAACCTGGGACAAAATGCTGGTTGATGCTATGACAATGCGTATGACGCTAAAACCAGAATCTTTGGATACCATTGTTGCAACGAACCTTCACGCAGACATCTTATCTGATTTAGCCGGTGCTTTAGCGGGAAGTCTGGGTGTTGCACCGACTGCCAATATCGATCCTCAGCGTCGCTTTCCGTCGATGTTTGAGCCAATTCACGGCTCAGCGTTTGACATTACCGGAAAAGGAATAGCTAACCCGGTTGCATGCTTCTGGAGTGCAGCACAAATGTTGAATCACTTCGGGGAGTTTGAGCTCGAAGCCTTACTGATGGAAGCAATAGAGTACGCCACGGGTGTAGGAAAACTGACTCCTGATGTAGGTGGTAAAGCAACGACAAAAGACGTTACTGAAGCCGTCATTCACTATATTCGTGATCACGCGAAATGAATGCAGATGTACAAAAAGCAACATTAACAGCTATTGCTCAGGTAGCTATTGATAGCGTGGTTCCATCCGCTGACTGGTTTGCTTGTTTGCCCGCACCGCCCAAGGGGCGGTGTGTTGTAATCGGGGCAGGTAAGGCGTCCGCATTGATGGCGGCGGAATTAAACTGCTACTGGGAGGGTGTGCCGCTCTCTGGCATAGTTGCAACCCGATATGGACATGGTGTCTGTGCGGGACGAGTTGCAGTAATCGAAGCAGGACATCCGGTACCCGACGAGAATAGCGAACGTGCTGCCAGGGCAATGCTGGATGCCGTAGTTAACTTGTCAAAAGATGATCTGGTCATTAGTTTGATATCCGGTGGTGGCTCAGCGTGCTGTGCATTACCTGTTGAAGGTATTCATCTTTCTCAGAAGCAGAAAATTACCCAATCGTTATTGAGAAGTGGCGCATCTATCAGTGAAATGAATGCAGTCAGGAAAGCACTGAGTCAGGTCAAAGGCGGCCAGCTTGCAAAAGCTGCCGCTCCAGCCCGCGTATTTAACCTGATAGTAAGTGATATACCCGGAGATGTACCGGAAGATGTGGCTTCCGGCCCAACAATACCAGACACAAGAAGACCGTTGTGTGCACAAAAAATACTAGAAAAATATGGGCTATCCGAATGGAAGCAATACGTTCCTCTTTATCAGCATAAGGAGTCGAATGATGATGTAAGCGTAGAGTACAAGATTGTCGCGTCTGCCCGACAGGCCCTGCAACGCGCCGCGAGAGAAGCACAGAAACACGGTTATAAGCCTGTCGTGCTAAGTGATCAATTTGAATGCGATAGCCAAGTCCTGGCCAGTATCATGGCTGCCATTGTGAAGTCCGCTAAAACAGCAGGTTTTCCTGATAAACCTCCTTTGGCTATCATCAGTGGTGGAGAAACATCGGTTACCATTTCAGGTAAATCGTATGGACGGGGTGGCCGAAACACGGAATTCGTACTGGCGTTGATGAAAGAATTAAAGAATTGTTATGGCGTTGGTGCAATTGCGGTGGACAGCGATGGCATAGATGGTACCGAAGATGCCGCAGGAGCATTTTTACTATCAGATAGTCAATTCAGAGCTATGGAAAATAACTTGGATCTTGAAGAATATCTTACGAAGCATGACAGCTATTCATTTTTTAAAGAGATGGGGGATTTATTTATCACCGGACCAACGTTGACTAATGTGAATGACATACGCATTATTCTTGTGAATTAAATGACTTTGCCTTCTTATTTTAGTTAAAAAATTATCAGGGAATTAAGAGAGTCAGACGGTGAACACTGATAAAATGGAGTATGGGTCCGCTGCTAATCATTACTTGACTGCACTGGTCGAGGCCGCTGCGCTCAAAGGTGTTGACGTTGATATTCTGATGCAAGGTATCGGTCTATCGCGACAGGATCTATACCGGCCTGAACATCGTATTCCGACACAAAAGCTGGCGGATTTGCAAAAAGCTATCTGGCAGTGGATGAATGATGAAAGTATGGGTCTTAATGACATGGTCATTCCGTACGGCTCCTACTACATGATGGGACAGTTAACCGTAAATCAGCCGACCTTGAGAAAAGCCCTTATTTTAGGAATTCGTTTTTACAACCTGTTATTCAGACGTGAGCAAATAACTCTGCAAGAAAATGGTAAATCGGTCACCCTGCGCCTTGTTCTGCATAAACCTGAGTTGGATTATCACCATCTGTTCGCTGAGATTTGTCTTTTATCATGGCATCGTTACGCCGCGTGGTTAATTGCCGATGAACTGCCCATTATTGAAAGCCACTTTCCTTATCCTACGCCCGCTCATGTCGGTGAATATAGTTATCTCTTCCCAGGGCCGCACAATTTTGAAAGCAAAGAACTTTCATTGATATTCCCAACCCATTACCTGGATAGAGAAGTCAGGCAAAACAGTGCAAGTCTGAAGGTCTTTATGAACCGTTGTCCTCTCGAGCTGTTCCGGCAGTACAAAGCGGACTATAGTTTGAGTGGTGAATTGAAACCTCTTATCAAATCAGGCCTGCAAAATCGCATTGTTACGATTCAGTACTGTGCAAACAAAATGCATATGACTCCGAGGACGTTAATGCGGAAGCTCAGAGATGAAGGGACTTCGTTCCAACAATTGAAAGATATAATCCGTCGTGACAGAGCAATGCATTTCCTTTCGCAGACGACAATTTCAATAAATGAAGTTGCTGAAAGGGTTGGATATTCCGATCCCGCTGTGTTTACCAGGGCGTTTAGATCATGGACGGGAGACACGCCCAGAGCATACAGAATGAAGACTATAGACGAATAGTAAATCCTCAAAGTTTCAATTGCATATGAGTCAACGCCTGCCATTCTCGTTTACATAACGAACTAAAGATAGCGAGTTAGACATAGAGTTTTTTGCGGTCACAGCTTTAGCTGCTCTTGCTTTTCGTACACAAAGCAAGAGCAGCCAATAATTACTGAGTAACCGGAAGATAACTTTTAATAAACTCAGCGGCCATATCAACGTATTCTTCGGTATCAAATACTGGGTCGCCATGACCGGCGCCTTGTACAACAACTAACTTATTTGATACTCCTGATTCCCCCAACCTGGTTTTCAAAATTCTACTTTGACTATCCGGAACAACTCCATCAGCATCTCCGTGCATGATGATGAAAGGTGGGGTATCTGTATCAATATATGTAGTAGATGATGCCCATTTAGCTAGATCTGGTCTTTCAACAGGAGAGGCGCCAAGGAGCCTTGCTTCTGCTGCATCTGGTGCGTCATGGTCAACATTTCCACTGTTTCCCCTCATAGCATTAATATCACTGGGGCCAAAGAAGTCGAGAACTACAGCAATATCGTATTCGGGCTGTCTACTTGCCTCATAGAAGCCAGTTTCAGTATCGTTGTTAGATGTAGCAATCAGAGAGGCCAGGTGACCACCTGCAGAGCGTCCCATAATACCAACTTTATCAGTACTGATATTGTATTGACTGGCATGATTTACCAAATAGTTAATTGCATCGTTGATATCTGCTACTTGCGCAGGAAAAACGGCTTCTCCGCTCAAGCGGTAATTGACCGCGGCAATTGCGTAACCTTCATTTACCAATTTATCAGCCAAGGTACCATTTTTGGAAATAAATTCGTCTTTGGAGCCCCTGAACCAAGCTCC
The DNA here is from genome assembly GCF_056160285.1 of Alteromonas sp. AWJ4_197. Taxonomy (NCBI): domain Bacteria; kingdom Pseudomonadati; phylum Pseudomonadota; class Gammaproteobacteria; order Alteromonadales; family Alteromonadaceae; genus Alteromonas; species Alteromonas sp. AWJ4_197. Next base: position 691,728 of record NZ_JBSWWW010000001.1, on the reverse strand, counting down.
TCCATGAACCCATATCAAAAGAGGCGTATGTTCCGCTTTACTCTGTTTGGGTATATATAAATCCAGTTGAAGAGCTTTACTACCGATCGTTTTGTAAGTCAGTGTTTTTACATTATAGGCTGGGATAATTTTGTCCACTTGATTCTTAGACTTACCGTTTGATCCGGAAAAATTGCATCCGGGAAGAGCTGTAAACAACAATGTTAGAGTAATAACCTTTAAAATTGTGCGCATCAGGTAATTTCCTAAAGTTGAAGGCGATAGAAGATGCTAATGTTAAAAAGTAAAAAACAGAATGGTGAAAGTATGTTAAATACTGTCCATATCATGCTATCGCCAGTCCTTTTAGTTAATTTGCTACAGGTATCTCAGCAGAGGAAAGCTTTATCATTTCGGTGACTGTACTGGCTAACTGGTTAGGAATAGGAATGGTCAGATGATATTGGGCAATTTTCCATTTGTCGTTTTCAAGCACCAGTACACCGGTTCCCCGCGTTACACCATAGCTGGCATTATCAAGAAGTTCATCAAACCAGGCCGTATTGCCGTTAGCAGAAAAATAAATATGCCTGTCGCGGGGATGATAGGTCCAACCCTGCCCCTTATCGAAATATGGCTTCGCATAGGCTTTAAATTCATCAACCGGCCAGGTTTCTCCCGCATCGGTACCGATGAATACAGCATTGGCTGAAAAGAGGCTGAAATACGTGGTGAAGCTGGCATCAGATGCAGCCTGATGAAACTTATCCAGCACGTTGCTGACTTCTTCCTGAGGACTGGCTGACACCGACAGTGACAGCATAAACAACAAGCAACAACTTAACCGTTTCATCTCATTCTCCTTTTGCTAAACAGGTATAGTACATTACTTGCGGGTGGTCACAAACGTCTCTGCCTTCAGCGTATTTCCAGTGCTCTTTTAAAGCCGTGCTTCATATGGATAAGTTTCTCAAGTCGCGATATGACTTCTTCAAAAGGCAGTTTGCCAACCCCCTTCAGGGCACACTCCCAGACAATAATTACCTTCCATCCCTGACTAAGCAGGTCGTGCTGGTGGCGTTTATCCCGCACTGTATTCTGCGTAAGTTTGGTGAGCCAGAATGCTGTTCTTGTTTCCGGCAAGTGTGCCAGATGACACTGTTCGTGCATGTGCCAGAAGCAGCCGTGCACGAAAATACAGGTTCTGTATTTGGGTAACACAATGTCCGGCGAGCCCGGTAACCGCTTAACATTTTTCCTGTAACGGTACCCTCTGGCAAACAGCGCCCGCCGGACCAGTAGTTCCGGTTTTGTATTTCTGCTTTTTATCGCAGACATGTTTTTACTTCGTGTAGCTTTGTCGTGTACGTCTGCCAATAAAAGTTTCCTTCCGTTTTAAATGACAAAGCGCTGGTAGCTGATCTGTTCTGATGCTAACCTCGCAGGGATAAAAACCGGATAAGCAGAAGTCTCCCCATGAGTAAACAAAACCAGAATCTTAGCGCTGATGATATCAGGTGTATACGTCAACGGCTGGGATTGGGCAGAACAGAATTTGCAAATCTTTTGGGGTTGGGCAATCAGGGCGAGCGGACAGTTCGCGGTTGGGAAAATGGCGAGCACCTGCCTTCGGCTAAAAAAGCAGAAGCAGTGAGAACCCTGGAAAAACGCATGGTGCAACTGGCCAAAGAAGCCCCTTTCGCAGCTACCGGCTCAGAATACCACTTTAACTTTATCGATCTCTTTGCCGGAGTGGGTGGCATACGACTTCCATTTCAGGAGTTGGGAGGTAAGTGTGTATTTACTTCAGAATGGGATAAATTTGCACAAAAAACGTATCTTGCGAACTACGGTGAAATGCCACACGGCGATATTACCCAAATCCGCGCGGCAGATATTCCGGATCACGATGTGCTGTTGGGCGGGTTTCCCTGCCAGGCATTTTCGCAGGCAGGTCTGAAAAAAGGGTTCAGCGATACCCGCGGCACCATGTTTTTTGAAATTCAGCGCATTCTTGTTGAAAAGCGTCCGAAAGCATTCCTGCTGGAAAACGTAAAGCAGCTTAAAGGCCATGATAAAGGTCGTACACTTAAAACCATTGAGGCTATCCTGCGGGGAGATTTTGATCAGAGTATACCGGATGATATGCCTCTCAGTGAGGAAGCGCGCCATGCTCTTTCTGAGAAGCTGAATTACTGGGTGGACTATAAAGTGCTGCGGGCGGCAGATTTCGGTGCCCCGCAAAACCGTGAACGGGTATTTATCATCGGCTTCGATAAAGATCATTTCAGCGAAGCAGATATCAATGCACATTTTCGCTGGCCGGAACCACCAAACATACCAACCCGTGTGGGCGATATTCTTGAGAGTGCGTCCGAACTGGCAGCCAAAGATGATCGTTACACCTTGTCAGACAGGCTCTGGACGGGCCACCAGAAGCGTAAAGCGGAGCATAAACAAAAAGGTAACGGGTTCGGCTATTCACTGTTTACGCCCGACAATGCCTACACCAACACGATCAGTGCCCGCTATTATAAAGACGGGTCCGAGATCCTGATTGACCAGAGCGCACTGAACAAGAATCCGCGTAAACTGACACCAAGAGAATGTGCTCGATTACAAGGCTTTCCCGAGGCATTCATCGTTGATGCTGTATCTCAGGGCCAAATCTACAAACAGTTTGGCAACTCAGTCTGTGTAAATGTGATCAGGGCCGTCGCCAGCGAAATGGTAGCGTTTATGAGGAAGAGATAAAAAAGCTCTGATTCGAGACGACTAAAAGAATAAGTTGAACTCCTTGAAAAATTGGAATGCTATCCGGTTTTTATGAATATCACACCCAAGATGAGTAATGAATAGCGTACTTATTAAAAATTTATAAGGCAAGTGATGTATAGAAGAATAATGCTAATTTTAGGCGATGAAAAAAATTCTATTTTGATTGACAATATTACCAAAGTTATAACGTCAATTATAATTACAATAACTATTATATTGTCATATTCGCAATTTAAAATCCAAACCGAGTTCGAATTGAAAAAGCCATTGATGGATTTAAGGGTGAAGATGTATTCAGATATTTTGATAGAATCTGCAAAACTTTTGCCTGCGGCAAAGAATCCACTAGATATTGAGAAGTTAAAGAATTCAAATCTAAAGCTAAAGAATATTTACTATGAGTCATTTGTAGTTTTTGGAGATCCAAGAGTAAATGAGGTATATAAAAAATTAATAGATACAGTAGATGAAATAGTTGAGAGAAATGAAAGTAGAGAACGGTCAATGTCATCTAATGACTTTCAGAATAAATACTCGTTAGAAATTTATTCGAGTAGATCATTTTTAGCAAAGTGTATCGGATCTACGTTAAAAGAAGTTCTAAATGTACAGTTGGATGAAAAATTTCAAACGATTAGTGAACTAAAAAATCACTCAATATATTGCAGCATTCCGGATAGTGATGAATATCGGATACTACCTAACTATTAATTCAAAACTTGATTTACCCACCAAATCATTTGGATTCTGGTGGGTAAGCAGTATCAAACTGACTATTTGTAATAAAAATATGTAATATAAGTGTGTTGCAATAAATATGTGAACGCTATTCAATATTCTGGATCTGCTCGCGCATTTGCTCAATCAGCACTTTCAGCTCAACAGCTGATTGAGTGATTTCTGAGTTTATTGACTTGGAACCCAGCGTATTCGACTCACGATTGAATTCCTGCATCATGAAATCCAGACGACGGCCGCAGGCGCCGCCTTTTTTCAGGATATTACGGGTTTCTTTAACGTGAGCATTCAGGCGGTCGAGTTCTTCTGCCACATCAATCTTTTGCGCCAGCATGACCATTTCCTGCTCGAAGCGGGTGGGATCAAGTTCTACTTTGGCTTCTTCAAAACGGGACTGAATTTTTTCACGCTGCCACTCAACAATAGCCGGCATTTTTTCAGCAACTGCTGCGGCTTCTTTTTCAATGCCGTCCAGGCGCTGTTCAATAAGTGCTTTAAGCGCATCCCCTTCGGTGGCGCGGGCTTCGATGAACTGAGTAAGGGTATCGTCAAATGCCGCCAGAATATCCGCCTGAATGGCATCCATATCGGCTTCTTCGGCAGCGATAACGCCGGGCCAGCGCAGAATATCAAGGGGGTTAACTCCGGTGGACTGACCGTGTGACTGCACCCAGTCTGCAGCATGCATGACTTCTTTCGCAAGTGCTTCGTTAAGCGTGAGTTTGGTTACAGCGGCATCGTTAGCGCTGAAACGCAGCGCGCACTCTACCTTTCCCCGCTGTAAACGCTTGCGAAAGCGCTCACGGAGCACCGGTTCCAGTGCCCGGAATTGTTCAGGCAAACGGAAGTAAGTTTCCAGAAAACGCTGGTTCACCGAGCGGACTTCCCACACGGCTGTTCCCCAGTCTTTTTTCACTTCACTGCGGGCAAACGCGGTCATGCTGTAAATCATAAATTTTCAATCTCCGTATGGATTTATGCGTAAGTCTACGCAGGAATCACCGGGTTGTCAGTGGTAATGTTCACTGTGTTCATACTTTAGTACAAGGTTCAGACAGGTTTTGATCGTCCCTGCTTGCCTGTAACTGTGTTGCTGGCTATTCTGTTACCGGATAAATTTGTTACATTTAATGGATTCTGATTTCAGAGATAATGCCTCATTATCAGAAGTATGTTTACTCAGGGATGACCCACATGTCGTATAAGAAATTAGGTGCGCTGGTCGCATTTTTGTTCCTTTCTTTTTCTGCTTTTGCGGCTTTCACACCGCAGGACATAGCTAAAAATGCTATTTACGCAGATGCCAAAATATCACCGGACGGAGACCGTCTGGCCATCGTGGTTGTACAGGATGGCATCAGAAACCTTGCCGTGCTGGACATGAAAGATTTCTCAACGGTTGGCGGAATGGCCATGCGCGGGGGAAATGAGGTCGGTACCTTTTACTGGGCGAATAATGATCGCCTGGTAATGGAAATCTGGCGTAAAGAGCCATGGCAATCTGAACCTCAGTTCTGGGGCGAACTTTACGCTATTAATTACGACGGTACTAACGGCGAGATTATCTATGGATTCAACGTCGAAGAGCGTCAGAATACCCGGATTAAAAGAAAGAAAAGCGTAGATGGCTGGGCCCGCGTGATCAGTACAATGCCGGATAACGACAATGAGATCCTGATTGCATCAGAGCCGATGAACGTAGACCGGATTGGTTTCGTTCAGCGTCTTTCTGCCAGCTACGACAGCATCGCATCAATTCACCGTCTGAACGTTTACAGCGGCAAATTGTACCCCGCCAAGGCTTATGCGCCCGCGCCACAATCTGACATTTTTACTGATGACAGTGGTAACCTGATCATGGCAACCGGCACAAATAAGAATGACGATACGCTTATTTTTCGTCGTAAAGGCGATGACTGGGAAGAAATCAGTGAGCAATTCGGGCAGGCTTTCCATCCGGTATCTCTGAACGAAGATGCCACGGAAGTGATTTACCTGGATAATTTCGAACAGGACAAAGTCGGCCTTTTCCGGATGAATCTCAAGACCGGTGAGCGAAAAGAAATATACACCGATGATGTAGTGTCTTTGTCTCAGGTAAATCTGACAACCGATAAGTCCTCTGCCTATGCTATCCGCGTGGATGACGGTATGCCGGCGTACATGGTTTTCGACAGTGCCGGTGAAGAAGCCAGAATCTTTAAAGACTTGCTGGGTGCCCTGCCGGGTTACAACGTGAATATGGTCAGCCGTTCAGCAGACGGCAATTTGTGGCTCATCTATGCCACCAGCGATATTGATGCCGGTACCTATTATCTTTACAACAAATCTGCCAATAGCCTGAGCCAGCTGTTCGCTAACCTTGAACACATTTCCGTAGACGACTTCTCTGAAACCAAACCGGTGAGTTTTGAAGCGTCAGACGGAATGAAAATTCACGGTTTCGTTACCTACCCTGTTACGATGAAACAGGGACAGAAAGTTCCTCTGGTAACTCTTGTTCATGGCGGTCCGCACTATGTACGTGATTTATGGTGGTTTGACCGTGAAGTTCAGTTACTGGCGAACGAAGGTTATGCTGTTCTTCAGGTGAACTACCGTGGTTCCGGTGGCTATGGCGGCGATTATCAGGTTGCCGGCTACAAGCACTGGGGTGACGATATTCAGCAGGATATTATCGACGGTACACGCTACATCATTTCTCAGGGACATATCGATAAAGACAAAGTGTGTATCATGGGCGGCAGCTTTGGCGGCTATTCTGCGGTGATGTCTGCAGAACTCGCCCCTGACCTGTTTAAGTGTGCTGTTGCTAATGCCGGCGTCTATGATCTTAATCTGGCACTGGAGAAAGGTGACATTACTGAATTCCTCACCGGTGATGCCTATCTGGAAAAAGTGCTGGGTACTGACCCCGCTCAGTTAACTGCATTTTCCCCTGTGTCCCACGTGAGCAAACTGTCCGGTCCGGTACTTATTGCCCATGGTGCCCGTGACCGCCGGGTTCCCCTTGAGCACGCCGAACGTCTGAAAAGTGCCCTGGACAAAGCTGGCAAATCCTATGAGTGGTTCGTGAAAGACTCGGAAACACATGGTTTCTATGATGAAACCAACCGCGGCGAGTACTATCAGAAGGTCGTGAATTTCCTCTCTGAAACCTTAAAATAATCTGATAACGCTGCATTTATGCGGCGTTTTACTTTTTTACGCCTTAATTCCCTTCCCGCCGGATTCAATTTGCCGGTGTATTTACGCTATACTTGCGCCTGTTAAAAAATACAGATTTATGACCTTTTCTCAGGAGACTCCTATGCGTCCAAGCGGCAGAACCGCCAGTCAGATCCGTCCCGTTACGATTACCCGCAATTACACTTGTCATGCTGAAGGTTCGGTTTTAGTCGAATTCGGTAATACCAAGGTACTTTGCACTGCGACGGTGGAAGAAGGTGTACCGCGTTTTATGAAGGGTCAGGGAAAGGGCTGGGTAACGGCTGAATACAGTATGCTGCCGCGGGCAACGCATACCCGCAGCCAGCGTGAAGCAGCACGGGGTAAACAAGGCGGCCGTACCCTTGAAATTCAGCGCCTGATCGCCCGCTCTTTGCGTGCGGCACTTGATCTGAAACTGCTTGGTGAAAACACAATAACACTGGATTGTGACGTTATTCAGGCTGACGGCGGAACACGTACCGCTTCTATCACTGGTGCCTGTGTTGCACTGGTGGATGCCCTTACCTTCATGCGTGCTAAAGGCATTATCAAAACTAACCCGCTGAAATTCATGGTAGCAGCATTGTCTGTGGGTATTTACGAAGGTACGCCAATTGCTGACCTGGAATATACCGAAGATTCAGCAGCCGAAACCGACATGAACGTAGTAATGACCGAAACCGGCAAGCTGATTGAGATCCAGGGTACCGCGGAGGGCGAACCGTTCTCCTTTGATGAAATGCACGAAATGCTGGATATCGCTAAGCACGGTCTGCGTGAACTGTTTGATGTTCAGAAAGCGGCTCTTGCGTAAGGAGAGCAGATGAAAGCGTTTAAAAGAGAGTTTATTGAGTTTGCCATCGCCCGTGGCGTGCTGAAATTTGGCGAGTTTACCCTGAAGTCAGGCCGTACAAGTCCTTACTTCTTTAATGCCGGGTTGTTCAACAAAGGTGGCGATCTGGCCAAATTGGGTCGTTACTACGCGGCAGCACTGGCGGATTCCGGCATAGGCTTCGATGTACTGTTTGGCCCTGCTTACAAAGGGATCCCTATTGCCACAACCACAGCAGTAGCCTTAGCTGATCATCATGATATGGATGTGCCTTATTGCTTTAACCGTAAGGAAGCGAAAGATCACGGTGAAGGCGGTAATCTGGTAGGCAGCCCGCTGGAAGGCCGTATTATGCTGGCGGATGATGTGATCACTGCCGGAACAGCTATCCGTGAGTCAATGGAGCTTATTGCTCAGAACGGTGCCTCTCTGGCCGGTGTACTGATTGCGCTGGATCGCCAGGAACGGGGTAAAGGCGAGCTGTCTGCTATTCAGGAAGTGGAACGTGATTTTGGTACACAGGTAGTTTCTATCGTGTCTCTGAATGACGTAATTGCTTATCTGGAAGAAACCGGTGCGCACGCAGAGCACATGGCGTCAATTCGTCAGTACCGTGAGTCATATGGGATTGGATAATCCCCTCTTCGCCAGCCCGGACCACGAACTGGACACACTGGGCCTCCGTTGCCCGGAACCTGTGATGATGGTGCGTCTGAAAGTGCGGAAAATGCAAGAAGGTGAAACGGTTCTGATCACCGCAGATGATCCGGCAACAGAGCGGGATATCCCGGGGTTTTGCCGGTTTATGCAACACACGCTGGTGGCAAGTCAGACTGATGCATTGCCTTATCAGTTTCTGATTAAGAAAGGGCTGTAGCCGTTATCTCATACAAACAGTTTTTAAAGCCGGTGATACGCCGGCTTTTTATTACCGGTTTCCCGGCGTGGTGCGGTAAATTGTTTCAAAACCACAGAAAATGCCAAACATGGCTATGCCGGCACCTGTCGCAGCAAGTCCATACTGCCCGTACCGCTGATTTAAAATAGTACTGAATGCTTCTTTAATTCCACCTGCCTCTGACGGATCCAGTTCAATTGCCGCCTGAATAAAAAAAGCACCTACCAGAATGTAAACAACACCCCTCGCGAGATAGCCGAGTCTGCCGGCAATACGGCTGATATGAATCTCACTGTCCCGCATATGATGAGTATTAAATTTTTCCATGAAATCGGCTTTACAGGCATGCTTTAGCTGGATGAAAGAAAATATCAGAATACCTGTACCGATGGCAGCAACCAGCCATTCTCCCCACGCCTGCTGCATTAACTCCTGTGAAACCTGTTTACTGCTGTCTTTCTCTGAATTACCGGTACCAATCAGTACTCTGATTGCACCCCAGGCCCCGACTCCGTAAATCGTCGCTGATAATACAAAGAAAGCTCTGGTGATCACATCGCCGGCTTTTGACATATCCAGGTTCTCGGTATTCAGAAAGGCCTGAATAAGACGCCATAACATATAGCAGACGAGCCCGCATACTACGCCGGCGAGCAGATACCATCCTAAAGGCTGCTCCAGGAGTGTTCTGAAAACATGGTCCTGAGTGGGTTCTTCAGATTGCAGGAACGTAAATGCTGTGGTTATAACGAAAATACCAAGAAGAATATAAACAACGGTTTTTGCACCATATCCGGCGCGGGCAATATAGCTGATAGTGGTTGAAGCGATCACAGTATCTTATCCGGTATTCGTTACGCTGGCAGGGGGGAAAACCCGCAAGCTTTTTCCTGTATTATTTGAATACGCAAATAACTGCTGATAGCGATTTATCTGTTGCTAAAATTAATGGCTTTCCGTGATGGCCTGAAGTAAGAGCCGCTGTAAGCGCACTTTGTCATCATGAGACTGGCAACGGAGATCGCTGATGTGCAGAATCCTCTGCCGTAGCATATGCTTCAGAAGCCTGATATCCACTTCCAGCGTTATGGTTGTGGATGACTGGCTGTCCACCGGTAAGGTCACTAGTGAAGTACCCTTGAAGATAATGTCTGCCGTTGGTAGAAGGCCAGCCCTTTCTGCAGTGAAAACGTAATTTGTTGCAGCATCGTCAGTAACTCAGGGTGTAATGCAAACAGCGGGGCCAGCGCATAGATTTGCTGTGATGCCGCATCAAGACAGGTGGCAGCATCTTCAATGTTCCCTGTAGCAGCATGGCTGCGTGCAAGCTGTATGGCAGCAGCACCATAAGCGGTCAAATCTTTTCTCTGTGAGGCCGGGGAGGTTTCAGGTGCCTGCAAAGAAAGCAATACCGCCTGCGCAATTTCATAAGCTTCCCCTGCTGTCTGACGGGCGGATTCCATTTCACCGGACTTTGCCTTTTCCAGCGCAGTTTGACTGGTTTGTGTAAAGTGGTTGCGGGCATGCTCCGGGTGGGATTGCAGCCACTTCCAGTATTCCGGGCTAAGATAATGGGTTTTCATCATACGCACCTCCTGAATTAAAAGTAATGCAAATGAGAATTATTATCAAATTAAATTTAATGCTGTTGCCCGGTTAAAACAATGTAGTGATATACCAGATCAACAGCACGACAGCAGTCAGTGCCAGTATTGCTTTCGTTTTATATCGCCTGATTAACGCTTCAGCTTTGTCTCCGGCAACATATACCGCCAGTGCCAGACCAAAATACCGTATGGACCTGGCGATGACCGTGGCCAGTAAGAACAACAGCAGGGAGTATTTTGTTGCACCCGCTGCCAGCATGGCTATCTGAAACGGAATGGGGGCAATCCCGAGCGTCAGTACAAACCAGAACCCCTGCTGCTCCATTTTAGCTGAAACCTGCTTAAACTGTTCCGGGTCAGAAAAGGTGTTAATGATCCAGTCGCCGGTCAAATCGAAAAGATAATACCCCAGCGCATAACCGAATAATGCACCAATAACACACCCCAGAGTGGCCATCAGGGCAATGCTCCAGAGCTTTTCTCTTCTTGCCTGCATCAGCGGTATAAGGATCGCTTCCAGGGGCACAGGTACGATTGTAGATTCCAGAAATGACGCCAGGGTAATGCCTTTCAGCATGTGCCTGGAATCCACCATTTTCTTCGTCGTACGTTTTAACTTTTTCGTTATGGGCATAATCTTCCGTTATTGTTTGAAGATTGCCCCGTCCTTCATAACAAAGACAACCTTCTCCATCACCCTGATGTCCTCAAGGGGATTACCTTCAACTGCAATGATGTCGGCCAGTTTGCCGCTTTCGATAGTGCCGAGTTCATCACTGATATTCAGCAGTTTTGCCGGTGAAACCATTGCACTGCGCAATGCTTCAGCAGCAGGCATGCCGGCTTCTGTCATCAGTGCAAACTCCTGAGCGTTATCGCCATGTGCTGAAACGCCACTGTCAGTGCCAAACACAATGTTTACACCCGCTTTATACGCTTTGGAGAAGGTGTTTTGGATCAACGGGCCGATGGCGGCCGCTTTGGGTCTGACAAGTTCCGGAAAGAATCCGTCGATTTTCGCTTTCTGAGCCACAAACTCGCCGGCGAGAATAGTCGGGGTGTACCAGGTGCCGTGTTCTTTCATCAAATCCATAATCTCATCGTCCATGTAAGTACCATGCTCGATAGACGTCACACCGGCTTTAATGGCCCGCTTCATACCTTCTTTTCCGTGAGCATGCACAGCCACTGTCATGCCGTAGTCATTAGCTGTAGCAACAATGGCTTCCAGTTCATCGTCCATAAACTGCGGATTCTGGCCACTTTTCGCTACGCTCAGAACGCCGCCGGTGGCAGTGATTTTTATCACGTCAGCACCATCCTGATAGCGCTGGCGCACTGCATCGCGGGCTTCTGCAACGCCGTTTATAACACCTTGCTCCGGTCCGACATCAGGGCGAAGTTTGTGTGCCATCCCGTTACTGGGATCTGCATGTCCGCCGGTTGTCGCAATCGATTTACCGGCAGAGAAAATGCGCGGCCCCTGTGCCAGGCCTTTGTCAACGGCTTTTCGCAGTGCGATGGTTTCGTTGTATCCGTCACCCAGATTACGCACGGTTGTGAAGCCGGCAGACAGGGTTTTCTCCGCAAAGTGTGCCGCTTTCAGGGTGTAGTCAGCTTCGTTGAGTGTGAAGCGTTCCATGTAAGAAGACGGGCCCTGCTGGGAGGAAAGGTGAACGTGCATGTCCATCAGTCCCGGCATCACGGTATGATTTTTAAGGTCAATCACTGTGTCGCCGTCTTCAGCGCTGATATAGCCTTTTTTCACCGCGGTTATCTTGTTGCCGTCGACCACAATTGTCATCCGGCTTTGCAGAGAGTCGTCAGTTGCAGAAAATAAGTTGCCGGCATGAATGAGGGTGTCTGCCTGCAGAGGTAAAGTGTTCAGTCCCAACAGGGCTGTTATACATAAAGAGAGTTTTTTCATTGTCATTATCGTTATCAGTGTGTGAGTTTTCTACTGTAATGAAATGACTGTGCGGATGCCAGTATGGCAAAGGTTATTCGCTGATTTCTCCGAGAATGAGTTCATAGTCACCGCTTTGAACTGTAAAGCGGGTGGTGCCGTCGGGTGCTGTTTTTTCCTCAGCTTCGTTGAGTAACTGATAGTAAACATTCTGATGAAGTCTGGCCCATAAGTTACGCCGGACATTCACGTAAGGTAAAAAGGTGCCGTCTAAAGAAGCCCGCAGTGTGCCGGGATGAGAGGCGCTGACAGTGAATGTATCACCGGTTTGTGTGGTTAATCTGAGGTGATTATCTTCCATTGCCCACTGAATAATTACAAAAGGCACATCCTCTACCTGTATACCGACTTTCTCCACCGGCGTTACCAGAAAATAATCGTCATTTTCTTTTACTAAAACAGAGGAAAAAAGCCTGACAAGGGATAATCGTGTAACAGGAGATTGCTGATATTGCCATTCACCGGAGGCTGTGATGCACATATCGATGTTACCGCAAAATGGCGGATGCCATTGTTCTACCGGAGGGAGGTTGCACCCGTCATCTGACGGGTGCGACTCTATCTGAGCCTGAAACCGGTTAAAATCCATCGTCTGCAAGCAGAGATTTCAATTCCCGTAATTTCGCCTTGATACGGCGCATATTGTCCGGGCCGGTTCTCAGCAATTGCTTTTGCGGCGTGCTGAGTTCTTCCAGTTGCGGATCAGCATATTTGTAGGCAACTGAGTCAGAGTACACTTCTACCGGAACAGGAACTTCCGGGGTATCGAGCAGTTGATCGATGGCTTCCACCACGACAGATTCAAACGGCTGGCCGGGCTGTCCAATCTCGTCATACTTCGACTGGATTTCCCCTTTGTAACGTTTGAACAGATCTAGCAGAGCTTCATTATCAAAACTTTCCATCATGGTAACGTACGGCGTGTAACGCTTGTAGCTGGCGGCATCAATCCACTCTTTATCAGCCTGACGGTAAACTTTGAATGTTTGCTCCGGTGCGGTTAACGGTACCTGCTGGGCCGCCGGCATTTCATCATTGGCCAGATTGGTCACTGTAACAACAAAGCGCTGAATAAGACCCTCATTCACAATCAGGTTGTTCGCTTCTTCCGTACCTGAAATAGCATTTAAGGCTTCTTCTACGCCCTTATCCGACACATCCAGAGGTTCCGGTTCAGGCTCTGGCTGTTCCGGCATAGGTTCCGGCTCGTCAACGGGATCAATATCTACCGGTTCCGGTGGCGGGGCGGGCTGAAAATCGTCCGGCTCGTCAGGCAGAACTGGCATTTCTTCTGCCGGCACTTCTTCGGTAACCGGTGCAGGTTCTTCCTTCGACGGCCACAACAGAACTGCAATTATGACCACTACAATCACCGCGATAATTAAAATATGCGGCGCCAGCGTTTTCTTCTCTGAATCATCACTCATAAACTTTTCACCCTGTAATGTTCCCTCTGGATCATAAACCCGTGCTACCTCAGGACATTCGCCTCAGAAATTGACTGAATTCAACTGTCCTGAGATAGCACGGCTATCATACTACCAGAGATGTGTTCTCTGTTTTGAGAATCAATGGATCAATTTGTTCCGTACTAATAGCAAATTCCTCTTTTCTAACACTTTTCTACTCAGAAAAGCCTGATTTTGATCGCATTATCTTTGCTATAACCAGAAAAAATGTGAAAAAACGGAGCGCTTCATTACAACATCTTAATGGGAATTCCGTCTGTAAAAGTAGTCCTTTCTGAATGGTATTTGTACACTTCAAACAGGTTAACGGAGAGCAGCGATGAACAAATTCTACTTTCGCGACATCGAAAACGACCCTGTAGTGATTGATTACCTTGAAGTGCAGTCATTCGAAATGAATGTATATCTGGTACTTATTTGCATCGGCCAGCGTTCGGGACTGGTTTACGATAACGAAGACAAGCCCATGCGTTTTTACAGCGCCGGACAGATCCGCGAGTTGTTCGCTCATTGTCATGTCGAAAAATCGGTGATGAAGCATGACACCCCCTACGATGAAATGATTGGCAATCCGCCGAAAGCGTCACATTCTGTAGCGTTACCATTCACTATGGCATTACCCTACTGAATCCAGGGAGCAGCAATCTGGCGTAGATTCATCTGTACTTTTAACCGTCTGGCCAGCAGGAATAATCCGCCCAGTTTACGGTGAATGAACAGGGCATCCGCCGGCGGCACATGCCAGAAATTTTCCCGGTACGTCAGTGCGGTCCCCATATTGTGTAACCGCATAATCAGGTCACTGTTACCAAAATCGTAGCTGCCGTCAACATGTATCGCTTCACAGGCAGTCATGCCGAGTTCAACGACTTTGGTTTGCTGCTGAGTGGTATGCTCCTCCGTGACCAGTCCTATAGACAATGCCGCAATGAGCATGGCGTCAGCGTCATTGTTTGCCGCCGCGCGCAACAGCGAACGGTATCCTTCAGCCATGGCCGGGGTAATTTCTCTGGTGGCACCGAAATCCAGCAGAATAATTTTTCCGGAAACGGGGTCATAGCGGTAATTTGCCAGATTCGGATCGCTCTGTATCAGTTTGAAATCGAAGACTTCTCTGAAAAACAACCGCATCAGTGCGCTCATGACCCCGTTGCGCAGGTCTTGTTCCAGATGCAGTACCGACTCTATGTCATCCCCTTTCTCAAAAGACATGGCAAGAACATTTTCTGTACACAGCGACGGGTAGCTGCGGGGCACAATAAACGCATCATCATCCTGCAAGCGGGAACGGTAGGTGTCCAGCATATACGCTTCCCGCAGGTAGTCTGCTTCCTGTTTAAGCTGCTGTTTCGCTTCTTCCAGCACCGGCGCAATATCCAGCGTTTTAGGGATAAGACCACTCATGCGAACCAGTGTGGCCACATTATCAACATCACTGTCGATGCTTTCACGTACGCCGGGGTACTGGACTTTTAACGCCAGCATTGTGCCGTCGGGGGTGATGGCTTTATGGACCTGACCGATAGACGCGGCGGCGACTGGGGCAAAAGAAAAATACAGCATGTTGTCCTGCCAGTTTTCACCCAGTGCATTGCTCAGCACTTCAGTAAGCTGGGCTTTTGGCATCGGACTGGCATCTTCCCGCAAACGGGCAAGGATTGCGGACAGTTCTTCAGGAAGAAAATCTCCACCGTCCATGGAAATAAGTTGCCCTACTTTCATGGCGGCACCGCGCATGGTGCCCAGTTTGTCGGCTATGCGTGTGATGTTGGCCGGCGTCAGCAACAAGTCAGCCATGGCCGGCCGCTGCCCTTTCAGTAATTGTCCGGCACCACTGGTCACCATATTGCCGGCAATGCGGCCAGCCAGAGAACCCAGACCTATTACCCGCGACAGTCTGCCAGAGGGGACGGGTTTGCCGTCCGGCTCATCGCTCATAGTGTCACGAATGCAGAAAGGAGCTGAATACAGAATCCGGCTGCACTGCCTGCGGCAAATCCGGTCCAGCCGTTTTTGCCCAGATAACGGAAAACCGTAGCGGAGAAAATACCGCACCATAGCATGGCGGCATAAATTGAAAGGGTGCTGTCGGGGCTGGTGGCGCCCGGAATAAATAACAGCGCAACAAAAAGAATGGCCATAGCGCCGGATAGCAACACCCACATAATATTCTTTTTGTCAGTGAAGCTGTTGGTTTGAGGAGTCGTTTCAGACATAACACTTACCCGTAACGCGAAAACAGTGTGGTTAACTATGATGCATTACGGGCAAGCGGGTCAATGTGAAGATATAAGACTTTAGTGGTGGCGCGCAGAGCTGTTAGCGAACTCCACACTGAGTAATTCCACGTTATCACGGAATGTCAGGGTTTTTACGTCGCCCTGTCCTTCCACGTTCAGTGTATTAATTTGTGCCGGCCACAAGTCTCTGAGTGCATCGTGACGGATACTGAGACCTTCCAGCGAAGGTGGTTGTTCGGTTTCCTGGTAAACCCAGAAAAACTTACCATCCACTTCATAACCTACGGTTTTCAGCCCCAGACTTTCGCCATCTGCATTCAGTAATGCAAAGCGGGCCATCACGTAATCAGTGAAAGCCTGCTGAGTGGTTTTGTCATCAAGAATATCTGCACGCTTATCGAACAGTGCTTTTACAGCATGTTCCGCATCATGCAGATTAAACCGGTGCATCACCTCAATATTTTCTGTTCTCGGGTTGAACAGAACTGTGGTGATTGCCGCTTTAATCTGATGGGCAGATGCTGCCTGACAAACCATCATCAGCAGAGCCGCGAGGCTCCACTGAATCATGCGGTGAGACTTAGTTGTCATCACCCTCTCCGTCATCTGTTTTCAGTTCAGCTTTGCTGTCCTGCATCAGATCCATTGAGGTACGGGCTTCGCTCTTCTTCGCCTTATACGCTTCGATACGTGAAGGAATAATGCGGCGCGGGTAGTAGTTGTTTTCCACATCTACGTCAGCAGTTTCCCAGCGGGGATCCACAGTAACGCTTACCAGCTCTTTATCTTTGTCGGTCACGACCAGCTTAGAGACAGCTTTCGGTGTACGGCGCCAGATTTCAGCAGGAATACGCATTGACTGTTTGGTACCGTCTGCAAATTCCATTTCCAGCAGAATTGGCATAACCAGTCCGCCCAGGTTGCTGAAGTCCATGACGTAGTAGTTTTTGTCTTCACGTACAGCACGCTCAAAGGTTTCACGTTCCCACGGTTCCAGTTTGTTCAGGAATTCGCGGTACTTGTTACGGTCTTTGTTGGTTGGTGTGTACTGATCGTTGTCATCGTAGAAATCTTTGATGTCGTCGAAACGCTCAACCCACAGCTTGCGGCCTTCTTCACGGTTGCGCTCGTCGGTCAGAGACAGAGGCTTATCCATTTCAGCTTCACGCTGACGGGCCAGGTCGATGTCAGGATCTTTCGTGTCCAGGCGCAGCTTGTACACACGGTCCAGTGAAATATCGACGTGATCGGTGGTATAGAACCAGCCACGGAAGAACCAGTCGAGATCGACACCGGAAGCTTCTTCCATTGTCCGGAAGAAGTCAGATGGCGTAGGACGCTTGAACATCCAGCGCTGTGCATACTCTTTAAAGGCAAAATCAAACAGCTCACGGCCAAGAATGGTCTCGCGAAGAATGTTCAGTGCAACTGCCGGCTTGGTATAAGCATTCGGGCCCAGGTGCAGTACCGAGTCAGACTGGGTCATGATGGGTACCTGAGATGAAGACTTCATGTAGCCGGTAACATCGCGGGGTTCAACACCCCATGGAATGTTCGGATCCCATTCACGGCCAGCAACGCCGTCCAGGAAGCTGTTCAGGCCTTCATCCATCCAGGTCCACTGACGTTCGTCAGAGTTCACGATCATCGGGAAGTAGTTGTGACCCACTTCGTGGATAACTACACCAATCAGGAAGCGCTTTTCAGCCAGTGAGTAGGTACGTGAACCGTCGTCCTGCAGCTCGGTGCGCGGGCCGTTAAAGGAAATCATCGGATATTCCATGCCGCCAACCGGGCCATTTACAGACTGCGCTGTCGGATACGGATAGGAGAAAGTGAAGCGGTTGTATACGTCCAGCGTATGCACTACCGACTCTGTCGAATACTTCTTCCACAGATCGCCACCTTCTTTCGGATAGAAAGACATGGCCATCACGTGCTTTTGCGGACCGTCCTGCTCAATGCCTTTGGCGTCCCACATGAATTTACGTGAAGATGCCCACGCAAAGTCACGCACGTTGTCCGCTTTGAAACGCCAGGTTTTGGTTTTGCTGGTGCCTGCTTTTTCGTTTTCCAGCGCTTCTTCTGCCGTTACGATGAAAACAGGACGGTCAGCGGTTTTGGCTTCTTCCAGACGTTTACGCTGAGTGCTGGTGAGCACATCTTTCGGGTTCTGCAGTACACCGGTGGAAGAAACAATGTGGTCAGCTGGTACGGTCATGGATACATCGTAGTTACCGAATTCCAGGGTGAACTCACCGCGGCCGATAAACTCTTTGTTGGTCCAGGCTTCGTAGTCAGTATAAGCCGCCAGACGGGGGAACCACTGAGCCAGCAGGAAGATGTCGTTGCCGCCTTCGCGTTCATCATCCGGGAAGTGCTCGTAACCAGAACGGGCTGATACTGCATCTTCTTCAACGATGTTGTAACCGAATTCGATGGTGAAATCGACTGATTTGCCGGGTTTCAGCGGTGTTGCCAGATCTACACGCATCAGCGTGCCTACAATCACGTGATGCAGCGCTTTACCGGCACTTTCAACGGCTTTAATTTGATAGCCCAGTTCGTGATCGTCAACGAATTGCTGACGGCGCAGTGCACCCATACTCAGTTTAGCCGGGCTGTCGCCGCTGGCTGACTGCGTCGCCGGACCACGGTTACCGATGCCGCCAAAGGTAGTGGTGAGGGCTGACATGGAATCATCACGGAATTTGTTCTGATCAAGCTGGATCCAAAGATACTTCAGCGTGTCAGGTGAATTGTTGTGATAAGAAATCTTTTCAGAAGCATCAATACGGCGTTTTTCTTCGTCGAGTTTTGCATTAATGACGTAATCGACTTGCTGCTGCCAGTACTGATGACCAGCTTCACCGGCGGCGTTTCTGTATACGTTAGGGGTAGGAAGTACTTCGTCGAGTTGTCTGAATTTATCTTCGAAGTCGCCCTTTGTTTGTTTTATCGCTGCGGAGGCAAACGGAGCCTGAACCAGTAAACCCAGTACAGGAGCCAGCCAAAGCAGTCGCTTTTGTCGCGTGCTCATTCAATTTCCTTCTTATTTAAGACATTAAAGTCCAAACGCCTATTTTAATGAGTTTTCCCCCGCAGATGCCAGTTTTTAGCCGTAGATAGCTCCGGTCTCACCGCAAACTAAGTCATACGGCAGCGGGTTTCAGATCAGAATAAACTGCGGTGTGACAAATTGTTCTTTGGGAAAGCGCGGATATGCGTTTTTTTCTGAATGGGTTTGCAGTATTCTCAAACTCTCTTTGTTTATCAGTTATCTTCATGAGTAATTTCACCTGGCAGCGTGCCGTCGTAAAGGTCGGCAGCGCGTTAATTGCACCTGATGGTTTACATGTCAGTGCTAAGTATTTACTGCCCCTGGCGCGGTTCATTACCGAAAGCCGTGCTGCAGGAAAAGAAGTGATTGTCGTGTCATCAGGCAGTATTGCTGCCGGACGTGGACGGGTAACCATCAACCATCCGGCTTCTATTGCCGAAAAACAGGCCATGGCCGCGATCGGGCAGATGCAGATGATGGCGAACTGGCAGCGTTTTTTTGACTGTCCCTGTGCCCAGATCCTGGTAACTGCGGATGACCTTCGTGACCGTACCCGGTACGTCAATATTAAAAACACCCTGCGCGAACTGCTTAAACATGAAGCGCTGCCCATTGTGAATGAAAATGACACCGTGGCGGTGGCCGAACTCAAAGTCGGCGATAACGACAATCTTGGTGCATATACTGCGCTGGTGGCACAGGCTGATACCCTCATCATGTGCTCGGACATCGACGGTTTGTACACCGCCGATCCCCGCAAAGATGCCTCGGCTACTCTGATCCCTGTTGTTGATTCCATTACTCCGGACATCTATGCATTAGCCGGCGGAGCGGGAACATCCATGGGCACCGGCGGAATGCGGACGAAAATTGAGGCAGCGGATAAATGTACCCATAGCGGTATTCAAACGCTCATCGTCAACGGCCGTGATGGCAAAGTCTTTGATGCATTGCTCAAAGGCCAGTGCCCGGGAACATTATTTACTGCAAGGCAGTCCAGTCAGACCGCCCGATCTTTATGGTTAACCCATACGTTAAAAACCCGTGGTGTCATCGACATTGATGCGGGTGCCCGCCGGGCTATCACCGACCGGGGCGCTTCTTTGCTGCCTTCCGGTGTCACCGGCATTTCAGGTAAATTTGTTGCCGGAGATGCAGTGGAGCTGCATTGCGACGGGAAAGCGCTGGCGAAAGGTCTGGCACTTTACGACGCCAAAGATCTGGCCCAGATAAAAGGGCAGAAAAGCAATCAAATCCGCCATATTCTCGGTTATGACTATGGAGAGGTGATTGTCCACCGCGACGACCTGGTGTTGTTGCCCTAGACGCACATAAGCCCGCTGGTGGTTTAGCTGCGAAGCAGAAGGAGTGAACGGATGACGGATTTTACACCGGGATTAAGTGACTACCCGTGGCATGTAGAGTTAACCACACGGTTACAGGATAACGATGAAAATGGCCATATCAATAATGTGGCGTTTTACAGCTTCTTTGATACCGGTGTGAGCCGTTTTCTCAAAGAGCGTTGTCCGGATGCCTCGCGGGATATCGTCGCTTATGTGGTGAGTTCCCAGTGTCAGTATATTTCTCCCGCTTCCTATCCTGAAAGTATTTTTGTTGGGCTGCGGGTGGTTAAAGTCGGTCGCAGTTCAGTGACTTACGGGCTGTCTGTGTATGCCGGCGATGCTAAGCGCCGCGTGGCACACGGACAATTTGTCCATGTTTATGTTGAACGGCAGACCGATCATGCCGTGCCTGTTCCCGCTGATATCAAAGACGCTCTGGAATCCATCCGGGAGGAATTCTGAATGAAGGCCGTGTTGCTGGATGCTGATACGCTGAAGCCGGAAGAACTTGATATTTCCTGCCTGACTGACCTGCCTGTGTCATTGACACAGTATGCCACCACAACGGCGGATGAGCGCAAAGAGAGAGTGCGCGATGCTGACATCATTCTGGTAAATAAAGTGGTGCTGGATGCTGAAGTGTTGCGTCATGCAAAGCAATGTAAGTACATAGGTGTTCTGGCAACCGGTACCAATAATATTGATAAAGACTGGTGCGCGCAGCATGGTATCGAGGTTGCCAATGTGGAAGGTTACGGCACTGACGCCGTTGCCCAACATGCACTGATGCTGCTGTTAAATTTGTCTACCTCGTTTGCCCCTTACGCCCGCGATGTAAACGCCGGCAAGTGGTCTGCAGGGCCGCACTTTTGCTTGCTGGATCATCCGGTCATGGAGCTGGCGGGCAAACATCTGGTGATTGTGGGCTATGGCGAACTTGGTCAGCGTTTTGCTGAAATGGCAAAAGCTATGGGTATGCGTATCACGGTTGCTGCCAGACCGGGCAAGCCGGATGACGACAGACCGTCACTGGACAGTTTGTTACCTGATGCTGATGTGGTGTCGCTGCACTGTTTATTGACAGAGGATTCCCATCATCTCATCAATGCGCAGCGCCTGAGTAAAATGAAGCCGTCGGCTTTTCTTATTAATACCGCCAGAGGCGCGCTGATTGATGAAGCCGCGTTGTTACAGGCGCTGAAAAACGGGGACATTGCCGGCGCCGGGCTTGACGGCCTGTCGACAGAGCCGCCCCCGGCAGATCATCCCCTGTTAAATACCGGTCTGCCTAACCTGCTTATCACTCCCCATTCTGCCTGGGTGGCAAAAGAGGCGCGGCAAAGACTGGTGAATATTGCTGCCGGACGGTTGTCTGCTTTCCTGTCAAAGTAAGAACAGTTACAGCCGGTTGAGTTTCTGATTCAACTCGTAGGCAGGCTCTGTCACGATGGCTTCAAGGGCTGCGATACGGGCTTTCAGGGCTGCCATTTCTGAATCATCCCGTTTTTTTGCTGAGACTTTTTCACTGAATGAAGCCTGCATAAACGGGTTGGTGACCTCTCCGTTCATCCACGCGACCAGTTTCAGGTTATAGCGGGCATCAAGAAAGCATACGGTCAGGGAAACCGACAGCACACTCAGGATAATTATCACAGCGGTAATAGTCATGGTTGTCTCCGGGTAATCAGGGTTATTTTTAACCGCAATGGCGGCGTGTTGATCAGGTAGTCCTGGCGGAATAAAAAAAATTACAAATCACTGTAATTTTTTTCTTTGTCCCGCGACTATGACATTGGAAACAGGGAATTTTTGTATGAACGGGAACCCATTTTGGCCGAAGATTTCGCCAGCATATTAAAACAGTACAACGGATTACTGAGCCGTGTTGCCGCCGGTTACGAGGCCAATGATGCACTGCGTCAGGAATTGCTGCAGGAGATTGCTGTTGCAGTGTGGCAGGGACTGCAGCGCTTTGAACACAAGAGCAGCCTGAAAACTTACATTCTGAAAATAGCCCACAACCGTGCGGTCACGCATGTTGCTTCAAACGCCCGGCTTCCCCGCACTGATGAACTGGATGAAAACACTGAACACGGTGTGTCTGCATTACTAAACCCTGAAGACGCCACCGTACAGGACAAGCAATTACAAGCGCTCCTCTCAGTGGTACGTACCCTTCCTTTGCCGGGGCGTCAGGTGCTGACTTTATCTCTTGAAGGGCTGTCCTACGGGGAAATTGCAGATGTTTGCGGGATCACAACCAGCCACGCCGGTGTGCTGCTGAAACGCACAAAAGAAGAAGTGGTGAGGAGGTTAAATCGTGACGAATAATACGGATGATCTGGCTGCCCTGTGGCAGACGCAGGACGTGCAGACCATAGACATCGACAAGCTAAGGCGTGAACTCAGCGGTCAGCGTCGCAAGCAGCGGCTGTACATCCTGATCGATCTCCTAAGCCCGGTGCCGCTCATACTGATGTTGTACATCATGGCAGATGAGCTGTCGTCTTTCTCCCGTACTGTGATCTGGGGATTGCTTATCATCACTATTCCGATGGTGGGATACCTGCTCTGGCTGCGCCGGCATGCAGCTTTCAGTAATGCCGTGAACACGCAGGCGTATGTGGATGTGCTTTACCGTCAGATAGCCAACAATGTGAAAATTGCCATGTTAACGAAGCATTCCTGCTGGCTTGCTGTTTTGTATCTGGCCGGCATACTGGGATGGGAACTGGTGACCGGTGAAAAAGCAGCTCAACCGGACTTTTCTTCAATGCGGTTCTACGGGGCTCTGGGGTTGGGAGTGGTGTTTTCTTTGCACTGTTACCTGTGGGGACAGCGCCGTGAACGCCGCTTCAGAGCCAGGCTTCAGGAACTGGCTTTGATTAAAAACCAGTCCTGAGGCGTTGTTCAGGCGGCCCAGTCCTGCTTAGTCATCACTGACGTCAGGCTGCCAACATGACGGATTGCCTGTAAGCATTTTCCGGTATCGGTGACCGGGAATGAGAAAATCATCTCATCTACGCCGGTAGCCTCAATAAACTGTGCAATCTGGCGCTCAGCCTGCTGCGGCGTGCCGGTAATGGCAAAGCGAAGGGTGTTATTGATGGCCGCGATTTCATATTCAGACAATACGGCTTCAATGTGATCCACCGGAGCCGGCATGGGTTTGTTGGCCTGCTTTCTCAGGTTAGCAAATTGCAACTGGACCGACGTAAACAGCCGGGCAGCCTCGTCTTCGTCATCAGCGACTACAGCCATCACACCGGCGGATACTAAAGGTTTCTCCAGTTGTTCAGAGGGTCTGAAGCTGGCGCGGTAAACGCTTATGGCATCCTGCAACATTTCCGGTGCAAAATGGGAGGCAAATGAATAGGGTAAACCGAGCTGACCGGCAAGTTTTGCTGAGTAAAGGCTGGAGCCCAGCAGCCAAAGTGGTACACGAGTGCCTGCGCCCGGCATGGCGATAACTCCCTTGCCACCTTTGTCATCAGACAAATACGCCTGCAGAGCCTGCACATCGGCGGGATAGTCATCCACGCTGGCGTGCATATTTCTGCGAAGCGCCATGGCCGTCGCCATGTCTGTACCCGGCGCCCGGCCAAGGCCTAAATCAATCCGGCCCGGAAACAGTGTCGCCAGCGTACCGAACTGTTCGGCAATGACCAGCGGTGAGTGATTGGGCAACATAATGCCGCCGGAGCCGATACGGATATGGCGGGTGGCATTACCGATGGCCGCCAGTAATACTGCTGTTGCTGCACTGGCTACGCCCCGCATGCCGTGGTGTTCTGCCAGCCAGAGGCGCTGGTAGCCTTGTGCTTCTGCTTCTGCCGCAATGGCTTTGCTTTTTTCAAAGGCATCGGCTGCCGTCTGGCCTTCACCGATGTGCGCCAGGTCAAGAATGGAAAACGGTACAGATTGCATGATTACTCCTCGTCAGCCTCATCATCAGCTTTTTTCTCTGCTTCCTGCGGGCCGCCCAGAAAGAACTCATAATAAAAATCGATAGCAAATTCCGTTTGTTCTTCAATGGTTGTCTGTACACCTTCTACAAACAGTTTGGGTAACAGACGATAACGCAGTGCCAGGTCGGGTGGCTCCTGACGTCGTCTCAGTGTTTGCGTACTGCTGTTGTCTCCGCTCAGGCCCACGTCAACGTTGTATTGCACAGTAAAACGATCGTTTATGCGGCCATTCAATGATAACTTCGTTGCGCCGCCCCCTGCACTTGATGTGGTGCCAACGCTGAAATCTTCAATCCCCAGCGCACTGCCCACTTTGCCTTGAAGCTTCTCTGTATTGGATAAACCGAAGCCCAGCAGCAAGGCGTTGTAGTCTGGCGAAGAAGAACTGGATGACCCCGGGCCGGAGCCGGTTAACAGGTATGACAAACTGTTACTCTGGTTCATTGCCGGCTCAGAGAATAAGTTTATATTCGGGCTGTCAGCCGCGCCGTCAATGCGGATCCCTGCAACCACACCATCTTCAGTTTTGTCCGGGTCGCGGATAGCTTCAACCAGCAGCATAGGTTGATCCAACGGGCCGTTAAACTGCACTTCACCGGTCTGGATAATCAAGTCCTGACCATAGGCCTGGTAGCGTCCGTCAAGGATCTGCAAATCGCCGTATCCCACCAGTGCAGGATGGGTTCTGACTTCAATGCCGCCGTATAGATTAGCTGTCAGCCCGAAAGCATCCAACTTTACTTCGCCGGTTTTGTCTTTGTCGATGTTTACCATGACAGTGGCATCAATAATATCCAGCGGGTCTTCAACCGGCGGTTCGCCCCGTAAATGCACGTCTTTGGATGGCGAAACCGCACTGGCAGGCAGTTCTTCAATTTTTACTCTGGCCCAGGGCAGGTTCACATTACCGGTCACCTTTACGTTGTTGGGTTTGATGCTGGCTGTAATGTCAGGCGACACCTGCATGCGGATATCACGCTGGTTAATCTGGAAGCGTTTGCCTTTAAGGTTCACATTAGCGGTAAGCTCATCTTCCCAGCTAACATCGCCGGACAACGTCCCTTTTCCTTCACCGAGCAAAAACGCGCCGTTAAAGGTGGCACTGCGGTTAACGAATTCGATAGTCTGTTCCCAGTCGCCTATTTTCACCGGCATATCTTCAATATCCACATTGCCGTTTGTCAGCTTCACGCTGCCGGTGAGCGACGGTGAGCTTGCCGTGCCTTTAATTGCCAGCTGGCCGTTCAGTGCGCCTTCCAGTTCCCGTATCGCTTTTGACATGGGTTTGAACGGTGCGATGCGGATATTGTCGATATTCACCGTTCCTTCCAGCGGAATGTTTTCTTCAACGGGTCTGACTTTCATGTCGGCGTTTACCGCCCCCAGCTGTTCGCTGAGAATGTTCAGTGTGGAGGTAAGCAAATCATCTTCATACCGGCCTTTGGCGGAGACTTCATCAAGGTTCAGCTTCAGTTGCTGTTCAGGCCCCATTGTCCAGACAGACGGAGTGACTGCCAGATCAAAATTCGCTGTCATTGGCGCATTCTTGCCAAATTCACCGGTTGTATTCACCGACAGCTTCGCATCAGAACTGGCTGTAAATGTGTCGGGCAGCAGCTCATGGGCCCACAACCCGAGTGGCAGACCGTTCGCTTTGACAATCCATTTTGTCCGTTCATCTTTGAACAGCACATCTTCGATGCAAAGCTCACCGTTCTCACGGGACTCCCAACAATTCTCAGATATTTTCATGCTGAAAGGTTCTGGCCGCACTGCAACCCGGAAAGGCTGATTTAACTGCCACCGTGTTGTCAGCAATCCCAGCTGGCTGTTTGTGATGTCGGCGGTGTAGCGTTCATCTTTCCACGCGCCGTCCATTTCCAGTTTCAGATGATGATCAGGCAGGGTGAGATCCACATTAAAATTGTGTGCTGATAAAGAGCCGCTGATCCCCAGATTACCGTTCATTTCCCCCTGTTCAGCGGCCAGCGCACTCAGTACCGGCGATACTTTTACGCCGGTGAGTGTGATGTCACCTTCCGCCACCGGATCGCTCCATTCACCTTTGGCTTTGATACGACCTTTTATCTGACCGGATACATCAGGATAAAGCTGCTCAGTGGCGTCTACGTCCAGGTCGATATCTGCATTAATGTAACGCTGGTTAAATACTTGCGCGGCAACGTGAACCCGGTTTTTTTCCTGTACAACACCTAAGTTGGTAACAATTAAATCGCTGGCCTGAGAGTACACCAGTGATCCTGTCACGTTCAGCTCACTACCGTCCCTGATGCCGTCCACTGCAAGATCGGTAACGCTGACTTCAACGCCCTTGTCGGTGAGCTGCATCAGACTGGTTAGTCCGCCTTCAATTTGCGATGGTGCATAGGGCGACAAGCTGCGCGCTGAAATGCCGTTAAGTCTGGTTTTTCCCGACCAACTGACAGATTCATTTAAAAACAGTGTGCCGGTATTGGTAATTTTCCCTTCCAGGATATCCACTGTCAGGGCATTCACTGTGATGTTGTTGCTGTTGAGTACAACATCGGCATCAACGGGAATATCGCCGATATCCGGCAAGCTTGCACCGGTTTTGGCGGTAAAATGGTAGTTGCCCATGGTACCTGTGAGATCCAGCGCACCTTCCCACAATC
Organism: Alteromonas sp. AWJ4_197; assembly: GCF_056160285.1. NCBI lineage: Bacteria > Pseudomonadati > Pseudomonadota > Gammaproteobacteria > Alteromonadales > Alteromonadaceae > Alteromonas > Alteromonas sp. AWJ4_197. Next base: position 664,982 of record NZ_JBSWWW010000001.1, on the reverse strand, counting down.
TGGTGTCCTTAACGTCAGGTACAGGTTGCTCCGGCCAGCTAACAGAGAGTTCAAGGGGCAGCGTATCATCCAGAATGCTGGCGTTACCGGTCACGCTGGCTGAATATGTTCCGCTGGCATCAACATCCAGTGCTAAAGCTTTCAGGGAGCCGTCGGCAGACACGTTGACCTGCTCCTCCACACCGGCGGCATTAACATCAGCACTGGCTGCTAAAGACAGAGGATAATCTCCGGACAAGGTCACCTTTGCATCCGCATCGAGTTTGGCCAGCGTATGTTCCACGTGGAGCTTATCCAGTGCGATGTCGCTTGATTCCAGTGTAAGGGTACTGAAACTCAGCAGCGCCATTTCCTGCGTCACTGCGTCGCCCTGCTTTAACTGTGTATTACGCAGGGTGAAGTCTTGCACGGTGACCGGGATGGGGATGACGATTTCAGGCAGTTCCGGCGCTTTATAGCTCAGTGCATAACTCACCGGTTTGTCATCACCCGTTTTATCTGCTGCTTTCTCTGTACTTTCTGGCAGTGCGACAATAAGTCCTTCAATATTTACTGGTGACAGCGTCACCTCTTTAAAGGCCTGACCTTCCAGTGACAAAGACTGCAGAGTGATGTGACCTGCCAGCAACTTAACCGACACATCTGTAATACCTAATGCATTGATTTTCACCGGAACCGGAATTTCGACCGGTTCTGTACTTTCCGGTTCCGGCTCATCCTCAGCCGGTGCTCCGGAGAGTTGCTCAACACGGGTGCCATCAACATTCAGGTAGTCGATACACACTTTGGATGTGATGAGACAGCCCAAAACTACATTGATTTCAGCCCGTTTAACGTTTACCGACCACTGTTCGTTCTGCCAGCTTACGCCTTCTACAGAGAAGTCACTGAGTACCGTTCCGTTGATATTTTCGATATGTAATCCGTCGACAGCCTTGTTCGCAATATAGCGGATCACAGGCGTACCTAACGGACTGATGATAAGGCCTGCAATCAGTACAATCAGCAGCAGAATGGTAAAAAACCAGAAAGTGAACTTCCGTCTGCTCATAGTTCCGGCCCCAGAATAAAGTGAAGCCGCCAGCTGTTTTCGAATTCAGACAGACCTCTGGCACCATAAACCCGCACAGGTCCGATAGGCGATAACCAGTGAAAACCCACACCAAAGCCATAAGCCAGGCCTTCGTCAAAGTCGTTGGTTGCCGTACCGGCGTCAGTGAAGACCGCAGCACGCCAGTTTTCGGCTACACGGTAGGCGTATTCAACACTGGCCGTCACCAGGTAGCGGCCGCCCACCGACACGTCGGTCAGTTCCTCTCCGGTTTCCGGGTCGATAATGACGTCAACAACCTCTTCACCAGTCTCCGGGTCAATATAAACATTCTTTTTCGGTGAGATATCACGGTAAGCGAAGCCCCGGATACTCTGATCACCACCGGCGAAAAACCGCAGTGATGCAGGTACACGGTAAAAGTCATTGGTCTCAATGGCACCGCCCTCTGCTCTCAGCATCAGCCAGTGTTTATTGAGTGTGCGGATCATGCCGCCTTCCAAAACGGTTTTAGTGATATTGATGTCAGAACCGGCGTTGTCACGGCCAAACTGGAAAAACGCCTGGAGGTAGGTGCCTTTGGTGATATTCAGCGGGTCGTTACGATCCAGATAACGTATGGCGTACCCCGGCATGACCAACTGAGTTGTCTGTTCCACACTCGTACCCTGGGTGTAATTTTCCCGCAGATAAGTCAGCGAGCCGTCCTGCTGCCAGGGGGAATTGGCTTCCTGCCAGTAACGGTGAGCGGCAACGGTAAGGGTTTCAGCCTCGGTATTGGTATTGCTGTAATCAATAAACTGGTAACCGCCTTCAATACTGAGGTAGTCATTGGTGATGTCTTGCATTGGAATACGGTAGTCCACCGTAAACGACTGCTCCGGTGAAGATAAAAACAGTTCAGAGGTGACCGAATGCCCGCGGGTGTTGATCCATGGCCGTTCCCATTTTAACCGCAACCGGGCACCTGTATCTGTAGCTGCACCCAGGCCCACGTTAAAGGTATCCCTGGGCTTGTGTACCAGTGTAATCTCAACGGGCACGGTCAGATCCACCGCTTCGCTGACCACCGGACGGGCAATAACACGGGAGAAGTAACCCGACTGATTCAGACGGCGGTTAAATTCTGTCAGTTTCGCTGACGAGTAATACTCGCCGGATTCAAAGGGCTTTAACCGGTTGAGGATGGCTTCAGATTTCTGATCGCCAATCAGCTTTACTTCACCGAACTTATAGCGGGGGCCGCTCTGTGCGATAAGCAGAATATTGGCTGCTCTTTCTTCCCTGACCAGGTCGAGCCGCGTTGCCTGCCAGTTAAAGTCAAAATAACCGTGGGACAACGCGTAATTAAACATGGACGATTTAAAGTTTTCGTATACCGGCTGATTCAATACATCGCCTTTTTTCAGCGAAAAGGCATTAAAGCGGTCACGGAAATCTTTATCTTCACGGCCGGTACCGATGATCTCACGGGTAACATTGGTCACTGTCAGCGGCGTGTCCAGATTCACATGAAGGATCACATCATCGCCGGATACTTCTACGGTTGTCGTGCTGTTGTAATAGCCGAAAGGCTCAACCGCTGTTGACACAGTCGCGCCCAGCTCATCCTGCCAGAACGGGTCTGACAACACATCTTTGCTGATATCCAGACTGTTAAGGTGTAAACGGATATTATCTTCCAGTTTCCCGTCTTCTACGCCTTCAATATCCACATCGATGGCGAAGGTGCAAAATGCAGGTAACACGAGGGCGCAGGACAGCACAAAACGCTGCCAGGCGTTAACAGTAAAACGGTGAATCATAACCGGGCGAATTTCCTTTTCCTGTGGTGCAGATGGAAAGTGTGCATTAAAGCCCCGTGATAGAAAGGCTCTCTTGCAAAAGCCGGAAAACAGTATTGATGGATGCCTACCCTAAAAAAACGGTCGTACAATGATAATGGTATTCGTAGAAACGATGCAAAACGATCATCTTTCAGACGCTATCAACTGCGTAAAATTGCCGTTGAAACTAAACCTGCATTATCACAGGCGTTAGAGTATATCCCGGACTGCAAAGTTCAAAAGGCGCTATTTTGCCGGGGTATGCGTTTTATCAAACCGGTTATGCTTTAAAAGGTGTAAATTTTCTACATTCCGGCGGTAAAGACTGACGCAATTTCCGGCAAATTCAGGCTATACTATGCGCCCTTTATTTTATGTCGATTAGAGTAGACAACACACATGTCAGAAAACCCTTCCCCAATTAAGCCAACGCTGGGCCTTGTCGAGTTTGTTGCTCTGATGGCGTTAATGACTTCATTGGTTGCCCTGAGCATCGACGCGATGTTGCCTGCTCTGATCCAGATTGGCGAAGCGCTGCATGCAGACGATCCCCATGATGCGCATCTGATTGTGTCTATTTTCTTCGGCGGCATGGCTTTCGGTCAGCTCTTTTTTGGCCCCTATTCTGATACCCGTGGCCGGCGGGAAGCCATTTTACTTGGCATCTCGATTTTTGTTGTAGGCACTGTGGTCTGTATGATGGCAGACGACATGTCTACTATGCTGGCCGGCCGTTTAATACAGGCATTCGGTGTTTCCGGTCCCCGTGTGGCTGCAATGGCGATCATCCGCGATTTGTATGTGGGCGATGCAATGGCCAGAGTGATGTCATTCATCATGATGGTTTTCATTCTGGTGCCGATGATTGCACCGATGGTGGGTCAGGCTGTCCTGACGTTCTTCCACTGGACGCATATTTTTACGCTGTTTCTGATTGTCTCTGTGTTCACCGGCACATGGTTTTTGTCCCGTCAGCCGGAGACACTGCCTGCTGACCGGCGGGGCCGCTTCGCCTGGTCTAAATTTTTCCAGTCTTCGAAGTTTATTCTGACCCACGGAAACGTGATGGGTTATACCGTCGCCATGGGCTTTATGTTCGGTGCTTTCCTGGGATACCTGAGTGCTTCACAGACCATTTTTCAGGAATATTACGACACAGGCACCATGTTCCCGTTTATCTTTGCATTCCTCGCGTTCTCCATCGGCCTGGCATCGTTCTTTAACGGCACGATGGTAGTCCGCTTCGGTATGAAAAAGCTGGTGGGTATTGCGTTATACGGCGTTGTGGGTTTCTCTGTCGTTTTCCTGGCGCTTATCACGGCATTCAGCGGATTACCTCCTCTGACCTTGCTTCTGCCGGTTATGTTCTGCGGATTCTTCTTTGTGGGGATCCTGTTCGGTAATCTGAACGCCCTTGCAATGCAGCCTCTGGGACAGATGGCCGGCCTTGGCGCAGCCATCATCGGCTCCATGTCGAGTATATTCTCTGTTCCTATCGCATTGTCTATCGACAGTTTCTTAAACGGCACCTTATATCCTATCGGTTTTGGCTTCCTGATCTTCTTCTCCCTCGCTTTTGTGAGCGTGAGATTTGCAGAAAAGTCAGTGCACTGAAAACGGCGGCAGGGCTGTACACATTTGAATATGTAAATGTAAGCCCTGCATTCAAACCCGCTTCCTGATGCGGTATCTTGTGTTGAGGTGGTTTGCCCCCGTTTACCCGGGGCGAGCCGGACTGACACCCGTTATCAGACAGGAAGCTTCATGAATACACCCTCTTCTCACACCACCGGTTATGGCGGCTGGCCATCTCCTGTCTCCGCTCAGGCAGTTGTGCAGGGTAGTCGCGGTCTGTCCTCTCTGGCCGTCGATGGTGATTTTGTTTACTGGGTTGAGTCCCGGCCTGAAGAAGGAGGCCGGTGTACCATCATGCGCAGAAAAAAGGGACAAAGTGGAGGTGAGCCACAAGAGGTGCTGCCTGCACCGTGGAATGCAAGAACACGCGTACACGAATACGGTGGCCGTTCCATGTTGGTTAATAACGGCGTGGTCTGGTTTACGCATTTTGATGATCAGCGTGTTTACCGCATGGTCATTGGCGAAGCGCCGTTGGCTATCACTCCGGCAGCAAACATTCGTTTTGGAGCCTTTGAGCTTGATGCGCCCCGTAACCGGCTGATTTGTATCCGCGAAGATCATCGCGTATCCGGTGAGCCGGAGAATATGTTGGTTGCCATTCCGGTTGAAGGGATGTCAGAAGGTGAAGTGCTTTTTTCAGGCAGCAGCTTTGTATCTGCACCCGGCCTGTCTCCGGATGGCAAATCCGTTGCCTTTATCGCGTGGAATCATCCGGATATGCCCTGGGATAACACTACGCTGTGGTCGGCTGCCTTTGCTGCTGACGGCAAACTGGAAGGGCTGACAGTACATAACCCGGATACCGGTGAATCGGCTATCGATCCCCAGTGGGATGCTGAAGGTAACCTGTACGTGCTCAGCGACCGGAATAACTGGTGGTCACTGTACCAGGTGTCGGGCACTGCATTTACTCTGTTGTCACCGCAGCCGGAGAATTCAGAGACAGGCGGACCGGCCTGGCAGGTGGGTAAGCATTACTACCGCATCCGTCAGGATGGCTCCATTCTGGCGAATGTGGTTCAGGGAGCCATTGGCCAGCTTTATCTGTTTGACAGAAAAACCGGCGAAATGCATGTGCTGACGCCGGAAAGTGCGGCTATTGAAGACTTTGTTGAGTCGGACTCTGCATTGTATGTCATTCAGGATCCGCAAACCCGCCCGGGTGAACTGATTGCCTTATCTGATTTAACCGCTGACTCCCCTGAAGTCAGTGTGATCACAACCTCCAGTGATTCCACGCTGCCCCCGGCGTGGGTGCCAGCCATTCAGGCAGTGAGTTTCCCGGTGGGTGAAAACGCGAAAGCATACGGCACGTATTTCCCGCCGGCGAATCCGGACGTGTCAGCACCAGAAGGCTGTGCGCCGCCACTCATTGTGATGATCCACGGCGGGCCGACATCAAAAGCGTCACCCACCTATTCAGTGAGTAAGTATTTCTGGACCAGCCGGGGCTTCGGTATTCTCGACCTTAATTATCGCGGCAGTACGGGTTATGGCCGTGAATATCGTCATGCACTTTACGGTGAATGGGGTGTAACCGATGTAGAAGATGCTGTAGCCGGCGCGCAGTGGCTGGCGGATCAGGGGCTGGCAGATGCCGGAAAGCTCATTATTCGCGGTGGCAGTGCCGGTGGCTACACGACGCTTGCGGCCCTGGCGTTCAGTGACGTGTTCAAAGCGGGTGCCAGTCATTATGGTGTCAGCGATCTTGGGGCGCTGGCGGGAGATACCCACAAGTTTGAATCCCGCTATCTTGACCAGGTGATCGGACCGTATCCGGAGCGAAAGGACTTGTACATTGAACGCTCACCCATCCATCATCTCGATGGCTTCAATGCGCCGCTACTGCTGCTACAGGGCCTGGAAGACAAAGTGGTACCTCCAAATCAGTCAGAGATGATTTTCGAAGCACTGAAAGACAAAGGAATTCCGACAGCTTACGTGTCGTTCGAAGGTGAAGGGCATGGTTTCAGAAAGTCTGAGAATATTGTGACAGCCCTGAATGCTGAGCTGTATTTCTATTCTCAGGTGCTGGGCTTTGATACTGCAGAGCCGTTACCGGAAATCGATATTGCAGGGCCTGGTAAATAATCAGCGCAGCGGTATGGCTTACTCAATTCAAGCGCCGGCGTTCTGCCGGTGTTTTTGTTTGCAGATATGGAATTTCAGGCATAAAAAAGCCCGACCAAAATGGTCGGGCAAGAGGGCTTGGTTAAGCACCTAACGACAGAAATCGTTACACACCAATGATGGCTTTCATGTCCGTCATGTAGCCGCGTAATTCTTTACCGATAGCTTCTACACCGGTATTACGGATGGCATCATTTACTTCTACCAGGCGGCGGTTATCAACTTGATTAGAGCTGACATTTAAACCTTTGCCGATAACACTGGTATCGATAGACGGCATAAACTTCTCACGCATCAGCGGTACTGCAGCATTTGCGAACAGGTAGTTACCGTACTCAGCAGTATCGGAAATTACCACGTTCATTTCATACAGACGCTTACGAGCGATAGTGTTTGAAATCAATGGTGTTTCATGCAGTGATTCGTAGTAGGCAGACTCAGGTAAGATACCTGCTTCAACCATTACGTCGAAGGCAACTTCTACACCGCACTTGATCATGGCAACTAACAGGATGCCGTGGTCAAAAAATTCTTGCTCAGTGATTTTACCATCATACTTAGGTGCGTTTTCAAAACCAGACTGACCAGTTTCTTCACGCCATTTAAGCAGGTTGGCATCACCGTTTGCCCAATCTTCCATCATAGTGCGGGAAAACTCGCCGCTGATGATGTCGTCCTGGTGTTTTTCAAACAGCGGACGTAACAGATCGGTCAGTTGTTCAGACAAATCAAACGCTTTGATTTTCGCAGGGTTTGACAGTCTGTCCATCATGTTTGTTACACCACCGATTTTCAGTGCTTCGGTGATGGTTTCCAGACCATACTGAATTAACGCAGCGGCATAGCCGGCGTCGATGCCATCAGCAGTCATTTTTTCAAATGCCAGGATAGCGGCGGCTTGTTGCATACCACATAAAATGGTTTGCTCGCCCATCAGATCTGATTTAACTTCTGCAACAAAAGAAGATTCCAGAACACCTGCACGGTCACCGCCAGTAGCGCTTGCCAGTGCTTTTGCGATATCCCAGCCTTCACCTTTCGGATCGTTCTCAGGGTGAACCGCAATCAGTGTAGGTACACCGAAACCACGCTTATATTCTTCGCGTACTTCAGTACCCGGACACTTAGGTGCACACATCACTACCGTGATGTCTTTACGGATTTGCTGACCTTCTTCAACGATATTGAAACCGTGAGAATAGCCTAATGCAGAACCTTCTTTCATCAGCGGCATTACCGCTTCAACAACGCTTGCGTGCTGCTTATCAGGAGTCAGGTTGTATACCAGATCGGCTTCAGGGATCAGTTCCTGATAGGTACCAACTTTAAATCCGTTGCTGCTTGCACGCTGGAAAGAGTCACGTTTTTCGTCGATTGCTGCCTGACGCAATGCGTAAGCAACATCCAACCCTGAATCTCTCATGTTCAGACCCTGGTTCAGGCCCTGAGCACCACAGCCGACGATAACAACTTTCTTGCCTTTCAAGAACTCACAACCGTCTGTGAATTCGCTGCGCTCCATGAAACGACAGCGACCTAGCTGGTCGAGTTGCTGACGTAGAGACAGAGTATTAAAATAATTAGCCATATAAAATTCCGAACATCATTAATCTAGTCATTATCTACGGGCTCAAAGCCAGTCGATGACCTCGTCGATGACGACTTGCTGCGAAGATTACTTGATCACTTTTGTTTTGGAAAATGATATATTCGCAAAACAGTATTTCATTTTTTGCAATATTTATGGATTTCCGTTCACTTCAACTTTTCAATCATCTCGCATCCAGTTTACATTTCGGTGATACCGCTGAGGCAATGTATGTGTCACCGTCCACGCTAAGTCGTTGTATTCAAAGGCTTGAGGAAGAGTGCGGTGCAGTGTTGCTGAAGCGGAATAACCGTTCTGTGGTCCTTACCCATGCCGGCCATAAACTGCTGGCGTTCTCTACGGAAGTACTGAAAGACTGGCAATCTTTGCAACGTGAACTGCACGATGACAGCGAAGCATTACAAGGAGAGCTCAGTGTTTTTTGCTCGGTAACTGCCAGCCAGAGCCATCTGCCGGCCCTGCTCAGGCAGTTCCGCTCCCGCTATCCCGGTGTGGATATCAGGCTGGTGACCGGTGATCCGGCGCTGGCTAACGAAAAGGTGAAGCATAAGGAATGCGACGTGGCGATCGCCATCCATGCACCTGATTTTCCTACCGATATGACATTCACACCACTGGACAAAGTGCCGCTGGTACTGATTGCTCCCCGTGACTGGCGGCTTACTGAACTGGCTCAGATAGACTGGCGGCGGCATCAGGTGATCATGCCGGAACACGGCCCCACGCGACGGATTGCTTATCACTGGTTTGCAGAACACGGGATAAGACCTAACGTGTATGCTTCTGTGGGAGGCAATGAAGCCATTGTGAGCATGGTGGCACTGGAATGCGGTGTGGGGTTTGTACCTCAGGTTGTGCTGGATCATTCCTCTATGGCAGGCAGTGTCAGCAAAATACAGGTTGGCGATATTGAAGCTTATGAGCTGGGGATCAGCTGTTTGTCTTCCCGCCGGAACGAGCCATTGGTTGATGCTTTATTTCAGATCCCGCTAAGCTGACGGAGCAGATTATCCAGCGCACGGTAGCCCAGTGCCTCTGACAGGTGATTGCGCTGAACCGTATCCTGCCCTTCAAGATCGGCAATGGTTCTGGCCACCTTCAGTGCACGATGAAATGCCCGCATAGAGAGTGACAATTTCTCAGCCGCCATCTGAATAAACTGCGTGTCCTGTGCAGACAGCGCGCACATTTCTGCCAGTGTATTTACCGGCAACATGGCGTTCAGGCTCCCCTGGCGGGCGTACTGTATAGTCTGCGCCTGACTTACTTTTTGCTGTGGCTGGCGGATGTCTTCCGGTTCGTGGTTTTCCGGGGTCAAAGTTAACTGATAGTCCGGTAAGCGGGGCACTTCCACCTGTATGTCGATACGGTCAAGCAGCGGACCGGATATGCGGCTCAGGTATCGCAATATCTGGTCCGGTGGCGTTCGGCCGTCATCTGCATCGCCGGTAGGACTGGGATTCATTGCGGCTATCAACTGGAAACGTGCCGGGAAGGTGGCCTGCCCGGATGCTCTTGAAATATGCACTTCACCGGTTTCAAGCGGTTCGCGGAGTACATCCAGCGCCCGCCTGCCGAACTCTGGCAGTTCATCTAAAAATAGTACACCGTGGTGTGCCAGTGAAACTTCCCCGGGAGCCGGTGAAGCACCGCCACCGGTAAGCGCAACGGCTGAGCTGGTATGATGGGGAGAGCGGAAAGGACGGCAACCGGCAATGATGTCACGGGTAACGGTATGTTTGACTGAATACAACGCCGCCACATCCAGAGCCTCATCCGCTGACAGTGGCGGCAGTAAGCGGAGCAGCCGGCTGGCAAGTAAACTTTTGCCGGTGCCCGGTGGTCCTGTGAAAAGTAAATTATGCGCGCCGGCCGCTGCGATCATAAGTGCCCGTTTCGCCTGATGCTGGCCATGAATACCTTCCCACACGGGCTGTGCGGAGCCATGAGCAGGCTTTACCGGATGGTTTTCATCAGCGGCAAGGGGCTCAAGCCCTGCCAGGTGCAGAAAAACGGAAATTAAAGAATCGGCAGCAAAGCGCCTTGCACGGTCAACCAGTGCGGCTTCATTTTTGTTTGCAGCGGGATGAAACAGTGTGCGGTCTGCAGATCTACAGGCAATGACAGCCGGGATAATGCCGCTGACAGCCATCAGCTCGCCGGTAAGCGACAACTCGCCGGTAAATTCCATTCCGTCACAGGCGCTGTCATTAAGCTGACCATGTGCCATTAAAATACCTATCGCGATGGCGAGATCGTAACGGCCGCCCTGCTTGGGAATACTTGCCGGAGACAGGTTTACCGTGATCCGTCTTGCCGGAAACTCAAAGCCGCTGTTAATAAGCGCACTACGAACCCTGTCTCTGGCCTCCTTCACTGAAGTTTCTGCCATACCCACCAGTTGAAATGCCGGCAATCCGTTTGCCAGATGCACTTCCACCCTTACCAGCGGGGCATCGATTCCCGTACCGGCGCGGGTCTTAACCACTGCCATTCCCATGTCCGCACTCCTGTGTTCTTCTGCTGTGCAGTTTACAGAGGTGGCGGAACGGGAATAACTGAACCCGTGAACAGTTCTCAGTCGGGCTTAAATACCGGCAGTTGCCAGTGCCACCGCATGGCACACAGGCGCATGACGACGGTGACAAGCAAAGCAGCCCAGGGGCAGTAATGCTGATCAAAGCCAGAATAAAGCAGCAATGCGTAACTTAATCCACCAGTTATGCAGGTAATGGCATAAAGCTCTCCGTTCAGTACCAGCGGGACTTCACGACAAATAACATCGCGCAGCAGGCCGCCAAAAACGCCGGTGATCGTCCCCATAGCAATGGCTACAGACATGGGTGCTTCATGAATAAGTGCTTTTTCCATGCCCACGACATTAAATAACGCCAGGCCGAAAGCATCGGCAATCAATAAGTAGTGATAGGGGAATCGCGGGCTGACTCTGAGCCAGGCAATGGTCGCCAGCGCAGCAATTAAAGTGGTATAGATGTAGTCTGTATTCTGAATCCAGAATACCGGCAAATCGAGCATAATATCCCGCAGCGTACCGCCACCAATTGCAGTCACCGATGCCAGTACAACGACCCCGAAGCCGTCCATTTTTTTCTGGTAAGCCATTAAGGTGCCGGAAATGGCACAAACAGCCACACCCGCCAGGTTTAACCAGTGAAACCAGTCTGTCATTTCTTTACTCAGCTTTTTTTATTGCTTAACACGCACGCCTGTTAAACGGAAAATCGGCGTTCAGGGCGCAAAATACTTGATTATGGCATGGGTTTCATGCTATTTCTTCGCACCATACAGATTCGTGGTCAGCCAGCCACGATCCGGGGGCCCGTTCCGGCCCTTTATAAAATTCCGAACTATCAACAATCCAGTCATAACAAGTCCGTATTCAGGGACTATCCTTTTCTGTGTCGACCTACAGGCGAAATCAGGCGTGAACAGGTGTGTCTGCAACCTTACAAAAGGTGTAAATATTCCTGTCCAGTCGCAAGCAGAGTCCGGAGAGGTTATTGGGCACTTCACTGCGGTCATGTATCATTCGTCTTAAGACATTTGTCTTGTCACTTATTTTGTACCGAACTAACGGTTTCAGGCGAACAGCCTGCTACAGGAAGGAATTAACATGGCTAAGCAACCAGCAGAATTTATTTGGTTTAACGGTGAAATCAAGCATTGGAAAGATGCAACTGTGCATGTAATGACACATGCTATTCATTACGGTTCATCTGTCTTTGAAGGGATCCGTGCGTACAACACGCCAGATAAAGGAACTTGCGTCTTCCGTCTGGACGAGCACAACAAGCGTTTGCTGGACTCTGCGAAAATTTACCGCATGACGATTCCTTACACGCTGGACCAAATCAATGAAGCGACGATGGATATCATTCGTAAGAATGAACTGAAGTCAGCTTATATCCGTCCAATCGCTTATTACGGCGATATCGGTATGGGTCTGGCTGTACCTTTCGGTACTGAAACTGAGTTAGCCATTGCTGCCTTTGAATGGGGAGCATATTTAGGTGAAGAAGCACTGAAGAATGGTGTGGATGCCGGTATTTCTTCATGGAACCGTCTGGCGGCCAACACCATTCCTACCGGTGCAAAAGCCGGCGGTAACTATCTGTCTTCACAACTTATCTCTATGGAAGCCCGTCGTCATGGTTACGGTGAAGGTATCGCACTGGACCGTAACGGTTATATCTCAGAAGGTGCAGGTGAGAATATCTTTGTTATCCGCAACGGTATTGTATCCACCACACCGAAGACGGCAGCCATTCTGCCCGGTATCACCCGTGACACAGTGATAACCTTGCTGAAAGAAATGGGCTATGAAGTCCGTGAGGAAAATATTCCCCGTGAAGCGATGTATCTGGCCGATGAAATTCTGATGTGCGGTACCGCAGCAGAAGTAACGCCGGTACGCAGCGTTGACGGTATTTCAGTAGGTAACGGTGCCCGTGGCCCGATCACTGAGAAAGTACAGGATATGTTCTTTGGCTTGTTCAACGGCAAGACCGAAGATAAATGGAACTGGTTAACGCCGGTTTATAAGTAATTTTTTGTAATTGAATTAAGAAACGGGAAAGCATTATGCCCAAGTTACGATCTGCAACCTCCACCCAGGGAAGAAATATGGCCGGCGCACGTGCGCTGTGGCGCGCTACCGGTATGAAAGACACTGATTTCGGTAAGCCGATTATTGCTATTGCCAACTCCTTCACGCAGTTTGTGCCAGGGCATGTGCATTTAAAAGATCTCGGACAACTTGTTGCCCGCAGCGTAGAAGAAGCCGGTGGTGTTGCTAAAGAGTTCAACACCATCGCGGTAGACGACGGTATCGCTATGGGCCACAGCGGTATGCTGTACAGCCTGCCTTCACGGGAAATCATTGCAGATGCCGTTGAATACATGGTGAATGCCCATTGTGCTGATGCCATTGTGTGTATTTCTAACTGCGACAAAATCACCCCGGGAATGCTGATGGCGTCTATGCGCCTGAATGTTCCCGTGGTGTTTGTTTCCGGCGGCCCCATGGAAGCCGGTAAAACCAAGTTGTCAGATCAACTGATTAAGCTGGATCTGGTTGATGCCATGGTTGCCGCTGCGGATGACCGCGTCAGCGACGAAGACACAGACCAGATTGAGCGTTCTGCCTGCCCGACCTGTGGTTCTTGTTCAGGCATGTTCACCGCAAACTCGATGAACTGTTTAACGGAAGCGCTGGGTCTGTCCCTGCCGGGTAACGGTTCTATGCTGGCTACCCACGCTGACCGCGAAAAGCTGTTTAAGCAGGCGGGTAAGCTGGTAGTTGAGTTGTGTGAGCGTTACTACAAAAATGATGATGAAACTGCGTTGCCACGCAACATTGCATCCTTCAAGGCATTTGAAAATGCTATGAGTCTGGATATCGCCATGGGTGGTTCTACAAACACCATCCTGCACTTACTGGCAGCGGCGATGGAAGGTGAAGTGCCTTTCACCATGGCAGATATCGACCGTCTGTCACGGAAAGTGCCGCATTTGTGTAAAGTTGCACCGTCTACACCTAAATATCACATGGAAGACGTGCACCGTGCCGGTGGCGTACTGGGTATTCTTGGTGAACTGAATAAAGCCGGTCTGCTGAATCAGGACGTGCATCATGTTCTGGGTAAGACGCTTCCGGAAGTGATCAGCGACTGGGATATCACTAATCCTGAAAACAAAGATGCTGATACTTTCTTCCGTGCAGGCCCTGCAGGTATCCGTACTACGCAGGCATTCAGTCAGGATTGTCGCTGGGATGAAGCCGATGCCGACCGTAGCGAAGGCTGTATCCGCGATCTTGAACATGCTTACAGCAAGGACGGTGGTCTGGCGGTTCTGTACGGTAACCTGGCGGTTGATGGCTGTATCGTGAAAACTGCGGGTGTGGATGAATCTATCCTCAAATTTACCGGTTCTGCGAAGATTTACGAAAGCCAGGATGATGCGGTAGCAGGCATCCTGGGTGATGAAGTGAAAGCCGGTGATGTGGTTATCATTCGTTACGAAGGTCCGAAAGGCGGCCCGGGCATGCAGGAAATGCTGTACCCGACCTCCTACCTGAAATCGAAAGGTCTGGGTAAAGCCTGTGCCCTTATCACTGACGGACGTTTCTCTGGCGGTACCAGCGGTTTGTCTATTGGTCACTGTTCACCGGAAGCGGCCAGCGGTGGCGGCATTGGTCTGGTGGAAGACGGCGATAAGATTGAAATTGATATCCCTAACCGGACTATCAACATTGCGATTTCTGACGAGGAACTGGCTCACCGCCGTGCCGCGATGGAAGCCAGCGACAAGCCCTGGAAACCGAAGAACCGCGAACGTAAAGTGTCTCTGTCACTGAAGAACTTTGCCATGCTGGCTACCAGTGCAGACAAAGGTGCTGTGCGGGATGCCTCTAAACTGGAAGACATATGACCGTCAGCGATCACGAATACCTCAAAAAGGTCTTGTTAGCGCCGGTTTATGAAGTTGCGGTTAACAGCGAGTTGTCTGTGTTATCCAGACTCTCGCAGTTAACAGGTAATGATATTTATCTGAAACGTGAAGATCAGCAGCCGGTTAAATCATTCAAGCTGCGCGGTGCTTACACCAGATTAAGTGCGCTGAGCAAAGCGCAACTGGATGCTGGTGTTATTGCAGCATCTGCTGGTAATCATGCTCAGGGTCTTGCATACGGTGCAAAGAAGAAAGGCGTACATGCCACCATAGTGATGCCGGAAACCACGCCGGATATCAAGGTGGATGCGGTACGTCGCTTCGGCGGACACTTCGCTAACATTGTGCTCCACGGCACGAATTTCGATATGGCCAGCAAGCACGCGCAGATGCTGGCGAAAACCCACGGCTACACCTTTATTCCTCCGTTTGATGATCCTGATGTTATTGCCGGCCAGGGAACTGTAGCCCGGGAGCTACTGGAGCAGAATCCTAACCTGGATATTCTGTTTGTGGCTATCGGCGGTGGTGGTCTGGCTGCGGGTATCGCGGTATACCTCAAACAACTGAAGCCGGACATCAAAATCATCGGTGTCGAGTCGGAAGAATCAGCCTGCTTTAAGGCGGCCATGGAAGCCGGTGAAATCGTGACTCTGCCCTCGGTGGGTATTTTCGCCGACGGTGTTGCGGTAAAAACTATGGGGACAGAAACGTTCCGTCTGTGTGAAAGATTGCTGGACGGCGTGATCACTGTTACCAATGACGAAATATGTTCGGCAATCAAAGATATTTTCGATGACACCCGTGTTATCGCAGAGCCTGCCGGTGCGATGTCTGTGGCGGCTATTAAAAAATATGTGGCAGAGCACAATATCAAGGGCAAGAAGCTGGGTGGTATTCTGTGCGGTGCCAACATTAATTTTCACACGCTGCGTTATGTGTCTGAGCGTTGTGAATTAGGTGAGCAGAAAGAAGCTGTTTTTGCCGTGAAGATCCCCGAGCGTAAGGGGGCTTTCAAGCAATTCTGTGAAGTCCTTGGCGGTAAAGCTATCACTGAATTCAATTACCGTTTTGCTAACGGGAAAGACGCGCACATCTTTGTGGGTGTAAATCTTAAAGGCGGCAAGCAGGAGTTTGCTGCGCTGAATGACTCGCTGACTGAACAGGGCTACGACTGCTTCAATATGAGCGACAACGAGCTTGCGAAGCTGCACGTACGCCATATGGTTGGCGGCAGACCACCAGCGTTGCTGAACGAAGCGGTGTTTACTTTCGAGTTTCCTGAGCACCCGGGGGCGTTACTTAAATTCCTTGGAACGCTGGGTGAACGCTGGAATATAACACTGTTCCATTACCGTAATCATGGTGCCGCTGAAGGCCTGGTGCTTGCCGGTTTTGAAATACCACCGGAAAGCCGTGATGAATTTAATGCACACTTGCAGCAGTTAAGCTACGAGTTTAAAGAGGTCACAGACGACCCCGCGTATAAATTCTTCCTGTCATAAAAAAGGGGCTGAACAGCCCCTTTTTTATGTCTGAATGAACTGGAACAGGCTACTTACCAACGGCCTGACGCAATTGTTTCGCATCAAATATCTGAATAGTGTCGAGCACAGGGCCCGGTGAGTCCTGATTGCCGCCAATCAGATAAACAGCGTCGTTGTAGGTAACCGCTTTTGCGTGTCTGACACCGGTCATGGATAAGTCGCTTTGATGCCAGGTGCCAGCCTTAAAGTCGTAAGTCCACACAGCATCAAGATTGTTGTAGTCACCAAACACTATCAGGTAATCACGCCACACAGTGGTGGTATGTGCACTGACAGGCACCGGCAGCGGAGGCAGAGATTTCCACTTTTTAGTCGCCGGATCGTACTGTTCAAACACATCCAGTTGCTCTTCACCAGTGTAACCGCCAACGACATAAATTTTATTTTGCCATGTGACAGCAGAGGTGGACTTGGCTGTGGGCATCGGCGCGCCCAGAGACCACTCGTCCTTGCTGATATCATAAACTGCCATCAGTGCTGTAGGTTTAAGCTTGCGGGTCTGCCAGTCGTGGTGAGAGCCGCCCAGCACATAGATTTTGCCATCCAGATATACTGCGGTGTTAGTACGCGTAGGGTAAGGTAATGTCGCCGCTTTAGTCACTTTACGGGTTACGGTATTAAACACCTCGACGGTGCTTTCATAGTTTGCCCGTTGTTTTGACGCAGAGATCCCGCCAATCAGATACACGTGGTTATTGTCATCGTAAACCGACGAAAAATAGCGGCGGGGAATAATATGGTTTTTCAGTACCTGCACGTTTTTGGTCGCCGGGTCGAGAATTTCCACATCATTCAGCAGACCCTTCTGGTTACTGCCACCAAACACAAATATGGTTTTCTGATCGGTAGCTGCACCGGCACCAAGACGGGGACTCTCCAGCTTGAACCCTGCCGGTTTCCGGTATTCACTGATATCCGGTACAGATGAACATGACGCCAGCATCAGTGTCACTGCGAAGGCAAATAAATATCGACAAGTGCCCTGTATCATAACTTTCCTTTTCACTTTTACACGTGGATCCGTTACCCGCACGTTGCTTCCACATTCTGCAAGTGCTGGGTAATTTCAGGCCACACCAGAGACAACACATCCTGGCGCAGCGCATCGCTTTCTTCAGAATACTTCAGACTGCCATCCGGCGCAGAATCCAGCCAGTGGTTCTCCCGCAGGGCAGAAATGAAAGAAGAAAGCACATTCTTGTCGTAAAACTCCGGAGAGTTCATGCCGTATAAGGTTGACAGACGTTCCGCCACCTGACGGCTGGTCCGTTCCAGACTATTGCGGCTTATCACCCGATCACGCTCGATAATGGTAAGTACCACCGCGTAGCGCTGGAAAGTTTCCTGCATACACCGGCTCAGCAGCCAGGCTGAATGGAACGCCCGGTCTGATGATGCCGGCGGATGCAACAGTCCCTGCTCCATCTCTGTCAGCATGCCTTGTTCCAGCAAAGTGGTGATGAGCTTGTCGGTGTAAGCCAGCGCCTCATCCTGAGTCATGTAGATAAAAAGCTCACGTTGCAGCAAAGGATACAGTGCTGCCATCAGGCGTAATATCTCATGACGGTGAATGCCGGGCCGGCCGAAGACAGCTGAAAGGATAACGCCGGGCAAGGCAAACAAATGAAGAATATTATTTCTGTAATATGTAAGGAATACAGCGGCATCTTTTAGTGGCGCGATCATCGTGCCGTAGCCATCCTGACTGATATCAAAACGTTTCAACGCCAGGGTTTCTTCCAGCATGGTTCTGCCGTTGCTGGCGGGAATGGTGGCGTCATCACTGTACGGCGCACTGCGCAGCAAAGCCAGGTAGTTGTCCATCACCCTGACCAGCTCTTTTTCCGTCATGGTCTGTGTTTTAGACGACAACAAACATAAAGAAATCAGCGCCATACCGTTAATGGCAGCATTTCGGTTAATACGCAGCATTACCTCGTGGGCCAGATCGTTAACCAGTGGCGTCAGCCAGTTTGGTTTTTTCTCCGGGTCTGCAGGTAAGGTTTCACGCCAGTCAGGAACGCTTTGTTCAAGGAACTGATTCAACTGAATCGGCTCACCGAAGTTTACGTAACCGTGGCCATAATTTTTCAGTTTTCTGATGGCAGAAAACACCTGCAAATTAGACTCTTTCTTTTTGCCGCTGCCTTTCAGTTCACTGAGATAGCTTTTTACTTCCATCACGTTTTCGTACCCGATGTACACGGGCACAATACTCACAGGACGTTGAACACCTTTAAGTACTGCCTGCATAGTCATGGCAAGCATACCGGTTTTAGGCGGGATCAGACGACCTGTGCGGCTGCGGCCACCTTCCGGATAATATTTAACGGAATAGCCTTTATTAAACAGTAATTCCAGATATTCACGGAAAACCGCAGTGTAAAGCTTATTACCGGCAAAACTGCGGCGCAGGAAGAAGGCGCCGCTACGACGGAAAATGGGACCCGCCGGCCAGAAGTTAAGATTGATACCCGCAGCAATATGAGGTGTCACCATACCTTCGTGGTAAATCACATAGGTCAGTAACATGTAATCCATATGACTGCGATGACAGGGCACGTAGATGATCTCATGACCGTTGGCAGCCAGTTCACGGATCCGCTCACTGTGGCCCACACTGATACCGTTGTAAATCTTGTTCCAGATTCGGGTAAGTATGCGATCGCCGAACCGGATCAGGCCTTCACGGTAATCTGCGGCAATCTCATCGATATACTCTCTGACAGCTTCTTTAGGATCCTGTTTCTTTGCCTTTTTCGACGCAGATTCTTCAGCCATGGCCCGTTTAACCGCTTCCGATCCCAGGATAGCATTGTGCAGTTCCTGACGTTCGAGCAATGTCGGGCCCGTCATACTCTGGCGCTTACGATGGAAGTGAGTACTTGCTACGCGCACAAGTTTGTGAGCAATCGAGTCATCCGTACCCCGCTGGGTCGACATTTCTCTCGCTGATACAGCTTTGCTAAAATTAATGAAGTTATCGCGGCCCAGAAACATCACGATAAAGAATTTTCGCAGCCAGCTTGGTGAGGCATGATGGGCAATTAAATCACTCAGACCGGGTTTACCTTTACCCGGCGCACGTCCCCAGGTAACGAATACCGGTACAACCTGCACATCCACATCTTCATGGTCACGATGCAAGTGGAAAAGATCTGAGAATATTGATTCTACATCCGTCTGGGACGGCTGCCCGAACAAGGGTTCCGTTTTACGCAGAAAGACACTGGCGGGATAGGTTTTGCCGGCCAGTTCGACATCTTTCACAGGGCTGGGCAAACCTAACCGCTGTGTGCACATACGCAGCGCAAGCTGGTCGGTCACAGAGTTGGTGGGCAGCAGATAAATGATCGGCTTAGTGCGGTCGATACCCAGTTCTTTTTCGACATTCGCGGGAATGTTGTGGTCTTTCACCAGCAACTTTACGGGATAATGAAACACTGACAAAAGCGTTTTGCGCATCCACGACATGAAAATGGAATCCTGTGTTGAGAAAACGGGCGCAGTCTACCATAAATTTACTGCGATCCAGATGAACATAAGACGGGGTTACCATGATAGGGGGTCTTTGGGCCTGAGTCACCCTCAGTGCGCCAGTTTATCGCTGATTTTTTGTGCTGCAAAACCGCCGCAGGTGGCAATGATTCCTGTGGCCACGGTTCCCCATATCCAGTCAATCAAAGTCATATTCAATGGCCAGTCCCGGATAATGGAATAGCAGGTCAGATTGTAGGTGCCGTAGGCGGTAGCCCCCAGGGCCAGGCCCGCTAATGAAGTATGAATCAGGTTCTTTCCGGCATAAGGACGTATCGTTAAACAGACGACCGAAGCACAGTAAAGCAGATAGAATGCGATCCATGGCCAGGTAATAAATTGCGGTCGCAATAGACTTTCAAACGCTTCACGATACAACGGCATAGCAATAACGCCCAGCCAGACTGCGTCCAGGCAGGCAAAAGCCAGTAGTACGGCGATGTATGCGCCGGTGAGTGTTTTAGAAGAATAATGCATAAGATCATAAACGGAAAAGGCGCGTAAAAGGTTCAGCGAAAAAATAGCTCAACCGTTTATCGCAACATAAGCCATACTAAACAGACTTACCCTGTGGCGATGACAGGTTTATTTACTGTTCACCCTACAACGATAAAAGGACAGAACGCGGGGATACCATGCAGAAAAAATTGTTTGAATTCGGTGATTTATTTTGGGTTCCGGAGTTTTATCACGCCTTTCTGCGTCGCTTTATGGGCGCATTGTATAAAGTATTCGGCTATCACAGATTATGGTTGCCTGAGCTGAACCGCTTTATCAACAAAGCCGGTGGCACAGTGATGGATCCTTGTGCCGGCAGTGGCTATGTCAACGAACTGTTGATGAAGGAGTTGAATAAGAAAGATCTGCGTTTTTACCTGTCGGATTTCATGATTGATAAAAACCCGGAATTTCGTGAACGCATTAACAATCTGGGTGATGACCGTATTCATTATCTGGAACAACCCATTGACGTGCTGAAAGACAATCCGGATTTCCGCTGCCCGAAAATCTTTATTAACTCTTTCCACCACTTTGACAACGAACAGGTGGCGCAGATCTTCAAGCTCAATCTGTCACACGGTGACGATGTGCTGGTGCTGGAGTATTGTGATAACTCCTTTATGAGTTACGTGTCTATGCTGTTAGGCCCGCTGGTGGCGATGATCATGTTACCGTTTATCACCGAGCGCCGGCTATTGCTGGTGACTGCCATTTTCACCTATCTGATCCCGGTAGTACCGGTGATGTTATTGTGGGACGGCATTGTATCGAGCCTGCGTTGCTATTCGAACAAGTCCATTAAAGCCGTACTGAAAGATGCCGGATTTGACGATGTAACGGTAACTTCGACCTTTCGTCGCAGTTTATTATATCCGGCGGGAGTAACGGCACATCACATCGAGGCGCCGTCTGCCGCTAAGGCTGAATAAGCGGTTTTAACTGCAGATATACGCTGTCCTGCGGATACACCTTACCCAGTGCCGTGACTGCTTTCTGGAGCATCACGGCGTTTTTGCTTAAATAGGCGTATTTAGCGCGTGTTGTCAGCAAATCATAATCGCCCGGCCATCTTGTCGCCGCGTCATCCAGCACCGTGAGTGCTTTTTCGGGTTGTTTGAGCTGCCACAAGGATACGCCGTAAACAAAGGCGAAACGCGGGCTGGCATCTTCAGCCCGGGCGGCCTTTTCCAGATGCGTCGTCGCTTCTTCATATCGCTTGTCCCGCACCAGCATCAGTCCGTAGGCAAACTGCACGGCTCCGGAATCCGGTGCGATGGTCAGTGCATTTGTCAGATATTTTTTCGCGCCGTCCTCATTACCCATGTTGCGTAAAAAATCGGCAAAGCTCAGCAGAGCCGGTAAGTTGGCAGGGTCAATGCGAAGCGCCGCCTCGTAATACATTTTTGCGTCGATTATGTTTCCTTTACGCAAAGCCAGCTGGGCCAGACCCGTGTTGGCGCCCGGGTGATCCCGCGTGGCCAGTAATGTTGCTTCATATTCTGCTAAAAGGGGGCTGATTTGCGCCTCCGGCAGAATACTGTCTGCCGGCGCATTCAGCAGTGCCGCTGCCACCTCACTGCGTACAGACAATGCCGGATCATCTGCAAGTGAGGCCAGTACAGCTGCCTGTTGCTGAGCTGATAATGACGGTGCTGCCATGGCAGCGCCCCGGCGTAAAGCCGCAGATGGAGAAGCCGCATGGGCTTTTATCAGTTTTACGGCTTGCTGCGGCGCCTGAGCGGCCACTTTTCTGGTCAGGGCATTGGTGAGTAAATCAGGCAGCGTAATTTTTGGATCGGTAAGCAGTGATACGGATTCAGCAATGGCTGCGGGATCCCACGTGGTTAATGCCGCATTTAACTTTGCCCATTCACCTGAGGTATCCGGCGATGCGCCGTCACGGGCTGGCCATTTTTCAACCGCATCGCGCAGCCAGGCCGTGGATTTGTCTTCGTGACAGGTGGCGCAGGGTCGTACACTGTCTTCATTAAGGGCAGAAGGCCGGTGGAATTTATGATCCCGTCTGTCATCCACGCCCATGTAGGTGCGCGCGGGCATATGACAGTCCAGGCAGTTGGCGTCTTTATGCCCGAAGGTATGGGTGTCGGCCATGAATACGTCAGGACGGTGACACGTTGCACACACCTGTGCATCGGGCAGGCGGGTTTTGCCTGAGTGGGGATCATGACAATGGATACAGGTAACACCAGCCTGCGCCATTTTGCTTTGCATAAATGAACCGAGTACAAAAACTTCATCACGGATTTGACCGTCACTGAAATATAGCGATTCGTCGATGGCATCTAACTGGAATTGCTGGTGGTATGGCTGTGTCAGATCCGGTTCACCTAATTCTGCTCTGCGGCTGTGGCACCCTCCGCAGGTATTCAGGGCAAGTTCACTGATTGGGGCGGGAGAAGACTGAGGCCGTGCAATGGCGTCTCCTGGCTTAAAATGAAAAGCGATGGCTTTGCCCAGTGCTTTAAGGCCAGTGTTGGTTGCGCTTAACGTGCCTTCACCGGCCAGTTTGATATGTTCACTGCCCGGGCCATGGCAGCTTTCACAGGCCACATTAACGTCTGAGTAGGTAGTATCGAACGTATTATTAACGGGGTCATAGTGCTTTTGTAAATTGGTCGAGTGGCAGGAAGCACACCGGCTGTTCCAGTTTTGATAGTATCCTGTCCAGAAAAAAGGATGTTCCGGATCGGTGACTTCATTGTTCTGCAACTGATACCAACGTTGCCCGCCCTGCTCTGCCGGCCGGCTGTCCCATGCCACATCAAAAGCTTGCAGCCGTCCTCCGGTTGTCCGCAATAAATACTGCTGCAGTGGTCTGAAGCCGAACGTATAAACCACGTCGAACGTTTGTTTTTCTCCCTGCCCGTTCAGCGTTTCGACAAAGTAAGCATCACCTTCTTTGAAGAAACGGGAAGTGCGGGCTCCCGCACTGAAAGTCATGTCGTTAAAGTTTCCCAACACGCTTTTGTCACTGGGAGGCAGCATGCTGTGATAGTGATCAGACTGACGCCAGGCGTCCCCTTCCTTCTGATGGCAGGACAGGCAGGTTTCCGCACCGGTGTAGTGCTTATCGCTACTGGCTGTGGCGGTAAAGGTAATGCATAAAAACAGGGCTGCCAGGCAGCCCTTTATCAGGTTGTTCACTATGATCTGCTTTTCGTTACTGACAAAGTCGCGACCCTTTTTGACACTTATCCAGCTGGTTTTCAACCGGTTTAATGCTTGCCGCGTGCTGTTCCCGCAGTGCAGCGAGCTCTGCAACAATGGCTTTGTTCTCTGAAGCAATGTTGTATTTCTCGGAAGGATCGGCGTTCAGGTCAAACAATAACGGCACTGCCAGTGTTTCTTCGGGGCTGCCGCCGTAGCCTTCTTTGTAAATAAAGTGGGCTTTGTAGCGGCCCTTACGGACAGCGAATACTTTTGCTCCGCGGTAGTAAAAATACACATCACGGACTGCATCTTCACCGTCCAGAAGTGTGCTTTTAACTGAATAACCGTCGCTGTCTTTGGGAATTTTACCACCGGCTAAATCCACAAGTGTGGGCAGTAAATCAATGGTGGAACCGATATCGTGACGGATCCCCGGTTTGATATGTCCTGGCCACCAGAAGATGCCGGGAACACGCATTCCCCCCTCAAAAACGTCGGCTTTACCACCGCGAAGCAGTCCGGCACTGCCGCCCATGGTTTCGAACCACAGCCAGGGGCCGTTATCCGAACTGAAAATCACCAGCGTGTTGTCATCGATACCTTCATCTTTCAATGTTTGCAGAATTTGACCTACCGACCAGTCCAGTTCTTCTATCACGTCGCCATAAAGACCTTGTGTGCTGCGTCCTTCGAATTCCTCCGATGCGAACAGTGGCACATGAGGCATCGCATGGGCGATATACAAAAAGAACGGATTGTCTTTATGAGATTTAATGTAATCCTGTGCCTTTGCGGTATAGGTTTTGGTGATTTGATGCTGGTCTGGTGCACGTTCAATGACTTCCTCTCCCTGCATCAGTGGTACACGGAAGTATTCTGATTTGGGGTTTGTCCACTGTTTGCCTTTATTCCAGTTTTTAACGCTCCAGTCCGGACCATTTAACTGCTGAATTTTCTCAAAATCCTGGTCCATATCGTTGGAGTAAGGAATACCAAACCAGCTGTCGAACCCGTGATTGACCGGCAGGTATTGTGGCAGATGGCCAATATGCCATTTACCAATCATCGCCGTATCGTAGCCCTGTGCTTTGAGTGCTTCAGGTATGGTGGTTGCGCTGTCCGGCATGCCCCCTAAGGAGTCTTCGCGGAATACCTGACGCATTGGCGTGGATGATGCCAGTCCCGCACGAACGGGATATTGTCCCAGCATAAGACCGGCGCGGCTGGGTGAGCACACCGGAGCAGCCACGTAGAAATTTGTCCATTTCTGTCCCTCCATCGCCATTTTATCCAGATTAGGCGTGGTGAGTGTGGGATGACCGTTATTGCTCATGTCGCCATAGCCCATATCGTCAGCGAAAATGACAATGACATTGGGTTGCCCGGTGCTTTTTGCGCTGGCTGGAAATGCAGGTAGCAAACATGCTGCGCCGATGGTGGCAGATAACAGTGTTACTACAGAAAACTTAGTCATGATGATATTGCTCCACATTACTTTCCTGATAGCCATAGCGGACGGCTTTTGCTTCGATATAACTGTTGGGTTGGACAGGAACGGGTTGGGTATACAGTTGCCAGGGCTCCCCGGCTGCCATTCGCCAGGCAACGGATGCATTGTCACTGGACGAGGTCATCTCAACGCACACCTGCCGGTGACATTCAGTCAATTTAAATTGCGGGCTGGCGGTCACCGGCTGTTCAAACCCCGGCCACATGGCCCCGACTATACTGGTTTCCGGCTCAGTGCTTTTATCATGAACCTGTACCTCCCAGTTTTTCAGCGCCTTCTTTATCCGGTACCATATCCATGCGGTCTCTGGCTGCGTAGATATACTCTCTCTGTTCGCCGGAAAAGATACCGGTGCCCTGCAAAAAATCAGGGAGCGGTGCACCGGCAAAGGATAAAAACGTTGGAGCAAAACCCACCATAGAAATTAATTTATCGTTTTGAGTACCGGCACCGCGTCCGTCGGGAAACCGCACAATCAGTGGTATATGCAGAGCGGTTCGGCGCACACACGCCGGCCGCTGCATAAACGTTGGTAAAGCGAATGCCTTGCTCAGCGAGTGCATCAATATTTGGGGTCTTAGCAATCTCATCGCCGAAGGTTCCTATGCGCGGACTCAGATCTTCGGCAACGATGAACAAGATGTTGGGTTGCTTTCCCCATGCGGTTAGGGATAAACCGGCAACAACGGTGAAAGTTAACCAGCGTAACATTCGCATTTACCAAACTCCTTAGTGACGCGGCTTGTCAGCCGTTTTTTCCATCCACGGGAAGTACATTTCACCTTTGCGCTGCATGTCGATTTTCATCGGCGTATCAGGAAACAGTCCCATGTACATGTCTTTGCGGTTGGGCTCAACCAGCCACCAGTCCGGGAAAGGAGCGGCCTTCAACCCGTCTTTCTTGCGCAGGTTCATACCTTCAGCCAGCCTTGCGTTAAAGGGTACCGAGGGCTTGCTGTTATCAGCAGGACGCAGAGCGGCGTAGAGCGCCTGACGCAGTGGCAGTAACTCATGAGCATATTTCGGATCGCGGATAAGGTTATGCATTTCTTCCGGGTCGTTTTTCAGATCGTAAAGTTCTTCGATGTCCCAGACACCGTGATACTGGATGTATTTAAGATCGCCGCGACGAATGGCGAAGGTGGTCGGCGTCATGGGGAAAGACCATTCCCAGTAGTACTCATAAACAAAATCAGGTGACTGCCACTCGTCTTCTGCTACCTTGCCGGATGCCACGGGTAAAAAGCTTTTTCCTTCAAACTGTTCAGGTTGCGCAGCGCCCGCCAGTTCGAGGAAAGTAGGAGCCATATCCAGGTTTCTCACCAGTGCTTCATTGGTCGCACCTTGTGGCAGCAGGCCAGGCGCGCTGATCACCAGAGGAACGCGTACTGAGCCTTCATAAGCATTGCGCTTATCGATAAGGCCGTGATCGCCAATCAGAAAGCCGTTGTCTGAGTAAAATACCACCATGGTGTTGTCGTACAGATCGTTGTCTTTCAGGTACTGCACTAACTCGCCCAGGCTGTCATCAACGGCTGACAATGTGGCGTAATACTCCTTAAGGTATGCTTCCATAGTGCGGTCGCTGGCATAGAAAAAGTCTGTGCCGTGCCAGCTGTTGCGCTGATTATGTACCCACATGGGCTTGTTTTTAGCGTCCTCTTCTGTCACCACCGCTGAGTCCGGTAATTTGAAATCCACATCATCGTACTGTCCTTTATGGCGCTCAGCCGGCGTGGCATCGGAATGCACAGCTTTATGGCTCAGGTACATGAAAAATGGCTGGTTTCCTTTCACATCATTTTTCAGCCAGTCCAGTGCGTAATCCGTCAGCTCGTCAGTGATGTAGCCTTTCTGATTAACGTGTTTACCGTCCACGTTGAGCTGATTCACCATACCTTTCGCCAGCATCGGAGCCGGAATGGCGTCAGTCGGGTAATACGCTCCCTGTCCGGGAAAGCTGACCCATTTATCAAATCCGTCACGGGGCATATCTGAATGGCTGCCCATGTGCCACTTACCGAAAAAACCGGTTTGATAGCCTGCCTGTTGCAGGTATTTGGGAAAGAAGGTCAGGCCTTCTTCACTGGAGTTATTGTTATCAACAATCTTGTGGTTACGGGCGGTCATGCCGGTAAGAATGGTGGCGCGGCTGGGTGAACACAGTGAAGATGTCACTACCGCATTGGGAAAATACACACCGGTTTCAGCCAGTTTATCAATGTTAGGGGTTTGCAGTTCTTCCTGCAGAAAACCCATACCGTCGTAGCGAAGGTCATCCATCAGTACAAAAATAACGTTACGCTGTTGTTCTGCAGCGCTGGCATTCATCGACAAGCTCAAGGCGATGGCGCTGGCAGCAGTTAACAGCTTCTTAGTGAATGTGTCGGGCATGGTTGCTTATTCCGTATTCGTAAAAAGTGAAAAAGTGCGGATAAAAGCAACGTTGTCTTTTATCCGCGAAATGTACCACCGGGTTAGTAAGCGCCGAAGCGGTATGTAAATTCAACACCCATATAACGCTGGAAGTCTCTGGTCAGCTGCGCGTTAATGTTGCTCTGATCAAAGATAGCGGTACCGATTTGAGCAACATAGGTGTCGTTGAGTGCGTTTTTCGCAAATACACTGGCGACCCATTTACCGTCATCAGCCTGCAGACCGACAGTCAGATCCAATACGCTGTAGCTTGGCAGAATAAGATACGGTGCCTGGTTCTGATTCATCTGGGTTTCATCCTGCCAGCGGTAATTGGCGCTGACGAACATATCCATGTCGCCGTCCAGGTAGATGTTGTATTTGCCGGACAAAGTAAACTTGGTATCCGGAGAGTTAGGCACATCTCCGCCGGTAATCGACTGGAAGCCGTCAATACAGCCTTGTGCTGCTGTTTGATTGAAATAGCATTGTTGATCCTGGAATTCACCGTAGGTTGCATCGATAAAGGCGACACCACCACTGATCAGTAACTCAGGGACAGGCTTGGCGTTAAACTCTACTTCCAGACCTTCGGTGATCACTTCACCGGCGCTGGTGAGTGAGAAGGTCACCGTTTCCGGGTTGTAAGCCTGACCCTGGAAATTCTCGAAGGTAGTGTGGAAACCGGTGACAGACAGACGCAATCTGCGGTCGAAAAACTCTGAACGCACGCCGCCTTCCCAGGCTTTGTTTGTTTCCGCCGGTACCGGTGCGGTTCGGCTTTCGTTCAGCGAGAAAATCAGGTCGAACGCAGGGGCTTTGTAACCTTCGGCATAGCTACCGAAAATCATGGTGGTATCGTTGATATCGTACGACAGCGCCAGGCGACCTGTCAGTGCGTCGTCTTCGGTTTCATTGGTGAAATACCCGGCTGACGCAGGCAGTGCCGGTAATCCTGAGAACGGGCCGGTAATGACTGTAGCGCCGCGGGCGAAATCAAAAGATATTTCATCTTTGGTGTAGCGCAGGCCCAATGACGCAGTAAAATCTTCGGTTACATCCCAGTCTGCCTGACCAAAGAATGCGTAGTTGCGGGTATCAACTTTTGAGTCCATCGCAGCAAAACCGATGCCTGAGCCTTCTTCTGAACAGGCGACAGTGCCCACAGCCGGATCGTAGGCATCGGCGCAGCGCATCACTTCACGTTCGAAATAACGCTCAACGGTTTGCTCCCAGTAGAATGCACCCGCTGTCAGGAAAATATTATCAGTGGCCTGGCCGGATAAACGCAGTTCCTGTGAGAACTGGGTTTGTTGCTGATCGCCGCCGCCGGAAGCGCCGTTTTTGGTGAACAGTACATGGCCTGTTACCGGCGACGTGTACGGATTGATATCTGCATCCTGAGCTGTTTCCAGGGTGAAGCCGCGATAAGCAGTAATTGAGGTCAGCGCAAAGTCTTCAAAGCTGTGGTTGTATTCAACTGAGATCCCGCCGGTTTCAGTGTTGGAATATGCCGGACTGGCAATCTTGACCTTGTTGTTACCCCAGGATACATCCACGTCGGCATAGTCTTCTCCTAACTGATGCAAGTCTGCCAGTGAACCCCGGCCAATACTTTGTAAAACTGACGTACAGCAGTCCCTTTCCTGCTTCGAATAATCGGCAATAATATAAACGTTGTCATTCATACCCAGGTCGATATCGAGTTTACCTCTTACACCTTTACTTTCGTCTCCGTTGATGGTGTCGCCATTAGTAACATTTTCCACAAAACCATCGAAATCACGGTTATAAAAAGACAACCGTCCGCGCACATTGTCACTGATCGGGCCGGTCACCTGACCCATCATGCCCCAGGCGTCATCATCAGTGAGCGTAAGGCGGACTTCACCAAAGAATGAATCTTCCGGACGTTTAGTAAAAATACTCAGTACACCACCGGAAGCATTTTTACCAAACAAGGTGCCCTGCGGTCCGCGTAGTACTTCAACCCGATCAATATCTGCCAGATCCGACAAAAACTGTACCGTACGGCCAAGGGGGACACCGTCAATGACTGTACTGACAGTAGGTTCAACAGCTGTCTGGAACGCGGTGGTACCAATCCCGCGAATGTTCACACCGGAACCACGCATATCGCCGGACTGGTTAAATGTCACCGACGGACTTACCTGAACTAAGTCCTGGAATTCTGTGGCCTGAGCGGCATCTAAAATTTCGCCGGATACTGTGGTAACGGCAACCGGTACTTCCATGAAGCCCTGTACCCGCTTTTGTGCGGTGACTTCAATGACCTCCAGTTGTGAGTTCGTTTTCGCGTCATCATTGGTGTTGTCCTGAGCCGCGGCATAAGTGGATGTCATCGTGCCCAGTGCGAGCAACAATGCGCGATTCAGTGGTTTTTTGTTAAACATCGGATTTTCTCCTCAGAGTGTAGTCCTTTCGGGGCTGTTATCAGCACCCGGCAAATTAACGGTTTTTATTTTTATCACTCACCGGTACGGCAGATTCCGGTGTGGCAAATGTTTAATATCTGTTAAATGTTTAACAATCATACTATGTTGATATTTAAAAAGTCTATCGTTGTCTTTTGGCTATTTGTTAAATCAGTCAAGTTTAATTTTATGATTTAATTTATGTTTATTTTACATATTCTGAATGGTTATAAATCTATTTTTATAAAATATATGCTATCGTTGTCTATTTGCGAAACTTTTTACAACTTGATGGATTCTCTGTCAGGTGTCTTCTGTGGCACAATGTGTTCATAAATAAACGAAGCTCGCCATAATGAAAACGGATAAGAATCTCACGGTACATGATGTCGCCCGGGTTGCCGGTGTATCAATTAAAACGGTATCGCGTGTATTAAATAATGACCCGACAGTCAGAGATAAAAATAAAGAAAAGGTGCTCAGTGCAGTGGCCGTTACCGGCTACCGGCCGGACCTCAATGCCAGGCGCCTGCGCACCAAACAGTCTTATCTTATTTGTCTCTTATATATGGACTATGCCTCGAACTCCTATTCGGCGAGACTGACATCCGGTGCTATCGAAGTGTGTGACGAAGCTGGCTACGATTTACTGGTGCGGCCGGTAAAAGACAGAACCTCGCTGGCGGAACAGGTTAAGGCACTGGCGGAACGTTCAAACCCTGACGGTTACATTCTTACGCCACCACTGTGTGATGATCAGGGAGTATTGTCAGTCATCGAAGCTGAACAAAAACCGGCGGTTAAAATTCTGCCTATGTCACTGGACGCCAACAGCTGCGTCTCCTGTGACATTGTGGCCGGCGTGAAAGAGGCGGTGAGTCATTTACTTACGCTGGGGCACCGCCGTGTTGCGATCATTAATTTTAACAATGTACACGGTGGCTTACTGCGTTATCAGGGCTATGAAGAAGCGCACCGCGATTTTGATATTCCTGTTGATACATCGCTGGTTTTTCAGGGCCCTATGTCGTCAGATGAAGAATATGAAAAGATTATCCGTCATCTGCTGTCCGGGGACGATCGCCCCACCGCATTTTTTACCTTCAATGATTATCTTGCCACTCTGGTTTACAAAGTGGCCAGCCAGCTGAAATTGCGGATCCCTTATGATGTATCGGTGATAGGTTTTGACGACGACCCTTCCAGTAAGAATCTGTGGCCACCACTCAGCACTGTGCACCAGCCGGTGGGCAATCTGGGACGCGCAGCGGCCGGCAAGCTGATCCAACAGCTTGTGTTGCATCGTCCCTATGAAGAGAAAGAAGATCTGACTTGTAAATACGTGCAGCGAAGCTCCTGCGGGCCGCTGCTCTGATATGAATATGCCGGTTGCTATCCCGCCCTCCGGAAGCTGCTCATGCTGACATCTTTCCAGAGACAGGCCTATGCATCCGGTGCTTTTACTAAAAGTACACTCTGGAACTTTACTGATTTACTGCTGCTTTATTATTTTGCCGATATACAGGGACTGGGGGCAGCGGCAGCGGGCCTGATCCTGATGGTGTCTCTGCTTGTATCCGGCGTGCTGGATATCTCGCTGTCTCTGCTTCTCGACAGATATAATTTGCACTACCAGAAAGTCATCGCCTCAGGTGCGCCGCTGACAGTACTGTCGTTCGCTATTTTGTTTTATCCCCTGCCGGCCGGTGCGGACTACCTGTTTACTTTTTATCTTGTGGTGACCATCCTCTTTCGCATTGGTTATGCACTGGTAGACATACCTCACAACGCGATGATGGGGTCACTGACCAGAGACAGCCATGAGCGGACACGTCTGTCTTCATCCCGCATTTTTTATAATTCCTGTGCAATCCTGCTCTTCGCCGCATTTGCCGGCGATACACTTGCCATGCTGGAGTCACAGGATAACGGGATGCGGACTATCTTGCTTATCACGGCAAGCGTGTTCATGCTGGTGAATATTTATTTATGTATTTTGCCGGTCTGGCGGGAAGGTAATCTGACAGCGGTCAAACACCCGCCTCCGCTCAGTAAAGCATTCCGTGCACTCCTGCGAAATAAGGCATTCATGGTACTGGCGGTATATTCATTACTGCCGTGTATCTTTATTCCGGTGTTCTACAAATCCGGCGTTTACTTCGCAAGCATGCTTTTTCACGACGAGAAGCTGACGACATGGTTCATTATGAGTCTGGCGGCAGGAAAGCTGGTGGCGCTACCCTGGTTTAACCACCTCTCACAGCGCATGGAAAAGCATCATGCCATGATCCTTGCGCTAGCCGGGCTGGCTGTGACTTTCCTTAGCTTTCTTCTGCTGACCCCGGCCACGATGACCGGTGCATGTGTTTATTTCGCTGTTTGTGGTTTTTTCTCAGGCGGACTGCTGGTGCTGGTGTGGTCAGCATTACCAGACACCATTGAGTACGGTGCGAGGGATCAGGGGATACCTAATCAGGCGCTTACCTTTGGCGCATTTCATCTGGTGATGCGGATAAGCGACGGGCTGTCTTTTGCTGTGATTGCCGGTGCGCTGGAATATGCGGCGCAGAGTGCAAACGCTGATATTGAGTCTGTGCTGTTTGTCGAAATCATTTCGCTGGTAGCCAGCGCAGGCTGTCTGCTCGGGGCTGTGGTGCTCTGGTTTTATCCTCTCACCCGGGCGGTGCATAACGCGTTAGCTACTGAAAAAGATAAGTAATGGCGCCGGGGGTAAACGGCGACATTACGACCATAATTGAGTGAGTAAGGTCTGTCTTGCGTGAGCAACGCGGACTTGACGTAAAGCACTGGGTAACCAAATTAGGTAGTAGTGAATTTCATGTGTACCAACTGGCGAAGGGATCTCCATGAGTTCGCTTTGAGCAATTTGCTGCTGACATAAGAACTCGGGCATAACAGACCAACCAAAGTCTTGTGCTGACAATATGCGCTTTACGGTACTTGGAGCGGCCACTGGGAGTAATTTACTGGTATAAATCAGCTCGCTTTTTAAACGATCATCTAAGGCTGGGTGGGCTGAGATTCCCAGATCACAGTGCCCCTCAAGTAACATGTCCGACACCATACTGCCGTTACCGGTGTGCATACGAATTTTCACCCCCGACTCCAATAACGGTAGCATCGGTACACTGAGTATCTCAGCTATAAAATCCGCATGTCCGACTATCTGCAAGACACCAGAGATGTCCATTGATCGAGCTCTTGCTTAAGCCAAAGCCGCCTCAGCTACTTCCAGCTTATCACCAATGTCCATGGCTAATTCATCCGCTGTGGAGGTAGGCTCGACGCCACTAGAAGAACGCTCAAATAAAGGTCGCCCAATGGCCACCTCTAGTCCTGCAATGTGTTGTGATACAGCAGGTTGCGTCAAGTTAAGTGACCGCGCTGTATAAAATTAATCCGTG
Source organism: Alteromonas sp. AWJ4_197 (assembly GCF_056160285.1). Taxonomy (NCBI): domain Bacteria; kingdom Pseudomonadati; phylum Pseudomonadota; class Gammaproteobacteria; order Alteromonadales; family Alteromonadaceae; genus Alteromonas; species Alteromonas sp. AWJ4_197. The sequence continues at coordinate 631,713 of NZ_JBSWWW010000001.1, read as the reverse complement.
ATAACCATAAAGCCATTGCTTCTGCCATGAGCGAAGATTTTGGACACCGTAGCTTATATCAGTCTTACGTGGCCGATATGGTAACAACCAGTAATATGTTGCAACACGCCATCGATAATCTCGATACCTGGATGGAGGCAGAACAAACCGCCTCACCTGATCCTGAAATGCACACTGAAATACAGTTTCAACCGTTAGGGATTGTTGGTGTCATTAGTCCCTGGAATTTTCCAATCAATTTAGCATTTGGACCGTTAGCTGGTGTATTTTCAGCGGGTAATAGCGCCATGTTAAAACCTTCTGAACTGACGCCTGAGACTTCAGAATTATTGGCTGAGTTAGTGGCCCGTTACTTCGGCCCTGAAGAGCTAACCGTAGTACTAGGGGATGCGTGCTGCTGCAGAGAACCTTGTGCCAGTGACTCTGGAACTGGGTGGAAAGTCGCCTGTTATGGTGGCTAAAGGTGCTGACCTGAGCAAAGCAGTTGAGCGCACATTAACGATTAAATCCTTTAATGCAGGTCAAATTTGCCTGTCACCAGATTACGTTTTGCTGCCTGCAGAGCAAACTCAAGCGTTCAAAGCTCAAGCGCGAGAATTTATGGGACAAACCTTCCCAAGCATTCAAGAAAATACCGATTACACCGCAATCATTAACGAACACCATTACCAGCGCTTAGTCGATCTATTAGAAGATGCACGTCAAAAAGGCGCAGAGATCATCAATCTTGCGCCGCAAAATGAACCGGCTTATGACGCCTCAAGCCGTAAAATCGCTCCGCAACTAGTGATTGGGACAACCGACGATATGGCAATCATACAGGAAGAAATATTTGGTCCATTATTGCCCATTCGTCTGTATCAATAAGAGGACGAGGCAATTGATTACATCAATCAACACCCTCGCCCTTTAGCCGCCTATTACTTCAATGAGGACAGCACAGCAAGTATTTGCACAACAAACGACTTCCGGAGCGCTGGTCATCAACGACGTCATGACCCATGTATCTATTGATGAGCTGCCTTTTGGTGGTGTGGGCGCGTCAGGTATGGGGGCTTACCATGGTATTCATGGCTTCCGCCAGTTCTCTCATGCCAGGGCGGTGGTAGTACAAAGCGAAGCGGGTGTATCAAATCTTCGATTGCGAGCACCGTATGCAGACAAACAAGCAGCCGTAGACGCTTTTTTTTAATCATTGATTCATCCATATTGTTAAAAGATAGAGAGGTTTATATGAAAATCTTAATGGTACTTACATCGCATAATGAGCTGGGTAACACCGGTGAAAAAACAGGCTTTTGGTTGGAGGAGTTTGCAGCGCCTTACTACACCTTTACAGATGCTGGTGCTGAGCTGGTGTTGGCTTCACCTCTGGGGGGACAACCACCTCTGGATCCGAAAAGTGATTTGCCTGATTTTCAAACCCCTGCGACTGAGCGATTTAAGCAAGACCAACAGGCGCAGCAAGTACTGGCGAACACTGTCAAACTTGAAAACGTGTCACACACAGATTTTGATGCGGTGTTTTATCCGGGCGGCCATGGCCCCCTGTGGGATCTTGCTGAGTCAGAACAGTCTGTTTCACTGATCGAAGCGTTTGAGCGGGCAGGCAAGCCAATCAGTTTTGTGTGTCATGCCCCTGGGGTCCTGCGTCATGTAAAAACTGATAACGGCGAGCCGCTTATCAAAGGTCGTAAAGTTACTGGCTTTACTAACGGAGAAGAAGCGGGGGTGGAGTTGACTGATGTGGTGCCATTCTTGATAGAAGATGAATTCATTCGTCTTGGCGGTTACTATGAAAAAGGTGCGGACTGGGAGCCTCACGTAGTTGAAGATGGCCGATTGATTACAGGCCAAAATCCAGCCAGCTCCGAAGCTGTCGCGCAAGCCTTGATTAAACAACTTGCATAATTTCCCTCAAATTTAGCCGGTGGCGTTCTGATTAGGAGGCCCCTGGCTAAAATTTCTTGATAAGAAGATACCTTTTTATTCCCAAGGAGAACTAAAACAGCGTATTACAATGTACAACTAATGCATATCGTTGCAATGAAAACCAGGCGCTGTTAACTGCGCCCCCTGAATAAGCGTAATAATTTCGCCGGCAGCCCTTGTCAAACCAGCGCAACTGTATATACTCACAGGAACTGTATAGAAAAACAGGGCTGTTTATGCGTCCACTTACTCCAAGACAAACGGAAGTTCTCGAACTGATCAAAACCACCATGCTGGAAACCGGCATGCCGCCCACCCGTGCGGAAATTGCGAAGCAATTAGGGTTTAAATCAGCTAATGCAGCAGAAGAGCATTTAAAGGCGCTGGCCCGTAAAGGTGTAATCGAAATTCTGGCGGGTACCTCACGGGGTATAAAGCTGAATATTCCGCTGGAAGCAGAAAACGATGAAGACGCAGGCTTACCGTTAATCGGCCGTGTTGCGGCAGGTGAACCTATTCTGGCGCAGGAACATGTGGAAATGCATTACAAGGTCGACCCTGATCTGTTCCACCCCCGTGCGGATTTCCTGTTACGTGTAAACGGTATGAGTATGAAAGATATCGGTATTCTGGATGGTGATCTACTTGCCGTTCACCGAACTACTGACGTGCACAATGGGCAGGTAGTTGTTGCCAGGGTTGATGAGGATGTCACGGTAAAACGTCTGGAAAAACGCGGCCGCGAAGTTTGGCTGCATGCAGAAAATGAAGAATTCGATACCATAAAGGTGGATCTTGCTGCTGAACCATTCAACATTGAAGGTCTGGCTGTAGGTGTAATCCGCAATGCTGACTGGATGTAAGTCCTTTCGCTAAGCGCGGTGCAATAACTATTGTGTGCGCTGGCCACAGCGCTAAAAATTGGAAGGGCGATGATATAAACCATCATCGCCCTTTTTCTTTACTATTGGCTGGTATGTGCAAAGTGCAGTGTCTTGAGCGCCAGCAGAAAAACATCAGCATTGTCTTCACCACTGACATTTTTTACTACAGTAACCGCTGTTTTATGTTCACGGCAAAGAATGGTCATTGTAATGCCGCCCATACTGCCACCTGAGTGCATCACTGCATCAGGAATATCGTCCATCAAAGCCAGCGCGCTCACGTTATCTTTATACGCTTTACGTTTTTTGTAATCGCCAAAACCGGTTTTCCAGCCTATGCCGAAGCCCACGGTTTCACCATTGTTAAGCCTGGCAGGAGTAAACATGGCGCGGGTAGTCTCTGGTTTCAGGTAATCGCTTGCCACATGGGCTACAGCAAACCGGACAATATCTGACGGCGTAGAAATAAAACCGCCGCCGGCCCATTTATAGCTGTGATCCGTTTGTGGCGCATTAATCAGCTCACCTTCGTGTACGGTGTAAGGTCTCGCCCGGTGATCGATGATGGTGTACTGGTCGTCAAATACCGTGTTGTCCAGTTTCAGCGGCGCGAACACTTCTTCGTTTATGATGGCGCGGAAATCCCGGGACGCGTCAGCCCCTTCCATTGCGGCACTGACCAGTGTCCAGGCAAACGTTGAATAACGGTGATCTGTGCCGGGTGCAAACAGCAGTGGATCATCTTTAAACATCGCCAGTGCACTGTCGATATCCGGATAACTTTCATTCAGAAGGAATTCATTGGCACCTTCTTTGTAGTGCCTGATGCCTGCTGTATGTGAGGTAAGCTGGCGCAGAGTAATGACCGGTTTATCAGCAGGCCATGCGCTGACGTATTCAGTTACCGGTTTATCCAGATCAATGTTGCCCGCTTCCGCAAGACGCATTAATCCGGCCGTAGCGATGAGTTTAGAGACACTGCCGATACGCACCTTGTGATCTGTCGTCATCGGTACATGGTTTTCCACGTCGGCAAAACCGTAGCCTTTAGCCATCAGCATGCCCTTATCGTTGCCCAGTGCCATGGTTATACCCGGCACTGTGTCATGACTTACCGCTTCTTCAAACAGAGCGTTAATAGCGCCGGAAGGAAGAGCTTTGGCAAAAACAGAGGGTGTTAAAAATAACAGAAAAGAGGAGAAAACAGCGCGGCGCAACATAGAAGCAATCCCTGACAATAAAAACAATCAGACTACCGCAGTTAACAGGCCGCTACCAATAAAAAAGCCCGCTCGCGCGGGCCGGGCATCTGGACGGTGATGCGAAAACTTATTTAGCTTGTGCTTCTGTGGTGATGTGCAGCGTGACTTCGTCACTCACATTCGGTACATACATATCAATCCCGAAGTCAGAACGCTTGATGGTGGTCATTGCATCAAAACCTATCGCTTCTTTCTGTGTCATCGGGTGTACACCTGAACCATTCAGAGTGACATCCATAGTGACGGACTTAGTCACACCTTTGATCGTCAGATCGCCGGTCACTTCCATCGTCTTATCACCTGTCATTTCAACATCTGTACTGGTGAAGGTGGCAGAAGGAAACTTCGCTGCATTGAACCAGTCAGCACCGACAAATTCTTCATTCAGCTTTTTAACAAATGAATCAATGGTATCAATTTTCACCGACACATCGATTTTGCTGTCTTCCGGCGCGTCTTTGTCAAACACGATGGTGCCTTCAGCGCCGTTGATGGCGGCTGTCGGGTTAGAGAATCCGAAGTGATTCCATGAAGCGATAACGCTGGTGTGAGTAGGATCAATCTGATAGCTCACAGGCGCCGCGAATGCGCCTGCACTGATTAAACCTGAAACTAATACTGCCGGGATAAATTTATTCATTACACATTCCTTTCATAACGTTGATGTCACAAGTGTGAGGACGATTTACTTACCTATAATACGGCGTTCCTTAAATACGGATGTGTCGAAGATCTGAACGAAACATTCGAAATATCAGAATGAAGTGCTTTGACCCTGTTTCTGAGGCCACCCCGGCCATTTATTTTTTCAGAAAGACTAGACACAAGATGAAATCTGTTTAATTCTTATACCGTTGTTAACGAAAAAATAACAAAAAGAGATAAAAATTAACAGGCGGATAGCCTGATACGACAGGGTCCTGTGAGCAGGGTATTACACAAGATCCTCCATCACGGAGGTGTTGAGTGAAGAAACTCGTATGTAACGCAATGATGGTTTGGGGGTTAGCGATGTCTGTTATTCCGGCGTCGCTGCAAGCAGAAACCATGGCAACATCAGACCGGGCAGGTGAAATCAACCTGAGACAAGGTGTCACAGACATCAGTGGACAGGTGTACGACCTGCATATGCTGATGTTCTCAATTTGTGTGGCCATCGCTGTGGTGGTGTTCGGTGTGATGTTTTACTCCATGTTCAAGCACCGTAAATCCCGGGGCGCCAAACCGGCGCACTTCCACGAAAACGTGAAAGTAGAAATCGCCTGGACAGTCATTCCTTTCCTGATCCTGATATTTATGGCCGTCCCGGCAGCACAAACCCTCATCGCGATGGAAGATGCCAGTGAACCTGAAATGACGGTTCTTGTCACCGGTTCCCAGTGGAAATGGCATTACAAGTACATGGACAGCGATGTGTCCTTTTACTCCATCATGGCCACACAGCGTGAGCAGATTGAGAACAAATTCGAAAAAGGGGAAAACTACCTGCTTGAGGTAGATCGTCCTCTGGTCATTCCTACCGGACAAAAAGTCCGCTTCCTGATCACCTCTGACGACGTTATCCATTCCTGGTGGGTGCCAGATTTCGCAGTAAAGAAAGATGCTAATCCGGGCTTCATCAATGAGGCGTGGACCAAAGTGAATGAGCCCGGTATCTACCGTGGACAGTGCGCTGAACTGTGCGGGAAGGATCATGGTTTCATGCCGGTAGTGGTGATTGCGAAGAGCCCGGATGAATATAAAAACTGGATGACAGAGCAGGAAGCCATTGTGAAACAGGCGAAAGAAGAAGAGCAGCGCCTGCTGGCCATGAGCATGAGCAAAGAAGAGCTGATGAGTACCGGCGAGAAAGTGTACAACGCGACATGCGCAGCCTGCCATATGCCTAACGGTCAGGGGTTGCCGGGCGTTTTCCCTGCACTTAAAGGCAGTCAGATGGTATTGGAGGATCAGAAAGCGCACATCGATATTGTGCTTAACGGTAAAGCAGGCACGGCCATGCAGGCGTTTGGCAAGATGCTGTCCCTGAAAGATATCGCTGCGGTGATTACCTACGAGCGTAATGCCTGGGGAAATAACACCGGCGATGTGATCCAGCCTAAAGACGTTAATGCAGTAGCAACCGGTAAATAGGAGCGTGCGATGAGTAAAGCAACTGAAACTATGACGCCGGAGCACACTGCGGCACATGATGAACATCACGATGATCACCACGGACACGGCGCTCCGGCAGGCCTGATGCGTTGGGTGCTGACAACTAACCACAAAGATATCGGTACGTTATATCTGTGGTTCGCCTTCATCATGTTTCTTACTGGCGGCGCGATGGCGATGGTGATCCGCGCCGAACTGTTCCAGCCCGGTTTACAAATCGTAGACCCGAATTTCTTTAATCAGATGACCACAGTGCACGGCCTGATCATGGTATTCGGTGCTGTCATGCCGGCGTTTACCGGTCTGGCTAACTGGCTGATCCCCATGATGATTGGCGCACCGGATATGGCATTGCCCAGAATGAACAACTGGAGCTTCTGGATCCTGCCGTTTGCATTTTCCATGTTGTTAGGTTCACTGTTCATGGAAGGCGGTGGCCCGGCTTTCGGCTGGACCTTCTATGCGCCGCTGTCGACGACATACAGCAGCGACAGTACCGCGCTGTTTGTGTTCTCAGTCCATATTATGGGGATTTCCTCCATCATGGGCGCAATCAACGTAATCGTGACTATCTTTAATATGCGTGCGCCGGGTATGACGTGGATGAAAATGCCACTGTTCGTCTGGACCTGGCTTATTACTGCATTCCTGCTGATTGCTGTAATGCCTGTACTGGCTGGTGCAGTGACCATGGTGCTTACCGATAAATTCTTCGGGACGAGTTTCTTTGATGCTGCCGGCGGCGGTGATCCGGTGATGTTCCAGCATATTTTCTGGTTCTTCGGGCACCCTGAAGTCTACATCATGATCTTGCCTGCTTTTGGCATTATCTCGCAGATTGTGCCGACCTTCGCCCGCAAGCGCCTGTTCGGCTATGCCTCCATGGTGTACGCCACTGCCTCCATCGCCCTGCTCTCATTCATTGTCTGGGCTCACCATATGTTTACCACAGGTATGCCGGTGTTCGCTGAAATGTTCTTTATGTTCGCCACCATGCTGATCTCCGTACCCACCGGCGTGAAAGTGTTTAACTGGGTGGCCACCATGTGGCGGGGTTCCATGACCTTTGAAATCCCCATGTTATTTGCTCTGGCCTTCATTGTGCTGTTCACCATCGGTGGCCTGTCCGGATTGATGCTGGCAATCACCCCTGTGGATTTTCAGTACCACGATACTTACTTTGTCGTGGCCCATTTCCATTATGTTCTGGTGACCGGAGCGGTGTTTTCCATTATGGCTGCGGTGTATTACTGGCTGCCCAAGTGGACCGGTAAAATGTTTGATATCACGCTGGCTAAGTGGCATTTCTGGTGCTCACTGATTTCCGTGAATGTGCTGTTCTTCCCTATGCATTTTGTGGGACTGGCGGGTATGCCGCGGCGGATCCCTGATTACTCGCTGCAATTTGCTGATTACAACCAGTGGATCAGTATTGGCGGGTTTGCTTTCGGGTTATCCCAGCTGATTTTCCTGGTACTGCTCATTAAAGCCTGCAAAAAGCAGGGCGAACCGGTTACGTCACAAGTGTGGGAAGGTGCAGAAGGTCTGGAGTGGGAAATTCCCTCTCCTGCTCCTTACCACACGTTTGAAACGCCTCCGGTTGTGAAGTGAGTTATCAAAATGGACAACCGCGCAGCCGGTAACCGCACCCTTACCCTGCGACTGCTTGTGGTCGTAGCGGGAATGTTTGGCTTCGGTTTCGCTCTGGTGCCTTTGTATGACGTGTTCTGTGATATCACCGGTATCAACGGAAAAACGGCTAACCGGGCCGCAGTGTGGCAGGGCAAAGATATCGATACCAGCCGCACAGTGACCGTAGAATTTATTACCCGCACAAACAGCGGTATGCCCTGGGAATTTCGTGCAGAAACACAGCGTGTGAAGGTGCACCCCGGGGAAGTGAATACCGTGGCGTTTTACGTCAGAAACCCGGCTGCCAGTAACATCATTGCTCAGGCAATTCCCTCTGTCAGTCCGGGACAGGCGGCCCTTTATCTGAATAAAACAGAGTGCTTTTGCTTTAACCAGCAGCCCTTACAGGCTGGTCAGGAAGCGTGGATGCCTATGTCGTTCTACGTGGATGCCGGGCTGCCGGAGGATATTACCTATTTTACCTTGCAGTACACACTGTACGACGTGACCGCCAGGGCCGGCGATCTGAGCGGCAGTGACAACCCTTATTTACGACAGCCTGTAAGCGGCAGCCGCTGACAGGCCGGAAGGAGAGTAGCCATGCAACAAGAATATCAACGGTATTATGTGCCTGCACAAAGTCCCTGGCCCATTGTCGGGGCGGTAGCCTTATTTCTGATTGCGGTGGGAGCCGGCAACACCGTCATTGAAAGTACCAAAGGGGAAGGCGGCTACGGGCCGCATGTTCTGGCGGCGGGCATCGTCACGCTGTTGGTGATGTTGTTTGGCTGGTTTAAAAATCAGATTGATGAATCCATGGGCGGGTTATACAGCGATCAGCTTGGCCGCTCTTACCGTCAGGGGATGAGCTGGTTTATCTTCTCTGAGGTGATGTTTTTTGCCGCCTTTTTCGGGGCACTGTTTTACGCGCGCATGATTTCGGTGCCCTGGCTCGGAGGCGCCTCGAACAATGCGATGACCAATGACGTGTTGTGGCCGGCATTTGAAGCCATGTGGCCCCTTGTTACCACGCCCGGGGGCACGACTACTCAGGAAATGAGTGCTGCCGGATTGCCTACCATTAACACCATTATTCTGCTGATTTCGTCCGTTACCCTGCACTTTGCTCACGTGGGCCTTGAGCAGAACAAACGTAAACAGCTGACCGTGATGCTGAGCGTAACCATATTACTGGGACTGGGCTTTCTGACACTGCAAGTCGAAGAATATATCCATGCATATCAGGAGCTGGGTCTGACACTGCAGTCCGGCGTGTACGGCAACACCTTTTTCATGCTCACCGGCTTCCACGGAATGCATGTGACGCTGGGTACCATCATTCTGATTGTTTTGTTTTTAAGGGTGCTGAAAGGGCACTTTACACCCAAAAGCCACTTCGCGTTTCAGGCCGGCAGCTGGTACTGGCATTTTGTCGATGTGGTTTGGGTAATGCTGTATCTGTTTGTGTATGTGCTTTAAGTGACAGCGCACCGGCCCGCCTCAGTAAGGGGCGGGATTCGGACTGATAAGTCCGGTAGCCAGTGCCACAAGGATCAGGGTAACAATGATGACAGAAGTTAAAACACGGCGGCCGATGTATTTGCTCATAGGTTCGCCGTCCGGGTCATCTTTCATCATTACCCGCATGGCGAGAAACAAGTTAGCGATCATGTAAATCACTAAGCATACAAGGACGATTTTTATAATCATTTTTTTCTCCGTCAATAAGGGGAGCCAATTATGAATCAGGCAAACCGGTTCCGTTCCTTACCTCTCGCTGTTGTGGTACTGACAGCGGTTATCTGCATGATTTCTCTGGGCTTCTGGCAACTCGACCGGATGCACCAGAAAGAACAGCGTCTGGCTAGCATAGCGCAAAAAAGCAGCGAAGGGTCAATCTCTCTCAGTCAGCTGGATCCTGTGCGGGAAGATATCCGTGATTATCAGGTGGGATTTAACGGCCGCGCAGATACAACTCAGATCCTGTTTCTGGATAACAGGGTGGAAAACGGGCGCGTGGGGTATGACGTTATCGTGCCTGTACATAGCAGTGAAGGCACGGTGCTGGTGAATTTTGGATGGGTGGAGGCGCCGTTAAGCCGGAATGAACTGCCCGGAGTGGATGTAGAAAGCAAGTTCCAGCACTTTCATGGCCGTATAACTATGCCGGGACACAATCCGGTGGTGCGCGAAACGCTGTCGTCTGATGCTACGTTTCCCGTGGTGGTGCAGGCGCTGGATATCCCCTTTATCCGCCGCCTGACCGGACAGCCTCTGCAACCCTTTGTGGTTGAGTTAACTGCACCGGAAAAAAGTGCGTTTGTCCGCAACTGGCAGCCCGTTGTCATGCCGCCGCAGAAGCACCTGGGTTATGCCATTCAATGGTTCGGGCTGGCCATCGCTGCGGCTGCAGTCAGTTACTTTTCAATGAATTCGAATAAAAAAGGATGATCAGTATGGCAGGAAAAAACAGCAAGTTGACTATGTTAGGCGTTGCCGCCGTATTTGTACTTCCGGTTATGCTGGCAAAGCTGGCCCTGGACAATCAGTGGTTTACCAATGCAGCCACTAACAAAGGAGAGCTGCTGCAGCCTGTGAGGGATCTGACCCCGGTGTTTGCCGCTGAAAAGCCTAAATGGCGCATTGTGTACTCTGTGCCGGAGCAATGCGATGCCGCCTGCCAGAATGCGATATACAGTATTCATCAGGTGTGGATTGCCCTTGGCCGGGAGACTGACCGGGTGGAGGCAACGGTATTGCTTACCGGTAACAGTGATGCCGCCATTGCTGAGAAGTTGCATTCAGAACAAAACCTGCATGTTGTAAAGGTGGCAGACAGTCGTCAGCAGGCAGCACTTAATGTCAGTGATGCAGGGTCTATTTTGCTCGTCGACACCCTGAATAATGCCATGCTTCGTTACCCCACCTTTACCGACAAGCAAATGGCAATACAGCATAGCCGGGACATTCTGGCTGACGTGAAAAAACTGCTGAAACTGTCACGTATCGGATAATCCGGGAGGCAAGCATGAGAAAGTTAGTCCTGTTTAGTCTGATCCTCGCGGTGGTTGTTATTATTCTCGGGGCCTACACGCGGCTCACCGATGCCGGGCTGGGCTGTCCTGACTGGCCGGGATGCTACGGGTTGCTCACCGTTCCGTTACAAGACCATCATGTTGAGGCGGCGAATGCCGCTTTCCCCGAACGTCCGGTAGAAGCGGCCAAAGCCTGGAATGAAATGATTCACCGTTACTTTGCCGGTGCACTGGGTTTATGTATTTTTACTATCGCTGCCATCGCTGTGAAGCAGCGTCACAGCGGCCGTACCGTACGCCTGCCACTGTTACTTGTTGCACTGGTTATCTTTCAGGCTGCCCTGGGCATGTGGACGGTGACGCTGAATTTACTGCCGGTTGTGGTTATGGGGCATCTGCTCGGCGGCTTCACCATACTGGCGTGCCTGTTTTTACTGCATCTCAAATTACGGGAGAGTAAACGAAAGCCCCGGCGTATTAACAGCATCACCAAATTTGCACTGTTTGGCATGGCTATTCTGCTGATGCAGATTGGCCTGGGGGGATGGACATCAGCAAACTATGCCGCACTTGCCTGTACTGACTTTCCGGTGTGTGAAGATGGCTGGGCCTCCAGGCTCGACTTTTCCGGTGCATTCAGTGTGCCTTATGCCGAAACCTACGAATATGGCGCCCACGGATACGGTGAACGCATGACAATGCATATTGTGCACAGAGCCGGCGCGGTCATTACGTTTTTATATTTACTCTGGCTCGGCTTCAGGCTGTACAGCCGGGAGGTGGCTGCGCCGGTGAAAAGTGCCGCGCTGCTGCTCATCGGGGTGCTGATGATTCAGGTAACACTGGGCGTAAGCAACGTCGTGCTGAGTCTGCCCGTCATTGTGGCCGTTGCTCACAACATCGTCGCTGCCTGTTTATTACTGGTAATGGTATGGATCACTTATCAGGTGTCCCGTTATCAGGGTGATCCGCAACAGGGAGGAGCACATGGCTAAATCTGTTTCTGTTCATCAGCGCCGCTTAGCGACATCTCAGCCGGTCAGCTGGCGTGACTATTATGAGTTAACCAAGCCTAAGGTGGTTATGCTGCTGTTGCTCACAGCCCTGGTCGGTATGTGCCTGGCCACCGAGTCGCTGGTGCCGGCAAATGCACTTATTGCCGGTATGGCGGGGATTGGTATGCTGGCTTCTTCAGCAGCAGTGATTAATCATGTGGTTGATCACCGCATCGACGGTATGATGGCCCGGACTGTTAACCGGCCGGTCGTGAAGGGTAAGGTGAGTGTATCTCAGGCGCTGTTTTTTGCCGCTGTACTGGGGCTCGCCGGATTCGCATTACTGTGGTTTTTCGTGAATGCCCTTACCGCCATGCTAACACTGGCCAGTCTGGTCGGGTATGCGGTTATCTACACCATGTTCCTCAAGCGGGCGACGCCTCAGAATATTGTTATCGGCGGACTGGCAGGTGCAGCACCGCCGCTGCTGGGCTGGACAGCGGTTACCGGCGAGATTCACGCCCATGCTTTGCTGCTGGTATTAATTGTTTTTACCTGGACCCCCCCTCACTTCTGGGCGCTGGCGATACACAGGCAAAAGGACTACGCACGGGCAAACGTGCCTATGCTGCCGGTTACCCACGGGGAATCGTTCACCAAAACCTCGGTGCTGGCTTACACCGTGCTGCTGGTTCTGGTGTGTTTGCTGCCCTACCTTACCGGTATGTCTCACCTAATTTATCTGGCGGGATCGCTGGTATTGAATGCAGGGTTCTGTTTGTGGGCATGCAGGTTAAAGTTTGCGGCTAAGCCCGACACGGCAATGAAAACATTCCGCTATTCTATTTACCATCTCATGTTATTGTTTGTGGTGCTCTTAATTGACCACTACTTACCCGTAACACTATGACTCAAAGAACCTTAACCGGCATCATCGCTGTGGTAGCGTTGATCGCCGGCATTGCAGGTGCCCTTTATATCGCTCCGCCTTCCGGTGAAAGCCGGGCACCGGAGTACTTTCAGGCTTATCCTCAGCCCAAACCACTGGACGATTTTTCTCTTACAGATGCTGACGGACAGCCTTTTACCAGGGAAAATCTGACCGGCGCCTGGACATTAGTATTTTTAGGCTACACTTATTGTCCGGATGTGTGCCCCACAACGATGGCGTCTTTAAATAAAATATGGCCTGAACTTTCGTATATAAAACCCGGGGCTAATACTCAAGTACTATTTTTGTCTGTGGATCCCAAAAGGGATACTTTTCAAAGGCTTAAAAGTTATATAAGTTTTTTTAATAAAGACTTCATCGCTGCAACCGGTCCGCACGCCGAAATATTCCCCCTTGTCAGGAACATGGGATTGATGTACTCATTAACTGAGGACACTGATAAAGCTGACTATCTGGTCGATCATAGCGCGTCGGTGGTTCTCATCAGCCCCGAAGCGGAAGTGCTCGGAAGGTTCAAACCAATAATGGAGCCCGGGAAGTTAGCGATCATAGACAGCGAGCAAATTCTTGCAGATATGCCTAAGGTGGTTATCACCCGGTAGTATTCATGACAGTAGTAGTACGTCAGGCAACCGCAAGGGATGCGACTTATGCGGTGCCGTTGTTACTGGATGCGGGAGAGCATTTACTTACGAAAATATATGGGGACGGCGACCGTGATACGGCGTTTGCTTTCCTGTCAGCGGCCTGGCTTCGCGGCACGGGACAATATGGTTTTGCCAATCACTGGCTGGCGTGTATAGAAGACGAAATTGTCGGCATTATTTCATGCTGGCATGACAGCCTTCCGCAGCACTTTGATCGGGATACATTGACATCGATTACCGATTTCTTTGGTCTTGATGAGGCTATTGATGTGGTGATGCGAAGTCAAACTTACACCATCGCGCTTAACCCGCCTATGGTGCTGGAAATGTCTATCGGACATCTGGCTGTAGCAGCCGGAGCCAGACGAAGTGGTGTTGCCACCATCCTCGTCAGGTACATGGAAAGCATGGCACGTGAACTGGGCAAATTATCTCTCGTCCTGGACGTAGAGGAACACAACACCAGAGCCATCGATTTCTATAAATCCATGGGCTTCAAATCAAGGCAGGGGATCCCGCCTTTCATTCAATTCACTAAAGGTATTGCGCCGGTTATCACTTAATCCGGATAGGTGCCGTCTTCGCCGGAAATAAAGAACGGTTGCGAAAACCAATAGTAGCGACCGTTTTGCGAATTCGACGGTGCGGTACAGTTAATACGTGAACGGCCAACCGGCAGCACGGTATTCAGCGTGTATGACAAGGTTTTGCCGTTGATGTTAACCGGCAGTGATTCACCCTGGTAGTAACAGGCGGCGCGGGTCAAGCCCACATCGTCGCTGTTAGTGGTGAACGACAGTGTTTCATCGATGACTCTGGCAGTGCGCTCAGGGTTATCGATATCGTTGTGTGTCACCGGCATACCCAAACTTGCAATTTTCACTTTCAAAGGCGCCATATTGGCAAAACGGCCAGCCGCGGGAAAGCGTGGTAATGCGGTAAAATCACTGTAACTGCTGATGCCGCCGGAATGCTGTCCGAATCCGGTGTATCCCTCTTTTGCCAGTTTATCAGCCAGTGTTTTATTGTATTCACCGAAGGGATACGCCAGGTATTTCAGTGACTCACCGGTTTGTGCCGTGAGTTTCTTCTCCGCTTCTTCTACATTTTGCCATACCCGTTCTAACCAGGCCTCTTTGGACTCATCCTGCTGACGGTCCAGCATGTGCAAATGGTCCAGTGTATGGTTGGCAAAATCCACACCGTCTTTGTGCATGGCTTTTACATCATCCCAGCTTAACTGGTTTTTCAAGCGGCCAATTTCATCAGGATTGATAAATACGGTGTAGGGAAGTTTCAATGACTGCATCACAGAGTGACCGTTTTCAAGAATATTCCGGTAGCCGTCATCAAAGGTGACCGCAACGGCATTTTCCGGCAATGTCTGCTTGTTTTTCAGCGCTTCTGTAATGTCCTGAAGGGGCATGACTTTGTAATTTTCCGCCAGCCAGGTCATGTGGGTTTTAAATTGTTCAGGTGTAACACTGGTGCTTGCCGGCGTGTCTTCAGATACGTGGTGGTAAAGTAAAACCACTGCACTGTCCTGCCCGGCAGCGGCCGCAGATTGTGCCATCACTAACAGCGTCACAACGCTGGCAAACACACCTTTTCCCCACTTCATTGCGCGGTTTCTGATAAGCTGCATGCATATTCCTTAAACTGTGTTATTTCCGTTTTGACCACGACCGCCACTGCTGGCTGGCCAGCCCATAAAACCTTACTGGCCATCGCTTTTCCCATGATCCTGGCCAATATTACCACTCCCTTACTCGGGCTGGTTGATACGGCCGTAATGGGGCATATGGATTCATCTGCCATGCTGGCCGGTGCATCTATTGGAACATTGATCCTCACGCAAATCTACTGGGTGTGCGGCTTTCTCAGAATGTCGTCCACTGGCCTGAGTGCACAGGCAAAAGGCGATCCTAAACAGCCCGGCTTACTCTCCGCAAAAGTACTGTGGCAAACAGGCGCGGTTGCCTTCGTTGCCGGCTTACTTATCGTTGCTCTGCAAGTGCCTGTATTGCAGGCAGGGCTTGCGTTAGCCTCATCCGGTGCTGAAGTGGGTTCTTATACCCGGGAGTACTTTAATATCCGGGTATGGGGCGCACCGGCTGCGATGCTCAACATGGCATTAACCGGCTGGCTGGTAGGTCAACAGAAAACCCGTCATGTGTTATGGATACAGGTGGCAGGCAACCTGTTGAATGCTGCGCTGGATATTCTGTTTGTGTATGGCCTTGATATGTCTGTTGGTGGTGTGGCGCTGGCCAGTGTGCTGGCTGAATACACCATGATGTTATCGGGCGTGGTGTGCGCCCTTAAGCTCACTACAGGGTGGCGTCCGCAGGCAGACTGGTTTAACCGCGCAGCACAAAAAATTCTGCTGAAGCTTAACAGCGATATGTTAATCCGGAACCTGGCGCTTCAGGCCTGCATTGCATTTCTGACCATTCAGGGGGCGAGGATCGGTGAAACCGCGGCAGCGGTGAATGCCATTCTCATGCAGTTTTTCGTGTTAATTGCACTGGGGCTGGACGGCGTTGCCTATGCTGTTGAAGCGCTTATCGGCGAAGCGGCCGGCGCAAATGACAAGGAACGCCTGGGCGGGCATGTGAAGCGGGGATTATTCTGGTCTTCGGCTTTTGCCCTCGTGTATGCCGCTTTGTTTTACCTTGCCGGTGATTTTATTATCGCATCTCTCACGGGGATTGCTGCGTTGCAAACCGCTGCGCAGGCTTATTTGCCCCTCATGGTGTTGTTGCCGCTGGTGGCACACTGGTGCTTTTTCTTTGACGGCGTATTTGTTGGGCTTACCCGCTCAGACGCCATGCGAAATACCATGCTTGTCAGTGCGGCTTTTGTGTTTTTTCCGGTTTGGTGGGTGTGTCAGTCACAGGGGAATGTGGCGCTCTGGTATGCCATGCTGGCTTTCCTGCTGGCGAGAGGTATCACTCTCGGTTTCGTTTTCTGGCGGCGGGATTCATCACTTTAAGACGTTGCCAAAGTATGGCCAGATAGCCACTCATGGCGATGACAAAACCACTGAACAGAACAATAAGCGAGATAAAATACAGCGCGGGATGGTAAGAGCTGATGGTCATCAGCGCCGTGGCACCCGCGATAAAGAGTGCCAGGCCTGTTTTGAACCGTCGCCAGCTGCGGTGTAGTGCAGTCAGCGACGCGTCAGACGGATTAATAATACGAGTGCTCGCCGGCTTCGTGCTCGGTGGCGTCACGCACACCTGTCAGTTCTCCCGGGAACTGTTCAAGCAACTGCTTTTCAATCCCTTCTTTCAGGGTGACATCGACCATTGAACAACCGTTACAGCCGCCACCAAATTGCAGAATGGCGAAACCTTCTTCAGTGATTTCAAGCAATACTACTTTACCGCCGTGGCTGGCCAGTTGCGGGTTAACTTCCGACTCAATGACATAGCTTACACGGTCAACCAGAGGCGCATTGTCGTCCACTTTTCTGGCTTTTGCATTTGGCGCTTTCAGAGTGAGCTGAGAACCCATCTGGTCCGTCACGTAGTCAATCTCTGCTTCTTCCAGAAACGGCGCACTCTCTGCGTCAACAATGGCGTCGAATCCGTTGAAGTTTAAACGGATGTCGCCGGGTTCAACAGCAGACGGAGGACAATAAGACACACCGCATTCCGCTGTTGAGGTTCCGGGGTTAACCACGAACACTCTGATGTTCGTCCCGGCATCTTGTTTTTCCAGCAGTTTTGCGAAGTGAGCCTGTGCGTCTTCTGATATATTGATCATTAACAAATCCTACGTTGCATCGTGATAGCGCATATAATAACAAATTTACCTGACTAAAACAGTCAAGTATTGCATGCTTTTATACAGGTGTGGTCAAAAGTACAAAAAACAACAGGAAAAAGAAAAATGGATTCAAGTTTCAGACGCGCAGGAAAATGGGTGTTCGCCCTTATTGCTTTTGTCGTGTATTCAGCATCAGCAGCACCGGTATTTAAAGATACCGGAGGTAAACCGGTTACCGCTTATCTGCCGGCAAATACCAGCTATGACCCTGCTATTCCGACCCCTGAATCTTATCTTGGTACTGAAGTGGGTACCTGGCATGTACGCCATGATCAGCTGGCCGGGTACATGTATACTCTGGCAGCAGCATCTGACCGCATCAGCATTGAAGAAACCGGCCGCACCCATGAAAACCGTCCGTTATTGCTGCTCACCATTACTGCACCGGAAAACCGCAGCAAGTTACCGCAATGGCGGGAAAACCATCTTAAAACAGTGAACAGCGGGGCTAAAGCCGCAAAAGATGCGCCTCTGTTTCTGTACATGGGATACAGCATTCATGGAAATGAGCCTTCCGGAAGTAACGCTGCACTGGTCATGGCGTATTACCTGGCCGCAGCGCAGGATGAAACGGTAACAGATTTGCTCAGCAAAAATGTCGTGTTGCTGGATCCCTCATTCAATCCTGACGGTTTGTCCCGTTTCGCACAGTGGGCAAACATGCATAAAAGCAAAAATCTTGTCGCTGACGGAGAAAACCGGGAGCACAAGGAAGACTGGCCTTCCGGCAGAACGAATCATTACTGGTTCGACTTAAACCGTGACTGGTTATTGCTGACCCATCCTGAGTCACAGGCGCGGATCAAACAGTTTCAGAAATGGCGTCCTCATGTACTGACCGATCATCATGAGATGGGGCCGGACAGCACCTATTTCTTCCAGCCCGGTGTGCCGTCGCGGAAAAACCCGAATACGCCTGACGGCAATGTGAGGCTTACAGAAGCGCTGGCAGCTTTTCACGCCAAAGCGTTTGATGACGCAGGTCAGTTATACTTCTCGGAAGAAGGTTTTGACGATTTTTACTACGGGAAAGGCTCATCGTATCCCGATTCCATGGGCAGCATCGGTATTCTGTTTGAACAGGCAAGCAGCCGCGGACACGTACAGGATACGGTGAACGGAGAGCTGACCTTTGCACAAACTATCCAGAACCATGTGACTACCAGTCTGAGTACGATTGCCGGTTCGCTGGCCAATAAGCCAGCCATTCTGAATTACCAGAATACATTTTTCTCTGAGACGGCTGACGCGATTGATAAGGATGAGCACTTCGGGGTGATTGTGGCTATGCCGGATGACAGTGGCCGTAAAGAGGCTTTACTGTCGATCCTCAATCAACATGAGATCCAATACAGTTACGCAAGAGATGACGAGGAAATTGATAACAAGCGCTACAGCAAAGGCAGTCTGGTTGTGCCTTTTAATCAGCCAAAATACCGCCTGGTAAAGAGCCTGTTTTCTACCCGTCAGCAATTTGCTGAGAACACCTTCTATGACGTGTCTAACTGGAATATCGCGCTGGCGTTTAATCTTGATTACGACGTGCTGAGCAAACGCGCCGGGCGTGGCATCAAAACGGAAGCCGGGCCGGTGAAAATGCCGGTACCGCTCGTTGACGGTGAAGCGTACGCCTATGCATTTGAATGGAAAAGTTACTATGCGCCGGCAATGTTGCAACAGCTGCTGGAAAACGGGGCCACAGTGCGCAGTGCTGAAACGCCCTTTACCGCCAAACTGACTGATGGCCGGAATCGTGATTTCGCAGCCGGAACCATTATTGTGCCTACACCATTATCACAGCCTGATGATCTGCTCAGCCTGTTACAGGATGCGTCGGCCTTAACCGGTGTGGAAGTGTTTGGTATAAAAAGCGGACTGACGCCGCAGGGCTCGGATCTTGGCGGTCGTACTCTTGCACCGGTAAAAGCGCCATCAATTCTGCTGGTGGGCGGTAACGGCACCAGTTCATCGGAAGCCGGAGAAATCTGGCACTATCTGGACACCCGTGTAGGCACCGCGCCGGTCATTGTGGAGCAGGACCGTCTGAGCACTATCCGCCTGGCTGACTACTCCCATATTATTTTCGTCAGTGGCAGTTACAGTGGTCTGAGCGACAAGCTCAACAATGATATCAGTGACTGGGTGAATAATGGCGGGGTGCTGATTGGACAGAAATCGGCGGTAAAATTCTTTGCACAAAAAGGCTGGCTGGATGCGGAAATCGTATCCCGCGATAAAGTCGACAGTGTTTTTCCGGTAGATAAGCTGACCTATGCAGATAAATCTGCGCTGGGTGCCAGTAAAATTATTGCCGGTGCCGTGTACGAAACCGGTATTGACCCGACCCATCCAATTTTCTTTGGTTACACGGGTAAAACACTGCCGGTATTTAAAACCAGTAATATGATTGTGCATGCTGACGCCGACCCGTTCACCAGGCCCGGTTACTATTCCGGCAGTCCGTTAATGGCCGGATTCAGTGCAAAACAACTGGAAACCATGATTGGCGGCACGGCATCTGTGCTGACTCAGCCAAAAGGTCGTGGCGTGGTGATTGGCTTTACTGACAACCTGCTTTTCCGGGGTTACTGGTATGGTACCGGTAAGCTGATGTCAAACGCGATCTATCAGTCAGGTCACTTAGTCCGCTAAGGGGAACCGGCAGGTCAGCGCCATCACCCAGACTTCTATGATGAGGTCAGGGTGATGTTGACGCAGCTGACCGGCGAGTACATTAGCCGTCGCGCCTGTGGTCATAACATCATCAATGATGGCTACGTGACGCAGCTCCTTACAGGGATTCACCCGAAAAGCGCTGTGCAGGTTATGCATCCGGTGGTCCTTTTTCAGCGTGTGTTGTGATCGTCCGCCGGTGCGGCGGGCCCAGTCAGCGATGACCGGTCTGTCTATCCGGCGTCCGATGTGACGGGCCAGTTCTGTTGCCTGGTTGAACTGCCGGCGAAAAAAGCGGTGTAGTGGTACGGGAACGGGGAGTAAGGCATCCGGTAATAGTGTGTCTTCATCGATACACTGTGAGGTGAACCAGTTGCCAAGAATTGCCGGGCTTATCTGACAGCGCCGGAATTTCATGGCTTTGATAAGCTGGTCAAATGGCCAGCGATATTCTCCGCAGGCCCTTAACGCACTGTAGGAGGGCGGTAAAAATTGCTGGCTGATTTTTTTGTAGCGCAGTAAATTACCCTGATAGCCAAGCTGTAATAAAAAGCGGGTATCAAATTTGCAGAACGTACACACAGGTACGTCACTGTACTGATTACACAGCAAACAAGCTAAGTTGGGAAGTCGCATGGTTAAGTACTCTGTCAGCCCGGCAGTGGTGCTCTGCAGCGGCAAAATTGCAGGCATAGTCAAAGGATGTCATCAGTGTTAAATGCTAACGTCTCAGAAAATCTCGTCAGCCGTACCCGGGGTACAGGAAAAGATCTGGTTTTGCTTCACGGCTGGGGCATGAACAGTGGTGTGTTTGAACACTTCATTCCGTTGCTGGAAAGCGAATTCAAAGTGACCACCATTGATTTGCCGGGCTTTGGTGAAAACAACGGTGTGCTGCCGGAAGAGCCTTATACCGTGGCATCTGTGGCGAAAATGATAACGCCGTATCTGCCGGAAAACTGCGTGGTCGCAGGATGGTCACTGGGCGGTCTGGTTGCACAGCAACTGGCTCTGGATTTACCGGAGCATGTAAGTGCCCTCATCACCATTGCCTCAACGCCCAGATTTGTTAACGGTCCCTGCTGGCCGGGTATTGATGCCGAATTGCTTGCCCAGTTTGAAACTCAGCTGGCAAAAGATTACGGCAAAACCCTGGAGCGGTTTCTCGCCATTCAGGCCATGGGCAGTGATACCGCCCGCCAGGATATGAAAGCCATCAGACAAAGTATTACTGCATGGCCTTCACCGGCAGAAGAGGCCCTGAAAGCTTCTCTGGCGCTGCTTTCCAGTGAAGATCTCCGCGAACATATCGGTCGTATCAGGCAGCCGACATTAAGGATATACGGACGGCTGGACAGCCTGGTACCGACCAGCGGCATTGACCGTATCTGCGAGCTGCACCCGCAAAGTGACACGGTTGTATTGCCTCACGCATCTCACGCCCCTTTTATTTCTCATCCGCAACAGTCTGCCGATATTATTCGTCAGTTTCTGGTAGCAACCTTCTGAAGTACCTTGAGCTATATATTGATGTGATATCAGCATCTTAATGAGAAACGCGCCTCCAGCGGTTTACAGGAGGCGCGTTTTTTTATCTCCGGTACTTCTCATTTTACTCATTTTGGTCAATAATTAACCGTGAGAGAGTATGAGGTGCAGATTGGTGTGGTAGCCAATATGCAAAAAAGAGGTATCAGTCATGTCGAGTATTATTGGTAATAATATCAATTCGGCGATCGTGTCTGGCATGAGCGGCATTCAGAATGCCTATCAGGGCATGACACAGGCATCCGTGAATATTGCCCAGCGCGCAGCGCAAACCAGTGTTGAATTAAATGGCACCAGTCAGGTGCTGACTAATGCATCGCTGAACAATTTGTCGAATATCCGCAACACATTGCCCACCGGTGGTGACAGCCTGACGTCTGATTTAATGTCATTGCAGTACAACCGCAACAATGCCCTTGCTTCTGCAAAAGTGGTCGATACGGCGTTTGATACCGTCGGCACCATTATCGATACGCTGACCTGATCACAGCTTCAATATCATGAATATTGTCACGCCCGTTCCGACTTCGTTAGTGTTCACCACCGCAAATGTGAACACCGAGTCTGCACGCCGTGACAACTTACTGAAAGACACCATTCCTCCTTCTAAAGATGCAGATCAGAGTGCGTCTGAGCAAGGATTAGGTTCTGAATCAGACCGTGCAAGACTGCCCGGTCAGAAACCTGCTCCCGTAACCTATGAACGCCCGCAAATTCAGGTTGATGCCCGTGCTGATGCACTGCAGCAGAATGAAAATGCAGACAACCCTGAAGCTGCTACCGATAACGCTAATCAGGAAAGCGCAGGTAAAGAATCGGCGGAAGAGAAGCAGCAACAGCAGGCTCAGCAGCAGGAAGTTGAAGAGCTAAAATCCCGTGACCAGGAAGTGCGTCAGCACGAGCAGGCTCATGCAGCCCGTGGTGGCCAGTATGCAGGTTCTCCTCAATATCAGTATGAAACAGGCCCGGATGGTCAGCGATACGTAACTGACGGGGAAGTCAGCATTGATGTGTCCGATGCTGAAACGCCTGAGCAGACCGTTCAGAAAATGGAGCAGGTGCGCGCTGCCGCTTTAGCACCGGCTGAGCCATCTTCGCAAGATTTAAAAGTGGCCGCAGAGGCATCCCGCAAAGCAAATGAAGCCCGTCAGGAATTGTCATCCAACGGTAACCCGGGCTCAACAGGGTCTGAGAGCGGGGATAGTGCAGAAGCATTTTCTGTCGACGCTGTTGCTGACCGTTCGCTGGAAATTGGCGGCGATACTTACCAGTCTCCGGCCATACAGTCACGTGTTGGCGTAATTCAGCAATTCTATCAGGCCACTGTGACCCCTAAAGCAGGTGGTTTCTCCGCCAGCGCCTGATGCGTTTTAGCGGTATTTATTTTTAACCGGCATTTAGTCGTTGCTCAGATACTTCATTATTGTGTCCAGTAAGGTGTCTTTCTGCACCGGCTTACTGATGTGGTCATTCATACCCGCTGCACAGCAGGCTTCAATGTCCTGACTCATGGCGTTTGCCGTCAGGGCAATAACCGGTGTGGTAATACCCATTTCCTGTCTGATATGACGGGTTGCCTCATAGCCATCCATTTCCGGCATCTGAATATCCATCAGAACAATATCAAAGGTGTTGTCTACCATCTGTTGCACAGCCTCACGGCCGTTAGCAGCGCGGGTGATTTGAAGGCTGGTGGTTGAAAGCATAGCCAGAATCACTTCCACGTTAATATCGTTGTCTTCTACCAGCAGTAACCGCTGCCCCGAAAAAGTATTGTCTGACGTTTTTGTTACTGGTTTAACGGGCTTTATCTGTGTTGCGTAAGGCATGGTGACGGTGAAAAAGAAGTCAGAGCCTTTGCCTGTTTCACTTTCCAGTTCAAGCTTAGAGTCCATCAGCGACAACAGCTGATTACAGATATGCAGTCCCAGACCTGAGCCGCCATACTTGCGGGCGGTTGAGCTTTCAGCCTGAATAAAGGGTTCAAACAGGGTTTCTTTCTGTGCTTCACTGATACCGATGCCGGTATCTTTCACGCCGGCCTCAAATGTGCAGCTTTCCTCGTCAATACGCAGTAGTTTCAGCCTGATTTCAATTTTGCCTTCAGATGAAAATTTAATGGCGTTACTGATCAGATTCGCCAGGATCTGCTTGAATCTCAATTCGTCGAATATCAGTACCGGAGGCAACTCAGGATCGATAGAGAAAACCAGCTTTAGCCCTTTATTCTGAGCCTGACCGTGGAAGATATCCGCCAGTTTTTTCAGACTATGGCGAATGTTGTACTGTTCGGCATCAAGCTCCAGCTTGCCGGCTTCAATTTTAGAGAAGTCGAGCAGGTCATTAATCAATTGCAGCAGCATTTCTGAAGAGTTAACGATCTGATTCGTCAGGCGTTTATGTTTCGGGTTATCCAGTTTTTCGGTCAGCACCTGTCCAAAACCGATAATAGCGTTTAACGGAGTACGGATTTCGTGACTGATATTCGACAGGAAATCGGTTTTCAGCTTGTCCTGAAGTTCAGCTTTGGCTTTTGCATCTGCGTATAACTGGTTAGTGTGGCGTGATTTGCGAAGCAGATAGAGAATGATGAGCAGTGTGACAATACCCAGAACGATAACCACAACTAACCACTGATTGTAACGTTGCTGGGTTGCTCTGGCCGATTCTATGGCCGTGAGAAGTGCCGATATAGACTCATTTTCTTTCTCCAGTTCACTGGCTTTCTCTCTTTCCTGCTCTATCTGATGTACCAGGTTCGCACTCTCAATTAATTCCAGGTCTTCGTACTTCTTTGCATCCAGATAGTCTTCATGAAATTGTTCGTACTGAGCAAATGCGGTTTTGTAATCTCCTCTGGCCGCTGTTATATGAGCAGCAATCTGTTCCAGCTCTGCACGCCAGGTCGTCTGCTCAGCAGTTCTGTCTTCGTCGTACATTTTACGGGAAATATCCAGAGCCTCTTCTGCCTCTGCATATTGCTTCATATCCAGAAACGCTTTTGCCCGCCATTTATAAATTTCGGTATCGTAAAATGCAGATGTCAGCGGATGAGAGGTAACGGCTTCCGAAAGAGGTAGTGCGAGATCGTACTGTCCTGAATTGAAATAGGTCGTTGCCATACCATAAAGAGCAAGGTATTCAGAGTAGTTGATATCGATGTTCTTATCGTTGGCCTCCGCTTTTCTGAAGTAGCTGATGGCGGCATCGTAGTTGCCCCGGTTACGGTGCAATATCCCTATGTCATACAAGTTGTCACTGACCAGCAGCCAGTCTTGCTGACTGAGCGCCCCGTTGAGTGACTTCTCATAATACTCCAGCGCTATATCCAGCGAATTAATGGAATGATAGTAATCAGCAACCATGTAATTGTGCAGGGGGAGTAACTGTTCCAGCTGATTACTGAATATAAGCTCGCTGAGCGTATTAATGAGCCTGGCGTTAGAAGCAAATACCTGGTTTTCGCTGTAGGTCACAATCAGGTAGGCGATGGCGAGTGCGTGGACGTCAGGTGCAAGGGAAGCTTGCTTCAGGAGCCCTTCGAACAGGTAATAGCTTTTACTGTATTCAGCATTGATGCCATACATTCTGGCCAGGCCAACGCGGATAACCGGGCCGGATTCTTTGTCCTGCGAGACAGTTTCCAGCACCGCGAGTACGTTATCAGACGCAGAATGATGAATCTTTAGCATGTAAACGACGTAAAGCGCCCCGATGCGGGCTTTTTCTGTCTGTGTATAGTCGTCGCTCAGTAACCGGGATTCCAGTGTGTCGAGCACTTCACCGACCGGCATAGGGGTTTCCTGCCGGAGTCTTTGCTCAAAGCTTTCCAGTTCTGAAGTCAGGTTGGTGGCAGATACAGTCAGGCTGATAAACCAGAGCGCAACAGCCAGCGGGCGCCAGATAAATTTAATGGTGTTCACAGTGACATATAGCCTGTCCTGAATGTTTTATTAAATTTACTTAGAGCGGCGGGTAAAAGCAAGAAAGCCGGCATCATGCCGGCTTTCTGAAGGTTCTGTCCGGGGTTACTTCTGCTTTGCTTTAGCAAATGCATCCGCGAACGCATTGCCCATGGCAGCATTAGCCGGCGCTTGCGCCTGACGGTTATTGCCACCGCCATTGCGGCCGGGCTGGCGTCCTTTACCTTGCTTCCCGGCAGGTTTTCCGGTGCCGCTCTGGCGCTTTTCGGCGGCCGGCGCAGGGGTATCGTCAAGGCGCATGGTAAAAGAGATACGCTTGCGCTGTACGTCTACTTCCAGCACTTTCACTTTTACGATATCACCGGCTTTTACTACTTCACGGGGATCCGAGATGAACTTGTTGGTCAGTGCCGAGATGTGAACCAGACCATCCTGATGCACACCCACGTCAACGAAAGCACCGAAGTTTGCCACGTTACTGACAATACCTTCCAGAATCATGCCCGGCTTCAGATCGCTGATGGTTTCAACGCCTTCTTTGAAGGTCGCTGTTTTAAATTCAGGACGGGGGTCACGGCCGGGTTTGTCCAGCTCTTTCAGGATATCTTTTACGGTTGGCAAACCGAATGCTTCACTGGTGAAGTCCTCCGGTGCCAGCTTACGCAGCAGATCGGTGTTACCAATCAGGTCGTTTACGGCGACCTGCGTACGGTCAACAATGCTGTCAATAACCGGATAGGCTTCCGGGTGAACGGCGGAGGCATCCAGCGGGTTTGTGCCTGCGGTGATACGCAGGAAGCCGGCTGCCTGTTCAAAGGCTTTAGGACCTAACCGTTCAACCTTTAATAAGGATTTACGGTCGCCAAAAGCGCCGTTGTTATCGCGAAATGCAACGATATTTTGTGCCAGTGTTTTGTTCAGGCCCGATACATAAGACAGCAGTGCAGGAGACGCGGTGTTCAGGTCGACGCCTACGGCGTTTACACAGTCCTCGATAACGCGATCCAGTGATTTGCCTAACTGACTCTGGCTTACGTCGTGCTGATACTGGCCAACACCAATAGCCTTCGGCTCAATTTTTACCAGTTCGGCGAGAGGATCCTGCAGACGACGGGCAATTGATACTGCGCCACGCAGCGATACGTCCATATCCGGCAGTTCTTTCGATGCCAGTTCCGACGCCGAGTACACCGATGCTCCGGCTTCACTGACCATGATTTTCTGAGCACCCAGCTCCGGCGCTGCTTTCAGCATTTCAGCAACCAGTTTATCCGTTTCGCGGGAGCCGGTACCGTTACCGATACTGATGAGCTCTACTTTATGCTGTTTGCACACATTAATCAGTGTGCGCATAGACTTATCCCAGGCGTTTTGCGGCGCGTGGGGGAAAATCGTATTTGTGGCTACCACCTTACCGGTTCTATCTACCACCGCGACTTTGACCCCGGTACGCAAGCCCGGATCCAGACCCATGGTGGTTTTCGCGCCGGCCGGCGCCGCCATCAGCAGATCATTAAGGTTTTTAGCGAATACGCTGATGGCTTCTTCTTCAGCCTGCTCACGTAAGCCCGAAAACAGTTCGGTTTCCATGTGCAGAGCAATTTTGATTTTCCAGGTCCACTGTACAACCTGCTTTAAAAACGCATCAGCAGCACGGCCTTTGTCACTGATATTGTAATGATCGGCAATGATGAATTCGCAGTGTGACGGTGCCGTGGCATCTTCATTTTGCGGGTCTGCGTTCAACTGAATATGCAGCATGCCCTCATTGCGGCCACGGAACATGGCAAGAGCACGGTGAGACGGCACGCTTTTCAGTTTTTCCTGATGGTCGAAATAATCTTTGTACTTAATGGCTTCCTGCTCTTTACCGGGAGCCACTGTACTGGTTACGAAGGCATTGTCATTCAGATAGCGGCGTACTTTCGCCAGCAGAGAAGCGTCTTCGGCAAACCGTTCCATCAGGATAAAGCGGGCACCTTCCAGTGCGGCTTTGGTATCGGCTACGCCTTTGTCAGCAGAAACAAATGCTTCTGCTTCGGCTTCCGGTGTCAGCGACGGGTCGTTAAACAGTTTATCAGCTAAAGGCTCAAGCCCGGCTTCAATAGCGATCTGACCTTTAGTGCGGCGACGTGGCTTGTAGGGCAGGTATAAATCTTCCAGCGTCGTTTTGCTGTCCGCCGTGGTGATGTCCTTTCTCAGCGCATCGGTAAGCTTACCCTGTTCTTCAATGGACTTTAAAATCACGCTGCGGCGATCTTCTAATTCACGCAGGTATGTCAGTCGCTGTTCGAGGTTACGAAGCTGAGTATCGTCCAGTCCTTGCGTTGCCTCTTTCCGGTAACGGGCGATAAAAGGAACCGTAGCACCCTCATCGAGTAATGAAACAGCCGCCTGCACCTGATTGGCATTAACGGCAAGTTCTTCGGCAATTTTGTTGATAATCATAAATAAGCTCTGTGGCGTTTTAATTTGTGTCCTGCTGGATTAAAAAAGGGAGATGAGCACTCTGCCCCGAGTCGCTGCCAGCTGTTACCTAAATAGGGTGCAAAAAAGAGGCGTAAGTATATCACCGATGGCTTATGTCAGAAGGGCTTTTGTCTCAGCGAACTTCATTTCATGCCTCTTTTAGCGGGTTTGCTATATCTTATCCGTCGTGTCGTACCAAATTTTATTTATCCACCACTCAAAGTTGCCTGCTTCGGTTTTGACAAAAATTTCATCTTCGGTGGTTTTTCCGATGAGTGCGCGGGCCATCGGCGCATCCACCGAGATATAGTCCTTGCGGCCGAAAATTTCATCATAGCCGACAATGCGGAGGGTCATGGTTTTGCCGTCTTCATTTTCAATTTCGACCCAGGCACCAAAAAACACTTTGCCTTCCTGTTGCGGCGAGTAATCCACAACTTTCAGATTTTCCAGACACTTACGCAAATAGCGGACCCTGCGGTCGATTTCCCGCAAACGTTTTTTATTGTACTGATAGTCAGCATTCTCACTACGATCCCCGAGACTCGCTGCCCAGGTGACTTTGCGTGTTGTCTCCGGTCTTTCTTCACGCCAGAGATGATCCAGCTCTGCCTGTAATTTTCGGTACCCATTCCGGGTAATAAGCGGTGTTCGCATTTGCCTTTTTCGCTATGTTTTTGTTTTTTCAGCTAATCAAAACTAAAATTACGTCGATAACTAGTTTGCAATGTGGTAATTGTGCATAACTTTTACAAGCTTATGCAGATTGTTTGCATGAATATTGAACAAATTTGTAAATAAAATGTCGTAGTAATATCCATTATTAACATGGAATAAATCGAGTGAATAACATTATGCAGCATGAGCAAACTCAGACAGAAGTAAAACGTGGTGGTCAGTCCTTCACGTCAAACGGTATTACTATTGCCGGCTTTCTGCTGTTTCTCACCGGCGTTATTCTGTTCTCCATCGGGATGATAGATATTTTAGTTCACATTAACAGTGTGAAAACCGCAGCGTTACTGGTGGGTGGTATCGCCGCTTATAAAGTTGGTCATATGATGATCCGCCACTGCGCTACGTTAAGGAAGAGACCGGAGCGTCGCAGACATTTATTGTCAGGTAACAGCTGATACAGGGCTGACAGATGTAACTTTTGATACAACAACCCCCTCCTTCGTGAGGGGGTTGTTTCGTTCTGGCCACCGGCAGATTTAATGTTTGTAACTAAACTTCCCGATGATCAGGTGCGTAGGGAAATTACCTGCTATCCATCACAGTTAATTTCAGGGAAGCTAATATGAAATCACTATTTGAATCTGCCCGTATGGGCAATGTGGATGTGTATAACCGCATCTTTATGGCGCCGCTCACCCGTAGTCGCGCTGACGATACCACCGATGTGCCTGCAGATATGGCCCTGACTTATTATCAGCAGCGTGCTACGGCAGGACTCATCATTTGCGAAGCCACCCAAATCAATCCGCAGGGTAAGGGATATATCCGGACTCCCGGCATTTACAGCGCTGACCAGGTATCGAAATGGCGGGAAATCACAGAAGCTGTGCATGCTGAGGGAGGAAAAGTGTTTCTTCAGCTGTGGCATGTAGGCCGTATCAGTCACAGCCACTTTCAGCCTGATAATCAGAAGCCGCTGGCTCCGTCAGCGGTGAAACCAGATGTTGATGTGTTTTTTGATGGCGAAAAGCGTCCGGCGTCTGAACCGGAGGCGATGACTGTCAGCGACATTCAGTTAACCATTGCTGATTATCAGAAAGCTGCTGAGAATGCCCGTGAGGCCGGTTTCGACGGTGTGGAAATACATGCTGCCAACGGCTATCTGATTGACCAGTTCATCCGTGATAAAACGAATTTGCGGGACGACGAATATGGTGGCAGTATCGAAAACAGACTGCGCTTTCTAAAAGAAGTCACCCGTGCGGTACTCAAAGTCTGGGATGCGTCGCAGGTGGGTATCCGGCTGTCGCCGGTTGGTAATCAGAATGATATCGCTGACAGCGATCCGCTGGCGACGTTCAGAGAGGTGATAAACTTCTTAAATCCGTTGAATCTGGCTTACCTGCATATGGTTGAGCGCTTCCCGGGTATGCCCGCCAGTAACGAAGATCTTGCGACGCTTGTCACATTGCGGGAACACTGGCAGGGATTTTATATCGCTAACGGGGACTATGATTACCTGTCAGCCAAACAGGCTGTGGAATCTGGTTACGCTGATGCCGTCGCTTTTGGCCGGCCTTACATTGCTAACCCCGATTTGGCATTGCGTCTTGAAAAAGGCGTTGCGTTGAACGAGCCGGATCCGGATACATTCTACGCAGGTGAAGAGAAGGGATATATCGATTACCCGTTTTACAGTGAATAACAAAACGGCCCGTTAAGGGCCGTTTTCAATTCTGTTTCCGGCGCGGCCGGAGAGAGAAACAAATTACTCTGTTTCGCCTTCTTCAGTGTCCACTACTTCAATCAACTCAACATCGAAGATAAGCGTTGAGTTAGGTGTGATCAGACCGGTAGAACGTTCGCCGTAAGCCAGCTCCGCTGGAATAACGAAACGGAATTTTGAACCTTCTTTCATTAACTGAACACCTTCGGTCCAGCCGGGGATAACGCGGTTAAGCGGGAAAGTAACCGGCTCATTACGCTCGTATGAAGAATCGAACACAGTACCGTCAATCAACGTACCGTGGTAGTGAACTTTAACTGTGTCAGTGGCTTCAGGGCTCTTACCGGTGCCTTCTTCAATCACTTCGTACTGAAGACCTGAATCAGTCACAGTCACGCCTTCTTTCTTAGCGTTTTCTGCCAGGTAATCAGCGCCCAGCTGAATATTCTCTTCCGCTGCTTTTGCTGCCATTTCCTGCTGCTTTGCACGCATGGCTTCTTCACCGGCCTGAGCAAATTGCTGAATTTCAGCACGGCTGAACTTCATGTTTTCGCCCAGAGCGTCAGTGAAACCCTGTTTCAGCGTTTCAATATCCAGCGGTAAACCAACCTGTTCCTGCTGCTTTGCGCGGGTCGTGATGAATACGCCCATGCTTGCACCCATTGCGTAGGCGTGCTTCTGTTCGTCTGTCATGTCCGCAGCGGCTGTACCTTGTGCAGGTGCTTCTTTTGCCGCAGCTTCTTTAGACTGCTCATTTGTATTTGGCTGACAGGCAAAAAGACCTAAAGCAGCAACGGTTGATAAGGCGACAAGCGACTTACGCATAAACTTCTCCATTCTAATATTATGTTCGTCGCACCGCACGGGGACGACTGGCTTGTGTTATAAGGTATAAACTAATCAATTTAGCAAACCGATCAAAGTAAAATCATTTTGCTAAATTGATATTAAGGTCATCCGACCCTAACTGTTCCATGCTATGGTAAACACGGCTGCATATAAAGCGAAACCTGTAAGACATGATTCATCGACGATTGTTCCAAACAATGCCATTACTGGCGTTTTTACTTTTTTCAGTAACCGGATGTACTGTGCCTGATACCACCCCGGTTAACCAGTGGTGGCATGCAGAAGACGGCGCTTACGCCGCAGACATATCCCCGAACGGTGAGTACAGCGTGGTATCCGGTGTCGATAACGGTATCAACGTTTGGCACAATTTAGATGACAATGTGCTGTTTCACTGGCAGCACCAGAGCGAAGGCAACAATCTGGTCCTGGCTATTCATATTTCCGCTGACAATAAATTTGTGGTGACATCAGACCGCGAAGCTTTTGCGTTATGGAGCATTGAAAGTGGTGAGCCGGTAGGATTCTGGCGCATTGATGAATCGACAATCCGCGATGTGGCGGTAACCAATAATGGAAAAGGGATCCTCGTTGGCCGCTCCAGCGGTAAAGTCATGTACTTTGAGCCGGAAACCGGACGGCGACTTGAGTTTCTGGGTCACCAGGAACGCATCAACTCTGTGGATATTTCACCCAACGGTGAATATGCCCTTACCGGTGGTAACGACTATGTGGCGTATCTATGGAGTACGCAGACAGGACAAATTATCCATACCTTTACTCACAGCAGCCGTATTTCTAAAGTGGCGCTGGATGATGCCGGACGCTACGTATTTACTGCAGACAGTAAACAGGGCTCTAAGGTGTGGGATGCACAAACAGGTGCGCAGATCAGCAACCTGAAGTATATTGCGCGCCAGAAAATATTTACTGATGCCGTCTTCTCTGAAGATGGTAAGCATTTACTTACCGGTTCACCCTCACGCAGTATCTACATGTGGGATGTTAAAACCGGTGAGCAGACCGGTGAATGGAAAGTGGCGGCGAAAGAAGGCACGAGGCCGGCAACTGCCGTGGTGTATGCCGTCGGGTTTATGGGTAACAACACACTGCTCTCTGAAAGCAGCAGTGGTTTAGCTGAATTATGGGCAATTGAAGAATGAGCGACACACTTACGCTGGAACACGCCATGCAGGAAATTGAAGAACTGCAGACCAAGGTAGCGTTCCAGGAACACACAATTGATACGTTGAATGAAGCACTGACGTCTCAACAATATCAAATCGAAAAAATGCAGGTACAGTTGCGTTTTATGATGGAGAAAGTCAAAGGCTTTGAACCGTCTAATATTGCTAAGCTGTCAGACGAAACTCCGCCTCCTCACTATTAATCTGTCTGCAACACCTGTCAGTGCAGGCAGTGAAATAATCTGTTGATTGTTTTAGATAATTGCATGAATCTTGTCTAAGCTAAGAAAACGACCCGTTAAATGACATAACGAAGCACTTTTCATGGCCAGAAAGTTAAGAACGTCTCCGGCAGGTATTCCGCAACTCGTCCAGCGAACAGGACGAAAAGGTGTGTCCCCGTTTCGGGATGACACAGACAGGCTGACCTATCTCGATTATCTCGGCCGTTATGCACAGCGTTATAATGTGGCAATGCATGCCTGGTCGGCAGGTAAAGACAGCATTCTTTTTCTGTGCACTCCCGCGGCCGGTGACGGTATCTCGTTAATGTTGCAGGCAACCGGACGACTTTATGCGCAGTACTTTCACCAGCGGTATGGCACCAGCGGAGCAATCTGGCGTGATCGTTATAAATCAGCACTGGTTTTAGATGATGAGCTGCTTTTGGAAGTGTACCGCTTCATAGAGCAGAAGCCGGTAAATGAAGCGTTGTGCAGTACGCCTGAACAATACGCCTGGTCAAGTGTCAGTGCCAATGCACTGGGGTTACCCAACACCATGGTGACGCCTCACAGTGCCTACGAACGGACAGCAAAACAACCGGAACAACGAAGAGCACTGCATTTGCAGCACTTGCAGCACCAGAATAACGATCTGGATGCAGATATTGCCAAGTCACTGAAAATGGGACTGGCTATGGGAGATCCCGGTTTCATCAAGCGCATTGAACAGGTTACCGGTCGTCGTTTGACGGAAGGTAAGCGCGGTCGTCCGCGCAAGAAGGCTGTGACGTCCTGAGCAGCTGAGCGGGTGATGGTAAACTGATTCACCCCTGCCGGTTACTGTGGATCAGGGCGCGGGTTTTCTTCACCGGCGGCTTCCTGTTCTTTCTCTTCTTTTGCCTCTTCGGCGTCGCTCCATTGCACACTATCTTCAAGATTACCGTTGATAGCCTGAATAAATGCATTTTTTAGAATGCCACCTATGGTCGCGAGAACCGGTGTGTCTACATTATTCAGTGAGCCGGAAATGGGAATGCGTGTGGCTATCTGATCTTCACTCTGGTTTTCGAACAATTCCGCAATAAAAGCTGACAGTGCTTCGGCAAGTCCGCGAAAGAAGCCATCATCATCCTCTTCGATGTCTCCTTTCCATGAAAAAACCTCAACCTGATGCAGAATAGGCTTGGCGTAGCCTGAAATTTCTCCGTCGTCGCTGGCCAGTTCCAGCGCCAGTTCTAATGTACCGGCTTCTAAATCGAAGGGTGCGTAGGTATCGAGGAAGTTTTTAAAATTCACCAGCGCCACATCGTTGGCCTGCAGATTGACATCGAAGGTTGGATTCTTAGTAGCCGGATTCAGTGAGCCCGACAGCGTAATGGTCCCTTGTTGCTCTGTATTTCCGCTGGCTTCGATGGTGGCAATGAGATCTTTTGACAAAGAGCGGCTGTTAACCAGATTTCTTGCTACAGCATGAATATCGTGCAGCTCAATGTTAACGGCGGGCTCTGAATCCGGATTGATGAAACGGACAATACCCCGGCGGATTTCAAAGCGGTCAACTTTAAGCGGCACTAACTGATCCGCCAGATAAAGCCAGTTCTCATTTTCACCTGACTGACTTTCAGCATCACTTTTGCCATCTACGAAGTTTAGTTCCGGTGCGGTAAGGTCGACCTGCGCTACCAGTGCTTTATCCAGCAAGGCATTCCACAACAGGCTGAATTCTACCTGCTTTGCTTCAAAGAACGGTTGTTCTACCTCACCGGTCCGTTTCAGAATCACCACATCATCCAGACTGTAAGCGCCACGCCACAGCATAATGTCCACATCGCCAACACTACCGGTAAATTCTTCTCCTTCATCCAGTACGTCGTTGATGTACCACTGAGCTGCAAAGGGCAAACTGATGCGGACGACTATCAGCAGCCCGGCGAGGATCGCGAGTGCTTTTAATGTGGTTCTGGTTTTATGTCTGGCCATGGTCAGTCCGCGCTTAAATGAAAAATAAATAATCCGGAGGTATTTATTAACAATTCAAGTGGCGTGCCAGTGAATGTAAAGAGGAAAATGCTGCAGGGCTATAGGGTTAACGGTTTGTTTTAGCAGGAAAAACTAATGTGAGGCAGGCACCCGGGCAGGTCCGTGCGGCAAAAACGCTCACCATTTTCCTGCTCCGGCGGGTAACTTTAACAAATCAGTGTGGCTTAAATACACCAATCACATTTTCATCCGATCGGGTTTTTGCTTCTACTTTGTCGTCGGTTTGCGATTGCGAATATCCGCACTTAACGCATTCCAGTTTTTCCACATTGTTCTCAAAAAACAACATGATGGAATCTAATGCCTGACACTTGGGACAGGTTGCGCCGGCGATAAAACGTTTTCTTTTGCGTTCAGCCATGATTACTCCGCAGGTTACAACAATTTCTTCATGCTGGATTATGGCGACTAATGAGTGAAATACAAGCCATTGCCGGGTGAGTTTGCTATCATACGCCGCTTAAATAACAGGACAACTGCGCAGGCATGATCACCTTATCTGACGTTACATTGATGCGTGGTAGCAAAGTGCTACTTGAAAACGCCAGTACACAAATATTCCCCGGACATAAAACCGCTCTGATCGGCAGCAATGGCTGTGGTAAGTCGAGTTTATTTGCTTTACTTCGCGGAGAATTACAGGTTGATGCCGGCGATTGTCAGGTGCCTGCACACTGGCGCATCGTCAGTGTGGCGCAGGAAACGCCGGCCACCGATCGCTGTGCGATTGATTACGTGATTGACGGTGACAAATTACTGCGCGGATTACAGGCTAAACTGGCTGAAGCCGAAGCGAAGCAGGATGGCGAAGCTATGGGACAGCTGCATGGTCAGCTGGAACATGCAGGCGCTTACGATGTAGAGGCGCGGGCGGCTACCATTCTGGCTGGTCTGGGCTTCTCAACCGCTCAGCTGTCAGCACCGGTGACTGATTTTTCAGGTGGATGGCGCATGCGGCTCAATCTGGCGCAGGCACTGCTTTGTCCTTCTGATCTGCTGTTGCTGGACGAACCGACCAACCACCTCGATTTAGATGCCGTTATCTGGTTAGAAAAATGGCTGCAACGCTATTCAGGAACGCTGATTCTTATCTCTCACGATAAGGCATTTATTGATAACACTGTGGCGCAAATCGTCAGTGTCGAACAGCAACAACTTATTGCCTACACAGGCAATTACTCTTCCTACGAAAAGCAGCGCGCAGAACGACTCCGCTTACAGAATATCGAATTCCAGAAACAGCAGGATAAAATCGCTCATCTTGAGTCTTTCATTACACGCTTCAAAGCCAAAGCCAGTAAAGCTAAACAGGCGCAAAGCCGGATTAAGCAACTCGAGCGGATGGAGCAGATTTTGCCGGCCCATGCTGCCAGTGCCTTTAATTTCGAATTCGCTGAGCCAACCGGTCTGCCTAACCCGCTTATTCAGATGCGGGATATTCAACTGGGCTATGGTGACAAGGTTATTCTTAATAACGTTAAACTTAACCTGGTGCCGGGCAGCCGCATCGGGTTACTGGGACGCAATGGTCAGGGTAAGTCGACACTGATCAAACTGCTCGCTTGTGTGCACGATCCTATGCAGGGCACGTTTACTACTGCCAAAGGGCTTAACGTGGGCTACTTTGCCCAGCATCAGTTGGAAACCCTGGATCCCAAAGCTTCTGCCATTTTGCATCTTCAGCGGTTAGATAAGCAGGCTACCGAACAACAGTTACGGGATTATCTGGGAGGCTTCGGTTTTCATGGTGATCAGGCCCTGGAACCTGTTGCACCTATGTCCGGCGGCGAGAAAGCACGTCTGGTACTGGCGTTGATCGTTTATCAGAAGCCCAATTTATTGTTACTCGATGAGCCGACCAACCACCTCGATCTGGAAATGCGTCATGCACTGAACATGGCCTTGCAGGGGTTCGAAGGCGCGATGGTACTGGTATCACACGACCGCTTCCTGCTGACCTCTGTTTGTGAAGACTTTTATCTGGTCGACAGCGGTCAGGTTGAGCCTTTTAACGGTGATTTGGAAGATTACCGCAGTTGGATTTTATCCCAACAAAATGAAGAGAAAGCGGCGAAGCAGCAAACCGATAAACCGAAGGTAGATCGCAAAGCGGAAAAACGTCGTGAAGCTGAGTTTCGTCAGTCAGTCGCACCGCTGAAAAAGGCGATTGAAAAGCATGAAAAAGCCATGGAAGCCACGTCAGCCAAACTCTCTGAAGTGGAAACGTCGTTAAGCGATACCACGTTATACGAAGAGCAAAACAAGGCCAGGCTGATGGCACTGCTTGATGAACAGACAACGTTGAAACAGGCGATGGAAGAGCATGAAATGGCATGGCTCGACGCCCAGGAAGCAATGGAGGCGGCAAAAGCCACTTATGAATCTGAATACTGACACCTTCTGGCAATACAGTTTAGATGTTTACGGACGGGATAACGTCGCTGCCACAGCGATTGCGTTGCAGGATGACTTCGGCGTAAACGTGAATATGTTGCTGCTGTTGTGCTGGTGTATGGACAACGGCGGTATTGTTACATTGAACCAGTGGCAGGTGCTGCATGCGGCTATCGCTGAAACTGAGAGTTTACTTGTGGCTCACCGTGAAAAACGCCGTGCAGCAAGGCAGGCCAGTCCGTTTAATGAAAAAGCCTATGACGCCCTGAAGCGGGAAGAACTGGATCTTGAAATGCAGCAGCAGGAAGCACTTACTACCATGTACAACCGGCTGTCTGTAGAATATGTGCCGGTTCAGGGGGTGAACGGCAGCATTGCCAGTTTCGTGAATTTATTCAAGTTGCGCCAGCAACCTCAGGCGGTTAAATACCTTACGTCAGTGATTCAGTCTCTGCACAGCACCGCGAAGTAATGCATGCATACACCTGAACATGGTCATGGCGTTGTTCGCCGCAGTCATTTCGAACCATCATGGTGGGCCCGTAACCGTCATATTCAAACTATCTGGCCGCGATTTTTTCAGAAACGCAGACCGGTTTCTTACACCTGGCAGCGGATAAACACGCCCGACGACGACTTTCTTGATCTCGCCTGGGGACCTGAACCACAAAACATGCAGGGCATGGTTGTGATGTTTCACGGCCTTGAAGGCAGTATTCGTTCTCACTATGCCAACGATATGATGGCCGCGCTCAGCGAACAGGGCTGGCAGGTGGTTATGATGCACTTCAGGAGTTGCAGTGGTGAAGTCAACCGTCAGCCCCGCGCTTATCATTCCGGCGAAACAGAAGACCCGGCGTTCTTTTTAGACTGGCTGGACAAACGTTTCCCGGACGTGCCCAAAGTCGCCATCGGCTTTTCGCTGGGCGGCAACATGTTGCTTAAATTGCTGGGTGAAAACCCCGGTCAGAAATGGCTGCAGGCCGCCATGGCTGTGTCGGCGCCGGTAAAGCTGGATGCGTGCAGTGACAGCATTGGCGAGGGTTTTTCGAAGGTTTATCAGAACTACCTGTTAAAGAGTATGAAGGCCACGCTGACCAGTAAAATGCGTAAGCTTGACTACAAAGATTTGTTATCGCTGACGGTTGAGCAGGCAGGCAAGCTGTCTTCGTTCCGGGAGTTCGATGAAAAAGTGACGGCACCCTTACACGGCTTTAAGGATGCGCAGGATTACTACGACAAATGCAGTGCGTATCCTTTCCTGAGTGCCATTCATTGTCCCACGTTAATTGTCCACAGTCTGGACGATCCTTTTATGAGTCCGTCCATTGTGCCGGATGCAACTGCACTGTCCCGCAATGTAACCCTTGAACTCAGTGAGTTTGGTGGCCATGTAGGCTTTATGCAAGGCGGCTTTCTGCGACCGGTGGTCTGGCTGCAGCAGCGCGCCGTAGACTATTTTTCTGAGTTTCTGCCAGTCCGGCCAGCAAAGTGAGGCAAGCATGATTATCCCCATTGACGCATTAGAGAAAGACACGCTGCGTAACATTGTCGAATCCTTTGTACTTCGTGAAGGTACTGATTACGGCGAAGTTGAAGCGAGCTTTGAAGACAAAGTGGAACAGGTACTGGCAGCACTGAAGCAGGGTGACGTTGTGCTGGTTTATTCAGAGCTTCACGACTCGGTAAATATCCGCGAAAAAGGTGATTACCGGGAAAGTGAAGAAGACGCCTGAAGCTGTCCGTCCTCACGCATCTTTCAGACTCGCAAACAGGGTTGTAAATCTCACCGGTGAGTTGCGCTGATGCTGCCAAATCCAGTCATTCGCGTACCTGAACGATCTGGACATTTCCTACAGCACATAATAAAAAAGGACGTGAATACACGTCCTTCCGGTCAAACTGCGTTCTTACTCAGAACGTATAACGGGCGTTCAGTTGCGTAATGTCCAAATCATCAATTTTTTCATAGCTTGCACCCACAGCCCAGCGGGGTGAGAAGTAGTAATTGGCACCGACTTTTACCGTGACATCACCGTCATCGATATCGTAGTAACCCAGTTCACCCTGCAGCTCTACCTGTTCAGTTACCATGGATCTCACGCCGGCATTCAGGGAATAACCGCTGTCTTCGTTGTTTTCCACCTCTGCACGTTCATAGTTGAGACCGAAATAGGCATCGGTGAAACTGTTCAGAGGCAGCCGGTAACCAGCACCCAATGTCAGTAAGTCCAAATCGGTACCACTTTCATCCAGCATGCTGTAATCGCCGGTAACATAAATATTGTTTTCCAGTAAATATGTGGCACCCAGGTCAAGTCCGTCAAAATCTGCCCGGCCAATTTCGGCATTTGTATACCCGCCCTCAGCGAAGCGCCAGTTCGGTGATGCAGCCATTGCCGCAGAAGATAGTGTGGTGGCAGCAACAAAAGCGGTAAAAGTTTTAGTGAAGCGCATAGAAAACTCCTTAAATATGCAAAAAGAAAATCCACTGTCAGTGGCCTGTTCAGCAATCTTTTTGCCAATCCGGTCTTCGTTGGCGCTATTTTCTACTTGTATAATTCCGTAAGGCTATGTTTTATATGTCAATATTAATTGCCGGGAGGCTGGTGTTTTAACGTGAGGTTAGGAGGGATCGTCTAAGTCTGAAGCATGGTGTTCAATGTTCATACTACCTTAGTGTCTGTCTGAGCAGACAGGTTCCCCTGTTTTACCCGGTGGTCTGTAATACTTGCTGTGCACTCTCTACACACTTTTACGGACGGATTCGGTAAGGTTATGAAAAATATCGTAAATATGTGATCCGAACGACATGGATCACCTTTTGCAGTCATCCGGTCAATAAGAAACGGAATATTCCCGTTAGGAAAATTTGAACCGGAGTCAGTCAACCATGCTGCCGCAATTACAGTTAGCGAATAACACGGAAATTACGACACCATCTTTTACTTCATTCGTCGCATCATTTTGCGCTTTTTTCTCAATCAGTCCCGCGGTAATGCGCGCCTTTGTATATTGCATTTGTGTGGGCTTCAGTACATTAAGCCTGGCGGATGAAACGGCTACCGGAAACCTGCCTGAAGGCAAACCTATATTGAATCGCGTTATTGAATCGGCGCAAAAAAATGCTACACGTGATTATGTGGTTAATGATCACAATCTGGCAGAGGAATTGAAAAACATCGGTTACGAAACCTACCGTCAAATCCGTTTTAACCCT
Source organism: Alteromonas sp. AWJ4_197 (assembly GCF_056160285.1). Taxonomy (NCBI): domain Bacteria; kingdom Pseudomonadati; phylum Pseudomonadota; class Gammaproteobacteria; order Alteromonadales; family Alteromonadaceae; genus Alteromonas; species Alteromonas sp. AWJ4_197. Next base: position 591,452 of record NZ_JBSWWW010000001.1, on the reverse strand, counting down.
GAGAAATCCTTGTGGCACGGTGAGCATGATTATGAAATGCAATTTTTTCACCCGGGCTTTCTCTATCAGCAACCTGTCACAGTGGTCACCATTGCTCCGGACAACAGTGAACATACCGTACCCTTTGACAGCAATAATTTCATCTATGAAAAGAATGCTGAGCCGCTGGCCGGTCTGACCGATGCAAAATCCGGCTATGCCGGATTTCGTTTGCATTACCCTATTAAAAACAAAGAATACAAAGACGAATTCGCCGTTTTTCTCGGCGCTTCGTATTTTCGTTTAGTAGGCAAAAATCAGGTTTATGGCATTTCTGCCCGCGGCCTTGCTATCGATACGGCGATGCCGGATGGTGAGGAATTTCCCCACTTTACCAAGTTCTGGGTGGTTGAGCCCCGTGAAGGGCAACCCATTAAAATTTACGCACGTTTAGAAAGCCCGTCTGTTGCGGGTGCTTACAGTTTTGAAATCATGCCGGGTAAAGATACCACCATGCAGGTAAAAAGCTGGATATTTGCCCGGGAGAATGTGGGTAAGCTTGGCGTCGCACCATTCACCAGCATGTTCCTTTACGGCGAAAACTCGCAAATCCGCCGCGATGACTATCGCCCTGAAGTGCATGACAGTGACGGGGTGATGATGCTCAACAATAGCGGGGAAATTATCTGGCGTCCTCTGACTAACCCGACCAAATTACAAATCACTTCGCTGAGCGATGTGGCTCCCAAAGGCTTTGGTGTGCTGCAGCGGGATACAGACTTTGCTAATTATCTCGATGCCGAGGCGAACTATCATCTGCGCCCGAGCTTGTGGGTAACCCCGAAAAAAGGGTTCGGCAAAGGTAAGCTGGAAATCGTGGAAATTCCTACTGACTCAGAAGTGAACGACAATATCGTGGCTTACTGGGTGCCTGAGAAGCCGTTCAATGCCGGTGAAAACCGCTACTTTGAATATGAATTGAAGACTGTTGAAAAGCAGCCTATGCCTTATGGTCTGGCGACAGTGGAAAGAACCCGTCAGGGGATCAGTCAACTGCCCGGCTTTGAAACAACGGAAGAGCGAAATGTGCGCCGGTTTGTTGTTGATTTCACTTTACCGGAAGGCATGAAGCTGAATCCTGATGAGGTAGATCTGATTTTAGACGCCACTAACGGCAAGGTCGAGCAGGCCAGAGTGTATAAGGTAGATGGTGATAAAAGCGTTCGCGTGACATTTCTGGTCATTCCTGACGGCGAAGCGGTTGTCGATATGCGCATGTTTTTAAATCAGAACGAAACGCAAATGAGCGAAATTTGGAGCTATGTGTATGAGCCACAATGATCCCGGGGAAAGCACCGTGGCACCGGACAACATAGCCACGAAAGATAAAATTTTAAAAGTAAACGGCCGCCGGTGGCGGCTGGTGCTGATGGGGCTGTTGACCATAGTGTCTACGGCCCTTGCCGGTTACAGCCTGTTTGAAATTTTCAGGCCCAACCGGTTTACGCCGCTGGAAATGATACAGCTGGCACTGAGCATGGTGCTGTTCATCTGGCTGACCTGGTCATTCTGGACCTCTGTTATCGGCTTTCTGCTGAAGCTTTTTCATATCGACCCGTTATCACTTCGCCGGGAATTGAAGGCCTCTGATGAGCAGGCGCCCGTCACCCAACGCCACGCTATCGTCATGCCGGTGTACAACGAGGATACTGACCGCATTATCGTCGGGTTCGAAGCCTGCGTTAAAGCCATTCTTGATACCCCGTACGCTGACAAATACGATTTTTATATGTTGAGCGATACCCAGGATAAGGCGAAAGCCGAAGCAGAGCTTAAAGCCTGGCAGCGTCTTATTTCCCGTCTTGGCGAACAAAGCCAGCAGATTTTTTATCGACGCCGCGAGGATAACTGGGGCCGCAAGGTAGGTAACATCACCGATTTTTGCGAGCGCTGGGGCAATCAGTACGAATCAATGTTGGTGCTGGATGCGGACAGTGTCATGTCTGCACATCGCGTGCTGGATATGACCCGCCGCATTGAAGCTAATCCTGAAGCGGCAATGATTCAGACTATTCCCATGCCTGTCCGTCAGGACACTTTTTTCGGGCGTTTTGTGCAGTTTGCGGCGCACCTTTACAGCCCGATGCTGGCCACCGGCTTGTCGTTCTGGCAGACAGACAGCGCAAATTATTGGGGTCATAATGCCATCATCCGTGTGCAACCTTTTATGCAGCACTGTGGCTTACCCACCCTAAAAGGCCGGGCACCGTTTGGCGGCGATGTACTGAGTCACGATTTTGTGGAAGCGGCACTATTGCGCCGGGCCGGCTGGGAGTGTTATCTCATCACCGACACTGACGGCTCATACGAAGAAGTTCCGGGTAACATGGTAGATTACGCTATCCGCGACCGTCGCTGGGTGCAGGGGAATATTCAGCACTTAGGATTGTTAAGCACAAAGGGGCTTAAAGCTACAAACCGGTTGCACTTTGCTTTCGGTGCCTTTGCTTACATGTCGTCGCTGCTGTTGTTTATGATGCTCATGGCGGGGACTGCCGATGCGCTGGTTAAAGCGCTTATCGACCCGGTTTATTTTACATCTGCCCACCAGTTATTCCCCGAATGGCAAATTGTCCACGAGGGGTTAATGATAGCCACGCTTTACGGCACCATTGCCTTGCTGTTCATGCCGAAAATGCTGGGCGTTATTCTGGCGCTTATACAGCGCAGAAAAGATTTTGGTGGTGCTTTCAGGCTCATGTCCGGTGCGCTTATCGAGCTGTTTATGGCCGTACTTATCGCACCTATGATGATGTTCTTCCACAGTTACTTCGTGATCAGTGTATTCATTGGTCACCAGGTAAAGTGGGAAGCGCAAACCCGTGAAGGACGTATGGTGCCATGGAAAGTCGCTATTTCTAAAGCCGCAACAATGACCACTTTGGGGTTAATCTGGGCCGGTGTGACTTTCTACTTCACGCCTTCGCTGTTCCTGTGGTTGCTGCCGGTATTAACCGGTATGGTGTTCGCAGCGCCCATTATCCGTTTAACCAGCAGCTTGTCGTTTGGCAAAACCTGCCGGAGGTTGGGGATCTTTGTGATTCAGGAAGAGATAAACGAAGCTCCGGTACTGGTGGAAGTGCGTGAGCACATGGCGACTATTTCAGCAGAAGAAATTGCAGGTTTTCCTGCATTGCAACCGGTTTTACCCGACGAAACCCATCAGACCATGTTCGTGCAGGATCTCAAAGCCCCTCCTTTACCAAAACGCTTAACAGACGGCCAGATTGCGGAATTTGCTCAAAGCCGGCCGAAGGCGAAACACGCAGCCTGATATCCTTTCTGACGGGGGTTACTGCCTGGTAACCCTTCCGTCATCAAATACAGTAAACTCATAAAATAGCAGAAGAAACCGGCTACTCGTCGAATTCTTGTACACAATAGCAGACTGAACCCTTAGGCTAAAAATTCGTCAACCTCGGGGGAGTGTGCTTATGAGAGCTGTTTCAATTTCATCACCTGCAAAGCTGCGTCCTGCAGCTATGCTATGGGCCATCAGTGGCGCGTGGCTGAGTGTTCAGGCTCAGCCGTTACAAAGCGAAAGTACGACGACAATTCCCGTTGTCAGTCACTCAAATAATGTTTCTCCCGGTTATGCCATTCCTCAATTTGCAGTGGATCCCGCATGGCCTGCATTACCGGAAACCTGGTTAACGGGCCAGGTGCCGGGGCTGGCTGTGGATAAACATGATAATACCGTTTGGGTATTGCACCGCCCGGCATCTATTCCAAATCTGTCACTGGGTCTGACAAATGGTTCTGCCAGTTGTTGTGAGCCGGCACCTTTCGTCATGCAGTTTTCTGTTGAAGGTAAGTTACTTAATTCATGGGGAGGGCCGGAAGGCGACCGTCCATGGCCTGAGAATGTGCATGGTTTATATGTCGATGCTGAGGGCAAAGTGTGGATAGGCGGCAATGGGAAAAGCGATCATCAAATTTTCAGCTATACCCGCGACGGTGAATTTGTAAAGGCGTTCGGGGAAGCAGGAAAAACGGATGGTAATACGTCTGAACACTATCTTGGCAACCCGGCAGACATTGTGGTTGATGGCACGGATGTGATGATTGCTGATGGTTATATTAACAAGCGTGTAGTCAGGCTAGGTAAACAGGATCTGGACTTTGTACAGGCCTGGGGGGCATGGGGTAACGCGCCCGGCGGCGGTACCCGTGAAGGAAGTTTTGATACTTCTCAGGCAGCATCCGGAAACGGAGATTTGTCCACGGGGGCTAAGCATTTTGGTGATATTGTCCACTGTGTTGATAAATCTCAGGATGGCAGAATTTATGTGTGCGACCGGCGAAACAACCGCCTTCAGATCTTCAGAAAAAATGAAGAAGGACAGGTTCTGTTCGAAAAAAATCTGGAAATTGCCGCTGAAACGGGCGGTCTGGGCACCGCCACAGATGTCGCTTTCTCTCCCGACAATAAGTATCTCTACGTGGCAGATATGATGAACGGGCGTATCTGGATCCTCTGGCACGACACCTACGAGGTATTGGGAAGTATTGGCAGAAACGGTCGTTATGCCGGTGAGTTTACCTGGTTACACAGCATTGAGACGGATAAGGACGGCAATCTGTACACGTCTGAAGTGTCTACCGGACAGCGGGTTCAGAAGTTCGTTCTGACAGGGCTCAGTAAGCCAGATGCGTAAATAATGGTAACGGACAAAGCGTGTTGCCGGCTTTGTCCGTTATAAATGGCAAAAAGAGAATGTTACTCTTCAAACGTGACCGAGAATGTCACCGGGACAGCCAGTGTGATGCTGCTTAACTTGGCGACATCCTGAAGTGCCTGAATGCCGCCTTCCAGTTTAAAAGAAGAAGCGTTAATCACAGTCGGGGCTGTGGTGGATACCGTTAACTTGTCATTGGCCAGCTTGCTGACAATCACCTGAAAGGTAGCCGGCGCTTTTACTCCGTGTAAATCCAGTTCACCGGTTACAGAGCCAGTCTTGCTGCTACCTTTTTTCAGCTTCATCAGTTCAGCAGGAACATCTGCAGTGAAGGTGGCATTAGCAAAGTTCGGGGTATCAAACAGCATTTCCTGCATGCGGGTATCACGCAATTCAATGCTGGTGTTCACACTGGTCAGCGGAACGGTAACAGATAACTTACCACCATCGCTGAGCGTGCCGGATAATTCATCGAAGCTGTGAACTTCCGTTATCTGGGCATTCTTGGTAGACAAAAAATGCAGGCTGGACGTATCGCTGTCTAAAGTCCATGCCGCTGAGGCCGGTAAAGCAATACACGCCGATAATGCCAGTAACGTTCGTTTCATCATTCCTTCGCTCCTTTTTCATATTGGACAATGTCCTGCCAGGGGACCCGTTGATCACCAAGCACCACAAAGTCCGGGTTTTCCAGCGTATGACGCTGGTTATAAGTCAGTGGCTCAAAATTCGCCGCCAGGATGCTGCCACCGGCTTCCGACACGATGCATTGCGATGCACCTGTATCCCATTCGCCGGTAATGCCTATACGCATGAATACATCAGCTTTGCCTTCGGCAATAAAGCATGATTTCAACGAGCAGCTACCCAGAGGTAACGTTTGATAAACCCGTTTTGCACACATGCGGGAAAACACTTTGTCCCTTGACTGACGGCGGCTGATGGCAATCATCACCACACTCTCATGGGGATCATCCAGCTTCCTGACGTGGATCTGTTTGTGTTCATCCGGACTTTCCTTAAATGCGCCTGCGTCTTTGCTGGCGTAATAAAGCGACTGTCCGGGAGGCCAGAATATGACACCTATAGTAGGTTCATTGTTCTCGATAAGGGCAATATTCACGGCGAAGTCACCGCTTCGGGCGATAAACTCCTGCGTGCCGTCAATGGGATCGATAAGCCAGTAACGCTCCCATGTCTCGCGCTCAGCGAGGCTGGCATGTTTATTTTCTTCAGACAGGATCGGAATATCAGGGGTGGCTTCAATCAGGCGCTTGTTGATGATGTCGTTGGCGAGGTAGTCGGCACTGGTTACCGGTGACTCATCATCTTTGGTGTAGGCGTCGAAATCGCCTTTGTCGTAAACTTTAAGTACCGCTTCGCCGGCTTCAACAGCAATACGTTTGGCTATCTCCAGTAAGGAGGCGCGGGTGTCGTCTGGCATAATGTTATTGCTCCTTTAACCACTTCTGAGCTAAGAACAAGGCGGCGACGCAGCGGGCTTCTTTGAAATCTTCCTGGCCGAGAAGTTCATCTGCCTGGCTGAGAGGCCAGTTGACCACCTCCAGCGGCTCCGGTTCATCACCTTCAAGTGTTTGCGGATATAAATCCCGGGCGAGAACAATGGTCATTTCTGCATTGAAAAATGTGGGGGCCATGCTGACGGTATGAATTACGTTCAGGTCGCGGGCGGCGTAACCTGCTTCTTCCTGGAGCTCACGGTTTGCTGCCTCAACGGGCGTTTCACCCGGATCAATCAAACCCTTCGGAAAACCAAGCTCGTAGGTATGCGTGCCCGCCGCATATTCGCGGATAAGCACCATAGTATTGTCATCTAACATCGGCACAATCATTACAGCGCCACGGCCGCTACCAGCCATGCGCTCGAACTGACGTTCGGCACCGTTTGAGAAAGTAAGATCCAGCCTTTCGACTTTAAATAAACGACTGCGGGCAACAATTTCCCGGTGTTTGATTTGCGGCAATGTTTTGGCGGGATCGATTTTACTCATGTTTATCCGTTACAACTTTCGTTATGATGACAACCAATGCTTAAGCTTAATGTATTTGAAGGAAAATCGCTTGCCATTTCTACCCTGGAGTGAAATCGACACAGTTCTGCTCGACATGGACGGAACCTTACTGGATTTACACTTCGATAATCACTTTTGGATCGAACATTTACCAAAGAAAATCGCTGAACGGAGCGGAAAGCCCGTTGAAGAGTGCAAAGCCACAATGATGGCGCATTACCAGCGGGTGATGGGGCAGATCCAATGGTATTGTCTGGATTACTGGGCAGAGCAGTTAAACATGGATATTATGGCCGCCAAACGGGAAGTTGAGCACTTAATTTCCATGCGCGATGATACATTGCCTTTCCTTGATGCCCTTCATGAAACCGGCCGGAATGTGGTGCTGGTAACCAATGCTCATCCGGACAGCCTTTCATTGAAGGTGGAACATACGCGGCTGGATGCTCACATTGATACGTTGATCAGTACCCATGAGTTTGGTGTGACGAAGGAGTCTCAGAACTTATGGAAGCAGCTTCAGGCGAAACTGCAATTTGATCCCGCCCGCACATTATTTGTCGATGACAGCATCACTATTTTACAGGCGGCGAAAAAGTTCGGGATCGGCCACCTTCTGGCCGTAAGTAACCCGGACAGTCAGCAACCAGTCCGGGACATTGACGCATTCCCTGCCGTAACCGATTACCGCACATTGCTGGACGAAATTCGCCAGTTTCCGGTGGAGAACTAACATGACGGTTTGCATTGTGGGTTCGAAAAATCCGGTAAAGCTGAATGCAGCCCGTAATGCGTTAAGTTTATCCCTGCAATTGCCTGCCCTTGAAGCCATTGGCGTGAATGTGCCAAGTGGTGTGCCGGACCAGCCCATGAATACCGCGCAAACCCGCGACGGAGCTGTAAACAGGGTCAAAGCCTGTCTTGCTGAAGCAGACGAGCGGTCCAAATCACAGGACTGGTTCATCGCCATTGAAGGCGGTGTCGATATGTTTGACGACGGCCCGGCCACCTTCGCTTTTGTTGCCATTTATCATCAGGGCACCTGGTCTGTGGGACGCAGTGCAAACCTGCCTTTGCCTCCCTCAGTCTTCACCGCACTAGAGGCCGGTGAAGAATTGGGCCCGTTGATGGATAAGCTGTTCGATACGGACAACATTAAACAGAAAGGCGGGGCAATCGGCCTGCTGACCAACCACCTCGCCACACGCCAGAGTGTTTACGAACTCGCCATCACACTGGCCATGGCGAAGTTTAATTATCCGGATTTGTTCATAAAATAAATACAAGACAAGCGCGGACTGTACACAACTCCCGATACTGGACGAATATATATTACTAAGTTATGATCTGGTCATAACTTGGGCGGTGAGAACTGATTTGGATAATGGATTAGCTAATCTTCTTGCATTACACAATACCGAAGCTCACAGAGATGATGGCTACTGGTGGAAAATCGAGGCGTGGGAAGTACAGCATAGTAAGGAAAGACCCCATGGTATTCGTTATAACCTGACCTTGCACAATAAATATAATAAACGTGTGTTTGGTATGGACAATGCTCATGCAGTAAAGCCTGTCAAAAAGAGAGGATTTACTGGGAAACGCTACGATTATGATCATGTGCATAAGTCGGCCATTGACAAGGGGACACCCTATGTTTTCAAAGACGCAGCTACACTGCTCAATGATTTTTTCACTGGTGTTGATCAAACCATTGAAGCAATAGAAGGTAAAAGGTGATGAAGGCTAGAATCGGTATCATGTCAGAACAGCTCATTCGGGTAAGAGCAATAGCTATTGCTCAGGGAAAATATAAACCTGCTAAGGATGAGCCAAAAATTTGGTACACTTCCCTTAACGGAATATCTCAGATTCTGAATCCGGACAATGTTGCATTGTTGAGGCTCATTGAACGCGAACGTCCTGATAGTGTGTCTGCACTCGCTGAGTTGTCCGGACGTAATAAGTCTAATCTTTCAAATACTTTAAAAGGTCTGAGTGACAAGGGGTTTGTGCGCCTTGAAAAAGGACCGGGACGTAGTCTTAAGCCTGTGGCACTCTTCACAGATTTTGAAATCGTCATTACGCAGGAAATTGAAGATTTACTCGCAGAGTTACAACTGCATGCTGCATAGCTTGTTGTGCTGACTAATTTCCATAAATCTTCTAAGCGCACTTTTGGTTTTTTCATCTGAATAATTCATAAACATGGTGTGAAAAAAATTCCTTATCTGTTAATTGGTTATCACTTGCCTTTGATGATGATTGCCTCTCCCTAAGCGCTAACTGGCTGAAAATAAATCAATTTAATAATTTAATCTTACCCTGGCCTCACCTTTGCACCGCCTTCTGTTCATGTTGAAAACAGGAGACAGAGCATGTCTGATAAAGTACAAACGATTAATCCTGCAACAGAAGAAACCGTTGCCGAATATACGCTGATGTCCGAAGCGGACGCGAATCAAGCCGTTGATAATGCCCATGAAGCCTTTCTGTCATGGAAGAAGACCAGTTTCGACGAGCGGGCTAAATTGATGAATAACCTCGCTGATCAGATTGAGAATAACGCGGACACCATTCTTGATTTGATGACCAAAGAAATGGGTAAGGTGACTGAACACGGTAAGCAGGAAATTGCGCTCTGTGCTTCTATTTGTCGCTACACCGCTGAAAACGGCGAAAAAGTGCTGGAAGATGAAAACCGGGTATATGACGGTGGCAGCGCCATTATTACTTTCCAGCCGATTGGCGTTATTCTGGGTATCCAGCCCTGGAACTTCCCGCTTTATCAGGTCATCCGTTACAGCGCAGCCAATGTCATGGCGGGTAATACAACGGTGATGAAGCATGCCGCCAATGTGTTTGGTATGGCAGAGTTTATTGAAAAACTGTATCTGGACGCCGGTTTCCCGAAAAACGTGTATCAGTCGTTACTGATTGACGGCAAAACTGCCAGCAAGCTCATTGAGCACGATAAGGTGCGCGGCGTGACTTTCACAGGCAGTGATAACGTTGGTAAAACGGTGGCCGAAACCGCAGCCGGTCTGTCTAAGAAAACCGTGCTGGAACTGGGTAGTAACGATGCCTTTGTGGTGTTATCTGATGCTGATATCGATACCGCGGTGGAAGCCTGTGTTCAGGGGCGAATCGTCAATAACGGCGAGACGTGTGTAGCGGCTAAGCGTTTTATCATTGTTGACAGTGTTTATGATGCCTTCCGTGAGAAATTCGTCGCTGCATTTAAAGCGTTGAAAGTGGGCGACCCCACCGATCCTGAAACCGATCTTGGCCCTATGGCCCGTGAAGATTTGCGTGACAAGTTGCACGAGCAGGTTGAGGAGTCAGTGAAAAACGGTGCCACAGTCACATTAGGCGGCGAGATCCCTGACACCACAGGTTGGTTCTATCCGGTCACTATTCTGGAAAATATCAAACCGGGCATGCCTGCGTATGATGATGAACTGTTTGGCCCTGTGGCATCATTTATCCGTGCGAAAAACGATGCGGATGCCATGCGCATTGCCAATGACTCCCGTTACGGTCTGGGCGGCGGTATCTTCACCACGGATAAAGAGAAAGCTATCCGTTTGGCCCGAGAAGAGTTCGATACCGGTATGGTGAATATTAATGGTTATTCACTGGCACAGCCTAACCTGCCATTTGGCGGTGTGAAAGACAGCGGTTATGGCCGTGAACACGGCGGTTTCGGTATGCGTGAATTCGTGAATGAGAAAACGATTTTCATCGCTGAGTAGGCCAGTCTGACGGCCAAAAATAAGGCCTGAATAAGAATTAGCCCCAGAGTCAGGTGACGTCCGGGGCTTTGCTCTTTAAACAGCCTAAAGCTGAATTTCAGTATACCCGTCTGGACCGGGAGCGCCGAAAATGGCAGCGGCCTGATGCACTTCTTCAGGTAATGACGGGTCGGGCTTAAATTTGCCTTTAATTGAGAAGTTTGAGAAACCCTGTTCCAGGATAGCATCCAGTGAGAGACCCAGCATGTTGGGCTCTTTAACGGTAATACCGATACCTTTCCCTTCGCAGCGTAGCTGTGCTGAATAGTTACCAAAGTCGATGGGGCCACGGGTGCCGGCTACGGTGGCATTCAGCCAGTCGCCGAAGCCTGTGAGTTCGTTACAGTCGGGACCGAAAGATAATGCTTCGACTCTGGCTCTGAACCGGCCGCCGGCGTTAACCGGCAGTGGCAGTTGCACTTCCGCTAACACACGGTCTACCGGCAGAAACAGCAAAAAGTCGTCCGACTCCACGGTTTCAGGATTCAGCAGGCTGGTGCGCAGTTCGCCTTTAAACGACACTTCGTCGGAATCACGTAAATTGCCGCCTTTAATGTCGGCGTGCACGCTGCCAATCAGCATGGGTAAGCCCGCAATATCCCATTCCACGTTGGTTACCGGAATGCCTTCTACAACTACCGCCTGCGCTTTACCGTGCCAGACAGTACCGCTGACACCATAAATTTTTACGCCTTTCGGGAGTGTCTGACTCTGTATAAGGTGAACGGCGGGCATGTAAGCCACCACAAAGAAAAGAAACACAAAAACAGCAGCGAGGGTCCAGAGTATTTTCGATTTCATTATTTACCCAATTGCAGTCGACGGATGCGGATCATGCCCGGGGCGTTCCCTTCGGTAAGGTCGGCCTGAAGAATGAGGATCCCCATTTCTTCCATGGTTTGCAGCCATGCCAGCACATCATTGAACGGCGCTTCATCCACCGTCACCTGAATCTGTTCGTCCTGGGGCTGCATACGGGCTATGGCGACTTTAAAACGGGCCGAGGTAGTATTGACCGCCTGTGGCAGTGAGCCATTAAAGGTTTTAATCCCGCCGCTGCGACGAAGTTGTTGTGCGCGGTTTGCATTTTCCTGCACCCACAGCAGCAACTCCTGCTGGTTATCAAGACGGGCTTTCTCCTGCGCTAATCCGTCAGATAAGGGGTGCCAGATCAGCCAGTAGAACATTGCGATAATCATGACTACACCGGTAATGATCACCAGGCGCTGCTCACGCTCACTCAATGCACGGTATTTATCCATTAACTTCATGATTAACCCCGTATCGCGACTGTGCCGATGACCATGTCATCGCGGTTATTAATTGCACCCTGCTCTATTTCGAATCCGGCGGTCTCAGCCTGCCTGCGGAACTGCTCCAGCGACTCAAAATTTCTGCCCTGTGCCTGCATACGGATTTCCGTTCTTGAGGCATCGAAACGCAACGTTTGCGGTTTGATTTGTGATGAGGAGAACGCATTAGTGAGCTGATCCATCATCACCAGCATGGAAGCGCCACCGCCTCCCTGTTCCATTGATGCCATCTCACTGCGGATCTTCAGCCTGAGATCCCGGTAAGGACCCAGCCCGGGAAATCCGGCCTTAACAACCTGATCGATTTGTGCACTCAGGCGGGCATTTTCCTGCTTAAGCTGATAAATACTCACGCCTTTATCAATGAGGCTGGTGGTCAGAGCGACAACCGCCAGTACTGCGGCGACCCGCCACTGATGCCACTGACCGGCCTTTTTACGTTTAATGCGGTAATCGCCCTGAAACAGATTAAAGTCTGTCTTAACGGCTTCCGTTGCCAGTATGTGCATGGGCAATTCCAGCTCTGTTTGCTGGATATCTGCATTTGGTACTGAGACTAAATCGATGTCGGAATAGTTTTTCACCGGCACCAGGGTATCAGAACGACGTAACTGGCTTGCGAACGCCGGAAGCAACCAGCTCAGTTCCCCCTGCATCCCCTGCCATTCGTCTTCACGGACCAGCAATGCATCACCGATAGTCAGTACGCTCCAGGCACCCGGCGTATGGGGGACAGCCAGAACATCAGGAATGAGTTTGTCGCAAAATAACCCTGCGTCACTCAGCCATTGTTGCCATTCATCCATTTTCTCACGGCTGACAACAGCAACTGCCTGCTGGTCACCTTTTTTCGGACCCATGGCAAAAAACTGTTTGTGGATATCCTGTGCCAGCTCATCTTCCAGCATGAAAGGGATTGCAGTGAGTACTTTACGGCTGGCGCGGGGAGGAAGTGTCACCCAACGCAATAACACGTCACTGGCAGGTGCCAGAGCAATAACGGCACGTTGGCCTGCGCGTTCCTTCAGGGTGGTAAGTTGCGAGGCATCAGGTAATTCGCCGGACGCAATGATCTCCTGTTCACCGCCCGACCATACCAGCCACTGCACCGGATCTTCATGCCGGGAGCCCAGCCTGACCAGTAATTGTTCCATTACTTTACTCCTCCAAATTCACGTCGGATAACGCTTACGTTCTCTCCACCCTGAGCTTTAAACAGCGTACTGAGCGAAAAAGTGGCTTTATTGTAGCTGGTCTTCGTATGCAAAATAAAATATCCGGTGGTCACGGTGAACCAGCTTCGCTGTTCATCACTTAAATCCAGTGCCGCCAGCACGGGCTCACCCAGAAAACTGTCAACGTCTGCCCAGCCATCCTGTGGCCGGCTGCTGATAAGGCTGGTGGCCTGAGACATATCCAGTCCGGTTAGTCCCGCCAGAATGGCCGCCCGCTCTTCTGTGAGCGTATTCACATTGATAGCCAGAGCGGTATCTTCCGGCAGCACGCACACAAGAGGCAGAATAGCATTTAACCACACAGGGCTGACACCGTTTATAAGCCTCAGCTCCGATTGATTGGTCATTAAGCTGTTGGCAGCCAGATAAGGATGCTCACGACTTTCATATTCACTGTCTTCAGCACCGTAGGTACGCATGCGCGTATCGCTGTCGAGCCAGTCAGCCAGACTGTCGCGGACAGTTTCTGCGGTGTAATTGTCGATGTTATCGCCGGTGGCCTCGAGCATACGGCCGAAAGCTTCCATGGCTTCAGTTGTTTGTGTCGCACTGCTCTGATTGTTGTTATCGTCACTTTCACCCAGCGCATTCAGGTTGAAGCAGCTTTGGGCGTCTTCCAGCTGCGCCTCAATACCGCCGTTATCCAGCGGATAAGCAAATTTTTGCGACCAGGGCTGGGTAATTACAATTTTATCGCCGGTTTCATCAAAAATGGTTTTAATCGACTTGCGGGCGAAGGCTTCTGCTCCCATGGCATACCAGTAAGCCTGATTATTATCTTTTAAGTTAGCAGCCCGCTGAATTTGTATTTGCAGGCGGGAGCCCATGTCTGTAGCTATAACCACGACAATAGCCACAATCATAAATACGATGATAAGTGCTACGCCACGCTGCTTTTGAAGCCCCTTCATAAGCTGGCTCCGCTGAGGGTAAATTCACGGCGGATGCGGCCAAAATCATCGCTGACAAATTCAAACGCGATGGCTTTGGGCAGGGTGGCTCCGACAAAACTCTCACGCCAGTTCAGTTCGTCGTTGTCTGACAGGGAGTTTTCTTCTTCATCAATATCGGCAATAAATTCAATTTTAAAATCGCTGATATCTTCCAGCAGCACGCGCACTTTCGGCTCTGTGCCCACTACATTATCCACGTAATTGGTGTACAGCCGTTCCAGTTTGCCGTCTCTTACACGGTAGGCCACGGCCTGCAGAGTACTTCGCGGCAACATCATTTGCGGGTTTTGCCAGCCGCTGCGCACAAAAGCGAGGCCGTCATTATCGCTTTCATCTGACTCACCGCCACGCATAACAATGGTGTTTGTCTGACCGTCGGTGCGTACTGCCCGTGGCACAGCCTGCTGCATATCCCGCTCGATGGTGGTGACAGCGCGTTGCAGGCGCTGAAACTTTTCGAACCGGGCAGAAGACAGTTCATCGCTGTCGATAACCGTGGTCAGCACTGCCGTAGACGCCACGCCGATAAAGGCAAAGATAGCGATGGCAATGAGTATTTCAACCAGCGTGAATCCCCGTTGCCTCATGGTGTCCCGTCATCATCGTCTGAGGCGCTGCTGGTGCCGGTGGCGCGGGAGTTTGATGAGCCGGCTGTTGCTGCAATTTCAGCAGGTTTTGCCACAAAGGTGGTCACCGAGGTTTCAAAAAATTCGTATTGATCGTCCAGCCCGACGCTGACTTCAACGGCACGTAAATCGTTGTCGGTAGTTTTGGTGACCTTCTGTTGCCAGTACCAGGTACGATCTGCCATATCCATGGTGCCTTTAGCGTTATTCGCAGGGGGCCATTTGCCGGTGAGTTTTATCTCATTTAAGCGGTTATTGGCCACCCAGGTAGCAAAGGTGGTTTCTTCCACTCTGCTCACGCTGCTCAGATGTTCCGCTGCAGATTTCATTACCGCAGTACCGGCCAGTGCAAAAATCACCAGCGCCGCCATAACTTCCAGCAGGGTCATACCCCGTTGTTTTACCGGTGTGATCATTCTGGTGGCTGCTCCAGTGGACCATTAAGCGTAAGCGGCGGTACATCCTGATTTAATAACTGAAAATACGCCGGTGCGTCGGTGCTGAATGAGGGTTCATAGCTGAACACCAGGGTAAACGGGGTGATTTCACCACTGGACATAATGAGAACCTGCGGAGGCGGCAACTTTTTATCTTCCTCGTTTCCGATTTCCACACCGGCGTCATCCAGAGAGAAATTTTCATCGAATACTTCACGGTCGAATAACTGATCTTCTGTATCCCAGGGAAGATCGTCCAGGTTCAGTGCAAAGGTGAAAGGTTCCGCGAGGGTATGAGGCGCATACAGCTTCTCATCATCGATTTTTTGCCATTCGTCTTCGTCGTTCAGAAATACAAAATAGTATTCATGATCCGTCTGCTCGATGCGTAATCCCAACTGGCGCTGGTTCAGTACGGCATAGTCGCTGGCCATATCAACCAGCACTTGCAGGCGCTGAGCTTCTTTTTTTAATTGATCAGACTGACTGACAGTAAAAACATTGAATACCACATAAGTGGCAGCGAGCCCCATTAATGCCATTACCAGCATCAGTTCGAGTAACGTAAACCCGCACTGCAAATGCCGCTGTAATGTATGCCGGGGCTGTTTCATGTACGTAGTCGTTACAGGTATTCGTTCACGTTCCATGTACCGATGTCATCATCTGTACCCGGTTCGCCGTCAGGACCGTTAGAGTAAATGTCGTAGTCGCCCATTTCGCCCGGGCTCATGAACTGGTAAGGATTGCCCCACGGATCTTCCGGCAGGCGCTGAATGATGCCGCCTTTGGGATAGTTTTTCGGAATGGGTTCGATAGTCGGAGCCTGAACCAGTGCTTCAAGGCCCTGTTCCGTGGTCGGGAACCGGTTTGCCTGCATTTTATACATGGCAATAGCACCTTCAAGCTGCTGAATGTCTACCGCTGCTTTTTTCTTCTGAGCGATTTCCTGGTTGCCGATAACGTTGGGTAATACCATTGAAGCGATGATGCCGATGATCACCAGTACGATCATGACTTCAATCAGGGTAAAACCGGCATGTCTTCTCATTTTTCTCATTAGATATTCACCATTTTGTTCATAGCTAAAATCGGTTGCAGGATGGCCATTACAATGAACAGCACCACAAGGGCCATCACCACAATCAACATAGGTTCAAAAATTTTCAGGGAAATACTGACCTGTGTCTCAAATTCCCGTTCCTGGTTATCCGCAGCGCGGCCCAGCATTTGTTGTAATTCACCGGATTTCTCGCCGGATGCAATCATGTGCATCATCATCGGAGGAAACATCCTGGTGTTATCCAGCGCTGCCCGTAAGCTGCTGCCTTCTTTTACATTGACCGCCGCTTCGTTTATTTGATTCTTGATATGCTGATTTTGCAGCACATCCGCTGAAATGCGCATGGCTTCAAGCAGCGGAACCGCACTGGATGTCAAAATACTCAATGTGCGGGCAAACCTCGCGGTATTCAGGCTTTTACTGACTTTTCCGACCACGGGTAAGCGTAATATTAACTGATGATATTTCAACTTCATGGCAGGCTGTTGCACAAGCCGGTTACCCACGGCAACCAGAATGAAAATCAGCAGTAAAACAACCAGACCGTAACTCTGCATCCATTCACTCAAATCGATAAGAAACTGAGTGATGGCCGGCAGCTCCTGCCCCATGTTGGTAAAATTACCCACGATTTTAGGCACGACTATGGTCAGCAGCAGTGAAATAACACCAATGGCAAACACCAGCATAATGGACGGGTACACCAGCGCCTGAGTTATCTGACTGCGGGTTTGCTGTCTTCGTTCCGTGTAATCGGCAAGACGGTTTAATACTACGTCCAGGTGACCGGATTTTTCACCGGCTGCCACCATAGCGCGGTAGAGTTCGTCGAATACCCCGGGGAACTGGTTCATGGCATCCGCAAGGCCGTGACCTTCCACAACTTTACTGCGAACTGCCATCATCATATTTTTATGACGGGGTTTTTCACTTTGTTCCGCCACCGCCAGTAACGCCTCTTCGATAGGTAGTGCAGATTCAATGAGGGTAGAGAGCTGACGGGTGATCAGCGACAGATCCGCGGCCGAAATACGCGGGCGGAACAGAGAAAAGCCCTGTGATTTACCGCCGGATTTTTCCGCTACCAGTTCAACTTCTAAGGGGATAAGCCCTTTTTCACGCAATTGCTGACGTACCTGTCTGGCATTATCGCCTTCAAGTACGCCCTGTTTATTGCGACCACTGGCGTTTACCGCTTTGTATGAAAACGCTGCCATGGATTAATCCTCGCGGGTCACGCGCAACACTTCTTCCAGCGACGTTTTACCGGCCAGCACTTTATGGCAGCCGTCTTCGCGAATACTGGGGGTGGTCTGGCGAATGTATTTTTCGATAGCCTGCTCACCTTTACCATCGTGCATCATGCCGCGGATAGGTTCATCAACCAGCAGCAGTTCGTGAATACCTGTCCGGCCGCGATAACCAGTTTGATTACAGGCGGCACAGCCTTTGGGCTGATAAATGGTCGGCAGTGGCTCACCGGCGGGCAGATTCAGTAATTCCGCCTGCTGTTCGTTTGGTTTCACCGGAATACGGCATTCAGGACACAATGTTCTGACCAGGCGCTGGGAAAGCACGGCAAGCAAACTGGAAGACATCAGAAATGGTTCGATGCCCATGTCTTCAAGACGGGTAATGGCACCGGCAGCGGTATTGGTGTGCAGTGTTGAAAGCACTAAGTGACCGGTTAAACTGGCCTGAACCGCAATTTGCGCGGTTTCGATATCACGGATTTCACCAACCATTACCACATCCGGATCCTGACGCAGGATCGCACGCAGGCCGCGGGCGAAAGTCATATCTACACGGGGATTTACCTGGGTCTGGCCGATGCCGGGTAAATCAAATTCGATAGGATCTTCAACGGTGAGGATGTTGCGGTCTTTCGAGTTAATTTCCGTTAAGCCCGCATACAAGGTGGTACTTTTACCGGAACCGGTAGGACCGGTAACCAGGATAATGCCGTGAGGCTTGCGGATTAACGATGAAAAGATATCGCGGTTGCGTTTGGTCATGCCCAAATCTTCAAGATTCAGACGGGCATTGTTCTTATCTAATAAACGCAGTACGACCCGTTCACCGTGATTGGACGGCATGGTCGATACACGCACGTCAACCGCACGGCCGGCTATACGCAGGGTAATACGGCCATCCTGAGGGACGCGCTTTTCGGCGATATCCAGTTTGGCCATAACTTTAATACGGGAAACCAGCATGGAAGACAGCTTGCGGTTAGGGCGTAAAATTTCCCGCAATACCCCGTCAACGCGAAAACGCACTATGAGCTGGTTCTCGAAGGTTTCGATGTGAATATCTGAGGCGCCTTCTTTAATGGCTTCACCGAGCATAGCGTTGATCAGTTTAATGATTGGCGCATCGTCTTCACTGTCGAGAAGATCTTCGGTATCCGGTAATTCTTCGGCTAATGAGAACAAATCGCTCTCATTACCTAAATCTTCCATCAATTGTTTGGCAGCCGAAGAGTCACGCTGGAATGCCTGTGTCAGCAAGCCTTCGAATTTATCCTGCTGAATTTCCGTTAAGGTAAACGGCTCACCGAAAAAGCGGCGCACTTCAGCAAATACCGCAAATGGCGTGGCTTCGGTGAAATACAGGGTGGCCGGATCCGTATTCGTTTCCAGCAACACATGATGCCGTTTGGCAAAGCTGAAACTCAGCTGGCGCGGGCCTGCTGCTTCTGCCAGTTCATCATCCGGCAGGCTATCCATAGCTTCTTCCTGTGCTGCGATAGCCTGCTCTAGCGGGTCTTCATTCGCAGCCATGATCAATCGTTATCCTTGTTCTTCTCTTTTTCCAGAATGTAATCTTCAAAAGAGGGAGGCAGCGCCAGCGCATCATCCCATTCCGGCATGGAAGGCTGTTCCTGTGATGGCATCAGCGACACACCTTCAGAGTGGCGCTTAAGTTGCTGGGCACGGATATAGTTGTACTTACGGTGACTGATTTCATTCATACGGACACCGTCGCGCACGATGGTAGGCTTTAAGAACACCATCAGATTACGTTTACGCTTGCTGGTAGAGGTAGACTTAAACAGGTGACCTAAAATAGGGATATCACCCAGCAGCGGTACTTTAGACACACTTTCCTGAACATCTTCATCAATCAGGCCGCCCAGTACAATGGTGCCGCCGTCATCAACAATAACCGTGGTTTTGATTTGGCGTTTGTTGATAGAAATGTCTACAGATGTCGCGCCACTTACGCTGGATACTTCCTGCTCGATGGTCAGCTGAACGGCATCACCTTCGTTAATTTGCGGGGTGACTTTCAGCTTGATACCCACTTCCTGACGATCAACGGTCTGGAAAGGGTTTGAATTATTATCGCCGGTGGTCGTGCCGGTAATGATAGGTACTTCCTGGCCCACGATAAAGAAGGCTTCTTCGTTATCCATGGTAGTCAGGTGAGGCGTTGCCAGTACGTTTGAGTTGGTATCGTTACTGACTGCCTGAACGACGGCTCCCCAGCCGTCTTTAATGATACCGGCAAGCAGGCCATTGGCGCCGCTCAGCAGGCTAGCAAGGGCGGTGTAATCACCCTCTTCGGTGGAATCGATTTGTACCACGTTGCCTTCATCGGTGATGTAGGCTTCTGTGGTGGTGGTATCTTCTGCCTGTTTCAGCGCCACAGCCAGTGAACCAACCGGTACAACACCATTGTTAAACTGGGTGCCGCCGCCTTCTTCAGTAACCCATTGCACACCCAGGGTTGCGCCGTCGCCTTCAAATACTTCAACAATAATGGCTTCAACCTGTACCTGTGCACGGCGAACATCTAACTGGCGGATAACTTCTTCTAAAGAACGCATCATGTCCGGCTCAGCTGTGATAACCACGGCATTGGAGTCTTCATGGGCATCAATGCTGATATCGCGTTTGGCACTGCCACGGCTTTGTGTGTTGCCGCCCTGTGCTTCAGCCTGAATGCTGGCAGATACACCCTGCAGTACTTTTACCAGATCTTCTGCTTTGGCATAGTTCAGGAAGACAACGCGGGTATTGCCGCTAGATTCCAGCTCCTGGTCCATACGCTGGATCAGGTTAACAATGCGGGCACGGGCTTTAGCATCACCGCTGACAATCACTGAGTTTGTACGGTCATCTGCCACAGCGCGGGGCTCTGACTTGCCGGTGTTAGCGGCTTTGCCCTGAGACTTATTGATGCTGTCGACAATACGCACCATTTCTGATGCCGATGCGTAACGCAGCTTAACAATTTCCACTTCTTCATCACCGGCGCGGTCAACGCGTTCGATAATTTCCACCAGGCGGTTTACCACAGCCGCACGGCCTGTGAGCATCATTACGTTGGACGGATCGTGAGCAACCACGTTGCCGCCACCGGCCTGATCATTAAGTTGGCGAAGGATTGGGGCTAATTCACGCACAGGGACGTTGTAAACGGGTACAACGCGGGTGATCATTTCGTCACCGTCCACTGCCGAACCTTCAACAACCGGAATATTGGAGGTCTTCGCCTCCTTTGAGCGCACGACTTTCAGCACACCGCTGGGCATTTCTACCACAGCGAAATCGTAGACTTGCAGTACGTTTAAAAAGAACTGGTAGTATTGTTCTTCAGTGAGCATGTCGTATGAACGCACACTGATTTTGCCCCTGACATTGGGCTCGACAATAATGGTTTTCTTGAGGTTTTTACCAACAATGGAAATGAATTCATTGATGTCGGTATCTTTGAAATTCGGCATGTACTCTGCGGCTGTGGCAGAGACGCACAGCGCGGCAGCACAGATAGCTGCAGTAATCCGGGAGAATAAAGTCCGGCTCTCTTGCCTCATGAGTCTGTCTTCCTGTTTTTATTAGTCATTACCCGCCTCCGGGATTTCCAGGTACAAGGTAATGTACTCACCATCACGTGTCAGCGTCAGCTCTATGGTATCGGCCTGACGAAGTTCACTCATGGCTTCCTTTGATTGCTGGGTATCGGTCAAATCCAATCCGTTGATTTGGATGACAACATCGCCCGCCTGCAGGCCGGCTGATTGAAACAGATCTGGTTTTTTACCCGGTTTGATTTCGTAGCCGACCAACTGGCCATCACCGATTTTGGGCGTAATAGCGATGAAATCCATGAAATCTGCCGGGCTTTCCCGTAATGATGAGGCGACGTCTTCATCCAGCTCCACCTGATTTTGCGGAGGAGGCGGAATGCGGCGTTTAGGCGCGGGGGCTGCGGCACGGGGGTTGTCATCAGCGCGCGCTGTGCGCTGGCGGTTTGCTTCGTCGTAATCCACACCGTCAAGCATCAGGGTTTCACGGCGAATACCGTTTTTAATAATAACGCGGTCGTTCATGACCTGATCGAGTGTCGCGTTAGTTCCTTCTATTTTTTCGCCCAGACCGTATACGTTTTGGGTACCCCGGTTTTCAATGATCGCCGTGGCTTCTTCTTTAAGCGAACTGACTACCACGCCTGTCAGCGTTAAATTTAGTTTTGTTTCCGGCGCGTCTGTCACCGGCTGTTCGTCTGCGGCCTGTTCAGACCGGTTGACGGTTCCGAACAGGTTCAACTGTTGTAATCCGGCAACATCGACCCCACCTTGCGCAGATGTAATGCGTTCAGGCTGTGAAGTGAGTCCGGCTGGTGTGGCAGGCCCGGCTGGTTCGGGTATAATTCGCCAGATGAGTTTTGCAGCAAACGCTAACAGGTACAGGCTCAGCAAAACAACAATTGCGAGATGCACTTGTTTCTGATGCCGGCTGAAGAAAAGTGCCAGTGACTGAGAATTCAATTTGTCGAGTGTCATGCGTTGTCGAAGGTACTGCTTTTTTAATAATAGATTTAGAGCTAGCCGACCCATCATAGCCCGGTCGAGGCGGGGGTCACAACAGTAAAACGAAAGAGTGACAAAAATATTACATGAGCAATCGTAATCAAAGCGATACTGACGTAAATGTCCGCCTGGACAAGTGGCTCTGGGCTGTTCGTCTGTTCAAAACCCGCGGTCTGGCGCGGGAGATGGTGCAGGCCGGTAAAGTGCATTACAACGGCCAGCGTGCGAAGCCGGGCAGAAACGTAGAGCCCGGTGCCATGATAAAAGTTCCGGCCGGATGGGACATTAAAGAAATAAAAGTGCTGGGACTGAGTGATAAACGCCTGAGCGCACCGCTCGCTGAAGCGCTTTATGAGGAAACACCGGAAAGTATTGCCCAGCGGGAATCCAATCAGCAGGCCCGTAAATTAAGTGCGTTTCACAGTCCGCGTCCTGACAACAGACCGGACAAAAAACAACGCAGACAGATTATTAAATTTAAGCAGCAGTAAGCTGCTAAGACAGGATAAATTTCATGAGCAACTATGATGAATTACATCGCTATTTGTTGAATGCAGCAAACGTACGCGGCGAGCTGGTCAGGCTGGAAGAAAGTCTGCAATCCATTGTGCACAGCACGGAATACCCGGTGCAAATCCAGCACCTGTTGAGTGAAATGGCAGCGGCAACCTGTTTGCTGACGGCAATTTTAAAATTCAAAGGCGAAATCGGTTTGCAAATTCAGAGTAAAGGGCCGGTGAGCTACGCGGTAATCAACGCCACCCACGAATACAAACTTCGTGGCGTAGCCCGCTGGGATGAAACGCTGACGGTTTTGCCTGAGAGCTTTGGTGAACTGGTAAAAGATGCTGTACTGGTGATTACCATCACGCCGGAAGAAGGTGAACGGTATCAGGGAGTTGTAGGGCTGGACAAGCCTACACTTGCTGAATGTCTGGAAGCCTATTTCACGCAGTCTGAACAACTGGCGACGAAAATCATTCTGATGACTGATTTGCAGGAACCTACCCGCGCCCGTGCTGCGGGTATGCTATTGCAGGTTCTGCCCAGTCAGGCTGCCGCAACAAATGTGGCGCAGGATACTGACTTTGAGCATGTTTGCAAGCTGACAGAAACCCTGAAAGAAGATGAAATGTTTGGTCTGCCGGTGAATGATATTCTGTATCGTCTTTACCACCAGGAAGAAGTTGAAGTGTATCCGGCTCACCCGGTTTCATTCTCCTGTTCCTGCTCCAAACAGCGCAGTGCTGACGCACTGAGAAACGTGGACAAACAAGAATTGCTGCAGATCATTGAAGAGGATGGTGCCATTAAAATGCACTGCCAGTATTGTCATTCTGAATATCTGTTCGACAGCGTCGATGTGGAAGCCATTCACAATGGCCAGTTTGTGGAAACCCGTAAAGATCAGTAAAAGCCCTGCGAAGTGCCTCCGTAAGCGCTTCGCAAAAAGCGGAAATACAACAGCGCCTGCCGGTTAAGCCCCGGCAGGTCCTGCTTTCATGCTGCAGCTGCAAAGCCCTGCTTCCGGAAAGGGCGACCAACGTTTAATTGTGTGTAAACCAAATTCTGTTCCCTGTATTTTGATTTTACAATCAAGTTACAACCCTTCCGTTTTTTCATAATTTATTGAAAATTAATTATTATTTTTCATTCCAACTTTTTCATGCTTTACTCATTCTGAAAGTTTATTTCTTTAAAAAGTCATTCAGATCAAAAAATAATCGCTATTTGTATTTATGATGTTGCCTGTGCCCTTGTTTTATATACAATCGAATCGAAAAGGATTTTTGAAAGTTAAAATGTAAACTTACCAAGGGGCTTACCAAAATGACCGCGGTACCACTTTTAAATTCAGATACAGCAGTAAACGTGCTCACTGATCTCACGTCAGCTGAGTTAATAGAAATTGCACTTAAACGTGGCGAAGGCTGCCTTGCAGACAATGGTGCGCTGGTAGTCGAAACCGGACACCGGACAGGTCGTTCCCCTGCGGATCGCTTTATTGTCAAAGAGCCCTCTACGGAATCAGACATTGACTGGGGTAAGGTGAACAAGCCCTTTGATGCAGATAAATTTGATGCATTGTGGGACCGCGTAGACGCTTTTTTAAATACACAGGAACATTTCCTTTCTCATTTACAGGTTGGCTCTGACCCTACACATGCTTTGCCAATAAAAGTACGAACACAAACGGCATGGCAGCATATCTTTGCCCGCAACCTGTTTATTCAGCCCGCAACGTGGAATCCGGATAACAAAGAGGCATGGCAGATCCTCAATGTGCCCGGTTTTACCTGTGATCCTGAGCGTGACGGCACCAACAGTGACGGTGTGGTTATTCTGAATTTTGCTGAGAAAAAGGTGCTTATCGCCGGTATGCGTTATGCCGGTGAAATGAAAAAAGCCATGTTCAGCGTACAGAATTTCCTGTTACCGGCAGAAGAAGTGTTACCTATGCACTGCTCAGCCAACGTGGGAGAGCAAGGTGATGTCACCTTATTCTTCGGATTGTCCGGCACCGGCAAAACCACGCTGTCTGCCGATCCCAAGCGCTTTCTGATTGGTGATGATGAGCATGGCTGGGCGCCCGGAAGCGTGTTCAACCTGGAAGGTGGTTGTTATGCAAAGTGCATCGATTTATCGCAGAAAAATGAACCTGTCATCTGGGATGCCATCCGTTTCGGTACGATTTTGGAAAATGTGGTACTGGATGAAAAACGCACCCCGGATTATGCCGACGTCAGCCTGACACAGAACTCCCGTGCCGCCTATCCGCTGGATCATATTGGAAAGCGTGTGGCTGAGAATAAGGGCGGTGAGCCCCGCTCCGTTGTGTTCCTCACCTGTGATGTGAGTGGCGTATTGCCGCCGGTTTCTGTGCTCAGTGAAGAAGCAGCGGCCTATCACTTCTTAAGTGGTTACACAGCAAAAGTCGGCTCTACAGAAATAGGGTCCACAGCTGATATTGAATCGACTTTTTCAACCTGCTTTGGCGCACCGTTTTTCCCACGTCCTGCCGGCGTGTATGCGGAACTACTGATTAAGCGGGTAAAGAGTTTCGGCGCTAAAGTGTTCCTGGTGAATACCGGCTGGACAGGTGGTCCCTACGGCACCGGCAAGCGCTTCGATATACCTGTTACCCGAGCAGTCATCGACGCCATCGTTTCCGGAGAACTTGCCAATGTGGAAACCCGGCATATTGATGGTCTGAATCTGGACGTGCCGGTAGCGGTACCGGGTGTCGACAGTAAATTGCTGGTGCCGGCAGAAACCTGGGCCGACCAGCAGGCTTATCAAACCTATGTTGAAAATCTGGTGCAGGAATTCAAAGCCAATTTCGAAAAATACGATGTCAGTGATGCCATCGTGAAAGCCGGCCCCGGCTTCTGACAGCTTTCTATCCGACGTTAGTCGACTTATTGCCCGCAGTGTGTCTGCGGGCTTTTTTTGCAATGTAGTTGCTGGCTGGCGGTTACTGCCCGCCGGCCAGTGCGCTTTGAATGGCTTGCGGATCCATGAAGTGGGAATAATTACCGATAGCGTCAGTAACCACCGGATCCTGCATTAACTCGCCCATTGCGACCTGACCAACCAGTTCGAAGGCACGCTGGAGTGCCATGGGATCAGATTCAGAGGCAACTTTAAACTGCGCCGGGCAGTCGCTTGCGAGCAGGCGGGTAACCAGGTCGCCGATGTCCTTATCAGACTCAAGGCGGTCTTTTTCCGATACTTCGGCATAGTTTTTTATTTCAGGATGAGCGGCCATGGAAAAGAAAATCCATTTTGCCAGCGATTTTCTTTCTTTGCCGTTTAAGGAATCGATCAGACAACTGCCTAATTCGTTCGACATCGCGGGTGCGGCACTCAGGGCCGACGCGCTGATAATTAAAGCACCGATTAACTTCTTCATATTACACCTTTCTTCTGTTCCTTGTGTGCAGTGCCAGCCGGGTATCTCCATGCCGGTTACCGCTCGCCTGTATGACGGATGAAAATCGTCATGCAGAAGGATTACATAAGATAGCGTGAAATAATATAGGCTAAAGTATCTGTTTTACCGCTGTTTAACGTTCACCCGGACAGCGTGTTTACGCTAAAATCCTTTCCGGATTCATCTGCACAATCAACGAGGTCCCGTGCAAAAGTCAGCACCTGCCCAATTTCTGGGGCTAACGCCTATATTGTTTTTTGTTGTCACTATGCTGATTGCCGGCATTATCAGCGACAACATTACCGCTATGCCAGTTCTGGTAGCCCTTTTCCTGGCCGCCGGATATGCCCTGCTGCTGAACCCGAAGGGTCAGAAGCTCACTCTGAATGAGAAGATAGCGCAATTCTGCGAGGGGGCGGGTAACAAGAACATTATTTTGCTGGTGCTGATATTTCTACTCGCCGGCGCATTCTATTCGCTGACCATCGATATCGGCGCGCGGGATGCCACCGTCAACCTGGCGTTAAGCGTAATACCAACGCCCATGATATTGCCGGGTCTGTTTATCATCTGTTGTTTTATTTCTTTTTCCATGGGGACTTCTACCGGCACTATCACGGCGCTGGCTCCTATCGGGCTTGGACTGGCTGATGGGCTGGGTGTGTCACCGGCATTGCTGGCCGGTGTGGTCGTTGGCGGAGCCATGTTTGGTGACAACTTATCCTTTGTGTCAGACACCACCATCGCGGCGACCCGCAGTCAGGGCGTCAGGCTGACTGACAAATTTAAGGCTAACCTGCTTATCACCCTGCCGGCATCTGTGATCACCATTATCATTCTGGCATTTGTCAGCGTGGCGGATACCAGTTCGTTACAGCAGGGTGATTACGAACTCATCCGCATTCTGCCCTACATGCTTATTATTGCCTGTGCACTGGCAGGTTTGAATGTGGTACTGGTGCTCGCTATCGGTATCGGGTCCGCAGGGGGTATCGGCCTTATCACCGGTAGTTTCGCACCTATGGGGATGTGGCAAAGTATACAAACCGGCCTGGGATGGATGCAGAATCTGTCGGTTATCGCTCTGACAATCGGTGGTATTGTCAGTCTGATGCATGCTTACGGCGGTATTACCTGGCTGATTCAGGTGCTAACCCGGCGTGTGCAAAGTCGCCAGGGTGCAGAGTACAGTATTGCGGCTCTGGTCAGTTTGCTGGATTTATCCACGGCGAATAACACGATTTCTATCGTGGCAGCCGGTCCGATAGCCAGCGATCTGAATAAACAATATGGCGTTGACCCCCGTCGTACAGCCAGCATTCTGGACGTGTTCTCGTGCAGTTTTCAGGGGCTGGTGCCTTACGGTGCGCAAATCCTCACAATCGCCGCTGTGGGCGGGCTATCTCCGCTGTCCGTTTCCATGTATTGTTGGTACCCCATGTTATTGTTTGTGTTTGGTGTACTGGCCATTGCGTTTAATATTCCTAAGTTCGTTACAGAAAACGGTAGTCCTGACGTCTGACAGTAAGGCGTGCTTGTGAGCCGCCGGCCGGTTACCGCGATCATATTTGGCGGATTTTTTCTGTTCGGGATGCTTTTTATTCTCTGGGGTGTTTTGCTGCCGGAGATTGCTGCCGATCTTGAAATGAGTGAAACCGTCAGCGGAGCATTGTTCCTGCTGTTCTCGCTGGGCATGATGCTGGGGGCTCTGTTTGGCGGCAAATACGTCAGTAAATTCGACTTTCTTTATCTGCTGGCCTGGTTGTGTGCTGTGGATGCGGTGCTGGTGTTCGGGGTCTCCCTGATGACCGCCTGGCAGGGGATGCTGCTGATGGTGTTTCTCACCGGTGTGGTGAGCTCTGCGGTGATCACCATCGGACATACACTCATAGCCCAATTGTACGCAGAGAAGCGGTTTGCCATGATGGGGGTGATGGACTTTATGTTCAGCCTCGGTACTTTCGCTGCGTCTTTCTACGTGACCCTGATCTACACCTTTTCTCACGAGTGGCAGAAGCCGCTGCAATTTCTGACTTTCCTTCTGCTTTGCGTGTCTGCCTACACATTTTTGATTGCCGGACAGCACAGAAAACTGAGCAAAGGTAAACCGGCAGAAAAGAAATCATCACTCAAATACATGGATATGCTCAGGCAGCCTGTGTTTCTGCTGCTGTGTCTGGTGAGTTTCGGCTACGGGGCGGTGGAGTTCGGTAATGCGAACTGGTTTGTCAGTTACGCAAAAAACGATGGTTACGATGGTGAACAGGCCCGCAATCTGCTGGCGTGTTTCACCGCCGGAATGACATTAAGCCGGCTGATTTTTTCCTGGTTCCTGCGCTATTACAGTGTTTACCGGTTAATGATAATTCTGGCCACCATGACCCTTGCCGGTGCTTTCGGTATTAAGCTTGCCGCAGGCAGTGTGGCTATTGGCAGCTTCAATTTCCTGCTCGGGTTGGGATTAGGGGGTCTCTTTCCTCTGGTACTTTCGGCGGCAATGAATGTGGATCCGTCAAAAGGTCCGGTTTTGTCCGGGATTTCGTTGATTGGGAATGCTATCGGGGTGCAGGTAGCCTCTTTTGCTACCGGATTCTGGGCCAGTTTTCAGGGGCTTCATATCGCCTTCTGGATCATCCCGCTTGCCAGCATATGGCTGTGGAGCACCACCTGGTATTACAGTCGCCAGATTAAGCAGCAGGTATAGCAGTAATGACTGAATGGCGGCTAGTGAGCGCCGGGTAGCCAGAATTCCGCGACCAGGCCACCTTCGGGGTGATTCCTGAGTGTGATGTTGCCGAAGTGCATATTGATAATTTTACGGGTGATAGCCAGACCCAGCCCTGAGCCCAGACTGCCCCTTGCTTTATCTCCCTGTTTGAACGGCATAAAAGCGTTATCCAGCTCGTTGTCAGGGATGCCGGGGCCGAAGTCGCGGATGCGGCAATAAACCCGTTGTTTCGCGCGGTCAAAGAAGGTACTTATCGAAATTTTGTCACCGCCGTAGCGGAAGGCATTTTCTATCAGGTTATCCAGTACCCGCTTGATGGCTACCGTGCGTACCGGCGTATCCGGCAAAGAAGTCAGTTTCAGGGTGATATGATGGCTTTCGTAACGCTCATGCACCCTTACCATATCACCGATAAGCGTATTCAGATTGGCATTTTCCCATTCGCCGGTACGGTCAAAGCGGGCGTATTCAATAAACTGATCGATGATTGCATTCATATCTTCGATGTCTTCATTGATGCCGTCACGCACCCACTCACTTTCTTCCGGCAGCATTTCCGAAGCCAGCCTGATTCGGGTAAGCGGGGTACGTAAATCATGAGAGATACCGGCGGTCATTAATGTCCGCTCATCCTCCAGTTGCTTTATACCCTGATTCATCCGGTTGAATGCGCGGGTCACTTCCCGCATTTCGCTGCTGCCCTGTTCTTTCAGCGGGGGCGGAAACTGTCCTCTGCCAACCTGCAATGCGGCCTGCTGCAGCGCCTGCAGCGGCCGGTTAAGATGGCGTACAAACCACCAGCCGCCGGTCACACTCAAAATACCGATTACCATCAGATACATGGTGGGGGGCGGTGAAATATGGGCGTCGTTGCCGCCTATCAGCGGAATACTGACCCAGATATTCGGTCGCGTGCTGAGAGATATCCACACCCGGTAAGGCTCGCTGCCAACTGCGGTTTCAGCCGTACTGATCCGCACATCTGCTTTGACACCAATTTGGGAAGATACCTGCGAAGACATGAAATTATAGTGTGTGGCATCACGCAGACCCTGCTGCAGCGCCTGCTCCGTAGTCATGATTTCGACTTTGGTTTGTTTTGCGTAGGCCAGCCGTTGCTCAAGAGGCGCGCCCATCAACCCCTGCGATTGCACACTCTGTACCTGCGTTGCCAGCAAACTGCTGATCTGCTGGGTAGTAGGACGCACAAAATAGTAAGTGACTGACAAATAAGACACCACCTGATTGATGAGCAGCAGTACACCGATCAGCAGTACAGTTTGTCCGAATGCACTTTTAGGAAGCAGCCTCACGCAAGAAACAACATCTTATGCTGCGCCACCGTCCGGGACAAATACGTAGCCAAGGCCCCATACCGTCTGAATATAGCGCGGGCTTGCCGGGTCTTTCTCCAGCATGCGGCGCAGACGGGAAACCTGCACGTCGATACTCCGTTCCAGCGCGCTGTAATCACGGCCACGGGCCAGATTCATCAGTTTGTCCCTTGAAAGCGGTTCTCTGGGGTGGGTGACCAGTGATTTAAGCACAGCAAATTCGCCGCTGGTTAACGACAGCGGCTTACCTGCGGCTGTCATTTCGCGGGTAGCGAGGTTCAGGCTGTAATCACCGAACTCAACAATTTGCTCGTCTCTGGACGGTGCGCCGGGCGCTTCTGTGGTTTTGCGTCTTAATACGGCTTTGGCACGGGCCAGCAGTTCGCGGGGATTAAACGGCTTGGGCAGGTAATCATCGGCACCCATTTCCAGGCCGATAATGCGGTCGACTTCGTCACCCTTAGCTGTGAGCATGATGATGGGCATGTCGTTTTCTGCCTGTCGCATGCGCCGGCAGATAGATAAACCATCTTCACCCGGCAGCATCAGGTCCAGAACCATCAGATGGAAGTTCTCGCGCTCAAGCAGGCGGTCCATTTGCTCTGCATTGGCTGCGCTGCGTACCTGGAAGCCCTGTTCAACAAGATAACGCTCCAGCAGGCTGCGAAGGCGCATATCATCATCGACAACAAGTATTTTGGACGTTTCCTGACCCATGATTGTTATTCCTGAACAGTGGCTGTGTAACCAGTAATAAAAAGCAGTACGCCGCGCAAAACAGCGGGTACTGTCTTAAGTTACCTTAACTATAACCACTTCAGGTCACGGACAAAAGCACAGAGATGTTGCGAATGTCCGTGGAATGTTACAAATGATGTCAGCCGGCATCAGGTCTGCCGTCAGCCGAGTACCAGGTCCGCCATCAGCAGAACCATGGCAAAACCGAAAGAGTAAGCCACCAGTAGCAGCAAGGCGAATTTGCCGTACTTAGCGAAGGTCAGCCCTTTCACTTTACTCATGGTAACAATCCCCGCCGAAGAACCGATGATCAGCAGTGAACCCCCTACGCCAACGGCATAGGTAAACGCCATCCACTCCGCGGTAGACATGGATATATCAGCTTTCAGCAGTGCGGCTGTCAGTGGCACGTTATCAATCATTGAAGACAGCACGCCCATGATGAAGTTTGCGCCGGTTGACGGGAAGATGTTGTACACCTCAAGCAATGCACCCAGTGCGTGAATATGGTCTAGCATACCAACCAGCAACAGTACACCGAGGAAAAACAGCAGGGTGTCGAACTCAATGAGGCGGATGTAGTCCAGGATCGGGTCTTGATACTTCTCTTCGCCCATGAAGGTCGCGACCAGGAACATGACAGCCATACCAGCCAGGAAACACAGCATCGGTGGGATGGCAAACAGAACGTTGGCAACCAGAGTCAGTATGATGGTGGATAAGAATATACCGGCAATGACATAGTCAACGGTACGCATATCATGACGGGTTTTCTTTATCTTCACGGTGCCGTTCATACCTATACTCAGCATCATTGCCAGGAATAGTACGGCGGAAAGCGACGGAATGATGAGCAGCAGCAACTGCGTGATAGTAACCTTGCCGTCGAGGAAAATCATCAGAGTGGTTACATCGCCGGTGATGAGTGACACGCCGCCGGAGTTCACCGCAAATACCACCAGTACCGCAAACCGCATGGTCTGGTTAAACGGTAATCCCAGTGACAGTACCATGGCTATGGACACCAGAGTGGCGGTGATGTTGTCTGCCAGAGAAGAGAAACAGAAACTGAAGATGGCGGTGAAGAAGATAAGCTTTCGCAGCGTAATTTTGGCCGGCATGATGATATTGAGCATATTCTCAATCATGCCTTTACGGTTAAGGTAAGCAACAAATGTCATGGCGGCGACGAGGAACAGCCACAGGGTGGAAATTTCGCTGATGTTTTCAGTAAGGTGTTCGTTGAGCTCTTCTAAACCGGGCCCGCGGTTAGCGTTTATAAAGAGAAGGATCCAGGCAAGTGTTCCGAGAAAAAGCGTCGTTTTGGCTTTGTTTACGTGAATGACTTCTTCGAAAACGACGCCAAGTAACGCCAGTACAGCTATGCCGACGAGTACATAATCCAGCATGGTTTTTACCCCCAAATTGTAAGGGGTAAATTATACGTTTTCAGGGCCCGCGGCTGAACGCCCGGTGCGTTGTAAACCGCGGAAAATCAGTTATATCCGTTATGCATTTGAATGATGAAAACACAATGAAAACGGGCTGTTAACGGCTATGTACGATTTGCTTACTGCTCGCTCACCCAGTCCATCTGACTGCCTGCCCGGCGCTTCTGATCAAGAATATCTTCAATCAGCGGTGTGAGGATTAATTCCATCGCCAGACCCATTTTTCCACCCGGTACCACCAGGGTGTTAATGCGGGACATAAAGGCGCCGTCGATCATTTGCAGCAGGTACGGATAATCAACATTTTTCATTTCACGGCGGAATCGCACGACGACAAAACTTTCGTCCTGGGTAGGGATCTCCCGGGCACTGAACGGGTTAGATGTATCGACAGTGGGAACACGCTGGAAATTAACGTGAGTGCGGGAAAACTGCGGTGTGATGTACTGAAAATAATCGTCCAGTCCGCGCACGATACTGCTCATCACCGCTTCACGGGAGTGTCCCCGGTCAGTGGTATCGCGGACAATTTTCTGGATCCACTCCAAGTTTACAATCGGTACCATGCCTACCAGCAAATCTACATGGCTCGCCACGTCATTTTCTTCTGTGGCAACGCCACCGTGCAGACCTTCATAGAACAGTAAGTCAGTGTTTTCCGGCAGCGCCTGCCAGGGCGTGAATGTGCCCGGCATCTGGTTAAACGGGACGGCTTCATCAAAGGTATGCAGATACTGCCGGAATTGTCCGGTGCCGGTTTGTCCGTATTCTTTAAACAGGGTTTCGAGTAATTCAAAATCGTTGGCGCGGGGGCCGAAGTAACTGATATGGCGGCCCTGTTCCTGCGCTTTGCGGATTTCCACCTCCATTTCCGGACGGGTAAAACGGTGGAAGCTGTCACCGCCAACCACTGCCGCATTGACATTCAGGTTACGGAAGATGTGCGTGATCGCATTTGTCGTTGTTGTGGTGCCTGCGCCGGAAGAACCGGTGATGGCAATAATCGGATGTTTGGCTGACATAATCACAGAATAGGAATACCGGACTTCTGTTATAAGCTGGCAGCACGGAAGAATCAAGGGGAACTATGTTGCAGAATAAGTCCGCAACGGGTTCGAAATTCACCTGATTAATAGTGCCCGGCCATTGCCGGGCGTGCTTTGTACGCCGTTAACCGGGAGGATTCAGATGCCGGTTTTTCAGTTTCTCCAAACTGATTTTATCTTTCAGACTCATGATCACTGCGGCAATACTGAGCAACAAGATACTGCTGGACTCATAAAGAAGCACAATTTTATCCAGCTCTTTGCTTTGCAAAATAATCATGCGGCTGAGCGCCGTCATGGCGATGATCAGCGGCAACGTAACCGGAATCCGGCTGCTGTTATAGTACGCGGCCAGCATGCCGATGACTTCGGCGTAAATGAACAATAGCAGCAGATCTGAAAGTTCAACCTTACGCTGATGAAACATATGCATGATTTCATCGCCCACAGCAACCAGCGTCGCCAGCATAATGAGGATTAGCAACAGTTTTTCAATTTGCTCGATAAATTTTGCCATATCTGACTATCTTGAAGCATTTTTGTACAGACCTGTAAGACTAATTGGAAAGTGCCGGCGGGCACACCGTGCTTTGGTCGTATATAGCGGGGAATTTTCCGGGACTGTCGGGTTACGACCAGAGAATAAGGTCTTTCTTTGGGGGAACGGGAAGAAAAGGCAAAAAGAAAGGGCGCCGCAGCGCCCTTACCGGATTATGCCTGACCGCTTGCTTCGCGGGCGATAGCGCGGTATGCGATATCTGTTCTGAAATACACATCTTTCCAGCTGATGGTATTCAGTAATTCATAGGCTTTCTGCTGAGCTTCGGTAACATTGTTGCCCAATGCAGTAGCGCATAGTACACGACCGCCTGCAGTCACTACCTTACCGTCTTTCATGGCAGTGCCGGCATGGAAAACTTTGCCTTCGTGAGCAGCAGCTTTATCCAGCCCTTCAATGACATCACCTTTGTCGTAACTGCCCGGGTAACCCCCTGCAGCCAGTACAACACCAACCGCAGCGCGCTCATCAAAATCAATGGTTTTGCCGGCCAGTTCACCTTTACAGGCCAGTTGGCACATTGCCACTAAATCAGACTGCAAACGCATCATGATAGGCTGGGTTTCAGGATCCCCGAAACGGCAGTTGTATTCGATAACCTTTGGCGTACCGTCTGCCATGATCATCAGGCCTGCATACAGGAAGCCTGTATAAGGATTCCCTTCACTTGCCATACCTTCAACGGTAGGCATGATGACTTCCTTCATTACGCGGTCATGGATTTCCTGCGTCACAACCGGAGCCGGTGAGTATGCACCCATACCGCCGGTGTTCAGACCAGAGTCACCGTTACCTGCGCGCTTGTGATCCTGGCTGGTGGCGAAAGGCACAACATTTTTACCGTCTACCATCACGATGAAAGAGGCTTCTTCACCATCAAGAAACTCTTCGATTACCACGCGGCTGCCGGCGTCACCAAATGCGTTACCTGCAAGCATGTCACGGATGGCATCTTCAGCTTCCTGTAACGTCATCGCAACGATAACACCTTTACCGGCGGCCAGACCGTCAGCCTTCACGACAATCGGTGCACCTTTTTCACGCACATAGGCGATAGCGGGGTCGATTTCAGTGAAGTTCTGGTATTCCGCTGTAGGAATGGCATGGCGGGCTAAGAAATCTTTAGTAAACGCTTTGGAACCTTCCAGTTGGGCCGCAGCTTGTGTCGGTCCGAAAATCATCTGACCGGCAGCCTGAAACGCGTCAACAACACCTTCAACCAGCGGCGCTTCAGGGCCGACAATGGTTAAGTCAATCGCGGTGTCTTTGGCAAACGCCAGCAAACCTTCGATGTCTGTTACACCAATGTTCACGTTTTTCAGCTTAGGTTCAGTGGCTGTGCCTGCATTACCCGGCGCAACATAAACAGTGGAGACAGAGTCAGATTGTGCGGCTTTCCACGCTAATGCGTGTTCACGGCCACCGCTGCCAATAACTAGTACGTTCATCAAAGCGTTCCGTTATCTCTTATTCAGGTTTAATAAATTTAAGTGTCATCCGGTTGCTTTCACCAATAGACAGATACTTTGCCTGATCTTCTTTGCCTAAGCGCAGTGAAGGTGGCAAGGTCCACACGCCTTTAGCGTGATCGGCATTGTCTCCAGGGTTAGCATTTACGTCACTTTCTGCAACCAGTTTGAAACCGGCAGCTTCAGCAGCATCGATGACAAAAGACTTTTTCATATAACCGCTGCTTTTCATTGCTTCGTCAGCAGCGGATTCCGGTAATTCATGATCAACTACGCCCAGGATGCCGCCGGGCTTCAGGGCTTTGTAGAACGACTTAAACGAGCTGGTCACGCCTTCTTTATCGCCGCCCATGTACCAGTTATGGACATTACGGAAGGTCAGCACTGCGTCTGCACTGCCGTCAGGGGCAATGTCAGGGCTCTTTGAAGGATGGAAAGCCGTAATCGTGGCACCCTCATAAGGGCCGCCCGCTTTGGCTTTTTCTTTGAAGCCGTTGAGTGAACCGGCGTAATAACCCGGTGCACCGTCGAACATAAAGAAGTGCGCTGCAATATAGTTGCCGTCGTCTTTTAATAAAGGTGCGAGAATATCGGCATACCAGCCACCGCCGGGCCAGATCTCAACAACGGTCATGTCCGGTTCAATACCGAAAAAGCGCAGAGTTTGTTGAGGATGACGGTACTCGTCACGGGCTTTGGCATCCGCTGAGCGGTTATCGTTTTTTACCGCATCGGTAATAGCGTCTGCGCTGGCCAGTGTTGATGTGAGTGAAGCAGATACAGCAAGCAAAGAAGCGGCAATTACACGCATCGTGGTCTTCATAATTGATCCTTAATTGTTTTAACGGTGCATAGCATTTTTAAAGTAATACCTTGTACTGCAGCAGCTAGGTTAACGCAGGACAGTAAAAACGCAAAAGGGTTGTGGCGAAAGCCACAACCTTTACCGTAAACAACTTTTTCAATTAATGGCGGAAGTGACGCATGCCGGTGAATACCATAGCAATGCCATGTTCATCAGCTGCTGCGATAACTTCATCGTCACGCATTGAACCGCCCGGCTGGATTACCGCTTTGATACCGGCAGCCGCGGCTGCATCAATACCGTCGCGGAAGGGGAAGAACGCATCAGATGCCATTACTGAACCCGCTACCTCCAGGTTCTCATCGGCCGCTTTAATACCGGCGATTTTCGCAGAATACACACGGCTCATCTGGCCTGCACCCACACCGATGGTCATGCTGTCTTTAGCATAAACGATAGCGTTAGATTTCACGTATTTTGCTACTTTCCAGCAGAACATCAGGTCGCGTAATTGCTCTTCTG
Source organism: Alteromonas sp. AWJ4_197 (assembly GCF_056160285.1). Classification (NCBI taxonomy): domain Bacteria; kingdom Pseudomonadati; phylum Pseudomonadota; class Gammaproteobacteria; order Alteromonadales; family Alteromonadaceae; genus Alteromonas; species Alteromonas sp. AWJ4_197. The sequence continues at coordinate 554,876 of NZ_JBSWWW010000001.1, read as the reverse complement.
AAGGTTGTACTTTAGATACGACTTTCAGATCTTCCATATCCACCATGCCAAAATCACGTTCCTGAATTAACAGGCCGCCGTTAACACGTTTGAAGTCGAAACCGTCGGTAAGCTGACCCTGCCAGTCACCACACGCCAGCAGACGTACGTTTTTCTTTTCAGCAACGATGGCTTTCGCTTCTTCGCTGACAGTAGGGGCAATGATGACTTCAACGAATTGACGGTCAACAATGGCTTTCGCTGTGTCGGCATCCAGTTCACGGTTAAACGCGATGATACCGCCGAAAGCAGACGTCGGGTCAGTTTTGAAAGCGCGGTCATAGGCTTCAAGGATGTTGTCACCCAGCGCCACACCACAAGGGTTTGCGTGCTTAACAATGACACAAGCCGGTACGTCGAATTCTTTCACGCATTCCAGCGCTGCGTCGGTATCTGCAATGTTATTGAAAGACAGTTCTTTACCCTGAAGTTGCTCAGCAGTAGCGACAGACGCTTCCTGAATGTTGTTCTCAACATAGAAAGCCGCAGACTGGTGGCTGTTCTCGCCGTAACGCAGATCCTGCTTTTTGCTCATCTGTACGTTGAACGTACGGGGGAATTCTTCAGCTTCACAGCAACCTGTTTCACACGCAACAGTATCAATGCGCGTACCGAAATAGTTGGCAATCATGCCGTCATATTCTGCGGTATGTTCGAAGGCTTTGATGGCCAGGTCGAAACGTGTCTGGTACATCAGTGAACCTGCATTTTCTTCCATTTCAGCAAGCACGCGGCTGTAATCCGCTGCTTTAACCACAATCGTCACATCTTTGTGGTTTTTCGCTGCAGCGCGAACCATCGTAGGGCCACCGATATCGATGTTCTCAATCGCGTCTTCCAGCGTGCAATCGTCTTTTGCGACAGTGGCAGCGAACGGGTAAAGGTTCACTACAACCAGATCGATTGGCGCGATATTGTTCTCAGCCATTACACCTTCGTCCTGACCGCGACGACCCAGAATGCCGCCGTGGATTTTCGGGTGCAGAGTTTTCACACGACCGTCCATGATTTCAGGGTGACCAGTGTGTTCTGAAACCTCTTTAACCGGCAAACCGGCTTCCGCCAGTAATTTTGCCGTACCGCCGGTAGATAGCAGTTCAACGCCTTTGTTGTGTAATGACGTGGCAAATTCAACGATGCCGGTTTTGTCAGAAACACTTAACAGGGCGCGCTTGATAGGTTTAGGTGTTTGCATAGTGGTGTTGAGCTCTTTGCGTAAGTTAACGAGTGGAACAAAAAAGAGCACCGTTTGGTGCTCTTAAAGTCGGGCTAAGCCCTTTAATCTTAGTTCATGCCGTACTGCTTCAGCTTTTTGCGCAGTGTGCCACGGTTGATGCCCATCATGATGGCGGCGCGTGTCTGGTTGCCGCGGGTGTAAGTCATTACTTCTTCCAGTAACGGCGCTTCAACTTCAGCCAGAACAAGTTCGTACAGATTATCGATGTTAGCGTTGTCCAGTTGCTTCAGGTATTTGTTTACCGCTTGCTTTACTGAGTCACGCAAAGGCTTCTGTGCCTGAGTTTGTGAAGGAGTCGTTACTGTTGTAGTAAAAGGTGAAGTCACATTTTGATCGAACATAATACTTTCTTGCTCTATTAGTTAGTCATTACTATGCCGCAGGAGAGATCTGTCGCTTATCTCTCGTTTGCAGCGATTGAAAATACGCATCAAGGGCGTTGAGTTGAGCGTAAGCTTCCTCAAGACCATTGAATGTCCGGCGAAACTGATTTTCCGTGTCGTGCTCCGCGAGATACCACCCTACGTGCTTCCGGGCTATTCTCACACCCATAATGCCGCCGTAGAAGTCGTGTACATTTACAACGTGCTCATGCAATACCGCTTGCTGTTCTGACAACGAAGGAGGCGGCAAGTTTTCACCTGTATGCAGGTAATGTTGGATTTGTTTAAAAATCCACGGATTACCTTGCGCACCGCGCCCAATCATTACGCCGTCAGCACCGGTATACTCAAGTACGAAACGTGCTTTTTCCGGAGAAGTAATATCGCCATTTGCGATTACAGGAATAGACACCGCCTGTTTAATGGCACGAATGGTGTCGTATTCTGCATTTCCCCGGTACATACAAGCCCGCGTTCTGCCGTGAACTGCCAGCGATTGTATGCCGTTCTGCTCCGCAATCCGGGCAATGTCTGCCCCGTTGCGGTTATCTGTGTCCCACCCTGTACGGATTTTCAGAGTGACTGGTACGTCAACAGCGTCTACCACTGCCCGGACAATGCTTTCTACAAGCTCCGGGTACTGCAAGAGCGCTGAACCAGCTAATTTCTTATTCACCTTTTTGGCCGGACAACCCATGTTGATATCGATGATTTGCGCACCGTTCTCAACGTTAAATTGTGCCGCCTGCGCCATCAGGTCAGGATCTGCGCCGGCAATCTGTACCGAGCGGATCCCGTCTTCACCGGTATGATCCATACGATGCATGGATTTTGCGGTTTTCCAGACCTTGGGGTTGCTGGACAACATTTCAGATACAACTAACCCTGCCCCCATTCTCCTGCACATCTGCCGGAAGGGCCTGTCTGTCACGCCAGCCATAGGCGCGAGCATCAAATTGTTCTGGAGTGTGTGAGGTCCGATTCGCATACTTTACAGCCAACTGTTGCGCAGAATTTATACACCAGGCCAAAACGGGGCGCTAAGTTTACGTGTTTTCGCAAGCCTTGAAAAGGCTAAAAATCACACAAAATTTCAAGCCGGGCTATTGACAGTGCTGGCGAGTTTTGCGTGTGAAATAACCCGTCAGCCTTTCGCCGAAAAAGGCCACAGCCCCTGTATTTGACAGATTTCTGACAGTTTTATGAATAGATTCAGTGGGTTCTTATGCCGCTGACTCTTGCCCAATCGCCTTCTACAGCACTGGGTTCCAGGGAAAAACTGGTCTGGTAAGCTGCTTCAATTTTTTCCACCTGCTCTTCCAGAATGCCTGATAAAACGAGCTTTCCACTGGTTTTGCAGTAGGCAGTGATAACGGATTGCAGTTCTATGAGTGGCCCGCTGAGAATATTGGCCATGACCACATCGGCTTCCAGTTCGGGCTGATCTTCAGGCAGATACACACTTAAGCGGTCTTCCACACCGTTGCGGCGGGCATTTTCCATGGATGCCTGCAGGGCCTGAGGGTCGATATCAATACCGATCACTTCTTTTGCTCCCAGTTTCAGTGCCGCCAGCGCGAGAATACCTGAACCGCAACCGAAATCGACCACGGTTTTGCCTTCCAGGTCCAGGCTGTCGAGCCAGCGCAGACAGAGTGCTGTGGTAGGGTGCGTACCGGTACCGAAAGCCAGACCCGGATCGAGCATAACGTTTACCGCATCAGGGTCCGGCACATCACGCCAGCTGGGACAAATCCACAAACGCTTACCGAACTGCATGGGATGAAAGTTATCCATCCACTCCCGTTCCCAGTCTTTATCTTCTAACTGATCAAGTTTATGTTTAAAGCCTTTTCCCAGCACCTTCGATTGTTCAAGTCTTTGAATCACCGCTTTCATGTCGTCGGCTGCACTGAATAACCCGACTACCTGCGTATCCGGCCACAGCATGGTCTCACCGGGCTTGGGTTCGTACATAGGCGTGTCTTTGGCATCAACAAATGTAACAGCCTGCGCGCCATTGGCACTTAACATATTGCCAATTTGCTCTGCGTGTTCAGAGTCAGAATCGATTCGTAACTGGATCCAGGACATGGGTACTCTTTCAAGGGAAAACGTTAATCAGCAGATATTTTATCAGCTACTGCCTGCAAAACGCACCCCACAGCGCCATTTAACCCGAATTTTGAATCCCCCCGGAAGAAGTATCCTTATGTCTGATTTCGTTTCTCACTGGCAGGTGCTACTTTTATAAGAGGTATTGAGACAGGAAAACCAATGAGACTGCTGGCCAAACTGGTAATGATAGCTTTTCTGGCTGCTCCGGCATACGGCGCCGTGGTGCGCAGTGTGGATGTGGTTTCCGGCTGGGACAAGCCACCCTATGTGATCGCTCAGGGTGATACTGGATTTGAGATCGAGCTGGTTAAATCTGTCCTTCAAAATGCCGGTTACGAACCTAACATGATGTATGTACCTATGGGCCGCTCAGTAAGACTTGTCAGAGAGCGTGATGTGGATGTGGCCCTTTCAGTGAGCCGTCGAAACGACATTCCCGAAGCCTGGTTCAGTGACGTGTATGTTGTATACCAGAATGTTGTGGTGACACTGAAGAACCGTAATTTGTCTATCGAGCGGGTGGAAGATCTGAAAAACCACACCGTTGTGGCATTTCAGACTGCGTCAGAAGCTCTCGGTCCCCAATTTTCACAAGCAGTAGCAAAGCACAAGGGCTATCTTGAAATGGCTGATCAGCACCGTCAGGTCAGCATGCTGCTGCTTGGTAGTGTGGATGCTATTGTACTGGACCGGAATATTTTTGAAGCAATACGCAGTAAACATCCTAAAGGGCAGGATGTGGAAGTGACCGTGCACGAACTCTTTGACGTCAGCCCTTATCATGCCGTCATTCCGAATAAACAGCTCCGGGACAAATTCAATCTTGAGTTAACGAAATTCCGTGAAAGCGGTGACTACCAGGCCCTCGCCAACGAGTTCTCGCTGATCAATTTGCTCGACAGCTATGTCCAATACCCCTTCCTGACACATCTCGAACACCCCTCCGACTATTAAAATTGTTTAAAAATTATCTTTACTTATTTTAATGACCAATGATAATGATTCTCATTGGTATATATGTTTTAATACGCTTTGAACGGAAGTATAGTTAAAAGATTAGAAGAGCGTTTTCACCCGCCGGTATTCCCGTGTTCTCGTAAGTTATTTTTCATCCACATAAAAACACTCTGAGTTTCAAGGAAAAAGTAATGCCTAAATTAGGTAAGATAGTACTGCTCACGTCATTATTTCCCGGCTTATCAGCCGCTGTTTTCGCGCAAGAAAATGAAGAATTAGAAACCCTCGACACCACTGTTGTTCAAGCCGCTTCAGAAGAGCTTAAACAAGCCCAGGGTGTGTCGGTTATTACAGCAGAAGATTTCAAACGTCGTCCGGTTACCAATGACATCTCCGAGCTGGTTAAAACTATGCCGGGTATCAACCTGACCGGTAACTCCAGCACCGGACAGTATGGTAATAACCGTCAAATTGATATCCGCGGCATGGGCCCGGAAAATACCCTGATTCTTATCGACGGTAAGCCTGTGCTTTCCCGCAACGCTGTCAAAATGGGTCGCTCGGGCGAACGTAATACCCGTGGTGACAGTAACTGGGTACCACCTGAAGCCATTGAAAGCATCGAAGTTATCCGTGGTCCTGCGGCGGCCCGTTACGGCTCAGGTGCTTCCGGTGGTGTCATTAACATCATTACTAAAAAACCGGATGTAGCAGCAGGCAGCATTACAGTACAAACCGAAATTCCTGAAAATTCGCTGGAAGGTGGCAATAAACGCGCAGATGTTGTGGTCAGCGGCCCGTTATCTGAGCGCTTCTCTCACCGTACCGTGCTGAACTACAACAAACAGGAAGGTGATTCTCCAGACATCAACCGCGATGCCACCGTTGAAGACAGTAACGTTGCAGCCGGCTCTGAAGGTGTTGAGAATATTGACTTCCGTACGCTGGTTCGCTTTGACCAGGACGAAACCAGTACCTGGGAAGTAGAAGCGGCTTACAGCCGTCAGGGTAATGAATACGCCGGCGACAACGCATTCCAGGGCGTAGATAACGCGCAAAGTCAGTTATACATTGGCCAGGAAACCAATGTTGTAAGACGTAAAACACTTTCCGGTACCCATCGTGGAACGTTCGATTTTGGCGACTCTTTCTCTTACATCCAGTTTGAAGAAACAGATAACACCCGTTTGAGCGAGGGGCTGGCCGGTGGTACGGAAGGTCGCTTCAACACCGAGACCGGTGAAACCGTGACAATCATGCTGCGCAATCTGACTGCAAAATCTGAGTGGAACATTCCGCTGGATCTGTTCGGAAAAGCCCAGACTATGACAGTGGGTGCCGAATTCCGTGGTGAACGTCAGGATGATGCGTCGTCTAATCAGGCCGGTATTAATGTAGCTGACGGCGTTGTTATTGATGGTACTGACATTGACGCAGCCGACCGCGACCCTCACATGAGCTCAGAATTGTTCGGCCTGTACGTCGAGGACAACATCGTTCTGACCGATGACATTATGCTGACGCCGGGCGTACGTTTAGATCACCACAGCGTAGCGGGCAACAACGCGTCTCCCAGCCTGAACATGAGCTGGCAGTCAACGTCTGAAATTTCTTTCCAGGCTGGTATCAGCCGTGCGTTCAAGGCACCAAACCTGTATCAGACTAACCCGAATTATGTTTATACCACCCGGGGTAACGGTTGTCCGGTGGATTACCCCAGCCAGGGAAGCGGCTGTTCAATTCTGGGTAACCCGGATCTGGAACATGAAACGTCGGTAAACAAAGAAATCGGTATTAACTACGCTGGTAATGATGATGGCATCAATGCCGGGTTAACGTATTTCCACAACGATTATAAAAACAAAATCGTGACCGGAAATACCGCACCGATTTATGTGCTGGAAGGTAGCCGTGGCGGTACTGTTCAGGTTTTCCAGTGGTACAACACGCCGGAAGCCGTTATTGAAGGTCTGGAAGGTAACCTGCTTGTGCCGTTTACTGACGACATCGAATGGTCTGTGAATGCCACAGTGATGATTGAATCGGAAGACAAAGAAACCGGTCAGCCGCTGTCTATCGTGCCTGATTACACGATTAATACGCAGGTAGCATGGACTGTCACAGAAAACTGGGAACTGGTTGCCAGCGCCCAGCATTACGGCGAAACAGAAAGCCCGACAACCAGCACGACCAGTGGTGCAGATATTGAAAATCCTGAACCGCGTGACCCTTACACCATCGTTAACCTGAACAGTGTGTATACCTACAAAAACATCGATTTTACCATCTCAGTGAAGAACCTGTTTGATAAAACGATTTTACGTGAAGGTACGCAAACTAACGCAGGGGCGAATACCTATAACGAGCCGGGCCGTAACTGGCTGCTGTCGGCAACTTACCACTTTTGATGATACCAGCCGGTAACACAGTGTTTGTGTTACCGGTTTTTAGTAATGAAGGGAACGGGAATGAAGACAATGCAAATGGGGCATCTGAGAATACCGGCTACATGCAGTGCCGGTATTTTGCTTACTGCATCACTATTGACCGGTAACGCCATGGCTGCCGTGACAGATGATATGGACGGACTGACCCGCCAGTGGCTGCACATTGAGGCGCAGGAGCGCAAGCTGGTCATGGACTGGCAGGAACAGGAACCGGTGGTCCGTCAGCGGATCGACCTGCTGAAAGCTGAAAAATCGCAGTTGCAGAAGATTCTTGCGACCAGTAATGATTCACAGGATGACGTGGATGCCCGCCGGAATGCTCTGCTGGCCGAACAAAACACCCTTGAAAGTCAGCAGGCTGATGTAACAGGTGCATTATCTTCTCTGGTTACCCGCATCAATAGTTTATATGAAAGTCTGCCACCGCCTCTGAAGTTTAACTGGGACAAGGAAGATGCTGCGCTGGCCGGTGACGGTGGCGACAACCCTTCGCAAATTTTGCAGGTCGCACTGGCTAAATTATCCCGGCTGGAACAATTCGACAGCAAGCTCACAGTAAACGAAGACGTGCTCACGGCGCCTGACGGTAAAGAAGTGGTGGTGAAACAGTTATATCTGGGGTCACAGCTGGCCTGGTTTGCAAACAACGACGGTAGTGTGGCCGGTTCCGGCTACCCGGAGAACGGACAATGGACATGGCACTTCGATGACAGTGTTGATGGTGAAGCCATCAGCCGCGCACTGGCGGTTTTCGAGCGCCGTCAGCAACCTGAATTTATTGCACTGCCTTTGCCTTTTACTGCGCAAAATCCGGTAAGTGGCGGAGGTCGTTAAGATGAAAAGAACTTTACTACTTATTATGCTGGCGTGGGCCTCTGCTGGTGCCGGTGCACAGCAACAGGACATGCTGAACAAAATTGAAAGCGCGAAGCGCAGTCTGAACAGCGCGGAATCACGCATCGTAAAAGAGCGGGTTTCGTTGTCCTCCACCCTCAGTCAGTTAGAAAAAGACGTGATGTCTTTACGGGACAAGACTGCGGTCGCCCGCCGTCTCGCAGATGAAAAAACACTGAGTCTGAGCAAGCTGGAAGAACGCTTATCTGAATGGAAAGAGCAGCAAACCTACCAACAGAACCTGCTCAACCGTTTCCTGCAACAGCAGGGCTTACCGTTTAATGAAGTCAACGCCATGGATACCGCCGCGAAAATGGCGGCTGTGTCTGACGCTGCAGTGAAAACCGCCTCTCTTCCCGGCTGGCAGCCCCGTACGCTGGTGCTGGAAAACGGTGAACTGGCCAGTGTACCGTCCCTCTCGGTAGGACCGGTTACCTGGTTTAAACACAATGATGCGGTAGGACTGGCTGAAACCGTATCCGGCAGACTGCAAACCAAAGGGATGTTGCCTTCAGGACTGGCGGCAACCATGCAGGAGCAGGCGGGCACCGTTGTCCTGGACCCGACCCTTGGCCGTGCACTTACCCGTGAGTCTGCAAACGAAGGTGTGATTGAACATGTGGTGAAAGGCGGTATCTGGGTAGTCCCTATTTTACTGTTCGCGTTGATTGCCACTGTTATTGGTCTGCTTAAAGTGGTGCAACTGCTCCGTCTGCCTAAAGTGATTCCGGTGCGGTCCCAGGCGATGCTGGATAAGATTCTGCAGTCAGGTGGCGCGGCGCGTGCCCAATTTAAAGGCATGCAGGAAGATTTACTTAAAATTGCTGAGCAGGCGGTAACGTTCCGTGACCGTGACGATCAGCTGTTCGTACAACTGCAACAAGACCGTCAGACCCTGGATAAGTGGATCAATGCTGTGGCTGTTACTGCCGCTGTGGCTCCGCTGCTGGGACTACTGGGAACGGTAAGCGGAATGATCGAAACCTTCCGCATGATGACATCATTCGGCTCAAGCGACCCTGAAGTGATTTCCGGCGGTATCGCCAAAGCACTGGTGACAACGGAGCTGGGTTTGATCGTCGCTATTCCTGCACTGATCCTGAATGCTCTCCTTAGCCGCAAAGCGCGCCAGTACTACACAGAACTGGAGAACTTTGCACTTATTTTAAGTGGCGACGAGGGCAACAGTCATCAGGAAGAGCTTGATGCGCAGGCGCGGGATACTGACACTGAATTGTCAGGGGCCGGACATCCATCCGGAGCAGGCTGATGATTGAATTATTCACCGGCAACCCCTTGTGCTGGGTCATGGTACTTACCGGCTGGTTTGCCTTTCAGCAAATCTGGATGCTGTACCTGAACCGGTTCGACAAGGACGTTCGCAATAAAGACAGCGACCCGTTAATGACGCCGTCCGTGCTGGTAGGGGCGTTGCCGCTGATGGGGCTGCTTGGCACCATCATGGGATTACAGGGCAGCTTTACCGGCATGATGACCGACGGGGCTGACAGTCAAATCGTGTCTGCAGGTATTGCCGATGCGTTATTTACAACTCAGCTGGGGCTGGTGATGGCTATCCCGGGCTGGTTATGTTTGTCATATGTGAAAGGACATCTGCACGATACGCAGGAAGGTGAGGTGAAACATGGCTAGTCGATTACAACGCCGGCTGGAAGCACAACCCATTCAGTCTATTGATATGTCACCACTGCTGGATGTGGTGTTTATCCTGTTGATTTTCTTCATCGTTTCCACGGTGTTCGTTAAAGAAACCGGGGTCGAAGTAGATAAGCCCCAGGCCATCTCGGCACAAAAGCTTGACCAGATGTCCATTCTTATTGCCATCACTGCTAATGGTGAGGTGATGTACGACAGCACCAACATCGGTGTTGCCGGGGTACGGGGAACGGTAGAGCAACTGATGGTGCAGGAAGTGCGTCCGGTGGTACTGCAGGTAGATAAAACCGTGTCGACAGATCTGCTGGTGGAAGTGATTGATGCCGCCAAAATGGCCGGTGCTGTTGACGTCAACATTGCCACAGCAAAATTGTGAGGATGCAGAATGAAAAAGCAACTTTCAGCATTTTTACTCAGCGGCGGTGTCATGATGGTGTCGCTGGGAATACTGACTCTGGGTTATTACCTCAACAGTGAAGACGGCCCTGAGCTTGAAGTCAGACAGCTTGATATTGCCATTGCACAGCCGCCCCCGCCGCCGCCCCCGCAAAGTCAGCAGGTGACTGAGCAGGCAGATGTGAATATGCAGGTGGAAGGTGCTGGTGCGCCTGTATCGATGGCGGATATTCAGGTGGATCCGGAAATTGAAATTGATAAACCGGAGCGGCCGGACGTGGCAATGGCGCAACCGGACTGGGCTGCACCGGAAATAGACTGGGAGGCTTACGCTCTCAGTGAACTGGACGGCAAGCCTACCTTGCTGACTCCGGTAAAAATCCGGTTCCCGAAAAAACTGAAACATCGCGGTATTGAACGGGTTGTGGTGAAGCTGGATGTAATGATTGATGAGAAGGGTGACGTCACCCTGATTGATATCGTCGACAACCCGCATCATGAACTTAATAAGGAAATTCAGCGCTTTGTGAAAGGCAGTAAATTCACTGCTCCGCACAAAGCCGATCACGCTGTCAGAGCAAGATTTATCTGGCCTGTGGAGATTGAAGCATAATGAAAAAATTCACGTTTAAACGATTAGGGTGCTGTGCGTTACTACTTGCTTTCACAGCGGGCGCGCAGGCAGAGGTTAAAGTATCGCTGGAAGAGCCGGTCTGGGAATTCAGTTACCGCGCCGGTAAAAGCGATGCCCACAGGAACAGAGTAAACCGTGACGAAGGTGAGTTCTTTCATAACGTACAGCCGTTGCTGCAAAAGCAGGATTTCAACGGCGTAGAGCAAGCCTGGAACACCTACCGTCAGGAACACGAAAAAGTCAGTGCCATGCTGCATGAAATGATGGGCCAGGTGTTTTTAAGCTTAAAGAAAAACAGTGAAGCGAAAAAACACTTCGAACTGGCGTTAAAGGAAGATCCTTCATCGTCAACTTCACACCGTGGCCTGAGCATGATTTATATGCTTGATGAGTCTTACGAAAAGGCCCGTGAACATGTGGTGGCTTCGCTGGCACTCGGGGTGTCTGACAGTCAGGTGTATGGCCAGCTCGGATACCTTAACCTGCAACTGGAAAAACCCCGCAGTGCTACCGCAGCCTACCAGAATGCCATGATGCTGGAACCCGGTAATGCCCAGTGGGCGCAGGGGCTGCTGTTTGCGCTGATTGCCAGTGACGCACTTCCCCAGGCGTCTTCACTGGTGGGAGAAATGCTCAGTGAAAAGCCAGACAGCGCAAGGTTATGGCTGCAACGCAGTCAGATTGCGATGAAAAGTCAGGATGATCTCACTGCTATCAGCAGCCTGGAAACGGCGCTGTCTCTGGGGGAAAAGCGTGCGGAAAATCTCACGACTCTGGCAAAACTTCATGTGAAGTCCGGCAGTCCGCATCGTGCGGTTGCGCTGCTTAACGATAACGTCAGTACGTTGCTGGCCGGCAACAGTGATGGCGCAGAGACCATGTTAAGTATTGCCAACTGGCTGGCGGCCAGTCAGGACTGGCAAAACCTGGGTGCTCTGGTCAGTACATTGGATAAAAACGCTAAACGCCTTGATAGCAGTAACACAGCAATGCTGAACGTTATGAAGGCGAACCTCGCCATTGCGAAGGATCAGAACAGTAAAGCGCAGGACTACCTGCTGACTGCTATTAAAGCCGCGCCGGCGAACGGTGATGCGCTGATGACGCTGGCAGCACTTCTGCGTAAAGAGAAGAAAGACGAACGTGCAAAAATGTATTACCTGCGTGCCGAAGCACTCCCCGAATATAAAGAACGGGCCATGCTGGGACGGGCACAGGTCGCCATTAATCAGAACGCTTACGCTGATGCACTGACGTTGCTTCGTCAGGTGTACAAATCGAATTCGGGACGCAGTGATTTGCTGAGCAATATTCAGTCTCTGGAAAATATTGTGAAGAACGCATCATAATGACAACACAACATCTCCCTTTCTATTCAGCACCTGCCTTTACGGTAACTGTCAGAGTCATTCTGGCGGTGGCGGGTGGTTATGCGGCGGCTACCGCAATCAGTTTGTTGCTGGCGGCCGGGTCAGAGGTGTCCGGCCGCCAGGAAATTGCCTTTATCCGTATGGTGTTTTTCCTTGCATGGACGGTTTATATTATCTGGATATTCGCCATCAATAACCATGTAAAAGCCTTCATCACCGCGCTGGCAATTAACGCCATGGCGTGGGGACTGGTGTGGTCCGGTGTAGCGTCATGAAGGGGAGACGGCAATGAAAGGTTCACTCAGACAGTCGATGACCTGGCTGCATACATGGAGCAGCATCACCGCGGGCTGGATCCTGTTCGCGATATTTTTTACCGGTACGCTGGCATTTTTCAGAAGTGAAATTACTCACTGGATGCAGCCTGAATTACATGTGTCTGTGCCGGCTGAGAACAGCGCTGAAGTGGCTTACCGCTATTTGCAGGGCAAGGCCACGGGGGCTCAGGAATGGCAAATTTCTTTACCGGGACCCAGAGAAGAAACGGTCAGTGCAAGCTGGCGCAATGGCGGGGAAAATCGCCAGCAAATGCGTTCGCAACGTGCCGTCCTGGATGCGTCTACCGGTGAGGAGCTGACACCGAGAGAAACCGCCGGTGGCAATTTTCTGTACCGCTTCCACTTTGAACTATACGGCGTACCGCGTGCTGCAGGTGAGACCTTCGTCGGCATTGTCAGCATGATGATGCTCATTGGTATTGTCAGCGGCGTGATCATGCACCGTAAAATCTTTGCAGATTTTTTCATGTTCAGGCCAAAGAAGAAGCTGCTTTCCTGGATAGACGGGCACGTTCTGGCATCCGTGCTGGCGCTGCCATTTCATCTGATGATCACATTCTCCGGCTTGTTACTGTTAGGAGGCACTTTGCTTCCGTGGAACGGCAGTGGTGGTGGTCATGGTGGACCTCCCGGTGGCGGAGGTCCGCAGGGACAGGGCGGGCCGCAACGGGGCGCACCGCAAGCGCGGGCAATACAACATAAGCCGGCAGCGCCGGTTGTGGACAATAGCGCCCTGCTGGCACAGGTTATGGCCAGTGCTTCTGCTGAATGGGGCGTACCTGCTGACCGCATCACCATTAAAAATCCGGGCACAGATAAAGCGACATTTTCTGTATCCGGTCCCAACCGTGTTGAGTTATCCGCCGGTCGTGGCGGGAACAGCGGGCTGGTTTTTAACTCTGAAGGTGAAATTCTTAAAGTAGAAGAGGCGTCTTCTGCACCGAATACCAGCCAGGCAATTTATAACTATATGGATATGCTGCATCAGGCCCGTTTTGCCGACAGTGTTACCCGCTGGCTGCTCTTTTTTGCCGGTATCCTGGGCACGTTAATGGTGGGGACCGGTTCTATCCTTTGGGTAGAGAAGCGCGCCAAAAAGCAAATGGGACGCAGAGGCTTCGAACTGGTGAGAGGCACGAACATTGGCGCTATCGCCGGGCTGATGGTGGCTACCGGTGCTTATTTCTGGGCGAACCGCCTGTTGCCTGTAGAATTGGCGACACGCAGTGACTGGGAAATACGTAGCTTTTTCATTGTGTGGGGGCTTTGTGTGGTAGCCGGACTGTTCAGACGCGACCGGAAAGGCTGGCTCTGGCAAACGCTGGCGGCTGCAGTGCTCTTCACCTTTATTCCGTTGCTGGATGTCGCTACATCACCTGTCCCGGTGCCTGATACGTTAAGGATCATATTCGATGCAGCCTGTCTTATCCTGGCCGCGCTGGCCTGGTATGCGGTGAGTAAGCTTAAGGCAGAACCTAAGTCAAAACGCGCGCCGTCAGGCCGCAAAGACAGCCTTGCCCGCCGGAGACGGCCTGCACCGGAAGCGGGCAGCACCGGGGAGCAGACAGCATGATGACATTTCTGTGTTTACTGCTGTGCATTGCCGGTTTCCTGCACTTTTCTATGGCTAATCCGAAACATTTCCGTGCGGTCACCGGTGATGAGATTGAAAATGTGCCCGGGGGCAGGCTGATATTTCAGACGCTGGCAGTGTGTTTTCTGACTGTAGCGACGTTTCCGGCGATAGCCGGCTGGCAAACTGAAATCGGACTGGTTGTGTGGTGCGGATTGCTGCATGTGGCAGCGGTACTGGTGTCTTTGCTGTTTACTTATCAGCAGGATGCGCTGGCATTTGTATGGCGCTGGTGTGTGCCGGGAGGCTGGCTTCAGCGGGTATTACCCCGCTGATCCAACTGTCCGGGTTCAAACTTAGCCCGGACGTTTTACCCAGGCACTGCACCAGCCGTTGGTGTTAACCAGTTTACCCGGGAAAATGGCGCAGGGACGGTGAGCTTGTCCGTCCTCACCCTGAATGTACATGCAATTACCGCACTGAGACCCTTCCACCGTTGATTTCGGGGTATATTTCAATGCCTGTGCTGTGGGGTCGTCGGTCTGCAGTTGCTCCTGTGCCTGTGCGCGAAGTGCAGTGCCACCTAACGTCAAACCGATCAGTGTGGTGCCTGACAGTTTTAGGAAATCACGACGGTTCACATTACTCATAATTTGCTCCCATAAAGCTTAAACGAGAATGATTTGTTTTTATTTGGTCTTATAACGTAAAAAACCTGCCGCGATGACAGGTTTACCATGACAATAGTTATACGACACATTTACGGGACTGCCAAATCGTTCCGTCACATATTTGATGTAGATTAACTTTTCTTCACCGCAGGACCTGTGCATTTACGCGTTTTTACCTGCCAGCGTGACGGGTTTGTCCGGTTTCGCATAGGCATAACGGGCGATGGGTTCCGCACGGTGGTAAGTATCCAGCCCGCTGATACAGGCAAGATTCATTTTCTCCAAATCCAGTTGTCCGTCCTCACCGGTGGCCCCCTCCATCACGTAAATATCAAGCACCCTGCCAATGACCAGTACTGTCTTATTACATTGCAGCGTGGTTATTTCTTCTGCCGCCATGGCCATACGCAAAGGACTTTGAGCGACGAAAGGCGCGGCGAATCCGTCTTCTTTCAGCGGTGTTAAGCCCGTGGCATCAAACTCACTGGTGTGTTCATCATAGCGGGCAGAAGTCTGGTGAGCTTTATCTGTCCAGCCGGCGCTGACTGCATTAATGGTGTACACACCGGTTTCACGAATATTTTCCAGCGTTTGCCGTGGCACAGTGTGCGGACGTAACAACATGCCCTGAAGAGGAGGATGCGCCCCCACGTGAAATACAGAGCTGATAATGGCCAGGTTATCCCGTTTACCGTCAGTGGTGCCTACAAGGTTGGCCCCTTTGTAGCCTGACAAGCAGTTGATCAGGTTCGTTCGGGTCTGTTTTTCCAGCTCATTAATAGCAGCAGAGGAAAAATGCCGCATGGACGGGTCAGTCATATCAGGCATTCTCCTGCTCAACCTGCACAGTTAAGTTGTCGCCGTCACTGTACACTGTCATTTCAATAGGCTGACAGCAGACCTGGCAATCCAGTACCTGCATAACATTGATATCGTTCTGCTCATCAATTTCTACTTCATTCGGCTCCATGCAATAGGGGCAGTGAAATAACTTAGGGGTCGTCAGACTCATAACCACTCCGGATAACTGATTAAAATGATGTTGCTAACCTTTGATATACGAAGAAAACAGATAACCGGATTGTAAGGAAACTGCATCCGGCGGGTTGATTAAAGTGGCTGTATAAATATACACTTGGTCAGGTGTACAGTGTCCGGTGCAGATGATGCGTAAAACGTTGCCTGAAAAATATTATCTTGATCACTTCCGAGAGTTTTTGTCCTTTTTCGACGGTGCCAGTGGCGCATTGCTGGACGACAGCGCCCGGCGTTTTATTGAGGATTTCAATGCACTGCCGGAACCGCAGCAATGCATCATCGCCCGTGCAGCAAATCGCAAATACGCCATCATCAACCGTGAGCATTTCTACTACGAAGAAATACCGCATCCGCAGCAGCAAATAGATGCGCTTTCCGCCTCCGGCTGGTTCGGGTGTGTAACAGAAGCGCCGCTGCAGGAACTGGCCGGTATGCTGACCAAGGCTGATATTCTTCAATATCTGCATGATCTCGGGATCAGCGGTCAGCCTGCTTCAGCTAAAAAAAGTGTACTGATGTCAGGCTTATTCGATGGCATAAAACGTCATGGCTGGCCGGCGTCATTGTCGGTGGAGCATTTACTGTTTTGCCGCTTCGATGCCACTATGCGTTATTTGCTGTTTCTGTTCTTCGGCAACATCAAAGGGCGGCTGAATCAGTTTTCCATGCGTGATCTCGGTATTATGCGTACGCGGGGCCAGGCTGTGTCTGATCAGGCACGCTTCGAATTGCCGGAGGATGCCGGCGCTGCTTTTTACTATGCTTCACGCACCGGCGAACTGGATTTTCTTGATGATGAGGCCTGTCTGGCAGCAGCAAAAGCCCCCGTGCCGGAAACCTTCTCCACCATTTCAGCAGTGCTGGCGGAAAAATACCACGCAAAACTGGGGTCAAAGCTGCTTTCTGTCGACCGGCAGGCTGCACTGACTTTTCTTGAGCAGTCTCCCGGCGACACAGCAAAAGAAAAATGGATTCGGGAAGCTTACAAAGAAGGGTTGAAAGACGAGGTGAAGCAAAGCCTGGAAAGCATTATCGACTCCCCGCCCTCTGATACATTGCTGGCTTTCGCAGAAGATTTTTATCAGCGTAAATATCATAAGAAGCGCACCAGTATAGTGACGGATATGTTGCGCAACGCATTCCGTACACTGCAACTTGACGAGAGTCAGAATCAGTCTGTTGAACGGGGCGTCATTGCCTGGTATCAGCGTCACGGCGCTGAAGCCTGGCGAACCGAGAATCGCTTGTGGCGGAGTCTGTTTGCCCTCACGTTCTGGACATTATTGTTTGAAGAGGATGCGCCGGTAACTGCCTTCGACCGGCGTCCCCAAAGCCTGAAGAATAATGCTTTCTACGAGTCATTTGCGGTAAAAATTGATGAGCTGCTGGCAAGTTTTACTACTGCAGACGCACTGATGAAGCACGTAACGGCCATGGCCGCTGCCCATTATGGTGAATCGAACAGCCTGTTCCTGTGGGGAACAAAATTGCTGGATCCGGTCAAAGGGTTGCTGACGCATGCGCCGGTTACACAAGTAACAGCCATGCTGAAAATGATGGCGCAGGACTTTGCCAGTCTGCGTGACGGTTTTCCCGATATTATGGTGGTGGAAAACGGGGCGCTGCGGTTTGAAGAAATTAAGGCGCCCGGCGATCAGCTTCGCCGCAACCAGCTTGTCAGTATTCAGAAGCTGCAGCAGGCCGGATTTGATGTGCAAATAACGCAGGTAAGCTGGTACCGTGACCCGGAGCAGCCCTATGCTGTCGTTGATATCGAAACCACGGGCGGCAACAGCCAGTATCACCGGATCACCGAAGTCGGCATTGTGAAAATTATCAACGGGGTAGTGGTGGATGAGTGGCAGTCTCTAATCAATCCGCAGCGACACATTCCTTCGTCTATTACCCGGCTGACCGGGATCAGTAATGACATGGTCGCCGGTGCACCGGTGTTTGCCGACGTAGCTGAATCCATCGAAGCGTTTACCCGCGACTGTGTGTTTGTCGCCCATAACGTTAATTTCGACTATGGATTTATCAAGCAGGAATTTGCCCGTCTTGAGCAGCCTTTCCGGCGGCCCAAGTTGTGTACTGTCAGAGAGTCCAGAAAAGCCTTTCCCGGACTTGCCTCATATTCACTGGCGGCGCTGACAAAACACTTCGGCATTGATATGGAACAGCATCACCGGGCATTATCTGATGCAAGGGCGTCAGGCGAACTGCTGGTGATGACGCAGCAACAGGATTAAAAATGCTTAATGCATCGTTGCTGAACCCGCGGGTTTTCTCCTGCGTATTTTATTATGCACTGTTGAAGTGTGTACGCGTTCTTGCTGTTTGGCCTTCTCTCCGGGAAGGCCTTTTTTTATAACTTCATTTTTAAACCGGTGAGAATACGCTCAACGTTGTCCACCACGTCCAGCCGGATAAACCATTCTGCATCTTCTGCGAACAGCGCACTGCCGCCTATTTCGCCGGAAAAGCCATGACCGTATCCGAGAAAGTCCTCGGTGAGTTCCGCACGGGAACCCAGCCCTTCATCAACCCGGGAAGCGTAGACAAAGTAGGACAGCGGATAGTTTTTAATGGCACCTTCCCCGGCAACGCCAATAATGGCTTTATTGCGTGACTGGTCAAGACGCTGGATCCACTCAATAAATACTTCGTGCTGCGGGTGCCAGGCATAGCGGTATTCACTGCGGACAAAATTACCGCCTGTCATGCGCTCCAGACTGATCTCAAAGCCGGCTTTATCTGAAAAACGGCCCGAATATTCCAGCTCTGCATAATCCAGTTTCGCCGGTAGTTGCAGAGCATCTGAGGGATCCTGATTATCCAGTTGCCCGGCAACCAGTTCTACGGCGTGATGACTGTTCAGATTAACCACATGGCGAATACCTTCAATCCAGCCGTCCTTCGACAAGCCGGTGGAAGATACCCGCCCTTTGTAGGTGGGAATAATACCAATCTCCGTCTTGCCTGCAGATGACGTATGTCTGACATATAAACGACGGACATGAAGCTGCTGGCTGCTACCGTCAAACAAGGTGTTGTGGCTTGAAGAGAAGTCATTACCGGTGACAATAAAACTGTTCAGGCTCCAGCTTTCCCCCATAGCGAGTTGAGGATAATAGCGGATCCGGTATTGAGTGCGGTGATCTCTGTCTGAGCGGGCATCTGAACGAACCTGTAAATCCAGCTTGTCGTTAAAAGACCATTCACTCTGACCCGAAGCACTGGTGCCGATAAAAAGAGCAACACACAAACCTGAAAAATACCGCCACATAACACTGCTTTCCATATACCGGACACAAATAAACCAAACACAATACGATGAATTTATTACATTAGCTCAGGCGACAAATGTTCGGGCAAAAAAAAGCCAGCACGGGGCTGGCATAGAAGTGGAACGTAATGAGATTGGGAACTCAAACACATCGGGAGAGATGTTCAGGAAGAGGTCTTCCCGTTTGAAGTTGAGATTATAATAGCGCTGACCAGCTGGTCCGGATATCGGGAAAAAGCGATGAGTGAAATCGTATTTTACGAATGATCTTGCGAGTGATTAAACGAGGCACAGGAGAGAGGCGGAAGCACCGCCTCCCTGCATGCAAAATCAAAAGCGGTAACCAATACCCGCCATCAATGCCGCAGAAACGTCATCGCCAGAGTCTGATACTGCTGTTGATTCGAGCTTGGCATAAAAGCCCTGCGCCTTACCTGAAAAGGTGAATCTCGCGCCTATTCCGGCAGTAAACTCATTTCTGCGATAGGTACTCGTGTAAGAGCCGGGAATGCATTCAAATTCATTACAGATAACGGAGTCTATCACTGCGTTGTCTTCATCTATCCGCGATACCCCCAGCTTTCCATAGAAACGGAACCAGTCTGTATTGAAATCGTGACCCAAATTTAACCCGGCGTAGGCAATGGTAATCATCCCCTTTTCACGGCCATATTTGAATTCTACAGAGGTAATTTCATTGAAATCGTATCCGGCTTCCACATACTGACCGGAGTAGCCGCAACTACTGCAATCTTCGGACGTTGTTGTGAAAAAACCGGCTCCGGCGTAAAGACCACTGTCTTCATCAGCCAAAGCAGTGGGAGCAAACAAACCGGCGGCAACTGCAGAAGCTAACAGCGGGGCTGCTTTGAAAAAAGACGACATAAAACAACTCCTTAATGAATCGTCAGACACACCTGTAAAGAGCAGGTATCTGATGCACCAGTCCGTCCGGTGCACTCATAAGGTAGATGCTGATGAAGTGTTAAGCCACCCGCGAAGTGTAACCAAACATTACCTGGCGTAACCTGAACCAATCGCGGTAAGAGGCATATCCAGTTCAAGCTCAGGAACCTGAAGGCCTACCCAGGCCGGAAAGGTATTGCTGTTCGGTCCCGGAAAAAGGGTATATTCATTTGCCCAGGGATAGCGGGCAACGGCTTCCTGCACCTTAGGTAACAAAGCTCTGGCTTTTTCACCGGTAACCGAAAGGACTTTCTCCGGCTTTGCTCCATACCAGTAGCGATCCGGCGTCGGCGTAGTGTACTCCCTCAGCGCAGGCAGGCCACTTTTTACCCGCCAGCCAGTGACTTCATACACTGTGTACTCCGGTGCATCCTGCGGCTTTACCGCAATCCAGGTATGCACGGCAAACCAGCCACGCCAGCTGTAGGCATCAGCCGCATAGACTTCGATAACCGCGTCAGAAAAGTTATCCGGCGCATAAGCAATGCCCGCAGGCTCTCTGGACGCACTGCGCCAGTCCTGACTGGAACATCCAGCGGTGATCATAATGAGCGTGAGTAACAAAAATTTTCGCACAGTTTTCTCCTTTTCTTCGTTTCATACTCTCAGGACGGTGAAAACAGCACAAACAAAAACACCCGCAAAAGCGGGTGTTTTATCGATTTTTGACGTTTACGCCATACCGAGTTTCTTCTCGAGATAGTGGATGTTAGTACCACCGGCAAAGAAGTTTTCATCGGCCATGATACGGCGCTGTAACGGGATGTTGGTTTTAATGCCGTCTACTACCAGTTCGTCCAGCGCGTGGCGCATACGGGCAATGGCTTCATCACGGCTTTCACCGTAAGTGATGAGTTTACCAATCATGGAATCATAATACGGCGGTACGCTGTAGCCGCTGTAAATATGCGATTCCCAGCGTACACCCAGACCACCCGGTGAGTGGAAAGTGTTGATTGTGCCAGGGCTTGGAATGAACGTGTCCGGGTCTTCCGCATTGATACGGCATTCAATGGCGTGACCACGAATTTGTACCTGTGACTGGTCAACAGACAGTGGCTGACCGCCAGCAATGCGAAGCTGTTCTTTAATCAGATCAACGCCGGTGATCATTTCAGAAACAGGGTGTTCTACCTGAATACGGGTGTTCATTTCGATGAAATAGAATTCGCCGTTTTCGTACAGGAATTCGAAAGTACCTGCACCGCGGTAACCAATTTCTACACAAGCTTTACAGCAGCGCTCGCCAATTTTGTTGCGCATTTGCTCTGAGATACCAGGCGCCGGCGCTTCTTCCACAACTTTCTGGTGACGACGTTGCATTGAACAGTCACGTTCACCTAAGTGAATCGCATTGCCCTGACCGTCTGACAGTACCTGTATCTCAACGTGACGGGGATTCTCAAGGAACTTTTCCATGTACACAACCGGGTTACCGAACGCGGCACCGGCTTCTGCCTGTGTGGTTGCGATAGATTGGATCAGTTCGCTTTCGCTGCGTACAACACGCATACCACGACCACCACCACCACCGGCAGCTTTAACGATGATTGGGTAACCAATGCGTTTAGCAATGGCTTTGTTGCGTTCTTCATCGTCGGTCAGCGGGCCATCGGAACCCGGTACACAAGGTACACCGGCTTTTTTCATGGCGTTAATCGCTGACACTTTGTCGCCCATCAGGTTAATGGTGTCCGCTTTCGGACCAACGAAGATAAAACCGCTTTTCTCGACCGCTTCAGCAAACGCTGCGTTTTCCGCCAGGAAGCCGTAGCCGGGGTGAATGGCAATTGAATTGGTTACCTCCGCCGCAGCAATAATGCGCGGAATGTTCAGGTAACTTTCAGTTGCAGAAGCACCACCGATACAGATGGATTCATCTGCCAGCAGTACGTGTTTTAAGTTTCTGTCCGCGGTAGAGTGCACGGCTACGGTTTTGATGCCCAGTTCTTTACAGGCACGCAAAATACGTAACGCGATTTCTCCGCGGTTAGCTATGAGTACTTTATCTAACATATCGGCCGCCTGATTATTCGATGATGAACAGAGGCTGATCGAACTCTACCGGTTCCTGGTTTTCAACCAGAATAGCTTTAACAACACCCGCTTTGTCAGCTTCAATCTGGTTCATCATCTTCATTGCTTCGATGATACAAAGGGTATCGCCAACGTTTACAGACTGACCGACTTCAACGAATGACTTGGCAGTAGGAGAAGAAGCGCGGTAGAACGTACCAACCATCGGAGATTTAACCTGATGGCCAGTAGGACCTTGCTCGGCAGCCGGTGCTTCAGCAACAGGCGCAGCGGCAGCAACAGGTGCTGCTACAGGAGCAGGCGCTGGTGCAGCATAATTGTAAGCCATTGGTGCAGCGGCACCAGTAGGTCCACGGTGGATGCGTACAGATTCCTCACCTTCAGTGATTTCCAGTTCGGCAATACCGGATTCTTCAACCAGTTCGATGAGTTTTTTAATTTTTCTGATATCCATTGTCATTTCTCGTTTTTAATTCAGTTTTTCAGGTTCAGGGCTGCCGTCAATGCGAGTTCATAACCAATGGCACCTAAGCCAAGGATGACACCTGCAGCAACGTCAGATAGATATGAATGATGGCGGAAAGGTTCCCTTGCATGCACATTTGACAAATGCACTTCAATGAAAGGGATGTTTACACTTAACAGTGCATCACGAAGGGCGACACTGGTATGTGTAAATGCCGCAGGATTGATGATGATAGCATCCACCTTTCCCATGGCATCATGAATGCGGTTGATCAATTCGTGTTCTGCGTTAGACTGGAAATGGCTCAGTGACGCACCTGCCGCGCTGGCTTTTTCAGCCAGATTATCGACAATGTCCTGAAGCGTCTGGTAACCGTAGGTTTCCGGTTCACGCTTGCCCAACATATTCAGGTTGGGGCCATTAAGTAACAAAATTTCCATAAACTTGCTGCTATCTTTCTTAAAATGATTGCTTACAACGCATTTCAACAGAAAATAACTCTGCTTGCACGAATTTTGGACCACGAATTGTGGATTTCCACCAGGTTAACGGCAGATTATAGAGGATGAGATAGTTTTCGCAGCAAAATACTGGTCTAATCAGGGGAAATAGACGCAAGATTAGATGATAATCTATGGTTTTTTAACACTCTCTATACCAGCTAGACGCTTTTCCATTCTTCCGCGAACATTTGTTTGCACTTAATGTCGTCACCGGCACTTTATTCCCGGCAGCCACGTGTACCTACCTGGTTATTTGTTTCTGCGCATCTTGCCGGTACGGTTAATTTTGTTAGGGAAGATGCGATTAAGTCCCCGATGTTAGATCATATCTGCATAGTAGATCAAAGCCGTCGTCACGTGTTCAAGATGTATGGTTCATATGACGTCACTGAAGACTTCACTGTGGGCTTTAACTCTACGCTTTCAAGCGGTCGTCCGCTGTCTGCGTTTGGTCAGGGCTACCCGGATACAGATCCGAATGTATACGGCAGCTGCGGCGATACGTTCTACATCTATCAGGGCTGTGCTGTAGAGGGTGATACCTGTGCACAGGAAGACAAGCTGTACCGCTATGCACCACGTGGCAGTGCAGGTCGTACACCGTGGACCTTCAAGGTTGACTTGTCAGCAGCTTACAGCTGGCAGGCTCCGCGCTCAGTAAGATTAACGTTCGAGGCGCGTTACTAAAATAACGTCTCACCCGGACCAGAAGCCCCTTCTCCCAAGGGGCTTTTTTTATGCCTGCGGTTTAGCGGGCCGGTCCGCTATTGATTGCCCAGTGCCCGGTTCACGTGGTCAGCAAATGCGTCTGCTCTCATAAACCCCGTTACCCTGGACTGATTGATTTCTTCACCGGCAGTATTGAAAAACAAAATAGTAGGTAATCCCAGTACATCAAACTCGTCCTGGAAAGCCAGGTTCACCGGCGTGTTCTCTGTGAGATCGATTTGCATCCATACCGTGTTTGAAAGCGCAGAGATGACCGCCTCATCGGGAAAGGTGTACTTCTCAAATTCTTTACAGGCCACACACCAGTCGGCGTACAGGTCGACCATCACCGTTTTGCCTTCGGCATTTGCAGCAGCCAGCTTCTGCTCAAAGTCATCCAGGTTTTTAACGACCATAAATTCCGGATGACCCGCATCATTCCCGTGCTGACCACTTTGTTGCGCAACCGGCGATGACGTGCCGCCAAACAGCGTGACATAACCGGTCATGGCGCTGGCGAATAAGCCCAGTGAAACAAGCAAGGTGCGTACACCCTTCATGAAAGACGGCTGTGTGGGCTGATTGACTACGCTATAGTAAGAGAAGGTAGCAAGACCCGTTAATGCCCATAGCAGATTAGTCCAGGACGAAGACCACAGGCGCTCGATAAACAGAATCGCTACGGCCAGCATCATAAAGCCGAAGCTCACCTTCACCACGTTCATCCAGTTACCGGCCTTCGGAAGCAGTTTTCCGCCAGTCATACCAAACAGAATAAGAGGAATACCCATTCCCAGGCTAAGTACGTACAGTGAAATGAAGCCCAATGTCATGTCGCCGGTTTGTGCGATAAACAATAAAATACCGGTAAGTGGTGCGGTGGTGCAGGGAGAAGCCACCAGACCGGACAGCACACCCATCACAAACACGCCGGCAAAATTGCCGCGTTTCTGATTATTGCTTACATCGTTAAGTTTACTCTGCCAGGACGACGGCAACTGAATTTCATACACGCCGAACATGGCCATAGCCAGCGCAATAAACAGCACAATAAACACGCCCAGAATGGCCGGGTGCTGAAGGGCTGCCTGGAACTGTACGCCCGCCGAAGCAACCACAAGACCTAAAATGGAGTAGGTGATCGCCATGCCCTGCACGTACACAAAGCTTAAGGTGAAGGCGCGGCTTAAGCTCATGCCTTTACCCTGACCCAGCACGATGCCGGATAAAATGGGGTACATGGGGAATACGCATGGAGTGAAGGCAAGGCCAATGCCCAGTGCCAGAAACAGTAATAGAGTCACAGGCAGATTGTCTTTGTCAGCCAGCCTTTCAGCCAGCCCGAACTGCTCAGATTTTACCGCTTCGCCGCTGGCTTCTGAAGACGAGCTGTCCTGCTCAGCGGGTTCTGCATTACCCACAGCAGACAGATAAATCACTTTTACGGTCGGGGGATAACACAGGCCGGCGTCAGCACACCCCTGGAAACGGACCTTCACCACGCCATCCTCTTTGGCCTGGTTTACCGGTACGGTAAAGGAAACATTGTGGTAGTACACTTCGGTGAGACCAAAAAACTCATCTTCTTTTTCTTTGCCCTCAGGAAATACCGGCTCACCTAATTCGACGTCTTTCCCCACCAGTTTGAACTGGTGCTTATAAAGGTAGTAATCATCTGCAATAGTAAAGTTAAGGGTGAGTTCATCGTCGTTTTGCTGAAAATCAAACACGAAAGCGTCATCAACAGGCAGAAAGTCAGGCTCTTCCTGTTGCGGGAAGGCGTCTCCCTGATTGAAATCCGGAATTTGTGCTGAGGTCTGTGCGGGCAGCAATAAACACAGGCAAATAAACAGCAGGGACGAAAAATACTTCATAACAAGCTTATCCTTCAGAAAAAGCGCAATATCGCGGATGGTGGCTCAGCCGTCCCGATCCGGATACTGCATTATCAGGGTGCAACGGACATTTCCCATAACTGACCGTGGCAGTAGCGGTATTCTTTCAGATTTTTCTGTTCAGAACGAATCCCTTACCGTGAAAACTGTCGTACTCATAACAAATAACTTGTGTTTAAAGTGAGCAACCCCACTTTACTCTTTCAGTTTGCTGGTAACAGTCTACGTAAATTTGTGCTGCAGCCGGCATTAAACTTAAGCAACGAGGTTTAGTTTTGCGACTTTTATTTTTGCTGTTCGCCATTATGCCCATCATCGAAATTGCCTTACTGGTAAAAGTTGGCGGCATCATCGGCGGATGGAACACCATTGGAATTGTGTTATTAACCGCCTTCATCGGCGCTTACTTTGTGAAGCGGGAAGGCATTCACACCTTACAGATAGCGCAGGAAAAAATGCAGCGCGGTGAAATGCCGGGCAAAGAAATGGTGGAGGGCCTGATGCTGGCCGTGGCCGGTGTGTTAATGGTAACGCCGGGCTTTATCACGGATATTTTCGGTATTTTGCTGGTGTTGCCCGGTACCCGTCACCTTATCGCCGGATTTGTCAGCAAGCATATGAAGATGCGTGTGGTCACGGCCGGTTCGTTTCAGCAACAGGGGCCTTTTGCCGGTGGCGCCGATCCATTCGGTCAGCATCCTCAGGGTGGCCAGTACAATGCTGACGGCGATGTATTTGAAGGTCAGTACACCGACAAATCAGCCGGTGAAGATAAGCCCCGCCTTAAATAAGCTTCTGCGGCCGCACGCTCCGTCGTGTGGCCTGATTACTTTATTCTTTAATTATTTATCCCGCTCCCCTGAGAAAAGTAAAAAAATTTGCATTTTTTTCACCAAATCCCCTTGAAGTTGTAGGGTGACTCCCCCATCTATCCACGCAGAACACGATTTGAAGGCAGGAGACTGCTTTCTTTATACAGTAAATGGCGTACACAAGACCGTACGTCCTTGTTAACTAACATTTAGATAGTTGGAATTTTCAGGAGACTTGAAAATGGCAATTCGTCCTTTACACGACCGCGTAATCCTTAAGCGCGCTGAGCAAGAAACCAAATCTGCCGGCGGCATCGTGCTTACCGGTTCTGCTGCAGAAAAATCTACCCGTGCGAAAGTTATCGCTGTGGGTAACGGCCGTATCCTTGAGAACGGTGAAGTTAAAGCTCTTGACGTAAAAGTTGGCGACACCGTTATTTTCAACGACGGTTACGGTGTAAAAACCGAGAAGCTGGAAGGTGAAGAAGTGCTTATCGTTAGCGAAAGCGACATTCTGGCAATCGTTGAGTAATAGACGTTTAACGTTTTAACCGTATTTAGAGGAATTTAAACATGGCAGCTAAAGAAGTACGTTTTGGTGATGACGCCCGCACGAAGATGCTGAAAGGCGTTAACATCCTTGCAAACGCAGTAAAAGTAACATTGGGTCCTAAAGGCCGTAACGTAGTACTGGATAAGTCATTCGGTGCCCCTACCATCACTAAAGATGGTGTATCTGTAGCCAAAGAAATCGAGCTGGAAGACAAGTTCGAGAACATGGGCGCGCAGATGGTTAAAGAAGTAGCGTCTAAAGCAAACGACGAAGCCGGTGACGGTACTACTACTGCAACTGTTCTGGCACAGGCTATCGTAACTGAAGGTCTGAAATCTGTTGCTGCGGGCATGAACCCGATGGATCTGAAGCGCGGTATCGATAAAGCCGTTGCTGCAGCTGTTGAAGAGTTAAAAGCACTGTCTACTGATTGTGCGGACAGCAAGTCTATCGCTCAGGTAGGTACTATCTCTGCTAACTCTGACTCAGAAGTGGGTCAAATCATTGCTGAAGCAATGGAAAAAGTAGGCAAAGAAGGCGTTATCACTGTTGAAGAAGGTCAGGCTCTGCAAAACGAGCTGGACGTAGTAGAAGGTATGCAGTTTGACCGTGGTTACCTGTCTCCTTACTTCATCAACAACCAGGAAAACGGCACTGTTGAATTAGACAACCCGTTCATCCTGCTGGTTGACAAGAAAGTATCAAACATTCGCGAACTGTTGCCTACACTGGAAGGCGTTGCTAAAGCCGGTAAGCCTCTGCTGATCATCGCTGAAGATCTGGAAGGCGAAGCGCTGGCAACTCTGGTTGTTAACAACATGCGCGGTATCGTGAAAGTCGCTGCTGTTAAAGCACCTGGTTTCGGTGACCGTCGTAAAGCTATGCTGCAGGACATCGCAATCCTGACTGGCGGTACTGTTATCTCTGAAGAGATTGGTCTGGAGCTTGAAAAAGTTCAGCTGGAAGACTTAGGTACTGCGAAGCGTGTAGTTATAAATAAAGACAACACTACGGTTGTTGACGGTGCAGGTGACGAAGCCGCTATCGAAGGTCGTTGCGCTCAAATCCGTGGTCAAATCGAAGATTCTACTTCTGACTACGACAAAGAGAAGCTGCAGGAACGTCTGGCTAAACTGTCTGGCGGTGTTGCGGTGATCAAAGTAGGTGCTGCTACTGAAGTTGAAATGAAAGAGAAGAAAGACCGCGTTGAAGATGCACTGCACGCTACCCGCGCTGCGGTTCAGGAAGGCGTAGTCCCTGGTGGTGGTGTTGCTCTGGTTCGTGCAGCCGCTAAACTGGTAGACCTGACTGGCGAAAACGAAGACCAGACTCACGGTATCAAGCTGGCTCTGCGCGCGATGGAAGCGCCTCTGCGTCAGATCTCTATCAACTCTGGTGCAGAAGCATCGGTTGTTGTTAACGAAATCAAGAACGGCGAAGGTAACTACGGCTACAACGCAGGTAACGACACTTACGGCGATATGCTGGAAATGGGTATCCTTGACCCGACTAAAGTGACCCGTTCTGCGCTGCAATTCGCCTCTTCTATCGCCTCTCTGATGATCACCACAGAAGCGATGGTAGCTGAGCTGCCTAAAGAAGAAGCTGCTGGTGCACCTGATATGGGTGGCATGGGCGGAATGGGCGGCATGGGTGGAATGATGTAATCAATTGCTGTCTCTTATGGTCCTTTAAAATCAATTGCTTACGTTTAGTTTATGCAGTTAAGTATACGCAAATGTAGACAATGATGTAGGACGAAAAGAAGCTTTAAGAAAGGCGTTGGGTTTAGACTCAGCGCCTTTTTTGTTGCCAAGGGGCTATGTGAATGGCGTAATATGAGTCTCTGAGAGTTTTACTTCAAAGGGACTAAGGAAAGTAATGAATCAACTAGTCGTAACTCTTATCGTAATTTTGCTACCAGGAATTATTGCTAATGTCATTTGCGATAAGATAGTTGTGCATAGTAAATGGACTGCATTTAAATTTAGCCTATATGCTTTAGTGTTGGGTGTTTTTTCTTATGCGCTTCTTCAAACAATATTTTATGCGATAGATATCTGCTGTGCTGGGACGACGAAAGGTATTGAGTGGACGCATTTGAAGGTGTGGGATGTATCAACTAATGGAAAGACAAAGATACCGGCCTTAGAAGTTGTTTTTGCATCTATATTATCGTTACCTGTTTCGTTTTTTGCAGCACTTCTAATCAATAGGAAAGTCTTTTTCATAATCGGAGCATGGTTTAAGGTCACTTCTAAATACGGCGATGAAAACTTATTTTCTTACTATCTTAATGCTAAAGAGATCGATTGGATTTATGTCCGAGATTTCGAAAATCAGTTAACTTATCAAGGTAGAGTAGTGTCTTATTCCGAGAATGAGCAAATGCAAGAAGTTGTATTGTCTGATGTAACGGTCTTTCGTTACAGTGATTCTGCTGAACTTTATTCCTTACCGACAATATATTTATCTAAACAAGTTGGACAATTTGCTATCGAAGCTGTCCCAAGAGAGTTACTAGGAGAAGAAAATGTCTGAAAAGCGACCGTTAAATGAAGGGAATATTCGTGGGCTCGTAAAGGGGCAGAATGTTAATCCACAGAATAAACCATCAATGCGCCCAACGGCTCCACCACCAGCCCCTAGCCCTAGTAATCAAAAAAATAGCGGGAAATAATATTGTCTTTTAAGGGGGTCTACCCAGATGCATATTTGCATTTTGACTCTGACAGCCACCAGCAGAGCCTGTGCATTGTCTTCGTGTTTGGTCAAGATGAACGTTGCGGTTGGCTTGAAGATTGTCTTAGCGGTGTTCTTGTGGAGCGTAGAAGCACCCTATGGGGGGAGTTGAGGATTCATCATTGTCGAATTGGCCTCTCAGATTTTTGTACTGAAACCACTTTCAAGTATACGTCTTATTTTATCACTTAGTCGTGTTAAATAGGTTTAAGTGCATATCTAATTTTTCTAAAAAAGCCAAGCTAGGAAGAACAGATAATCGCTCTGTGTTACCTTCCTCAAGCAACTGCTTCCGTATTAATCGGTTAGTTATAGCTTTTACATGGTCGCCCGCAAACGTAATTGCCCTGCCGTCTCTCCGGCCTTCCAAGCCTTTAACGTACCAAGGTTCTGGATTAGATTCTAAAGTATTCATGAAAATAAGCTTTATTAGCAATAACTCGTTACTGTCATATTTGTCGTCTTTGTCAAAGTGCATTTCCTTCGAAATCAAATCTGTCAGAAAATAATCACCATCTGTAGTATCAAAGAAACGTTTACGCTCTATAGCTCTTTTCTTAAAATAATCTTTGCTTTTGTTTAGCTTGTTTGAGACTACGTTACCATTCTGTATTTTCTCACCTGAGAGGCTCTCAGTACCTTGAGGCTGGCTGTTTTCTTCATCCGTCTCAATTGAAAGTGCATTAACAGAAGAGTATAACGCATCGTTAGCTTTCTCTAACTCGGCTATCTTTTCGGCGTACTCTTTTTCTTTTTGTCTCATTTGACGGTACAAAATAGTCTGTTCTTCTTTAGTTATTACGGAATACCTCTCTAAGAAAAAAGAGGCTATTTTCTTCCCAAGTCTATCCATGAAAATCCAAACGGCGTCCGAAAGAGAGGTAATCAGCGGGTATACCACTATGTAAGCAATCGTTAGGTAAACGGGCATAAAAAACGTGTCATGCAGTGACAAGAAGTAATTGTTAATGTGGGATATTTTAGTCTCAACCTTTGCTTCACTGAGCAAAAAGTAATAAACAAAGTCCCAGTTAACAACTAGCCAAGCAAGCAAAAACGTACCTGCTAAAGGGCTGTTAACCCGCCTTTTTAGTTCGTCCAACGCGGAACCAAAGAAATTGGTAATGGGTTTAACGACTTCCATGTGGCTGCTTCCTTTTGAATTCTGAGTTTTAAATATATCAATTTATCCCAGATGAATCATTTGAATTCATTCGATGCAAAATAATTGTCGATTTATCCACCGCGTCTTTTAACTTCTTCAACTCGTGACCCTTCGAGTAGTACCTATAAGACATCGTTTTACCACGCTCGTGACCAACTATTTGAGCAGTGATGTTCTCCTCAATGCCTGCTCGTTCCATCGCAGTTATGTACATATGCCTGAACGAGTGGAAGCCTTTGAGCTTATTGTCAGTCACGTGTTTCACCTTGAAGTTCGAAAACGTTCGGCTAGCTGTCTTGCTTCCAATACCAATAACAAAGTCGTCATTTTCCTTGTTCTCGATATAGGCTAAAAGCCTTTCACCTATTTCATCGGGTAGCAGTACAGTTCGCGTTGCTGCTTTCGTCTTGCCTTTCTCGATGTTTATCGCAATGATTCCGTCATCGACAACAACGTGCTTCTTCTTTAAGTTGCATAGTTCGCTGATGCGACAGCTGCTTTTCATCCCGCACTAAGTGAGTTTACAGAGCCGTAAACCGGCCATTTTTATAGAAAATTGCTACCTGTTTGATTTGATGTTTTATCGAACGTTAGAAAGCTGAAAAATTGGACTTCATAATAAAATATTCTTGAATTTGTAATTCATATGAGATAAAAAATTGTTATGTGGTGGTGGTATTGCCTCAGACAAAACTTCCGCATCTCAACTTTCTGCTCTCTGCGCTGATACCCGGCTGTAGCGTCGACGGGCCAAACCGATTTTCCGAACACACAACCCGGAGTTTTTATGACTATGAACACGGATGTAAGGCCGAATCGCCGCTTGAGTAAGCTGGCGCTCACAATCAATCTTTCGTTATTCGCGACTCTGGGCTCTGCCGGCGTATATGCGCAGGAAGCTGCCAGTGATGATGCAGCAAATGTTGAAGTTGTCAGCATCACAGGTACGCGAATCCCCAGAGCAGAGATAGTGGCTACGAGCCCTGTGACCTCCATTGATGAATTCCAGCTTCAGCTCGACCGTGCAGTAAACGTTGAAGACATTATTTTCAAACTGCCCCAGGCGCCGGGTGACGGTGCCAGTGGCAGTTCAGCCACCACCATCGACTTACGTGCATTGGGCCAGAACCGGACGCTTGTTCTGCTGGATGGTACCCGGGCAGTGCCTTTCGGCTTCCGTAATGCTGTTGACGTGAATGCTATTCCGGCCGGACTTATTAAGCGGGTAGACGTGCTGACCGGCGGCGCGGCAGCCGTATATGGCGCAGATGCCGTGTCTGGTGTGGTTAACTTTATTCTCGATGATGACTTTTCCGGGATGGAGTTCTCTACCAGCTACGAATTTCCCGATGGCGGCGCTGAGCAGTTCAATGCTGAAGCGGTATTTGGTGGCGATATACTCGACGGTAAAGGTCACCTGACTGGCTTTGTCAGCTACTCCGACCGGGATGCCCTGCTGGCCGGCGAGCGTGATTTTGCCATGCTCAACAGCACCAGTGTGGTTAACACGGGCGGTTATTACACCGATGTGGCCAGCGGCAACAGTTTCGGCATCGCTGATGACGGCAACATCACCGGAGAGATGAACACCAACGATGTGACCGCAGCGTCGTATCTGGTATCGCCGATGACCCGTAAATCAACCGGCTTATTCTGGGACGTTGATCTGCATGACAATGTGACTTTCTACGGCCGCGCTATGTACTCTCAGGTTGAGGTAATGTCAGCAGGCAGTGTGGGTCAGACGCCGGTTTCTGTGAATGAGACGGTTACCCTGACCACGGACAACCCTTACATTACTGACGATATCGCCAGCCGCCTGACCTTTGATGACAATGGTGAGGCTCAGGTGACGGTGAACCGTAATTTGGGTCTTGGCCTTCAACGCACCCGGACCATGCGTGACACGGTGCAGTTCCAGGCGGGCTTTAAGGGTGATATCACCGATTATCTGCGTTACGACGTTTATGCCCAGCATGGCAAAACTGAAGAAACCGATAAGGTTTACGGTAGCGGTTATGACACCAGTGCCTCGGGCAGCAGTACTTTTGCCGCCATCGCCAACACTGTAGATTTATTCGATCCGTCAGTAGCGCTCAGCAGTCTAGAGACCACTTTGATCTACCATGATCGCGAGCGCACGCAGAACGTTGCTGCTATCACCTTCTCCGGTGAATCAACGCCGCTGTTTGAATTGCCGGCAGGGCCGGTAAGCTACGCTATCGGCTATGAATATCGCCGCGAAGCCGGCGTGCAGATGCCGGGCGACGCGTTCCGCCTAGGCACCACTTTTTCATCCAGCAGTTCAGCAGAAATAGACGCCAGCTTCTACAGCAGAGAAACCTTTGCTGAGGTGCTGGTACCCCTGCTCGCCGACATGCCCTTCGTGCAGCAGCTTGATTTTGAAGGCGCATACCGCATCTCCAGCTATTCCAACACCGATGCTGACAACACTCACAAGCTGGGTCTGAACTGGACGGTGAATGATGACTGGCGTCTGCGCTGGACTCGTCAGTCCGCCTTCCGTGCGCCTAACCTTGGCGAATTCGCAGGGCCGGTTTCCGGTTTGTCTCTGGCCTTGTTTGACCCGTACAGTGACCAGTTTATCAGCCGTCTGGCGGGACGCTTTGAGGGTGATCCCTGCTTGTTAGGTACCGGCGATGCCGACCAGTGTGCCCGCTACGGCGCACCGGCAGTGGGCACTGAGTGGGATTCCTCTACCGCGCTGTATACCTACGGTGGTAACCCGGATATCAAACCGGAGAAAGCGGATTCCACTACCATCGGTGTGGTTTATACACCGGAATACGTTGACGGCCTGGACGTGACCATTGACTGGTACAGCATAGAGATTAATGATGCTATCTGGGTTATTCAGCCAGCAGCGGCGCTGCAGAACTGTTATATCGATAACCCTGTTGCGGGCAACCCGTTGTGTGGCGCAGTGCTGCGTGATGAGGAAACTGGTTTTATCACTACGGCTCTGGTCAATGACTTCAACGTCAGTACCTTTATTCAGGAAGGTCTGGATATCTCTGCTCAGTATCAGTTTGCAGCGCCGGAAGCGATGGGTGGTGATTTTACCCTAAACTACTCAGCTAACCTGGTTACTGAAGCTAAGAAAAAGCTTGATCCGACCCTGCCATTTGAAGACTGTAAAGGCACCTACGGTACGGCCTGTACCGGTGACTACGCCAGCTCATTGCAGGCGGACTATAAGCATCGTCTGTCACTCGGCTGGGGGCTGGATGCCTGGAATGTGCAGGTCAGCTGGCGCCGGATTGGTGATGTGGACTATGCCAGCGACCGCAGTATCGGGATTTCCGCACAGAATTACATCGATGTGGCGGCCTCCTGGCAGGCAACCGGTGAACTGGAGCTGAGCGCCGGTGTGGACAACCTGTTCGACAAAGAGCCACCAGTTCCGTCTGCAGGCGCAACCCGCTTCAATACTGTCAGCGGTTATGATGTGGTGGGTCGTTCCATTGGGGTATCGTTGCGATATCGTCCGTCGCTGTAAGTCAATAGGTTGTCTCAACCGTTAAAAGGCGCGCCCGGGTGCGTCTTTTAACGTGTTGTGCGTTCCTCCCGCAAGCCTTCGCCTGAAAAAGGTCGCAGCCGATAGCATCAGCACCATGCCGATAATTGATACAAAATAGGCGCTGTCGATTAGAAAATGTACCCAGCTCACATCGCCTTCGAACCCACTTTTAAATAGTAATATCGCCACGCCTCCTGCATAGCCTGCTGCATCGGCAATGTAAATGAGGAATCCAGCATTGGCTCTCACATTGACCAAACAAACCAGTCGCTCAAAAACAATGCAGTTGAAAGGCACATAGGCCAAATAAATACTGACGGTCAGGCTTATCATCCAGCTAAGCCCTGAAAGTATACCTTGCTGGAAAAGCAACGAACTGACCCCCATGCCAACAAAGCCTGCAACAACCATGATGTGGTTCACCATTAACGCTCGAAAGTGATTGTTTATCCACATTACACAACCAAGGAGTGTAAGCACAACCAAAGAGGCGTAGATTGAGGAAACTGCGAATATGCCCGGTGCATCTCCGTATCCCAATTCTTGCCATAACTCAGTGGCAAAATTGTCACTGAAGTCGCGAATAGCAGAAAGTAACATGTAGGCCAGAGTTAAGCAGGCAAGGCCGGTGAAGTAGTAACTGATTAATGTTAAGCGATCATGGTGGGACATGGGCTGGCGTTTGCGTCGTTCACCAATATCTCGTGTTGACGGCGCTGGGGTGCTGGCCAGCCATCGAACGGACAAAAAAAGTGGCACAGTAAATAACAGACCGGTTGCTGCGGGCATCCAGTATTCGTTTACGCCAAGGTGGAGCATAATAAACAGTCCAGCCGATTTAACTACTCCCGTCGACACGATGAAGCTTACCGATAAAATGGCCGCAAGGATCTCTGTGGTGCGTCGACCTTCCAGGTAACTAAAAACGAGTCCCCAAATCATTCCTAGTGGTAGTCCGTTGAAGAACAGCGCCACCCATTTTACGTCATCCGGGAGAAGGGCGAATGTAATGAGCGCGACTTGCGATGCCATGACTAGCAAGAGAATAGCTTTGCCCCGGTGGGCTGTGCTCATTTCTGCAATAACGCGAATACCAATAAATTTTGATACTGCATACCCCACCACCTGAGCAATAATAAGCACGCTTTTAAAGTCTAGACCGAATAATTCTTCTGCTTGTGCGTAATTCGCCACCGTAAAGGGTTTACGAAAGGCATACATACAAAAATAGGTACTGAAGGCGGCAACAGCAGTACTTAAAATAAAGACGATCTGTTCCTTTTTCCAACGAGGAAAAATGCGCTCACACATAAAAAGCGACCCCCTTCTTACATTTCTGACGACAGGGTAACGGTAAAGTGTGAACAATTTATTGAGCCAGTAATTATCCTGTGCAAATTACCTCTACTTGTGAAGACGCTAGTGCTTTAATTAATATGTTTGATGGCTGTTGCTCACAAATGAGCGTGTCGACTTGTTCAAGCTGCGCAAATTGAACGGTGCCCGCAGCGTCAAACTTTGAGGAATCTGTCAGTACGATCTTTTTTCTGGCAAGCGTGAGTAAGGCACGCTTAAATTCAGCTTCTTCCGTACTGAAGTCCAGCCATCCACCTTCTGCACTCACTCCGCCCGTTGATAAAAAAAGAATGTCTGGAAAGTGGCGTTGAGCCTGACAAATTGCATCGATACCAAATGCGGCTCGATAATCCATATTCACCACACCGCCAATAATTACCAGGTTGAAGTCGGGCTTACCGGCAATTTCTCCAGCGACTTCTAAAGAATTGGTAATAACAGTGAGGTTCTTTTGTTTTGCGAGTGATTTTGCCAGCCAAAAGCTGGTGGTGCCGCTGTCTATAAATATTGTCATTCCGTCAGTGATGCACATTGCCGCCCTCTCGCCAATTCGCTTTTTACTCTCGGCATTGCGATTTACACGTTGGTAATAGGGCGGTTCCAACTGAGACGCAGGTAATCTTACTCCGCCATGAATTTTCTCAACCCTGCCAGCCGATTCTAATTGGCGTATGTCGCGGCGAATGGTTTCTTCTGATACATCAAACTGACGTGATAGCGCAGTAACGGTAAGAGAACGGTGAAGTTCTACTAATTCTAGAATTGCTGTTTGCCGGTCTGTCATGGTGTTGTCTCGAGTTTTTATCGAAGATAAGTATATGCACTTCCTTGACGTACTCAAGTGAAAACCACATGAATCCACAAAATGTCACATCAATTAACACAAATTGTCACATTATTTCCTTACTCTCAGCCTCATCGACCTATCGGGCTTGTCTTGCCCGACGTTCGCTTTTCACATAAAACCACACACAAGGAAACGAAATGAAAAAGCTTAACTGCTTTGCCCTTTCACCATTAATGCTCGCAATGGCAGGTCCTTCAGTATTTGCAGAAGAAGCACCAGAAAAAGAAAAACAGCAAACCGAAGAGATCGTTGTCATTGGTCAGAAGCAAACCTTTGCATCTAATACCGTCTCGATGGACATGATTTCCCGCCGTCCAGCCAACGCTTCAGTGAATACTGTTGTGCAGGAGTTACCGGGCGTGATCGTTCAGGAAGCGGACACATTTGGGTCATCTGACTGGATGACCAACATTCGCATGCGTGGCTTTAATACCAGCAATGGACAAATTGGTACCACTTTAGATGGTTTACCAAATGGCGGCTCCGGCTACGGTGGTGGTAGCAAAGCGAATAAATTCATCGACGTGTTCGATTTAGAAACCGTTGAGGTAAGTCAGGGAACTGCTGATATCAGTTCGCGCTCAAATGAGGCGCTAGGCGGTACGCTAAACTTCATCACAACTGATCCACTAATGGATGAAAATGTTAGTGTTTACTACATGGCCGGAGACCAGGATGCTCGCAAATATCGCTTCCGTTATGATTCAGGAGAAGTGTTTGAGAATACCTATTTCTTTATCAGCGGTTCATCCGCAGAAAACAAAGATGTATGGGACAATGAAGCGACGACTGAAAAAGATTATCTAACAGGAAAACTTACTAGCGATATCAACGGCTATAACCTTACTGCCTTCGCCACTTTTAACGACTCTAACGAAAACGAATATGAGTACGTATCGCTGGAAGATTATTATGAAAACCCGCGTCATGATGCACTTCATGCTAACTGGACGGGCATTCCTGGCCTGGATGAAAACAACAGAAATGGCTGGCGAGCACTACGAGAAAATAAATTTTACAGCCTGAAGTTAGACAAAGACTTTGGCGATTTCGCTTTTACTACATCTGCTTATTTTCATCGCATGGATGGTCGTGGTGATTGGATCCCGCCTTACGTCACTGATGTGGATGGCGATGGTACATTAGAAGCCGAATTATCAGGAAATACCATTTACGGTGATTACGAAGGCGATGATATCTATTATGTCAATGCTGGTACCACTACACCAGGCACTTTGATTGATAGTTGTGAAGGACGTTATGGATTAAGTGCAGCACAAGATCCCAACTGTTATGAAGGCAATGTAGAGCCGGTGAGTTCGTATCGTACTTCAAACTATAGTAACCGTCGCTTCGGTTTAAATGGGGATATATCTTACGATTTCGTAACGGGTTCGGTGGCGCATACCGTGCGTGCGGGTATTTGGTATGAATATTACGATGCCGACGTTACACGACAATGGCACCTTATTAATAATCCTGAAACCAGTGTTGAATTTAGTCAGACTCCTTACTGGGTGCAATACAAAACAGAATCTAACACCAAAGAGCTCATGTATTACATTCAGGAAAACCTGGAAGTCGGGCCTTTGGCTGCCAGTGTCGGTGTGAAGCAATATCAGGTTGATACTCAAGTCGACCATTTCTACAACGATGATCGCACCGCGAATTTGGATAACACGTCAGACCCTCTGCTGTACGTTGGCGCGACATACACTACGCCCCTTGATGGTCTGGAAGTTTTTGCCGGTTATTCAGAAAACTACAAATCAATCACGCCGGGGATCATTGACTCGGGATTATCGAACAATGAATTGGGGACTATCGACCCTGAAACCTCCGACAATATTGAAGTGGGTTTTCGCTATAACAACCGCGACTTTAATGCTGCTGTGACCTTATACGACATCAAGTTTGATAACCGCATCGTACAACTGGATACCAGTGTGCTTGATGGCATAGACTACAAGGAAGAAGTGGATGGCTCGTACATAAATGCAGGTGGTCAGAAAAGCAGAGGTATGGAACTATTGGCTTCTTATCAGCTAACCGGAGCACTGCGGTTGTCTGGATCTTACACATATGACGATTCCGAATACCTGGGGACAGGGGATGCAGGTCTGGATGCTGACTCGGGCATTGTGGCGGGCAATCAGGTGTACGGTGGCCCTGAAACCTTCTACTCGTTAGCACTTGATTATATGGGCGATGCGATGAGTTCGGGTTTGTCATTAAGACATATCGGTGACCGGTTTATTAATTTTGAAAATAGTGCGTCCGCGCCAGCTTACGATGTTGTAGATGCATACATTGGCGCAGATTTTGTGAATGTAACGCCACAACTTAAAGAAGTGCATGTTCGCTTGAACGTTAATAACTTACTCGATCGCGAGTACATCATAGGCGTAGGCACGAACAGCGTTTATCCTGGATCTCCGCGCACAGTGTCCTTGACAGTTGGTGCAGACTTCTAATTTTTAGCATCAATGCTGTCATAAAGCATGACCACTATGCCCCTGTTTACCCCGCGGGGGCATATTTCTTCACTAATTATCAAGGTAATTTCATGGCCGACTTTACTCGCCGTCAGTTTATTGCCGCCGCTGGCGCCACCAGCTTGTTCGCTGCTTTTCCATCAATCGCACGGGCGTTGTCTATTCCTGCCAAGGTAAAAACCGGTACCATTATGGACGTAGAGCACGTTGTCATACTGATGCAGGAAAACCGGTCATTCGATCATTACTTTGGCACATTATCTGGTGTTCGAGGTTTTTCTGATCCGTATCCTGCCCCAGCCAAAAACTGG
This sequence comes from Alteromonas sp. AWJ4_197, assembly GCF_056160285.1. NCBI lineage: Bacteria > Pseudomonadati > Pseudomonadota > Gammaproteobacteria > Alteromonadales > Alteromonadaceae > Alteromonas > Alteromonas sp. AWJ4_197. The sequence goes on along the minus strand of NZ_JBSWWW010000001.1, from coordinate 515,421 downwards.
GAAAAACAGCAGAACAGGAATGTTTTTCTACAACGGAACACAACAAAAGAAGGGCCTGAATGGGTTACACCTTTTCCTCTAAATACCCGCCAGCATTTTGCTCACATGCGGGTACAAGGTACGCCGCACTCCTGGCCTGATGCACAAGATGCCTGGGACCATGGGCGCATGAGTCATTGGCCCGATGCCAAGTACTTACATGCTATGGGCTATTATGAGCGCGACGACATGCCGTTTCAATTTGCGCTGGCTGAGGCATTCACATTATGTGATGCGTACCACTGTTCATCGCAGACGGGTACTAACACAAACCGGCTATTTCTGTGGTCGGGAACGAACAATGGTGATGGTGATCAGGGTGGGCCCGCTATTGGTAATTCCCACGATAATTTGCCCGAAAATGGTGGGTATCCAGAAGCCTATACCTGGACAACTTACGTCGAACGACTGCAAGAAACTGGTATTAGCTGGACCATTTATCAAGACATGGCGGATAACTTTACTGATAATCCGTTGGTAGGATTTCACGCGTTTCAGGCCTCATATTCGGGCGCTGACGACAGTGAACCGGCGCTAGCACAGCGCGCACTCACCACAAGAGCGTTGGACCAACTACGCAAAGATGCCTCTAACGATAGTTTGCCTGAGGTCTCGTATATTATCGCTACAGCACAAGGGTCTGAGCATCCGGGTCCGTCAAGCCCGGCGCAGGGCGCTGCCTATATTGCAGATGTGCTGGATGCATTAACCGCAAACCCAGAGGTCTGGGCAAAAACTGCGTTATTTATCATGTTTGATGAAAACGATGGTTTTTTCGATCATATGCCTCCGCCGGCACCCCCTTCAAAAGAGCGCGATGGTACTTATGCCGGCCATTCTCAGGTTTCCACTGAAGGTGAGTACCATTTGCACTTTTCTCAAGCTGACAAAGATCTTGAGCGTGAGGATTTAATGGGTAACCCATACGGATTAGGCCCTCGTGTACCTGCATATGTTATATCGCCCTGGAGTCGGGGTGGCTTTGTATGTTCTGAGGTCATGGATCACACTTCTGTCATTCGTTTTCTTGAACAACGATTTGGTGTTAGAGAACCAAATATTTCGACGTGGCGACGAGCAGTTTGCGGTGATTTCACCAGTGCTTTCGATTTTGAAACGCCCAATAAATCGACACTTCCGACAATGCCAGATCCCAGAAGCGAAGCCCGCTTGGCTGCCGCACTTCCCGAGCGTACGGTGCCCATCATGCCGAAAGAATTTACAATACCAGTACAAGAAAAAGGCTTCCGTCCACAGCGGCCTAATCAGTACCGGCCTGCAGTATCACTCGGTGAGCAGGACAGTAATCTCCGCCTAACTTTTATGAATGAGGGAAGTAAAGCGATTGTTTTTCATCTTTACGATCGCTACAACTTAGATGCCGTGCCCAAGCGGTATACCATTGATCAGCATCAGCAGTTTACTGACACCATAGCGGCATCGGATGAACGTATTGATGTTCAGGTAATGGGACCAGAAGGCTTTCATCGTAGAATTAAGATGAAGAAGCAGCATTGGGCGCTATTTAGTCAACTCGTATTTGATGTGACGGCTGAAGATTGTGCAGTTACAGCGAAGGTTGACGGTATGACATTAACGCTGAATCATACTCAACCGTCAGCCCAGTCGCTTCCCCGGGACATGAAAGTGACTGTGCCGGTTGATAGCAACGGGCGGTACGATGTCACTGTATTTTTAGGTGGCAATAAAACTAGTTATATACAAATGGCGGGACGGCTTCCCGCCTGATAGTTCGGATCCAATATGCCCCAGTCTGAAATAGTCGTATTTGATTTAGATGGCACGCTCATCGACGCTGATTGTGCGCAGGAATGGTTGATATTTTTGCGGGAAAAGACATTTCCAGGAGCAGTTGAAGCCGAGTTAAATTGCGCTGCAATTATGAAAAACTACGACTCAGGTCGCATGGACATGCATGAATACATGCGTCATTGGGTGATGCCCATCAAAGGGATGTCGGTGTCAGACATTAATGACCTCGCCATAGAATTTGCTGAAACCTCCATTCGACAACGACTTTTTCCTGAAGGCGTCGCACGGGTGTCACGTCACCGGAAGGCGGGGGATACGGTTTTACTTATTTCTGCAAGTCCTTCACTTATTGTTCACCCCATTGCTGCAATGCTTGGCATAGAACATGTCATCGGTTTAAACGTACACATTCAACACCAACAAATTCAAAGTACGTTGATTAAACCGCTTAGTTACAGAGCGGGTAAACTCACATGCTTACAAAAATGGCTCTCTCAATATGGCCTGACGGGCTCGTCGCTGACTTATGCCTACAGCGATTCTATTAACGACAGAGCGCTACTTGAATTTGCGCATACGCCGATTGTAGTAAATGGTGATAGGCATATCGCTGGCCTCGCTGAGCAGAATGCATGGCGCCAAGTTCATTGGCAGGTCCCAGCATTGGATTAGCAACATTTATAGAGAAATACGAGCTACTTAGCGAGAGATAGCGGCTTACTAGTCGAAAGATTAAGTCTTGACACATCCTTTACATTTAACTCGACCTGAAATGAAAAAGTCGCTAAATTAGCCGAACTTTGTAGTTGTGGTATCTAAAGTTCAAGGATGAAAACATGAATAACGTTGTACGTGTCTTTTCTCTTTCTGCGTTAGCGCTGGCTGTATCTGCATGCGGTGGCGGCGGTGGCTCTGACAGTGCTTCCGGCGGCGGCACACAAACGCCTTCAAAAACGCCTGTACAGATCATTTCTGACGCACAATCTCATTCCAAATCACAGTTAACCACAGCTGCAAAAACGCAGGCTGATACCCGTTATAGTGGTGAGTCCGGCAAGGCAGAGATAGATATTGCCCTGGCCCAGCACGTGTACAATGTACTGTTTGACGACAATATTCTCACCGTGCCCGATATCGGTGAACACGATATTGAAAATGAACTCAGCAGTGACGGTTCAGTTAACAGTACTCTTCAGTGTGATGAAAGCGGTACAGTAAAATACACCGGCAAGTTTAATGATAACGGTACCGGTAAGTTGTCCATGGATTTCAGTGACTGTCAGTCTTACTACAACAGCTTTGCGTTGTCCGGAGTGGCGGCGGTTTCTATTGATGTCGTCACCGACAGCAAAATGGAATACACCCTGTATTTCTCCAATCTTAACTGGGAAGACGACGTCCCGGTGTCTATGTCAGGCCTGATCACCTTCAGTGATTCATTTTCAATGCAAACCGGTGTGACGACGTCGGTCAGTGAGCAATACGTGAGTGCTACGGTTGGCGATGAAAGCTATCTGATTGATGCCAGCATGACCACCAAAGATGACTGGGAGTCGCCAGAACTCAGGATTGAAGGCCGTGTCAGTGTGGGGTCTGAAGGTTATGTAGATGTGTCGCTGGATACTGACGAGCTGGATATGCCGTACTTTTACGGCAGTACCGTTGTGTTCAACGACGGTGAAGCACAGCTGAAGTTCTTGCAGGGTATGGTGATGTACACGCAGGATCTCGACAATGACGGCGAGGCGGATGCCGGTAAGTACTTTGAAAGTGTATACGGCTTCGTTACAACACCGGTGAGTGATACTGATTTATATAATCTCGCTGAAATCTCTTTAACACCCTATGTAGAGTCGCCTTATCTGCAAAATTCTGAAGGGCTGTCTGTGGCACAGGACATTGTTGTGCTGCCAGGTAATTATTACGACCTCGATACCCCGGATGAAGATCTGACGGTCAGTTACAACTGGTATCTGAACGGCAGGTTGCTTGAAGGCGTTCACGGCAACACGCTGCCTGCATACTCAGTGACTGTTGACCAGTGGATTGAAGTGTCCATGGTGGTATCTGACTCAATCAACACGGTGGAGTCCTATCCCATCAGTATCTTTGTGGAAGATACACCAGCCGTTGTTACGGTAAGCAATGTGCCGGAAAATGTCCGTGCCGGCGATACCATTACTTTCTCATTATCACTGACCGATGCAGATGTACCTGGTAATGAAAACCTGGCGGCACTGGCGAGCGCACCGGAGGGAGCAACGTTAGCTTCGGATGGTACTGTGACCTGGGTTGTACCGGACAATCAACTTTTCAGTCAGATGGTGTACACCTTCGGTGTGAGCAACAGTCAGAACCCGAATGACACCATTGAGGAATACTTTGATGTGACGGTGAACGCTGATGAAGCGCAGCCGTTGTTCCGTTCCGGCGTAGAAGTGCCTCACCGGAATAATTCCCAGTGGGTGGCTGATTTTGATGGCGACGGTAGCAATGAATTGTTGGGAACAGACAATGGCTCACGGGTATTTTTACTGACGCTGGTTGATGGTAAATATCAACAGAAATGGGCATATCCCTACGCGCTGTCTGATGAACAAAATATTCAGCAGGTATTGCCCGCAGATATGGACCAGGACGGTACACCTGAAATTTTAGTTATCACTGAAAAAACCTTCTGGCTGATTGATGATTTAACTAAAGATGCACGGGTTTTACTGGAAACCGACGATTATTTCAGTGAAGCGTTACTGGCTGATACCGATAACGATGGCGTCAATGAACTGATTTATTCTGTTAAAAATGCTGATTACGACGCCAGTGAAACAACCATTTTTGTGAGTGAGTTGGGAAGTGAGCTGGTCACAACACTCAGCTTCAGCACGAACAACTTTCAGACAATCGCTGCCGGTAACGTGGATGCCGACAGTAATGTAGAGCTGATTATGAACACCGGTCTGGTGTACGACCTGACCACTGGTGCGAATGAATGGTTTTTCGGCTCCGGATTTGGTAGTTCATTTGTTACAGTCGGCGACCTCAACGGGAATGGTATCGATGAGATCATTGGTGCCGGTGCCTGGGATGCGCTTTACGTGTATTCCGCTGTTGATAAATCTCAGCTGGCGTCATTGTCGCTTGACGATACCTGCGATATGCATGCATACAATCTCTACGATGATGCGACAGATGAGATCGTGGTGAGTGATTGTCAGTGGGGCAATGTAACTGCGTACACTCTTAACGGCAGTAATCAGCTGGATACTGTATGGCAAGTCGGGCTGCAGGACCATGGTTCCTCATCGCTTACCATGGGTGATATCGACAACGACGGCAGTGCGGAAATCTTATGGGGTTCGGGCACCAGCAGTTCCGGTGCAGACCGCCTGATCACTGCGGACTACACTGCCGGTGGCGCAACGGTAAAAGAAAATACCACCGGTGTTCAGCTTGACCATTTCTATGCTGCGGGCTGGTCTGAAATCACTTCCGGTGATGAGCGCGCCGTGTTCTTTGTGCCCAGTACTGAAAGCGGTTATGACGGCTCCGTTATCGTTACGCTCACCGGCGATGGCACCATAACTGTGGGTGAAGAGCTGTCTACTAACTGGGACCACAGTACTCAGGCGGTGACAACTGATTTCAATAACGATGGCGCGGGGGATATTTTCCTGCCTCTGACTTCCCTGTATGACGGCGCATTCGGTGCGGTGCAGTTAAGCGATATGTCAGTTCAGTATTCCATTGACGGTGACTACGACAGCACTATCGGCAAGATAATGGCCATAGACGTCAACGGCGACGGCTACGAGGATGCGGTCTATCAGGACGGGTCGGCGATTAAGGTTGTCGACATTCAGAATCAGCTGCTGGTGGCATCGTATACCAGCCCTCAGGGAGTCAGTGACTTTGATGCGGTATTTATTGATGATGTACTGAATCTGGTCGTGACCAGCGGTTACCAACAGGTACAGTTGCTGTCGCTGGGAAGCAATGCATTTATCACCGGCAGCTCGTATGACATTGAATGTCCGCAGGTACTGTTTACCGGCGGTGAAAACAGCCGTCAGTTTGTTTGTTCCGGTGGTAACGACGAGGAAATGAACATGCTGGCATTTTCAGACAGTGGTGTGGAACTGGTGGGGGAATACAACTTCCCGTTTGAGATCACCGGTATGATTGTGGACCCTGTTACCCCGTCTAACATGCTGGTGGTAACCGGCGATGACAGCAGTTGGTACAGCTCTCATTCTGTTCTGCGCAGCATCGCAACTAATGGCAATATTGTCTGGTCCGGTCCGAAATTGAACGGCAGAGCAGGCAAAGGTGCGCTGCGTGCCCGACGCTCTGAATCCGGCGATTTAGAAGTTATGCTTGGTACGTCAGCAGGGATGTACTTGATCCACTGATTGATGAGGGCGTTCAGGTGAATTCAGATACCTGTTTTCACCTGAGTTCAGATCATCCCGGCTGTGAGGAAGTTGCCACGGTTATTCCGTGAACCCTGCCGGAGCGCTCCTGCTTTATGCTGCGCCGTAAACAGGTAAGGTCAGCGTAAATTCAGTACCGGTATAGAGCTCGCTTTCAACGCTGAGCATTCCTTCGTGCTCTCTCGCAATTTCATACGAAATAGAAAGGCCCAGGCCAGTACCCGTATCTTCGTCTTTGGTGGTGAAGAAAGGATTGAATATCTTCTGCAAGTTTTCGTCTGAAATCCCGCAGCCATTGTCACGGACGATAAGTTCTACGGTGCCGTTGCTGTTTGCTCTGGTGCGCACTTCCAGCTTACCTCGCCGCCCGGTTTCTTCAATTGCCTGCGCGGCGTTAATCAGCAGGTTGGTAATAACCTGAGAAATTTTGCCAACGTTCATCATAACGCGGGGCAATTCGTCGTAATTAATGTCTACATCGCAGGCATATTTGAGCTTATTGTTCACCAGCGCTAATGTGGTTTTCACACAGTTATTCAAATCAAAAAGTTGCTTCTGATCCGTGTCGATTCTGGAAAATTGTTTAAGGCTGCTGACAATTTCTTCCACTCTCTGTAAACCGTGTTCAGATTCTTTGATGAGATGGGAAACGTCATTACTTATGAAATCCAGTGACTGGTAAGCCTGAGAATTCTTCAATGCAGCTAACTTTTCCAGTGCAACTTCATTGGCAGGTGCTTGTGTGACTTCCATCAGATCTCTGTAGAGTATTTCAAAACTGGCTAAATACTCTTTCAGCGTGTCGAGATTACTGCTGACAAATCCCACAGGGTTATTGATTTCGTGAGCTACACCGGCAGCAAGCTGACCCACTGACGACATCTTTTCTGCCTGAAGTAATTGCTGCTGGGTTTCTTTCAGCGATTTGTTTGACTGCGACAGCTCTTCATTTTTTCTGTTTAATTCTGTGGTGCGTTCGCGGACTCTGTATTCCAGAGACTGATTCAGGTTATGTATAGCATTTTCCGCTTCGGCTCTGCGGATGTGCTCTTCTTCAAGATGCGAGATTAAATGATTGAATACTGTTGCCAATTCTTCGAGCTCATCGTTGGTACGCACATTTACTTTAATATCTTCATATTTGTTTTCTTTTGAAGCCTGAATGAGTCTGCGGGCACCCTGTTGAAGAATGTTGATCTGCTTAGTCAGATAACTTCCGAGAAAATAGGAAAACAGCGCAACAAGAACCATTTCAATGACTGCGATGGTATAAGCCCACTGCTGAATGTCGCTCAGCGACGCTTTCACCGCCGCAATATCAATTCCAAGATCAATATAACCGTACAAGGTATCATCAACCATGATCGGGCGGCGGATATCGTAAATCCCGTCACTGGCCAGGCTGACAGACGTATCGGCCTGAAAGTCTGCGTTCAGTGATTGTTCGTTGCCACCTGATGCGAAGACTCTGCCGGAGGTATCAGCTATTTTGACGTAATGAATGTCGGAATCAGTAAGCAGTTCGTTGACATCAGCCTCAATGCCGGCCAGATCGAATGACAAAAATGCGTTTTTAGTTGTTGAATAAAACAGGTTAGCCGTTGTACTCGCGCGCTTTACCACCGCATCGTTAACCAGGTTGGTCAGCAGGTTAAAGGTTGTCGTCAGCAACAGTGCGAGCAATGTTGCCTCTATTAAGGCCACACCCAGTATTGTTTTTAATTTTAATGATATTCGCATAGGAACTACGGGTTCTCTTGCTGCAGTAAGTCTATGTTCAGCGCCCGGACGTCATCCCAGTCTGCAGAAAATGCTTCCGAGAATCCTTTCATTTTGAGACTGTTTAATGCGTCATTGCCTTTTCCGCCTGGCGTCATGGTTGTGAGAACATTCAGTAGTTGTCCGCGAACTTCCTCTGATAGCCGGGGATGCGTCGCTACGGCATGTGGCGTATAAGCCGGGCTCGACCAGAGCACTTTCAGGTTCTCTTTTACGTCGTCATCTGTGGCTTGCAGAGACCGGTAAATACCCCCTCCGGCCTTAAAAAATCCCCTCTTTACATTCAGATAGACGGAATCATGGGAATGCACATAAACGGGTGTAAAGTTGATACCTTCTTTTTGCATGGTCGCACGGGGAATAATACTGGCGGCAAAAGCGGCAGGGGCCGGAAAGGCGATTTTGGTGCCATTAAGATCAGACAATTGTGTAAAAGGACTGTCACGCGGCACAACGATGATGCCCTGAATGGTTTGATCTTTCTGGCGGACCAGCGCGCGGTAACCGGGATTTTTCTGAAAAACGACAAAGTGATAAGGGTTCATGTAAGCAATGTCGTATTTGCCTTCTGACAGTGCTTTTTCAAATGTCGGAATATCTTTCGCGGTTTCAAAGTGAAAAGTGTGTCCGGTCTCAGATCCGATATAGCTGAGCAAAGGTTGCCACGCCTCAGCGAGCTTTTTCGGCGAGTGCTGCGGAACAATGCCCACAGAAAAGGACTCAGCAGCAGCGGAATGTGATATGAGCATTAATAGTATTGCAACGACCCGCCTGACCAACAATTCAGACATATTTTTTCTTCTCCCGCCCCGTAACGTCCACTCGTGCCGTCATCACCATCGTCTTTCTGTAATTCTATAACAAAATATGATGATAGGGCATTGTGTGCAGAAATGCCTTTTTCGCCCCGCTTTCGTTATAATTCTCTGCATCACTTTTTATAAGAACATCTGTTATGGCTACCGCATCTGCTCTTCATATTCTGGTTAAGACCGAAAAAGAAGCCCTTTCCATTCTTGAACAACTGAAGAAAGGCAAAGATTTCGCCACACTGGCAAAGAAACACTCAACGTGTCCGTCGGGAAAGCGGGGCGGAGATTTGGGTGAATTTCGCCGCGGACAGATGGTGAAACAATTTGATGACGTAGTGTTTAAAAAAGAAGTGCTTAAAGTGCACGGACCGGTAAAAACAAAGTTCGGCTATCACCTGATCAAAACCTTGTACCGCAGCTGATTTCAATTCAAGGTCTTCCCGAACGGGAAGACTATCCATTCCCTTAGTCGCTATCACATAATAAGTGCAGACGCACCATTCATGAGCAAAATGCTGAACCACAGGTGTGCATCTTGTTTGACAGTTGGTTGTTTTTCATTCTCCTCTGATCTGTTTCGTGTCATATTCACTGTTTAAAAGTTCCACAATTGAATGCTTTTATTGATTCTGTGAATGAGCATTATCTCGTCAATCATTTCACTTATTGGCAGGATCATAAATAGTCTGTTCACATCATAGACTTAGATATAGTCAAATTTTTATATAGCATAACTTGTTGTATTTAATAATTTTCCGTTCTTTAAGCTCAAATTTTTCATTCGATAGTGTGTTTAAAATTTCTAAATATACAGGGAAGTTTGGCTAAACATTCAGCGCTAACTGACCCCTTGCATATTCCTTTTTGATATAAATATGCATATTGCCACCGGTGGCAATAGATATTAGATTTGGTTAACAATAAAAATTATAAATTAACAATGCGAGCACGCATGTGTTCGGATCATGAGTCTCAGTATCCCGTGCCTGAGGAGAACACATTGAAAGTACTGATATTAAATGAAGGACTCGAACAACAAGGTTACACAGAGAAGCGATGTGCGGTTTCGCCATCCAGTGTGAAGCGAATGGTGAAGCGAGGTATGACCGTGGTCATGCAACAGGGCGCTGGTGTTCTGTCAGGTTATGCGGACACAGAGTTTACTGAAGCTGGTGCTATGGTGGTTGAAGATGCCGGCGCTGCGCTTGAGGAAACGGATGCGTTATTGTGCGTGAATCGTCCTGTCGAAGCGGTATACGCCCGACTGAAACCGTCTGCCCTGGTGATTGGACACATTGACCCCTTTTTCCAGCAGGAATTAGTGGAATCACTGGCGGCGAAAAAACTGACCACTTTGTCGGTAGAAATGATCCCGCGTTCTTCCCGCGCCCAGAAAATGGATGCGCTGAGTTCGCAGGCGAGTCTGGCTGGCTATGTCATGGTGATGCAGGCTGCTACGCATCTGCCGGGCATTCTGCCAATGATGATGACGCCTTCGGGCACCATCAAGCCGGCGAAAGTTTACATTATCGGTGCCGGCGTTGCCGGTCTGCAGGCCATTGCAACTGCAAAGCGCTTAGGTGCCAACGTACTGGCATACGATACGCGCCCGGTGGTAGCCGAGCAGGTTGAGTCGCTGGGCGGTAAGTTCCTGAAAATTGATTTGGGTGAAACCGGCCAGACGAAAGACGGCTATGCCAAAGAGCTCACTGAAGAACAAAAGCAGAAGCAGCAGGATGCCCAGCGCGATGCCATTGCTGATTCTGACATTGTGATTACCACAGCGCAGTTGTTCGGACGCCGTCCGCCGCTGTTGATCAGCAAAGATACCCTTGCGCTGATGCGTCCGGGTAGCGTGGTTGTCGATATGGCTGCCACATCCGGTGGCAACGTGGAAGGCTCTGAAGCCGGTAAAGTGGTGACCGTGAACGGTGTCACTGTTATTGGTACCGGCAACTGGAGTCAGGCTGTGGCGAAAGATGCCACCGACATGTATGCCAACAATGTGTACAACCTGCTGGATGAATTTTTTGATGATGAATCGAAGCAATTCAACCTTAATCTTGAGGATGAGATCCTGGCAGGCTGCGTGATCACCCACGACGGGCAAATCACCAACGACATGCTTAAAAACGCTTATCAGGGGGCCTGATCATGGAAAATATCTATTTGATTTTTATTGTGCTGCTGGCGGCATTTTTAGGCTTCGAGCTTATCCGTAAAGTACCGGCTACGTTGCATACGCCGCTGATGTCGGGCTCTAACGCAATTTCAGGTATTACCCTGGTTGGCGCGCTGGTGGCTTCCGGTGCAGATAACGACGTGCTTACCACTGTGCTGGGTACCGCTGCGGTGGCACTGGCAAGCATTAACGTGGTGGGGGGTTACCTGGTAACCGACCGCATGCTTGGCATGTTTAAAAAGAAAGACAAGAAGTAAGGGGTCAGGAAGATGGAATCTGTAGCATTGATTATCAATCTGGCTTACGTACTGGCTGCCGGACTGTTTATTACCGGACTTAAATTACTGAGTCATCCTTCTACTGCCAGAAAAGGTAACCTGGTGTCTGCGGTGGGTATGCTGGTGGCGGTGGTGGTGACACTGCTTGATCACCAAATCATTTCGTACCACTGGATATTACTGGGCTTTGTGATTGGCGGCGCTTATGGTGCCTGGAAAGCAAAGTCGGTAGAAATGACGCAAATGCCGGAAATGGTGTCGTTATTTAACGGCTTCGGTGGTCTGGCATCGCTGTTGCTGGGCTGGGCGACCATCAGCCAGCTGGCCACGTTTGGCTTCATGGGGGCCACGCACTTTGTGCTGATTACGGTGATCCTCACGATTCTGATCGGTGGTGTTACGTTCTCCGGCTCGGTGATTGCCTGGGGCAAGCTGTCTGGCCGTATGGGGGCCAAAGCGGTTATTTTCACCGGTTTGCGTGAACTCAGTATTGCTCATCTGATTGGCTTTGTGGTGGTAGGTTATTTGTTCGTTACCGATCCGACAAATCTGATGTGGTTGTACGTGACTATCGCACTGGCGCTAAGCTTTGGTGTACTGGCGACCATTTCAATTGGTGGTGCCGACATGCCGGTGGTGATTGCATTGTTAAACAGCTACTCGGGTGTGGCAGCATCTGCGGCTGGTCTGGCCGTGGGCAACACGATTCTGATTGTTACCGGTCTGCTGGTTGGTGCATCGGGTCTGATCCTCACTAACATCATGTGTAAGGCGATGAACCGCTCGCTGATGAATGTACTGCTGTCAGGCTTCTCTAAGCCTGTGGAAGCGGCAGAGAAAATCGAAGGCGAAGTGAAAATTATGGCAGCACAGGATGCATTCTATGTATTAGAAGCGGCTCAGGCTGTGCTGGTGATTCCGGGTTATGGTATGGCGGTTGCTCAGGCGCAACACGCGGTGCGTGAACTGCAAACCTTGCTGGAAGAAAACGGCTGTACGGTGGAATACGCTATTCACCCTGTGGCGGGCCGGATGCCTGGTCACATGAACGTACTGCTGGCAGAAGCGGATGTGCCTTACGATCAGCTGTATGAAATGGATGATGTGAATCCGCGTATGGAAAACTACGACGTAGCGATTGTTATTGGTGCTAATGACGTAGTAAACCCGGCAGCGAAAGAGATGAAAGGCAGCCCGATTTACGGCATGCCGGTAATCGAAGCTTATCGCGCAAAAACTGTGTTTGTACTGAAACGTTCAGCCAACGCTGGCTTTGCCGGCGTCGACAACCCGCTGTTCTTCAAAGACAACACAAGAATGGTACTGGGTGACGCCAAAGACACCATCAACACCATCATCCGCGAATTCGGCGACGACTAAAGTGAGCCCCGGTGCGGTCGTCTCTTCCGTTCCCAAACACGCCGTGAACACATCCATGTGGGCTCGGCTGCCGCATCCCTGCGGCAGACGGTTTGGAAACGGAAGAGACCTAACCGCTGTCGGGGCACACTTTGTCTTACAGCCATCAGAAACACGCTGTAAACCCATCCCCGGGCAAAGCAGTTATAAATAGCACAGCCGCGTCCCTGCGGCTGACGGTTTGAAAACACAGCTCCTTTTCCCATCGCGGGCTCACGCTTCCTGACTCTCAACTTAATATCCTGCGGCAGACGGTTTGGAAACGGAAGAGACCTAACCGCTGTCGGCGCACACTTTCGTCTTGCAGCCACCAAACACGCTGTAAACCCACCACGGGCTCACTTCTCCTCATCAACTTCCCGTGAATATTGTAAGAAACGCGTAAGTCCTGAGATTCCTGCGCTGAATAGCGGTCAATGAAATAACACCGTGACATTGTTCATAACTGGCAGGGGGCGAGATGATTATTTCTCACAAGTACCGCTTTATCTTTATCAAAACCCGTAAGACGGCGGGGAGAAGTATTGAAACTTATTTATCCTCTTTGTGTGATTGCCGTGATGTGTTTACGCCGGTTTTCCCGCCTGAACCGGGCCACCGGCCGCGTAATTATAAACGTCGCTGGGATATCCGGTCTGAGCTGGGTGCTGCCGGGTACGCCGGTAAAGTGCAGGCTGTGCTGGACTGGCTTGGGAAGCGTCCTTTCCGGAATCACTCTACGGCAGCGGAGATTAAAGCCAGGGTTAATCCGGAAATCTGGCGGGAATACACGACGTTCTGTGTAGACAGAAATCCCTGGGAGAAAACGGTTTCGCACTACAATACCTGCAGGCATTACCGCAATCCGCCGGGCGATTTTGAAGATTACCTGTCACGGGAAGAATATTGTTTTAACTACCCCAGCTACTGTGACCGTTCCGGGAATGTGCTGGTCGACAGGGTGTTGCATTATGAAAACCTGGAAGATGAACTGGCGGATCTGTTTGCCGCTCTGGGTGTGCCTTTCAGAAGGGGCGTGATTACTAACGCCGGCAGGATAGTCCGGCAGAGCAAACCGGATTACCGGGAGGTATATACGGACAAACAGAAGGCCTTGATTGAGCGTGTATTTTCGCGGGAAATCGTATTGAACGGTTACCGGTTTTGATTTCCACTGCCGGCAATAAGCTTAAGGTGCGCAGTCATTGCGTCTGGTGGAGACGCGGTTTAATGCTCTGATTATCGTCATTTACCGGACATTCAGGGCAAAAGTATTGCATGTTATTTAATCAAAGAGATATGCTGGCATTTAAGCTGGCAAAGAACAGCATGCTCTGAAATTCAGATATATTTCAATTCATTATCAATCTATCCTCGGGACACGTTAATTTGGAGCAGCTATGCAAAGAAGACGTTTTCTACAGGGATCTGCGGGTTTAGCATCAAGTGTTGCGCTTGGCGCATGTGTTTCGTCCTCCCAATCTTCATCAGGTAAATTACACACCGGCTTACCGGTACAAATGCCACCACTTAAGCGCATTGAAGCTCGTCCTGACCGCATTATCACTATGAATGTGTGTACCCGGCCATTCCGCGCTCAGGGACCGAGAATTGAACTTGAAAAGGCGGGTGCAAAGTCCATTGTTCATAACTACGGGCACGGCGGCAGTGGCTGGTCACTGTCCTGGGGGACTGCTGTACTGGCGGAATCCCTGGTCGCTGAGGCAATGAACAAAGAAATTGCGGTTATCGGCTGTGGTGCGATTGGCTTAACCACCGCAATCCAATGTCAGCGTGCGGGCTACAAGGTTAAAATCTACGCTAAAGAACGTCCCCCTTATGTGCGCTCGTCATTTGCAACGGGGATCTGGTCGCCGGACTCCCGCATTGTTGATTTAGCTCATGCGGATTTGTTTGCACAAAAATGGGAAATGATGGCAAGAATTTCCTTTCGCCGGTACCAGACCTTATTAGGGCTCACAGGTACGCCGGTGGAATGGACGACTATATTCCGTGCATCAGATACGCCATTTTCAGAAACGGGGCACTACGAGGCGAAAGGTGAGCCTGCGTATCCGACTTTTGAACGGGATCTCATTGGTGATATTACGCCCCGCTCATGGGATATCCCGGCTCATATGAATCCGTTCCCGGTACCTTACGTACGCCGTTACCCGTTACTGATGTTTAATATCAGCGAGTATTCACGGGTACTGATGGGCGAGTTTATTCAAAATGGGGGTGAAATTGTGACGCGGGAACTGACCAGCCCGTCTGACTTTGCCAACTTCGATGAGAATACACTGGTAAATTGCACTGGTTACGGTGCCAGAGCCCTGTTGGGTGATGACAGTATTACGCCGGTCCGGGGGCAAACCTGTAAGCTCATCCCGCAGCCGGAAGTGAAGTACGGCATTCAGTATTTCAATAAGCATGTATCTGTTTATCCGCGGCGCGACGGCTTACTGGTGCAGGCGGGTGGTGATCACGACTTTGGTAATCCGGCAGCCAATATCCATCATGAAGAGTCGCTGCGCGCAGTGGCGCGCCTTGCAGATTTCATCGCCGCCATGAAGACGGTGTAATCTTCTCCCGTTGTCCGGAGAGAGTGCAAAGAGAGCGTAACGGTGAAGGGCAGCAGGTGGCAACTTCACCGTTGTCAGAAGGTTTTCTCAGGGGATTCACTGTCATTCAATCTGGCGCGGATGCGGCTTAATGCTACCGCCGTTATTCCCAGATAAGACGCAATTTGTTGTTTGGTGAGTACGGTGTTCAGCTCGGGAAAATCGCTGCAAAAAGTCACGTAGCGGTGTGTTGCTGAGTGCTTCACCATCATGCTTTCTTTTTCTTCCTTACTGATAAAAATATCGGTAAGGAACAGCGCATAAGCCTGCATAAACGCCAGGTTATTCTTCATACTTTCAAAGAAAGATGGCCAGTGAAACGAAATGGCCACAGAGTCCTGCAGTGCTTCTATGGAAAATTGAGCCGGTAAACCCATTGTCATTGCGCGGGTCGAACCAACGATTCTGGGAGCTTTAGCCAGCGTCTGGGTATACTCCTTTCCCTCCTCTGACACACTGTAATAACGCACCAGGCCGGTGTTAAGAAAATAAACTCTGGTTGAACAGTCACCTTGTCTGAATAAGGTTTCACCTTTGGGAAGTACATGTACTTCCGGCGTTAAGTTTAAACCCGACCAGTCTATGCCGGACTGATAACGTCCAAAGAAATCCTCAAGCTGTTTTTTCAGGCATGCTTTGTCCATTTACGGCTCCCTTATGATTAAAACCGTTGTCGATCAGCACTAACGCAATGACAACCAGGCTACTGCCAGCAACAAATCCCGGTGATAAAAATAACGCTGCCGGTGCGTTGATATTTTCATAGCAGGCCACCCAGACCGGAATGGTATAACTGATCCCGAGCAGACACCGCGCACCGCCCTGCGCCACAATACGCTGTTGCAGTACAAACGTTAAGAGCGTGGTAGCGATAGTAAGGTAACTAATCATCTGCCAGAAGGTGACGGCTTGCCATTGCACCTGAGATAAGCCTCCGGCAAGCAGTGTGAAGGGTAACAACCATAAGGTGCCGGCGAACATGATACGGTATGCGCCGCCAAATGCGGTGTACTGACCAAACCAACGCTGTACAGAGACAACATGTATTGCGAGCAGAATACATCCTGCCAGATAAATCGCATCCCCTGAATGCCATACCAGTCCGCCGTTGCGTGTAGACAGCAATACGATAATAGCGCCGGCTGCGCCGCAAAGGTAGCCGAACCACTGACGGGAGGTGGTACGGATGGAAAAAAAGAGTCCGGTAAGTGCGCCGAGAAACGGAACGAAGGTGTACATCACCGATGTGTTCAAGGATGTTGTGGTCTTCAAAGCGGTAAACAGGCAAACAAAGAATCCGGTCAGACTCCCGCTGACCAGGGCTAGTTGCGCACCCGCTTTCATTGACGAAATTAACGGGGCGGGATGACTTCTGCGACCGGCAATATAAAACGGGGTCATTATGAGTAAGGCCAGCAGAAACCGCAGAAATGTCACCGGTAGTGGTGAGGCATAAGTGGTCACCTGTGCAGAGACAACAAAAGAGGATGCCATCAACCACGACCAGAGAATAGCCGGAAGCAACGGAGACTTCATCAGGATTGCTCCGGTGCAGCGGGTTGCCCGTCCTGATGTAAATGCGGTTGCACATAGCGCTCAAACAAAAAGTGGCATATTGCGGTATCCACCGGCAGCGTGAAAACACGCTGCAGAATATGGGTGAGCTGCTCTGCTGATGTCACCCGGGTTTCTTCTTGTCTCCCCTGAAATGTGCTGGTCAGGGTGTAATTAATCAGCGCATGAGTTTGATCAGGTTTATTGATACTGACCACTAAATTATTGACAAAAACAGCCTGCGGATGGGCGATGGAATATAAGTGGCCAGCGGTGCAATCCGCTTCCGAATAGACGGCGGAGTCAATACGGTAGAGCACGAAGGGGCTGCCGTCTTTAATCAACACCACGTCGTATTCTCCGTTGGGGAGTGGTTTAATCGTGTATTGTCTGTTTCCGGCCTGCTGAATACCCTGTTCACTCAATTTAAGTGGCGCCTGAGGAACGGACGCTCCGAATCCGCAGTCAATCAGATATTCTTCACCGTCGAGGGTTACCAGTGTTACCCGGTGAGTACGGGGTACATCGCGGATATGATTATTGAAGACGCGTCCCATCACCAGCCGGGTGCCGTAACCCAGCGAATCCAGACAATGCATAACCAGTTTATTGTGCTCAAAGCAGAAGCCGCCGGCTTTACGTGTCACCAGTTTGTGGAGAATGGCGCTGAGCTCCAGTGACAAAGTCTCGCGGAGCAAAACACCGGTATTGTTAAACGAATAAGTGGCGACGTGACGTTCAACCAGTTTATTGAGGAAATCAACATCCGGCGTTTCCGGCGGGATTAAACTGAGTTGTGAAAGATAGACATCGAACATTGTGAAGTACCTGTTTAAAGAGAGTAAGCAGTACTCTAAGGTGTCGTTCAGATGATGAAATTAACCGGTGTTAAGTGTAACGAAATAAACATGGCTGCCATTCAAAACAAATTTCTGTGTTTTTAACTAATGTTAATTTCATCTTGTCGCTAACCGGTTAAAGTAGCCCCATCATCTACTTTACGGAGACATATCTGTGAGCTTAATTCCTGCACTTTCCCAACGCTTTTCGTTAAAACAATTTTCGTCACAAAAAGTCAGTGATGAGGACATCAACGGTATGACTGAAGCGGCCCGTCTGTCGGTGTCTGCTTTTGGCCTGCAACCTTACCGTCTTATCGTGATTGACGACAGAGACACGCTGAATGCACTGGCGGCGCACACCTTTGGTCAGACACAGCTGCCAAGCTGTTCTCATTTGTTTATTTTTGCCAATGAAACTGAGATTACAGACAGAACGGTGGATGCATACTTTGACCGCATCTATTCTCAGACCAGCGCGGAAGCAGGTAGTCAGGCAGGCTATGCCGATTACATTAAGTCTTATTATGCGGGTCAGACACCTGAGCAAAAGGTGCAGGTAGCGCAGCAGCAAGCTTTCATCGCACTGGGTTCGCTGATTGCTGAAGGAGCGCTTCGTGGAGTGGACACCTGCCCGATGACAGGATTTAGTCCTGCCGGAATTAACAAGGCACTGGGGCTCACTGAGCGCGGACTGAATGCCTGTGTCATATGCGCGGCCGGTTACCGCCTTGAAGATGCTGTGGTGCCTGAGAAGGTCCGGGTGCCGGCAGATGAATTTACGCTGCGCGGTTTAGAAGCCGTTTAAAAAAGAATAGCCGGTATCGAAGGATACCGGCTATGTTGTTTTACGTTAGTGATGTTTTACATCAGAACTTCACGTTAACGCCTACCCACAGGTTACGGGCGCGGTCTTTGATGTTGTAGTCGTCGAGGAATACGACTTCACTTACCACACCACGACCGGTGAGATACTCGTAACTGCCGTCACCATTCAAATCGTTGTATTCAGTGGTGTAAGACGTGAAATCTTCGTCCAGCAGGTTGTTGATACGGGCATTAACCGACACGTATTCAGTAATACGGTAACGGGCACCCAGCGTCATCAGCTGATAGTTTTTGTAGTACAGCGGCTTATCCAGTGTGCTGTCCCAGCCACGGTAGCGGTCTGAACGGATTTGCGACTGCAGATAAACACTGAAGTCTTCGGTCATATCCCAGTTTACGGTAATGTTAGCCATGTGCTCTGCAGTGTTGGTCAGTGGCTGACCGGCTTCAGGACCACTTTTCTGTTCGCTGTCAGTCCAGGTGTAGTTAGCGGTAACGAACCACTCCGGGCTGATCTGTACGCGGCCGGCCATTTCAATACCTTGCAAATCAACTTTATCAATGTTGATTTTCTGGCTGTAAGTCTGATAACCCAGCTGGTCGTAATCACCTAAGTTAACACAAGGGCGCACGCCGCCGGTGACTTCACAGCTGTAAACCGTATCACCGCTGGCAATTTTGTCTTCAAACTGTGTATTGAAGTAAGTCAGGTTGAAGTTATGGTCTGCATCGCTGTTCCAGTAAACAGCAATTTCACTGTTTACACTGGTTTCAGGTTGTAAGTCAGGGTTACCTGCGAACGGCGAGGTACCCTGGCCACCGAAACCGGTGATACCGTCGTAAAGATCTGTGGTGTTCGGCGTTTTATAACCGGTGCTCACACCACCTTTAACGGTCCAGTTATCATTGAAGGTGTAAACCGCATAAATACGCGGAGAAACCTGACTGCCAAAGACGTCATGCTCGTCATAACGGGCACCGGCCGTCAGTGTCAGATAGTCATTCGGGCTCCAGTTGTCTTCTGCAAACAACGACCACATTTTTTGTTCCTGAACACCACCTGCATTGCTGTCTTCCAGGCCGAATACGCCGTCCAGCAGTTCCCCGTCGATTACCTGACCGCCAAGCACGATATTGTGGTCGCCCATAACATCTGTTACAGGAATATCGACGCGCACATCAAGCGTATACTGGCTGCTTTCCAGCGGACGCTCCGGACGCGGCAGGAAAGTATCTTCTGCCAGTGCTTTACGTTCTTCTTCTGTCATGCCTTCGTAAGCACCTGTACCGTCATACATTTCCTGCAGTAATAAACGTTCTGCTACGCTCAACGGTAACGTACGGCCATCGTTTGTCGTGTCTACGTGAGACAAGGCTACCATTGATGAGAAGCCGTCAAACTGGCCCTGGTGAGTCACCGACCACCACTCACGGTTGAACTCCTGATCCGCAGCGTAACCGGCGCGGGGATTAACCACACCACGGCGGTCTGCCCAGATAGACTCGATGTTATCTTTGGTACCCAGAGGATAAGAAATTTCACCGGTATCGATGTTGTAAGTCGGGGTGTTGTCGTAGGTTTGATTCGAGTTGTCGTAATCAAGCTTGAAGCTCTGGTTTTCAAACGGTGTGAAGAAAAGTGTAAAACCAAACTGTTTGCTGTCGCTGTCTACGGTTTTACCGCCGCTGCCGAAGCCCAGTTCACGGATATGGATATCGCCGTTAGGGTCCACATCAGGTGTAAATTCAGGGTTGGATGCCTGACGCTCGTACATGCTGCCCCGTACACCCAGTGTCAGCAAATCTTTGATCAGCGGGCCTTGTGCAAAAAAGTCAGTGGTGATGTCGTCACCGAACTGGTCGTCAGTCTGAATGCTGCGGCCAAAGTTGATAGAGCCGGTCCAGTCTTCAGAGCGCTTTTTAGTGATGACGTTGATAACGCCGCCCAGTGCATCGGCACCGTAAAGAGTAGAAGCCGGACCACGGATCACTTCGATCCTCTCAATTGCTTCCATTGGTGGTACGTGACCGAACGCGTTACCGCCAAAGTTATTCGGGTAGATGTCACCGTGGTTGTTCATACGAACGCCGTCAATAAGCAGCAGCGTATATTCGCCGGTAAGACCACGCATACTGACTGTGCCCTGGCCAGTTTTGTCGCGGGTAGTACCAATGTCGATACCTTCCTGAAATTGCACGGCATCCAGCAGCGTAATGAACTGGCGTGACTGTAAGTCTTCCTGAGAAATAACGGAAATACTGGCTGGTGCTTCTGTTAGTTTTTGTTCGAAGCCGGTCGCTGAAATAACAATATGTTCGATATCGCTGCCGTCCGGTGTAGCCGGCGCTTCATCTTGTGCAAAAGAAGCGGTATGAAAAAAAGAGGCAATGATGGCAGAGGCGAGCATGGTGTAACGTGTTTTTACAGTTCCAGGTTTCATTGAGTCATATCCCGATTGGCGGTAAATAATCCGTAATATAAAAATCGGGACGGAGTCTACCAAAGTGATTATCTAAATGCGAAACATTATTATTCGCCTTTAGTCTAGTGCTTTTACGTATCTTTGCGTTTCTTTGCACTAAGGCCAGCTTTTTCGTACAAAACGTACCAGATAAAAGCTTGCTGATACGATCAAAAATATATGTAAATCAAACGGCTAATGTGAAGTGTGGAGAGTGCGAAATTTTGGCGGCGAAAGATCTTTAGTGAAGGCATTATCCGGCAAAGATTACCGGCAGGAGGTAGTTAAGCGTGGATTAGGGAAGATAGCCAGGCGCTCAGGTATCACCGTAAGCGCCTGTGATAAGGCCGGGTTATTGTTTAGACGCTTCCCGTGCTGCTTTAAAGTCGGACTCACCGGTCCATTCCGGCCAGTCGCCGTTATTCGCCAGTTGCGCCATGATTTGACCAATCAAATCCAAATCCTGCTCTACGCCACCTAAATCCCATTCCGGCAGGTAATCGTCGGCTGCTTTGTGATAGCGCTGTGCAATAAACGACGGGTCAGTGTCTCCCAGGCTCATGAACAGGTAAGACGGAATACCCTGTTTTGCCGCAGCAAAGTGATCTGAACGGAAGAACAAACCATTTTGCGGACGGGGATCCGGTTTCACGAAACGGCCCTGTGATTTGGCTACTTTCGCCACATAATCTTCCAGTTCCGACAACCCTTCGCCGTACTGAAGAATATAGTCGGTGGCTTTATTCACGTTCATGCCGTCAATGTTCAGAAAGGCCACAATATTTTCAGCCGGCACCGGCGGGTTCAGTGAAAAGTGCTCAGCCCCAATCAGGCCGGTTTCTTCGGCAGTAAACGCGCCGAACATCATGGTTCTGGCATTGGGGCGTTTCTCGCTCATTCCTTTCATTACGCGGGCCAGACTTAGTACACCGGCAACACCTGAAGCATTGTCTACGGCACCGTTTAAGATCACTTCCTTGCCATTTTCAGTGCCTTTTCCTAAACCATCCCAGTGTGCGTGCAGGGCAACCCACTCATCCGGTGTAGTGTGTCCGGGCAGGATACCGGCAACATTCTGCGACTCCGCCATTTCGAATGTGCTGTGCAGTTTAAGCGTGGCTTTAGCGTTTAAATCAACGGCTTTGAAACCCGGTGTTGAGGCTTTTGCTTTCATTTCCCGGTAGTTAAGTCCCGCTGCTTCAAATACTTTTTGTGCAGCGCGCAGATGCATCCAGCCCATCACACCGACTTTTGACTGGTTATCGTTGTCATCAATTAACGAGTATTTGGTGGTGGTGCCGCCAGCCTGTACTACTCCCCAGCCATAACCCGCCGGCATGGTTTCATGCACAATAAATACGGCTTCAGCACCCTGACGGGCTGCCTCTTCGTACTTGTATGTCCAGCGGCCATAGTAGGTCATGGCATTACCGTTAAAGAAGTCTTTGCGTTGTGAGGCGAAACCGGGGTCATTAACCAGCACGATAACGGTTTTGCCTTTTACATCAACGTCCGCGTAGTCGTTCCAGTGGTATTCTGGCGCGTTAATACCGTATCCCACAAACACAACGTCGTCATTCAGCGTGATATCAGCAGATATGCGCTCGGTACGGGCCACGAACTCAGCCCCGTTTTCGAAAGACTGATCGCCGATGGTCAGTGTCATATCCTGGTCAGCACTGATTTTCGCCAGCGGAACCTTCTGAATGTAACTGTCGCCGAATGCCGGAGCCAGCCCGATATTCTTAAACTGTGTGACCAGATAGTCGATGGTTTTCTGCTCACCGGCAGAAAGCGGTGCGCGGCCTTCAAAGGCATCACTGGCCAGAATTTTTACATCTTCACGATATTTATTCAGATTCACCGCTTCACCCACAGGTGAAACCTGTGTGGCGGCAAAAGCGCCGGTGGCAGTGAGAAGTGCACTGCCGAAAAAGAGCTGTTTTAACATGATTCCCGGAAATATTGTCTTTATAAGAGGAGACCAACACTACGCAAATCCCCTGTTTTGTACAAGCCGGAACAGGCTAACGGAGCAATGGTATAGACAAATGTTTATTTATTCCGATAGCACACTCTCTGCTTCTGCCATCATCAGCGTGGCTTTCACCGCTGCCTGCCAGCGGGCTTTACGTTTTACTCTTAAGGCATTGTTTGCCGCAGGCGTAAATGCAGAATCGCAGGGGTTCATACCTGCAAATGCATGTAAATCTGATTGCCATCCGGCTTGCAGGGCGGCCAGAAATGCAGCACCCAGCGCAGTGGTCTCCATGATTTCGGGCCGGTTCACCGGAATGTCCAGCGTGTCGGCAAGAAACTGACAGAACCAGCTGTTTTGTACCATGCCACCATCCACGTTTATTGCCGTCGTGCATATGCCGTCACTGTGTATCGCGTCAACCAGATCCTGTGTCTGGTAAGCCACGGATTCCAGCGTAGCGCGAACAATATGAGCATCGGTGGAACCACGGGTTAAACCGTAAATCGCGCCCCGCGCCATCGGCTCCCAGTAAGGTGCGCCCAGGCCGG
Source organism: Alteromonas sp. AWJ4_197 (assembly GCF_056160285.1). Lineage (NCBI taxonomy): Bacteria > Pseudomonadati > Pseudomonadota > Gammaproteobacteria > Alteromonadales > Alteromonadaceae > Alteromonas > Alteromonas sp. AWJ4_197. The sequence continues at coordinate 491,894 of NZ_JBSWWW010000001.1, read as the reverse complement.
TAAACGCCGGTACCACCACAACCTGATGGTCATCTTCTACCTGACTGGCCAGTGCTTCTGAGTCTGCCGCATGCTTAAGAATACAGAGACTGTCCCGAAGCCATTGTACCGCCGCGCCAGCCACAAAGATTGACCCTTCCATGGCATAACAGGCTTTACCGTTAATGGTATAAGCCACGGTAGTCAGTAAATTCTGGCCGGAAAATACCGGTGAGTCGCCGGAATTCACCAGCGCGAAACATCCGGTGCCGAAGGTTGTTTTTGCTTCTCCGGCCTGAAAACACCCCTGACCAATCAGCGCAGCCTGCTGATCGCCTGCCACGCCGTAAGCCGGCACTGCACAGCCGAACTCGCTTTCATCAAGACAGCCAAAATCACCGGCGCAATCTTTTACTTCGGGAAGCATAGAAGCGGGCACACCGAATAAATCCAGTAATTCGTCATCCCAGGCCAGAGTATTGATATTAAAAAGGTTTGTGCGACTGGCGTTGGTAGTATCGGTAAGGTGGTGTTTTCCGCCGGTTAAACGCCAGATAAGGAAGCTGTCTATGGTGCCAAAAGCCAGTTCGCCCTTATCTGCTTTTTGCTGTGCACCCTCCACGTTATCCAGAATCCAGCGGATTTTGGTGGCAGAAAAATAAGGGTCACAGCGAAGGCCCGTGCGCTGATGCAGCCATTCTTCTTTATCTTTCATTTTATTACATTGGGATGCTGTACGCCGGTCCTGCCATACAATGGCCGGATATATCGCTTCTCCGGTCTGTCTGTCCCAAACCACGGTGGTTTCCCGCTGATTCACCAGGCCAATACCGGCAACATGATAGCCTTCCTTGTCACTGAACGTCAGTGCTTCTTTCACAGTACTCAGCGTGGTTTGCCAGATATCTTCCGGATTGTGCTCGACCCAGCCCGGTTTCGGATAATGCTGGGGGTATTCTTCCTGCGCCGTGAAGACCGGTGAAAATTGCCCGTCAAACACGATTGTGCGGGTGGATGTGGTGCCCTGATCAATGGTTAAAATGGCGGGGCGTCGCGGATTATCTGCAGGGGCACTCATGCTACTTTCCTCGTGTTATCTCTGGCAGGCTTACGCTGAGCCTTTTCTATAACAATAGCTTACGGATGAGAACGGGAAAGCGATTTTTCTTAACATTTGCGCTTCAGAGAAATGTCGGTATGGTGAGAGACTGGCAGTTTGTTTTTTGGTCTGCAGCCAGCGTGCGTTGCATCATAATGCCAGTGAATAGATATTCGTTTTTTGTGACATAAAATTATGACGATTTTCATAGCACTGACTTACAAGACGATTATAATGGCGCTCCAAAATATGACGAATAATCCACAACTCGCCTTGTCCAGTATCTGAGACAGGGCGTTTGATTTTTTAAGGTGAAAACAATTGGCTGAGTGGAGCATCGAAGAAGCGGAAAAATTGTACGGCGTCTCACGTTGGGGCGGCGGTTACTTTACCATTGGTGACAACGGTAACGTGCATGTTACTCCTGTCCCCTCTGATCCCAGCATTCGAATTGATTTTAAAGCGGTAATTGACGAAATCCGCGAAGAAGGCGTGCAGTTTCCTGTGGTTGTACGATTCCACGATGTGCTGCGTTCGCAGGTTGCGAATTTAAACACTATCTTCCGCAATACCATTGCTGAGGCGGAATATAACGGTGAATACCAGGGCGTTTATCCGGTAAAAGTAAACCAGATGCGCGAAGTGGTAGAGGAAATCGTTGATGCCGGCGAACCTTTTAATTATGGCCTGGAAGCCGGCTCAAAAGCTGAGTTGATCACCGTACTGGCACTGAATACTAACGAAGATTCACTGACCGTACTGAACGGCTATAAAGACGAAGAGTTCATGAAGCTTGCACTGCTTGGCCGCAAGCTGGGTCGCCGCGTTGTTGTGGTGATTGAGAAGTATTCAGAACTCACTTTGCTGGTTAAAACGGCCAAAGAGCTGAATATCGACCCGATAATCGGTATGCGCTCAAAAATGACCGTCAAAGGCCGGGGCAAGTGGGAAAGCTCCGGTGGTGAAAGAGCCAAATTCGGCCTGACCATCGCTGAAATCTTAAAAGCAGCCCGTTTCCTGCGGGATGAAGGTATGGAGCATTGCTTCAAGCTGCTGCATTTCCATATCGGCAGCCAGTTAACAGACATCCGCTCTGTAAAAGAAGCTATGACCGAAGGCGCACGTATTTACGCTGAGCTGCACAAGTTAGGATTCCCGCTGGATTATGTTGATGTGGGTGGTGGCTTAGGTATCGACTACGACGGCAGTGCCTCGACCAATGAATCATCCCGTAACTACAACATGCAGGAATATGTTTCTGATGTTGTATACGGCATGAAAGAAGTGTGCGACCTGGAAGGCGTGCCGCATCCGAACCTGGTAAGCGAAAGTGGCCGGGCGATTACTGCGCACCACAGCTGCGTAATTACTGAAATCGTGGGTGAAATCCGTTCAGATATGGCAGAAGTGGATGTGACTCCGGTAGAAGGTGAACATGTATTTGTCAGCAATATCCGTGAGCTGTCAGAAACCTTCGATGAACAAAAGAATATGCAGGAAGTGTTTAACGATGCTTCCCAGTGGAAAGAGCAGGCAATGGATGCGTTTAAACTGCGCGTACTGACTCTGGATGAACTGGGTAAAATCGAAACCCTGTACTGGCGCATCATGACGCGCCTGAAGGCTCACTATTCCACAGCGGAGTATGTGCCGGAAGAAATTCAGGGTCTGGATTACAGCTTGTCTTCCCAGTATCTGGCTAACTTCTCGGTATTCCAGTCAGCAGCGGATACGTGGGCTATCGACCAGTTGTTGCCTGTCGTGCCGGTAACGCGCATGGACGAGAAGCCGGAGGTTAACTGTTCGCTGGTGGATATTACCTGTGACAGTGACGGTAAGATTGACCAGTTCACGGCAGGTCGTGAAATCACTGATATTCTGCCTATGCACAAGCTGAAGAAAGACGAGCCTTATTACGTTGGTCTGTTCTTGACCGGAGCGTACCAGGACGTAATGGGTGACATGCACAATCTGTTCGGTCGTCTGAACGAAGTGCACATCTTCAGCTACGACGATGATCCACAAGACTTCTACATCGAGGAAGTGGTGAAAGGATCGTCGGTGCAGGATGTACTGGAAATCATGCAGTACAACCCCCGCGCTATGGCGTCTGATGTGAAGCGTATGATTGACCGTCAGATTTCAAGCGGCAACTTAAACCCCCGTGAAGCGGTGAAATGGACTGACTTCTACGAAAATTGTTTAAGTGGTTATACTTATATGAAAACCCGCTCGTAAACAGCGCGGCATTTTAAGTAGATAAAGAAAAGGCAATGTTCCGGTGAACATTGCCTTTTTTGTGAGTGTTGTTTTTTCGCGGCTTACTGGCCGGCTGCCGGCCTGTTTTCTTCTGTCTGTGCGAGCGCTCTCTTCTCATCAGCCTGCTCAAAGTACCGGTCCCAGAACTCCGCTGTGGTGGAGTTAATCATGTTGGATTCGGCGTTCATCAGCATTACATAGCCGGCTTTGTATTCCGGTGAGAACGCCACATCAGCGCGGTAACCTTTTACCCAGCCACTGTGATAATTCAGGCGTTTGCCGTCAAAGTCGTAAATTCGCCAGCCTTTTCCATACCACGCGCTGTTAAGATGCTCCCGCCAGCCGCGACGGTAAACTTCGCGGGTGGTTTTCACCACCGGCGTGGTTATTTCTTCAATCAGCTCCGGCGGAACAACAGTGGGGAATTCCCCCAGCATAGCCTGCAGATAGATGGTCATGTCTTTAATGCTGGCGTTAACACCTGCTGCCGGTGCGAACCGGTAGTAATTGCTCTCAACCATGCCTTCACGCCACTTATCGCGTGCAATGGCAATGTGCGGTCTGGCCCAGCTTTCTGATGCCATGAGTGCAGCTTTGCCGGCACTGGCCGTTTTCATTCCAAGGGGAATAAACACCTGTTCATCCAACTGGCGGTGATAAGACGTATTTTGCATACCGAGATAATAGGCAATCGCTCCGAACATGGCGTTCTGGTAGGTATAACAGGCACCCGGAGCACACAACGGGTCGAGAATGGCGAGCTGTTGCAGTACCCGCTCCAGTGAGTAGTCGGCTTCTATTAAATTATCATAGGCGTTGGGCATAAAGCCGCTGGACTGACTGACAATGTGCTGCAGTTGCAGCGTATCCATGCCCTGACCGGTGAACGGAATATCCGGTACCAGTTCGCTCACCGGCATGTCCCAGCGCATTTTCCCCTGCTGTACCAGCTTTGCAGTGAGCAGGGCGGTAAAAGATTTCGATACAGATGCGAGCCGGAACACCGTATCGCCGTCAATCATCTCACCGTTTTTCTTTGTGCGGCCGAACACGTATACCTTGGGTGTTTCTCCTTGCTGATAATACACAAAGGCATAGCCCGGCACGTTGTATTTAATGGCTTCCCGTTTCACATAGCGGGCGTAGTCGTCCAGCCAGGCTTCATTTGCAGCCACGGCGACAACACATGAGCACGCCAGCATCAATGCCATGCATGCGCGGATAACCAATTTTGACAGGCCTGTAGACAAGTAAAACTCCGTCGTTTTATATGACAATTTCGTTCCGTGAAACTGCGCTATTATTTGCGCTGTATTATGCGTACGGGCAAAGATTTTATCAACTTTGACAAAATACCCTGCCACAGTTTGCGCGCTTTGACCCCATGGATTATGTTTAAAAGATAACCCATGCCCTGATGCCCGGTGCCGTGTTTATGCAGTTTAAAACCTTCGCGCTTACCTTAGCCGCTTATCTGCTGTTGATTACTAGCGGCGTGCAGGCGAAAAACCTGACCATCGTCGACCCGGCTGGCAAGCCGGTGGTCAATGCCGTGGTCAGTGTGACTTCTGACAGCACTCCTGCAGCAGGCACAGCGGTCATGGATCAGGTCGACAAACAGTTCGTGCCTCACGTGCTGGCCGTACCTGCCGGTACGTCTGTTACGTTTCCAAACAGCGACAATATCCGCCACCATGTATACAGCTTTTCACAGGCGAAACCTTTCGAAATTAAGCTGTATAGCGGGTTGTCAGCGGATCCTGTGGAATTTGATAAACCCGGTATCGTCGCGCTGGGATGCAATATTCATGACCAGATGATTGGGTACGTCTATGTTTATGAAAATGCCCGGGTATTTATCACTGGAAACGATGGCAGTGTTGTGATCCCCGACGGCGTTCAGTCCGTCACGTTATGGCACCCGGAACTGGATATTGTGCAAAGCCGGCAGGAAACAGTCAGTCTGGATGAGTCTGCCGGAAGTGAAAGCATTACCCTGACACTTAAAGCTGCCATTCCGGCTGAGCCTGTGAAAAAGTCACGCACTTTCGGTAGTAAGAAGTTCGGAAACTGATGATGAGATCGTTGTCTCTGCGGCACAGCCTGTTTCGCATTCTGCTTGGCAGCACCGTGCTGACCGCAGGGTTAATTCTGCTATCCGTCTGGAATGCCACTGACGACCTGGTTCAGCAGAATCTGGAAAAAGAACTCGCCATCGACACTAACATTTTGCAGCACATTGTTGAGGAACGCACCAAAGCCCTTTACGCATCAACCAAAGCGTTATCCACGGCCTATGAATTCAGAGCCGCATTTGCCAGTTACGATCCGCCCACCATCAACAGTGCCCTGCAGACTATGGATGCCAGACAGGACTTTGATTTTCTGGTGATGCTGAATCTTCAGGATGAAACGATTACTTCCTTTCCGGACGATATTCTGGTGTCAGCTGACCGCTCCTTTGGCGAACGCTACCGCAATATAGACCCTAGTGAAATAACCCGTGATTATGTGTTTATGAATGACACCTTGTACCACGCCGTGGTAGCGCCGGTGGCGGCACCGAGAGTTATCGGATATCTGGGGGCGGCGTTTGCACTGGACGACAACTTCCTCGCCCTGTTAAGCGAAGTGGTGCAGGCCGAAGTGATCATTACGTCCGATGACAACAGTGCCCGTGTGCTGAACAGCAGCCTTCCCCATGATTTTGCGGCAAGGCTTATTGTGCGCAGCGATCGGGAAATCAACTGGTTCCGGATCATGGCGCAGGATGAAAGCCTGTATGAAGTCAGAGAACTGGAATTGCCGGGAATTGACCATATCCCGGTCAAAATTCGTATCGCGCTGGATGTCAGTGAACAGTACCTGAGTGTGCTGGATCTGCAAACGGTGGTGATTGTGATTGCTCTGGGCATCATCGTGTTATCGCTGGCTATTTCGATGGTTTTAGCAAAGCGGGTCAGCACGCCGGTAAACCAGCTGGTGACTGCTGTTAATGAGATAGCAGAGGGCCATTATCAGGAGTCGGTCAAGTCGGACGACAGAGTGTCAGAAATCGGCGAACTGGCCCGTGCATTTAACACCATGCAAGCCCGTATCCGCTCACGGGAAGATCACATTCTGTTTCAGGCTCAGCACGACATGTTGTCCGGGCTCTATAACCGGCATTTTGTTGAAGAAAAGCTCAACCAGCGCCTGGATGCCGGCGAAACGCTGCAAATCCTTGGTATCAATATTATGGGGATCCGTACCATCAACGACTTGTATGGTTATACCACCGGAGACTTCTGCATAAAAACCATGGCGCAGAGAACCCTGTCATGGCCCGGCATGGCGGCCAGACTCGCCGGCGGTGATTTTCTGTTAGTCCCCGATGTGCCGCTGGATGAAACTGCTATCGATGCCTTTCGTCAGCAACTGGAAGCACCGGTGGAGTTCGACGGTCTGGTGATCCCCATGAAAGTCTTCTTTGCTCATTTATGTTGCCCGTCAGACGGAGATACCACCGAAGAGGTCTTCAGGAAAATTAATATCCTGTCGGATGAAAGCAAGCAACATGATCACTGGCTCATTGCATTCAAAGAAGAAATGCAAACCAAGTATCTGCGCCGGCTTACTATTATCACCGAACTGAAAAAAGTGCTTACCGGCGACCAGACAGAGCTGTCCATGGTTTATCAACCCAAAGTCCACTTACAAACTAACCGGGTGTGCAGCGTGGAAGCACTCATCCGCTGGAACAGTGCAAGTTTGGGATTTGTGCCACCGGATGAATTTATCGGCATTGCCGAACAGGCTGGTCTGATTGAGCAGGTGACCACCTGGGTACTGGACCGCACTTTAGACGACCTTGCGGGATTCCGGCAGCAGGGCTATGTTTTTTCTGTGGCGATTAATTTATCCACTCAGGATATTCAGCGCCCTGAGTTGATGCAGAGTCTGGCTGAAAAGATTGCCGCTAAAGGGCTTACTCCTTCTGATGTGGAACTGGAAATTACAGAAAGTGATTTAGTGGAAGATGCGGCGCTGGCAATCAGGAATCTGAATACACTTAAAGCCATGGGCTTTCATTTTGCTATTGATGATTTCGGCACGGGATATTCGTCACTGGCTTATTTAAAAACCTTACCGGTGCAGACCATCAAAATTGATAAGAGCTTCGTGCTCAAACTGGCCAGCGACGACAGCGATCAGCAAATTGTGCGTACCGTGCTGAATCTGGCAGCGGTTTTTCATCTTTGTGTGGTGGCAGAAGGGGTAGAGGATGAACGCTCATTGCAAATTTTAAAAGACGGTGGCTGTGACATTGCACAGGGCTACTTCATCAGCCGGCCACTGACTGTACCCGCTATGTACGAATGGCTGGGTTCCACGCACTACGGTATACAACGAACGGAGACAACATGACATTGCTGCAACGGGTTTGTGTTTTGTTATTGAGTGTGTCACTGCCGGCGCTGGCCGGTTCCGGCAAACTCACCGGTACTGCCGGTCTGAATCAGGTTGAGGGCAGCGGCGGAGGCGGTATTGTGCCCTGGGCCACCTTGTCCGGCTACGACACCGATAGCGAAGTGTCAGTCAATGCCTTTCTCACCCGCGTGAATCTGAACGATTACCGTTTGCAGGTTGCCGGCGCCAGTGTGTCACTGTATGACCGCGTTGAGTTATCTGTTGCCAGACAAACCTTCGACCTGACCACCATCGGCGGAGATATTTCGCAGAACATCTACGGCGCAAAAGTCAGGCTGTGGGGTGATGTGGTGTATTCTGATTTACCGCAAATCAGTGCCGGTGTTCAGTTCAAAGAATTGCAGGATGATGCTATTGCCTACGCCCTCGGCAGTGCTGACAACAGTGGTACTGACTTTTATGTGTCGGCAACTAAAGTGCACCTTGGCGCTGTGGCAGGTTATAACCTGGTGTGGAATCTCACCGCCAGAATGACAAATGCGAACCAGATGGGGTTGCTGGGCTTCGGTCACACCGCGGATGACGACTATGAAGTGATGATGGAAGGTTCGGTAGGGGTTCTGCTTAACCGCCATGTTGCTGTGGGGGCCGAATACCGGCAGAAGCCGGATAACCTGGGATTGGGAGAAGAAGACTGGTGGGACGTATTTGTTACCTATATTCCTTCTAAATCTTTCAATGTCACCCTGGCGTGGGCAGAACTTGGCAGTATCGCCGGTGCACCGGATCAGAATGGCATTTACTTATCTCTCGGAGGCCAGTTATGGTGAAGTTGCTAACCGGTATTTTTTTTCTGCTGCTTTTAAACGGATGCGCCAGTCACAATCAGACACTGTATTCAGAGCTTGGCGGGAGACAGAAAGTCGAGGAGATCGTAAATAACTTCGTGACTGAGATTGAGTATGACCCCGTTATTCTTCCTTATTTCGAAGGCAGTGATATAGACCGCTTCCGTGCCAAGCTGGAAGAGCAGATTTGTATGGTCAGCGGCGGTGGTTGCAGTTACACCGGTGACACCATGGAACAGGTTCATGCCGGTATGAACATTACCGAAACCCATTTCAATCACACCGTTGATTTGCTGATTAACGCTATGGACAAATCCGGCGTCCCTCACCCCCTGCAAAACCGTCTGCTGGCTGAACTGGCAAAGATGCGTGGTCAGATGCTGTACCGCTGAGTTGTAAACCCGGCGCCACACTGTTTATCAGTGAGTGCCGGTTTCGTCGCACCCGGATGATGAAAATACTATACACTGCCTGCTATTGAAGATAATGGCAGGAGCACCGGCTTTGACCGCCACACCGATACAACCCGAAGATACTGAACGTTTCCGTCAGGCCCGCCTGTCACGGGACAGCCGCTTTGACGGTCAGTTTTTCGTTGCGGTGAAATCCACCGGTATTTTCTGCCGTCCGGTATGTCCCGCGCGGCTGCCTAAAGAAGAAAATGTGGATTACTATTACCATGCCGCACAGGCAATGCACGCCGGATTCCGCCCCTGTTTACGTTGCCGCCCCGACAGTGCGCCGTTATCGGGTGCATGGAATGGTGTGAATACGACCGTAAAACGCGCAGAAACCCTGCTGAGTGCCATTCCCCCGCAACCGGTAACGACAATTGCTGAACGGCTGGGTATTTCAGAACGTTACCTGCGCAAACTCATCAGTTCACGGCTTGGCATGCCACCGGCACAGTGGCAGAAATATCAGCAACTACTGTTCGCTAAACGGCTGTTACAGCAGTCTGATATGTCTGTGGAGTCTGTTGCCGCTGCCGCCGGTTTTGGTTCTGCCAGACGCTTGCAGGCTGCTATGAAACAAACCTGGTCTATGTCACCCGGCCAGATACGGGGAAGCAAAGCGTCAGGCCGGGATGTCACACCGGTAATCAAGGTTATGTTGTATTATCGTCCGCCTTACAACTGGGAGCATGTTCAGCATTTTCTTTCCGGCCGAGCCATAGCCGGTACGGAATCGGTGACTGATAACACTTACCGGCGGGTATTCAGCGGCCCTGATGGTAAAGGAACCGTGGTGGCAGAGCATCAGCCGCAACGCTCTGCCTTTGCAGTTACGCTGGTCACTGATTTTCTGCAGGGAGCCAGAGCCGTTCTGGATAACCTCAGCCGTGTACTGGATTTACATGCCGATCCTCACCTGATTAATCAGACGCTGACAGCGGCCGGGATCCCGGCCGGCGACATTGTTCAGGGGTTACGGCTGCCCGGCGTGTGGAGTGAGTTCGAAGCCGGTTGCCGTGCAGTTCTGGGGCAGCAGGTATCAGTTAAAGCAGCAGTCAACAACGTGGCACTACTGGTGAACGAGCTTGGAGAGGCTGCCGGAGAAGGCAGAGCATTTCCTTTACCGCAAGCGGTAGCCGGTAGTGATCTTGCTTTTTTGCGGATGCCCGGTGCCCGAAAGCAGGCGCTGCGTAATCTGGCCGGCTTTTATGCTCAGGAGGACCGCTTAACCGGCGCTCAGGGTGATAAGGAAAGTACCTTACTGGCATTGAAAGGGATTGGTCCCTGGACCATTGACTATTTGATGATGCGGGGCGTAAGTGATCCCGACCGGTACCTGAGCGGTGATCTGATTGTCCGTAAGGTGGCAGACAAGCTCAATCCCGAACCGCAAAAAGCAGCGCCCTGGCGCAGTTACCTGACGTTACAACTTTGGCACATGGCCGATCAGCTAAAACAGGAAAAACCGGATGCATAATGAAACCCGCATGTATAACGAAACAACAAACAGCCCTTGCGGAGTGGTAGAGGTTACAGCCTGCGAAAAGGGGATAACCGCTATCCGCTTCACAGAGTCTGACGACATCGCAGAAACACCCTCTGCACTGACATCGCAGGCTTGTGCCCAGTTACAGGAATACTTTGCCGGTAAACGGACAACCTTTGATTTACCCTTGGCCGCAGCCGGTACCACCTTTCAGCAACAGGTCTGGCAGGCATTACTCAACATTCCCTATGGCAAAACCTGCAGCTACGGTGATATTGCCAGAGCAATCGGAAATCCCAAAGGTGTGAGAGCTGTGGGACTGGCCAATGGCAAAAACCCGCTGGCCATCGTTGTGCCCTGCCATCGTGTGATAGGTGCTAACGGTAAACTCACCGGCTATGCCGGCGGACTGAACAGAAAACGACAACTATTAGCTTTAGAAGGAGCGCTGTAACGCATGTCAGCCAGAGATACGTTCGCCCTGGTAATACTGGGGGCGATTTGGGGTGGTTCATTTATCTTTATGCGGGTGGCTGCACCTGAGTTTGGTGTATTTGCACTGGTGGAAGTCAGAACTGCAATGGCAACGCTGATCATGTTACCGTTCTTGCTGGCTGCAGGAGGATGGCGGGATATCCGGGCTCACGGCTGGAAAATTGCTTTTATCGGCTTAACCAATACGGCAATACCCTTCGTGCTGTTCAACTATAGCAGCCTGTATCTGGAAGCCGGAATCAATGCCATTTTGAATGCCACTGCGCCTATGTTCGGTGCTCTGGTGGCACTGCTGTGGCTGGGAGATAAATTGCGCCTGTCTTCTCTGGCCGGACTGCTCACCGGATTTATCGGCGTGGTGGTATTGAGCGCACATAAAACCGGTAGCGGTGACGTAAGTATTGTGCCAATTCTGGCCGCCTGTTCCGCTACTGCCTGCTATGGTGTGGCAGCCTGCGCCATGAAAAAATGGTTAAGCGGTGTGCGTCCCCTGGTCGTTGCCACCGGCAGTCAGATATGGGCATCCCTCTTCCTGCTTCCGTTTTCCCTGGCAACTCTGCCCGAAGCCATGCCATCTGCCATTGCATGGGTGAATGCGCTGGCGCTGGCAGCAGGTGGTACCGGCATCGCGTACCTGCTGTATTTCCATCTCATCGCCAGTGCCGGTCCGGCCAAAGCCATATCTGTCGGCTATCTGGTCCCCTTATTCGGCATCATCTGGGGAATATTATTCCTCAACGAAACCCTGTCCCTGCAAACGATGACAGGTGGTGTGCTTATACTATTCGGGGTTGCGTTGACTACCGGTGTGGCAGGACGGTTGGTCCGGAACGGGAAAAAGCAGACTGCGGCAGAACGCCCCTGAACGGGGCGTTTCTTATTTAACTGATTAACTGCTTACACACGCGGTTACTGCCGTCGCGCCGGGCCTGATACAAGGCATCTTCTGCGTTGGCTGTTAATTCGTTCAGCGGCTTACTGGATGCCGAGAAGGACACGCCAAATGAACCGGTCAGCTGGATTTGCGGTTGCATGTCGCTGGTGTCCATACTGGCAATGCCCGAACGTAAGGATTCAGCAATATCCATGGCTTCGTGGGGACCGGTTTCCGGTAGCAGTATAATAAACTCTTCGCTGCTCCAGCGGCCCAGAATATCTTTTGTGCGGATACTGGTCAGCAGATGGCCTGACACTTTGTCCAGCACCTCATCACCGGTATTGCGGCCGTAGGTATCGTTGATTGTCGGGAAGTTATCCACGCCCACTATAATGACACTGACAGATGAGTGATTGTCGAGGAGGGTACGGTACTCCGCCTCCATTTTCTGGCGATCCGGCAGGCGCTGGGTATTACGAATGACCATATCCGGCTGCATGTCTTTGCGGAAATAATACAGCAGGTGATAAATCATCAAAAACAGTGAGAACACCACAACCAGCAGGGTCACTACGCTGATGACAAATGCTTGTGAAATATCCGCCTGGCGTTTATTCAGCGGGCTCAGCAGGAACACGGTCCAGTTGAACTGGTTGAGTTTAACCTCTGCAATCAGATACTCCTGCTGATTGATTGTCACCAGCCGGTTATTCAATGCACGCTGATCTTTTACGTCAACAGGCAGACTGGCGTACCAGGTCAGTTCATTCAGGTTGGTAAAATCGGAATATTCAGCCATCAGGTTGGCATCTGACGACAACATAATATCGCCTTTTTCATCTACAAACAGAAAGTCGTAGCCATACTGCTGTTTGTAGGAATCGAAGATGCTGATAAAGCTTTTCAGGCTTTTCCCTACACCGAAGAAGCCGAGGAACTCTTTCCTCTCGTTGTAAATTTTAATATCGATATAAAAATGGGTGTCTTCCCACTTACCGATATCTGCCACACGGTCTTCCGGACGCTCTTTGTATTTGAAATACCAGCTTACTTCACCTTTCACCAGAGGAATGGTGGAGCCGTCAGAGTTGTACTGCATGCGGGCTTTTTCGCTGGCGATAAAGAAGTACAGGCCGAACTCTTCCTCCAGGCGGGAGAGCGCTGTGAAAATGTCTTCTTCGTTCACCTGATCTTTATCCATCAGTTCTACCAGTTCACGTGAATGGCCCAGAGCCTCAGACACATGAAGGGGTTTAAGTAACTGATTAACGATAAGAGAAATTGCGGGCGACAACGATTGCTGTTGCGCACGGCTTTGTTCCGCCACAATTTTATTTACACTGAAGTGAACGAGCGTCACGATGGCTATCACCACCACTGCAAATAACAGTAAAATACTGCGGTGAAGTGTCCTGAACGTTTTCACAGACTACCTGCTCTCCCTGGCCTGTTCTGTATAGATAGATGACTAAGATATGAGCGCGTAGTATACCTTTTCACCAATGAAACTACTACCCGGATTCGTCGATTCCGGGCTGCCCGATACTAAAGAATAACGCTTCCCCTGCGAAAATAACTGACGATGTCGCTGACTTGTCACCAGCATGTGGTTACACTAGACCGTCAATTTTTATGTGCAGCATTGTTTTAAGGATAATCCATGGCTTTTTCTGTAGTCGTCCTCGCCGCCGGTAAAGGCACCCGTATGAAGTCCTCATTACCTAAAGTCCTCCATCCTGTCGGTGGGATCCCGATGGTTCAGCGTATAATCAATACGGTTGAGGCACTTAATGCCAGTGCTGTGCATCTGGTTTACGGACATGGCGGCGATCAGCTTCAGGCAGCGGTAACGGGTAAAAATCTGAACTGGTGTTTGCAGGCAGAACAACTGGGTACAGGTCATGCGGTTCAGCAGGCTGTGCCTCACATCAAAGACGACGAAGATGTGCTGGTGCTGGTAGGTGATGCGCCGTTAATTCAGAAAGCGACGCTGGAGCGGCTGGCTACGGTGAAAGCAGAATGCGATCTTGCCTTGCTGACCGTTGAACTCGACGACCCTACTGGTATGGGGCGTATTGTTCGCGAGAACAACAACATCACTGCGATTGTTGAGCACAAAGATGCCACTGATGCCCAGCGTGAAATTAAAGAAATCAATACCGGCATGATGATGATGGCGGGCAGTGATTTAAAACGCTGGCTGGGTAATCTGAGCAACAATAATGCTCAGGGCGAATATTATCTTACAGACGTTATTGCCATGGCGGCAGCGGAAGGCAAACAAATTCAGTCTGCCCAACCGGATGCTGTTGAAGAAGTGGAAGGCGTGAATAACCGCGCCCAACTGGCAGCACTTGAAAGAGCCTTACAGGCCCGTCAGGCACATGCGCTGATGATGGATGGTGTGACGCTGGCGGATCCTGCCCGTGTCGATATTCGCGGCGAAGTGATTACCGGCAATGATGTGGCGGTAGACGTTAACGTAATTTTCGAAGGCAAGGTAACGCTTGGCAGCAACGTAAAAATCGGTGCGAATTGTATTTTACGGAATTGTTCGGTAGCTGACGGTGCGGTAATTGAAGCCAATTCAATCATTGAAGAAGCGGAAGTAGGCGAGCATTGTACTGTAGGGCCTTTCGGCCGTTTACGCCCGGGCGCAGTGATGAAAGCTAACGCCAAAGTAGGTAACTTTGTGGAAATGAAGAAAACCGTGTTAGGAGAAGGTGCGAAAGCTAATCACCTGACTTACCTTGGCGATGCTGAAGTGGGGGCCGGTGCGAATATCGGTGCAGGTACGATTACCTGTAACTACGACGGGGTAAATAAATCTAAAACGATCATCGGTGAAAATGCTTTTATCGGGTCTAATTCAGCGCTGGTGGCACCGGTAACGATTGGCGAGGGAGCAACGGTAGGTGCCGGTTCAACCATCACATCAAACGTAGAAGATAAGGCGCTGGCAATTGCACGCAGCAAGCAACGTGTGATTGCTAACTGGCCCAGACCGGTCAAAAAGTAAGTGCTTACTTTTTAGCCTGCCCTATTCTGTGGCAGGCTAAATCCAGCCCTGCTCAAGGGCTTTCAGGACAGCGCGGGTACGGTCTGGCACGTTGAGCTTGGACAAAATGGACGACATTTGATTCTTTACCGTGCCCAATGATTTAAATGTCACCTCAGCAATTTCCTGATTAGACAATCCCGCAGCAACCAGCCTCAGCACTTCTGTTTCTTTGTCTGATAACGGTTCGGCATCCTGAGAAAGCTCTGAATCCTGTTTGCCGGCCTGTAGTTGAGTAAGTAAAGTGTGAGATAACGAGGGCTGAATGAGGTTGCCGCCTGCAGCCAGCCGTTCAATGGCATCTACTAGCACATCCAGTGACACATCTTTCAGCAAATAGCCTTTAGCACCATTTTTCAGCGCCCGGATCACGGTTTGATGGTCATCGAATGTGGTCAGCATCAGAACCGGTGGCATGTCCGGCAATCCGGCCATTGCTTCCAGGGTACTCACGCCGTCCATTTTTGGCATTCTGATGTCCATTAAAATAACATCCGGCTTTTCCCCCCGGTTGAGGAGCTCAAGTACTTCTTCGCCGTTGGCGGCGTTTGCAATTACCTTAATGTGGTCGGTAAGGCTAAGAAGACTGTTTATTCCCTGACGAACCAGGATCTGATCATCTGCCAGCATGACACGAATCATTTTGCATCTCCCGGCAATGACAGTTTTACCTCGAAGCCGTGTTCAGAACTGTTAAATGCGATGCTTCCGCCGACAGAGACTGCCCGTTCTTTCATTCCTTTCATCCCGTTTCCGGCAACCGGTGCGCTGCTGCCGGTACCATTGTCACATATGGTCAGCTCCAGCCCTGCCTGTTTTCCGGCGTCAGCTGTCACCGTGATATGTGAGGCTCTGCCATGCCTGAGGCTGTTGGTAACGGCCTCCTGCGCAATTCTGAAAACCGGTTCAATCAGAGGTGCAGGTAACGCCGGTGCATGGCCTGTGTTTACTGTTACCGTGTAGCGTTCTGTAGAGGTTGCCAGCAGTGATAAAGCTGCATGGAGGGACAGAAAGGTGTCTGAGCGGATATCTGAAACCGCCTGGCGTACATCACTCAATAAGTCCGCGGCGATGGTTCTGCACTGGCCAATCACCGGTTTGAGTTCAGGGGAAGATTTATGCTCTGCAACCTGTAAATGAATTGCCAGTGCCGTCAGGTGATGCCCTGCCACATCGTGTAAGTCGCGGGCAATGCGGGTACGCTCTGCTTCCTTCACCGACAAGGCCAGTAATGATTGAGTTGCCTGCAGCTCGCGGTTAAGTGACTCAGCTTCTTCTTTTGCACGCAGTGCCTGCTTTCTCGAATCCATCATCAGCATGGCAAACAGATTAAATGACCAGAACAGAATAGCGGTCAGCCAGCCCTGAGATTGTTCCCACACGATGGTCAGACTCAGTGCCTGCGGTACCGCCATGAAAGGGGACAGATACAGTGCCGTTCTGAGCGGGAGTATCAATACCAGCAGGGAAGACAGCAGCACCAGATAAATCCCTGAAAAACCAAACGGCGAAACGAGACAAATACATACATAAAGCAGGTACAGGCAAGTGAGCAGTAAACCGAAACGACGGCCGTCAGCTGCATCCGGAACGGTTGCCATGTAAAGGATTGCACCGAAAAGCAGTTGCAGCGTGAGCAACGGCCACTGAATGGCAGAATCGCCGGTGAACACATGAACATGGCTGAGCAAGGTTACCAGTGCCCAGGTTGCCAGTGCGAAAGCCTGTAAAGTGGAAAAAGAAAATATTCGGTTCATTACATTACTATTCCCTTTTTCCACTTCCGGCTCAATAGGCCGGAAGTCACTTTTGACAACGTGACTTCCGGCACTACCGGCAAAAGCAGAGAGAAGGAACAATGGTTGTGTCTTCAATAAAGGGAAGGAGAACACCATGACTGAGCTGATGCTAACACTCTACCGGACAATCATTATTTGCCATATTGCGGCCGGTGCCGTATCACTAATATTGTTCTGGGTACCAGTGTTGAGTAAAAAAGGAAGCCGCCTGCACATACAGGCGGGAAAAGGCTATGTATGGTTCCTGTACTTTCTTACCGCCACAGGATTCATTTCATCCTTAATGGTTATTGCTGATCCGCAACTATTTAAACTGGGTCACTTTGCCCGTACTGACGATGTAGCAGGGATGACAGAGGCTGTCAGACGGTTCTGGTTGTTTCTGATTTATTTGTGCTTACTGGTACTGACTAACGTGCGTCACGCTGTAATGGTGCTGAAAGCAAGTAAAGAGCCACGTAAGTTACTGACCAACGGGCACGTAATACTGCCGGTAACACTGACAGTGGCCAGCTTCTGGCTGTTTTACAGTGGTATGGTTGCAGATATGATCCTGTTTAAAATTTTTGCCTGCATCGGCGGGTTCAGCGGGATCAGAACCGTATTTTATTGCCTTTCCCACCAGGCTGAGCGCCGTGACTGGATGAAACAGCATATCAGTCACATGCTGGGTTCAGGTATCGGCATTTACACTGCATTCCTGGCTTTTGGTGGACGGGCATTACTGGACGTGCTGGCTAAATGGCAGGTGGTGTTCTGGGTATTACCGTCCGTGGTGGGAACTTTCGGTATAGTTTACGCCGTGCGACGGTTCACCGGGAAATCTGCCCGCCGGACTGTGCAACAATAGCCGGCGCTTGAATAGCCGGCGCATCATGCACCGGCAGCCAGCCGTAAAGCGGTTCAGCTTATTCCAAAGTAGCCAACGTATTCGACATTTCCTCGTGAATGTCAGTACGCATTTTGGCAAGACGGATAGCGTAATCCCGCAGGTAGATATCCCGTTCCGTTTCCGGTTTCCATTCCGGGACGGGAGCCGGCTTTCCGTTTTCATCAACGGCCACCATAATCACAATACAGTGTGTCGTCTTCGCGTTATCCTGCTCTTTGGGATCTCTGGCACTGACATCAATGGAAAGATGCATTGACGTAGTGCCGGTATAGATAATCTTCGCTGTCACTTCTACCAGGCTGCCGACAAGGATAGGTTTTACAAACCGGATCCCACCGACATAAGCCGTAATACAGTATTTTCCACTCCAGCCTGCCGCGCAGGCGTAGGCCGCAAGGTCGATCCAGCGCATAACTGCGCCACCATGTACTTTTCCGCCAAAATTCTGATCACCCGGTTCCGCCAGAAAACGTAAGGTTACTTCTCTGCTGCTTGCCATCTACTTCTCCTCAGGACGGTATCAATCCGTCTGCCTGTTCTTTTCTATTTATTAGCTTTTTACTATTGCCTTGTTTTTCAACGCTTGTCATCATTTTTTGTTACGTAACTACGGTGTTTATCGATGAAACGCTGTTTACTGTTACCGCCAGCGGGCATTGTGCTTTGTGGCTTCGGGCTGATTAAGGTAAGGTGCTTCCACTGACAGATTCACAGGACTTTTCATGATCCGCACTCTTCTGGTGGGCTTCGGTTTTTCCGCCACTACATTTCATCTCCCTTTTTTAAATCAGTTATCTGAATTTACCGTAAGCGGCGTAGTGTCATCCCGACCTGACGACGTTACTGCCGTGTTACCGGGCGTACCGGTGTATGCCTCAATGGGAAAGGCGTTCGCTGATCAGCGCTTTGACCTGGCTGTTATCACTACTCCGAATACCTATCACGAAGTGCAAAGCCGGCAGGCGCTGATGAACGACTGCCATGTGCTGGTGGAAAAGCCCTTTACCTTGTCCGGTGATGAGGCAGAAGCACTGGTTGCACTGGCAGCGCAGAAACAGAGAAAACTCTGCGTATTTCATAACCGTCGTTTTGACGGAGACTTTCTTACGCTGAAAAAACTGATCAGCGAGGGCAATGTGGGCGACGTTAAGCGTCTGGTTTCCCGGTTTGACCGGTTCCGCCCGCAACCACGGGACCGCTGGCGGGAAAACGCCGGCCCGGGTGCCGGCATCTTCTGGGACTTAGGTCCGCACCTTATCGACCAGGCGTTGCAACTGTTCGGTGTGCCGGAACAGATCCACGGTGTTGTTCAGATTGCCCGTGAAGGCGGAGAAAGTGACGACAGCTTCGACCTCACTCTGTTTTACAACAATCTGACAGTACAACTGGGTAGTTCGCCATTTCAGGCCAACCGTACCTTGCGCTTTGAATTACAGGGCACGGAAGGAAGTTTCCGGAAATTCGGGCTGGATCCTCAGGAAGATCAATTAAAGCAAGGGCTCACTTTCGATAACGCGCAATGGGCCCGTGAGCCGGAAGAGGCCTTCGGTGAACTGGCTACGGCGCAGGGAGCGAATATTGTTCCTACACTCGCCGGTGAATATGTCACTTTCTACCGCCAGTTGGGTGAAGCTGTCAGTAACGGTGCCAAATTGCCTGCAGACGGGGAAACGGTCATACCGGTGATCAAACTTATTGAACTGGCCATCGAAAGTGCGGAAACGGGCAAAGTCATGCCTGTATACGTAAATATGAAAGGAAATAACTAAAATATCTTGCAAACCGAAACTTTAACTGCTTTATTAGTTTCAAGTCGTAATTTATAAAGTTTCGAAATGCAAAAGCGAAATACCCGCCAACGACGCGATGAAATCGTTGAATGGGTGAATCAGGCCGGCCATGTCCATGTGGATGAGATGGCCGCCAGATTCAATACCTCTCAGGTGACTATCCGTAAAGATCTTGCCGTGCTTGCCGGCGGGAAGCGAGTGCTGCGTGAATTTGGCGGTGCTGCGCCTTTTCCGTCTTCCGGGGTAGATTCAGGATCTGACAGCGAAACCTCAGCCACGCCGGCTTCAGCGAAAACAGCCATTGGTCTTAAAGCTGCGTCGCTCGTGACAGACGGCGCGAAAGTGATCCTCGACAGCGGTAACACCACCGCTTCTGTCGTGCCTTTTCTTAACCACAAAAAGCTGGTTGTCATGACCAATTCTTTGCGTGCTGCCAACGCATTAACGATCGCAGATAACGAACCCACCGTACTCATGACCGGCGGAACGTGGGATGCACACTCGCAGGCGTTTCAGGGCAACATGGCGGAGAAAATGATCAGTGCCTACAGCTTTGATTTGGCCTTCATCGGTGCGTCCGGGCTGGATGTCGAAAGAGGCAGTACCACGTTTAACGAACTGACCGGGCTTTCCAAAGCCATGGCCGGTGTTGCGGTAAAAGTCGTGGTACTGGCTGAGTCAGAGAAATTTACCTTCCGCATGCCTAACCTTGAACTGGCGTGGGAAGACATTGATGTACTCATAACCGATGAGCACATCAGCGAACCAATTAAACAACAAATTGAACAGCAGGGCGTCACCGTAATGATTGCCCCGGCAAACGGAGAATAACCATGTGTGGAATAGTCGGCGCTGTAGCAGAGCGTAATGTAGTCGAAATCTTACTGGAAGGCTTAAAGCGCCTTGAGTACCGTGGTTATGATTCCGCCGGTGTGGCGTTATTACAATCAGGCGGTGAACTTACCCGCATCCGTCGTACCGGTAAGGTACAGGAACTGGCAGATGCTGTGGCGAACGGTGAAGCGTTGGGTTCTACCGGTATCGCGCATACCCGCTGGGCAACCCATGGCGGCGTAACTGAACGTAACGCGCACCCCCATTGCTCCGGTGAGCGTATCTCCGTTGTACACAACGGCATCATTGAAAACTACGAAGCCTTGCGTGAATCACTGAGAGCTCAAGGTTATACCTTCACCAGTGACACCGACACAGAAACCATTGCACACACGGTACATGCTGAAATGCAAAAAGGCGTGAGCCTGCTTGAAGCAGTACAAAACAGTGTGAAGCAGTTCCACGGTGCTTACGGTACGGTAATTATGGACAGTGAAGACCCGTCACGGGTAGTTGTGGCTCGCTCCGGCAGCCCGCTGGTGATTGGTCTTGGCCTGGGGGAAAATTTCATTGCCTCAGACCAGATGGCTTTGCTGCCGGTGACTCGCCGCTTTATCTTCCTTGAGGAAGGTGATGTCGCTGAAATTACCCGTCGGGAAGTCAGCATTTTTGACGTTAACGGCAATCCGGTTGAGCGTGAAGTCATTGAATCTAATATAGAACACGATGCAGGTGATAAAGCGGGTTACCGTCATTACATGCTCAAAGAGATCCATGAGCAGCCAACGGTTGTGCGTAACACGCTGCAACAGCGGGTGGACGAAAAAGGACTGTTACCGGACATTTTCGGCAACGGTGCCGATGAGATTTTCTCAAAGGTTAAACACGTTCAGATCATCGCCTGTGGTACCAGTTACCATGCCGGTATGACTGCCCGCTACTGGCTGGAACAGTACGCGAATGTATCCTGTGGTATCGAAATCGCTTCTGAATTCCGTTACCGCAAATCGGTAGTACATGAAAACAGCCTGCTGGTGACTATTTCCCAGTCCGGTGAAACAGCAGACACGCTGGCTGCTCTGCGTCTGGCTAAAGATCTCGGCTATATGGCCAGCCTGACCATTTGTAACGTACCCGGCTCATCGCTGGTACGGGAATCCGATCTTGCCTTTATGACCCGCGCAGGCGCAGAAATTGGCGTCGCCTCGACCAAGGCTTTCACGACTCAGCTTACTGCTTTTCTCATGCTCACACTGGCACTGGGTAAGCACAACGGCATGTCAGGCAAAGATCATGGCAGCATCGTAAGTGCCCTTCACAGTTTGCCAGCCAAGCTGGAAGAAACCCTGGCGATCACCAAAGGTATTGAAGATTTAGCGGAAGAGTTTGCCGACAAGAACCATTCATTATTCCTGGGACGTGGCGACCAGTATCCAATCGCAATGGAAGGCGCGTTGAAGCTGAAAGAGATTTCTTACATTCACGCAGAAGCTTACGCCTCAGGTGAACTCAAACACGGCCCGCTGGCGCTGATTGACGAGGAAATGCCTGTCATCGTGGTAGCACCTAACAATGAGCTGCTGGAAAAACTGAAATCCAACGTGGAAGAAGTTCGCGCGCGCGGCGGCATCATGTATGTATTCGCTGATAAGGATGCACACTTTGCCAGCGACGAAACCATGCGGGTAATCAACGTTCCGCACTGCGAAGCCCCCATCGCACCTATCGTCTACACCCTGCCACTGCAACTGCTGTCTTACTATGTAGCGCTGATCAAAGGCACTGACGTGGACCAGCCCCGTAACCTGGCGAAGTCGGTGACGGTGGAGTAGAGGATCAGGAAAATGCAAAAATCTCTAATTTAGACAAATATAGAAAATAGTTTTATATCCGGAAGCAGGTCTTGAATTGAAGACCTGCTTTTTTTGCGAAAAAACAAATTGAAATAGCTAGCTGTCCTCTAATACTTGTGAACTTTGCTGGCGTGAGTTTAGTTTTAGCTGTGTTTCATTGCCTTCCACGTATATACAAAGAGCTGATATTTGATCATTTCATTAACAGGATGTAGTCTAAAATTTAATCTATTTTGATTTGATGACAGTTGTTTATGACAAGGACGTTGATATGAACAAAGAACGATTCAGATATGCGACAACTTCTATTGAAAATAATATAAAAGTAAGGCTCAGAGATGAAGTTCTTACGTCAGAAAAGCCGATTGGCGGTTCGGTGCTCGAGCTACACGGGAATCAGGATAAAGAGCTTTATCAATACTTATTTGATGGCCATTCGAGATTTATTTACGAACAGAAGGGAGAGCGTCCTTCAATCATTGTAGGGCGAAAAGGAGCCGGAAAAACAACTTATTTGAATAATCTATCTTTTAAAAGTGGTGTGACAGCTCTACCTATCAGACAGTGGCAAGCTATTGGCGAAGTCCAGCAAATTATATCAAACCTGTTGGATAACGGCATTGATATAAGGGCTGAAAGAGCATCATATATCTGGCAATGGATCTTTCTCTCCGCCGTCATTCTAAAGTGTGGTGAAACCCTATTTTCCGATAAAACTCTTAAAGACTTCTACCAACTACTCCCAGTTAAAGAATTTAAAGACATTGGTATTTCTGCTGTTACTTCTTTTGCAAAGAATAAGCTTTCGAAGCTTGTAACGAATAATTTGGGCGCGGAACACGCTGAATTATCGTCTGTAGCATGGTTACTGGAAGATAAAACACAGGCAATTGATGATTTAGAAATGAAGCTCTCGAATACTCTGGGAGAGCATAATCTGACAGCTATTATTCTCTTTGATAATGAAGAAGATGTCTTAGATGACATTAATATTGAGAACGCTCCAAACCTGCAGATTGCTAAGGCAATCGCGATTAAGGGTCTTCTAAATTTAGCTGGAAGGATAAATGAAGGCGCGATAAATGTGCAGCTTAGATACTGCATTCCTGCTGAACAGTTCTTCGCGTTTAAGGAGTTGGCAAAGAACCCCGTCAAAGATTTCGGTCGCTTACATCTATTACATTGGACTGTAGGGGAACTACTTTCTTTAGTTGCGCATCGATTTTTACTTCACTTGCATGTTTGGAAAGACGAGAAGCCAATTCTGGGTGGTCCATACGACGAGTTAATACAGTTTCCAATTTACACCCGGAAGGGGGCTTTGGAATTTTTCGACAAAATTTTACCTACTAAAATAAAGAACGGCAGGGGTCTTGAAGAAAGTACTAAAGCTTATTTCTTAAGACACTTTCAAGTTCTGCCAAGACAAATTGTCGACGTATTTAACGAAATTCTAGCTATGTCGATAAGAAACAATAAATCTATTACTAACCTGGATGCACAGATTGTTCTCGGAGCGGTAAGACGTAAAGAAGCTCTGATGGCCGAAGAAATTATTGTCGCCTACAGTAAAATGTTTCCTGAAGCCTCCTCGATAAGGAAAAAGGTATTGCCTAATATTCCCCTGCTTTTTACGTATAAGGATTTACGAAAATTTTATGACAGCAGGGAGTTTCTAAACACCGGCAAGTCAGTTCTGCAGGGTATGAAAGGAGAAGTCGAAGTATCTCCTGACAGATTTGAGAGATGTTTATTAGAGACCGGAATTATAGGAAGAGTTATAAGTAAACCTTCAGGAAATGATATCGGCTATATAAACGCAGAGTTTGAGTACTCCATGCCCGGTAGTCTGGATTTGTGCGAGAATGATGAATTAGTCATTCATCCGGTATTTTCCGGGCAGAGGAAAGCAACAGCATGGGACGCTATCGGAAAAAACATCATAGGCGTTTATCCCCACGATGCAGATCCTGATTTATCCGCTGATAGAGAATTATTGCGGTGCTTTTTCGTGTAACTGGTTGCCTGATTAGTGCTTCTTACCCAGAGTATACCACCGACCGCTTTTCAGATTCATCAACCTGCAGGCTGAAGACGTCTGGTCTGGCGTAATGGCCGTTTATGTCGAAGTCGTAGCGGGCGCGTTTTAAATCTTCAAGGTCAATGTCTGCGGTGATGAGGCCTTCTTCGTTTTTAAGTGGCCCAGCCAGAATATCGCCCATGGGGTTCACAATAACACTGCCGCCGGCAATTAACGGGCGTTGTGCGTCCCAGTTTTCGACCTTGATGCCTAATGCGACCGGAGACGGTTGCACCTGACAGGCACTGACCAGAAACATTCTGCCTTCGTGAGCGATATGGCGCATGGAACATTGCCATATCTCCCGCTCGTCCACGGTGGGCGCACACCAGATATCGACACCTTTGCCATAAAGTGCCATGCGAAGCAGGGGCATGTGATTTTCCCAGCAGATAGCACCGGATATCCGCCCGGCTGAGGTATTGATGGCGGGCAGGGTGGAGCCGTCTCCCTGTCCCCAAATCAGACGTTCAGTGCCGGTGGGCATGAGTTTGCGGTGCTTTGCTGCCAGGCCATCTTCCGGCGTGAAATACAGGGAGGAACAGTAAAGCGTCGAACCCTGCTTTTCGATAACGCCAATGACCAGGTTCGTATTCAGGCGAGCTGCCAAATCTGCCAGTTCACGGGTTTCCGGTCCCGGGACGGCGATGGCTTCATCAAAATACTGCTTAAAGGATTCTCTGCCTTCCGGTAAACGGTAGCCAAGACGGGTTCCGAAGATTTCTCCTTTCGGATAGCCACCCAGCAAAGCCTCGGGCATCACCACTAAATCGGATTGTGCTTCTTTAATAGCGCTTTCAAAACTGAGAATGGCCTCCAATGTCGCCTGAGTGCCTTGTGGTTTAGTGCCAATTTGCAAAGCCGATATACGCTTTTTCATGGAATTCCTTTACGGTGTTGAACAGAGAGATTGCCGGTTTATGTGATGTGAATCATAGTACGCCGCTTATCGGGAAAACATACACAGATGCTCAGCGCCATCGTAGATCAGATGAACTGAATGTGAATTTCCGGTTTTGAAAAGCGGCGGATAAGGTATTCTAGGCCTACGCAGGTTTTTCGCCTGTTGCGTGGCTTGTGAAAACGGCCTTGTTTTAACTATAGACACTATCGAAATATCAGCTTTTGAACGGAAAAAATAAAGTCGTCGCACTACTTCGTCAACAACCATACTCGCGGGTAGCGCTGGCGCAGGCTACCGGTTTGGGTAAACCGGCGTTGACTAAAGTAACCAGAATGCTGGCTGAAGAGGGTCTTATTCGTGAGAACCCGGGCGCTGACACTGACTCCTCAGATCGTACAGGCAGGCCGGCAACAGAGTTGGCACTGAATGAGGGACATTACTTCAGTGCTGCAATGTATGTTTCGATTGAAGGCGTAAGTGCTTACTTGCAAGATGTTTCAGGAAAAGTGCACCGTTCTTTGAATCAGCCATGGCAGGTATCATTCAAAGAAGGAAACCTGTTTTCCCCGTCCGTATTCTCCGCAAAGCTGCAGGCGCTGGTTAGTTCACTATGCGCCGGCCATGATATTGAAGTAAATGTACTTAAATCGGTATGTATTGCTACTCAGGGTAAAATAGCGCAGCACACCGGCATTATTTATCAGTCGCAATTGCTTGATGAACAAAACGTGCCGCTGGCATCCATGTTAAAAAATGCGCTGGGTGTGCCTGTACATTTGTATAACATTGCCTGGTGCTCGACATTCTGTTTCAACGTCTTTAATCAGTTTGAAGACAGCTATATAGCATTGCTTCTGGGTTATGGTCTGGGTACCGGTATTTGCATTGATGGCAGACTAATTGCCGGACCGGATGGTCTTGCTCCGGAAGTGAGCCATCTGACTTACGATAAGCATGGCCCTGTGTGCTATTGCGGCGCCCGCGGCTGCGCAGAGCAGTACGTCACCTACAACGCGATTTTCGGGCAGGCTGAACAGGCCGGTATTACGCTGGAAGGCACAACACCGGTTGAAAAGCTGAACCATATCAGTGAACTGCTCAAGGTAGGCAATCCGGCAGTGCAGGCCATCATTAATCAAGTCGGAGATGTCCTCGGGCACATTGCCGTGCAGCTAATGGCCATGCTGGATGTGCGGCACATCTACTTAAACGGTGAAACGGCCATTCTGCACGAGTACCTGGGGACCGCCATTAAAGAAGCGCTTGAGCGTCATGGCAGTACCCAGGCCATTGCATCCCGCCTTTCAATTACTTACGAGCCGGATACTGACGTTGCCACGAGGGGCTTGTTGGAATTAACCAACCGCAGCTTCTCCGTTTAGCTGCGGCCACGTTGCAGAATTATTATTCTCTGGTTTTGATGATGACTCGCCGGTAGCTGGTCAGTGCCGGTGTGCCGTTATCTGTTACTGCGAGAATAACGTGAGCTTCACCGCCGTTATCACAGGGTACCGGCGTATCGTGCCACATCTCTCTGCATGCTTTAGTCACGGTGACTTCGCTTTTGCTGCCGGTATTTTTCAGTGAAAGTGCCGCCAGCGCCGGAGTGCCCGGCATGCCGCTGTAGCCTGCTTCTTCGTAATGGAACCAGTGCCAGGACAGTTTATTTCCGTCAGGATCTTCTGTGGCAGAAGCGTCCAGAACCAGCGTCTCCCCCTGTTTAACATCAGCGTAAATCACCTCTGTGCCTGTGTTCCCGTTAACCGAAACGACGGGATGGTGGTTTGCTTCCTCATAAGGCTTGATAGTCCAGTCCATGCGGGCTGCGAAGTCATGCTGAAACTGCTCACGCCAGCGCCAGATGGTCGCATGATCAGAGACTACAGTTTCACCGTCTTTGCCTGTGACCGTATCGGCAGACGTGACACGGGGGAACCAGTCACCGCCCTGAGTCCAGATTGAATGTGTTTCTCCGTAGGGTTGACGGTAGACATAGCGTCCTCCCCAGCCGCCCCAGGACGGGCTGCGGAAACTGTTCAGTCCGTTAGCAGTTAATCCCAGAAAGGCCGGGGTGTCACCTTCCATAATGAATGCATATCTCAGGTAATGCTTGCCCAGCGGGCCTTTTTTACGGATGTTTTCTTCCAGCCACTCATTCGATACGGTGGTGAAGTCAGCACCTTTGCCGTTTTGATAGTATTCATCACCGGCGATGCCTGTCCAGGTAGCGTAAGCATATTCACCGCCGTCGGGAGACGAGGGCTTTACGATATAGCTGACATCAGGAAAGTGTTTGCGTATCCACGGGCCGGCATCATCCTGATCAGAAATAGAGTACACGCGAAGCTTCTTCTCAAATGCTTTAAGTTCAGCCTCTGAGCGGTTTGCCTTCACATCCATCAGTGCCTGCGCCAGCGTATTTGCGCCACCCCACACTGTTACCCAAACCGGTCGGGGATCGCTTTTATCGACGGCGGCAATCAGCGCTTCAGAACCCGGGGACGATTGCCCTTTGCCTGTACTGGCCATGCCGTAGCCCGGCTGACCCACATTAACCAGACTTTGCAGATACGCTGCTTCCGGCCAGCCGTCAGCATGTTTCATCAGGTTGCTGCGTACTTTGCCGTAAGCGGAAATAATACCGGCTATGGTGTCTGTTTCCCGCTTTTCTTTCTGCCAGGTAGACGTAGTTGCAATAAGGCCCTCAATGTCCAGTTCATTGGAATAGGTCAGCAGGCGCACCATGGACATCTGATCGTCCGGCTCGTTGCCCATATCAGTGAAAACAAACACTCTGGGCTTGCCGGTAAATTCATCCACCGGCGGTGGTGTGTTACTGAGTGCATGAGAGCTCGCAAAAACCAGCAGCGCCAGACTGCTTTTCGATACAACAGAAGTAAACCGTTTCAACGACAGGATCCTTATTCATCACAACACTGGAAATGTGATAAATAAGTTAATTTACTTAGTGAATTAATTCAATGCATATCTACAAGTGGACTGGGAATTTGTTCAGTACCAGTAACAATTGTATTAGAAAAAATTTTCATATAACAATGATGTTTAACGATAAGCGGTTGATATTGATATTTTTTTTACTTTGTATGTGGTTGTTACCTTTATCGTAATGGATTATTGCTAATCCGATGTATATTCTTACACAACAATATATTCACATAGTCTGCCTTTGCAAATATGCTGAAAATAAAATATTAGTTTCAGTCTAAATTCTGGTAAGGACTTAGTGCCTGAGAGCTAATAAAACCACTCTAATATTTATATAGACTCATTGAATTTATAATATCGGGTTGAAGCCGAAGGGAAACACTATGTGGAAATATTTGTATTCTTTCATCGCAGCGACTGTGGCAGGAGCCTTAAGCTTTCCTGCTCTGGCTGCGGATAAAGTGAAAATAGAGCATTGGCAGGGGAATCAGCAAAAGCAGCCGGTCATTGTGGTATTAAAAAGTCAGCAAAGTAGCCGTGGTGGGGCAGCTGCATCTGGTGGCTGGCTGAATCTGGCCGACCATATAGAAAAGGTGCAAGAGGAACTTGCCGACGACATGGGCTGGGTTAATTTCAATGATATTGTGAAGTACAAACATGTTGCTGCCATGGCCAAGGAAGTGGATGCCGCAGAATTCAGTCGCCTGCAACAGTCGAATCTCGTCGCCGGCGTATACGTGGATAAATTTAATCCCGCCACACTCATTAATAGTAGCCGCACCATCGGACTGAATGCCGCCAGTAACCAAAGTCGGCAGGGGAGTGGTTTCTCGGTCGCTATCATTGACTCAGGCGTAGAGTACACGCATCCCTTCTTGCAAAACCGCGTCATTGATGGTGCATGCTTTTCTCATTATGGCTCCTGTCCCGGAGGAAAAAAGAAAGCTTCGGGTGTTGAGGCGGGGGCAGCGTGCCGGGGTAACGAAGGATGTTTTCACGGTACTCATGTTGCGGGCATTGTGGCCGGAGCAAATGCACAGTTTAATGGCGTGGCACAAAATGCAGACCTTCTTTCGGTAAATGTGTTTTCGGTAGTGGGGCAACGCATGGGGGCACTGGATTCCGATATTATGCAGGCACTGGAGTGGGTGTATGAACACGCTGACGACTACCACATAGCCGCAGTGAATATGAGCCTGGGCGGCGGCTATTTTCCGTCAACCTGTGATGATCAGCCGGTTAAACGATACATTGATTTACTGGCGCAAAAAGGCGTTGTTACGGTTATCGCCGCTGGTAACGAAGGCCGTACCGATGGGGTAGCGAGTCCCGGGTGCATATCATCAGCCGTGACCGTTGGCTCTACCGAACCTGATGGCCGGATCTCCGGTTTTTCTAACAGCTATCGTGACATCGATTTAGTAGCACCGGGCGGTAAAATAACCTCCTCAACTCTTAATGGTAAATATACCACTACATCCGGTACGTCCATGGCTGCCCCACAGGTCGCCGGTGCAGTGGCCTTATTACGTTCTACATACCCGTCTGCCAGCGTAGCTGATTTATCTGCAGCGTTAAGCCACGGCAAACGTTTTGTTGACCCGAGAAACAAGCTGCAAACGTCGTCACTGTATTTGCCCGCTGCTCTGGAATACCTGGCGGCCAGTCAACGTGGGAGCAATCCTCAACCCACACCGAAACCTGCAAAACCAAAACCGGGCCCGTCACCTGCACCCGAAAAATCATGTCGCAAGGTTATTGATGGCATCACTATTGAAGATACTCGTGGCGACTGCAAACCTGAGGAAGGAAAAATACAATGGTAAGATTACTTTTTACTCCGCTGTTAATACTTTGTGTTCTTCTCTCAGGGTGCCGTAATCCAGAGGGCGAAGCCTGTGAAAGGTTTCCGGATGTCTGCGACGAACTGGGCAAACACAGCGAAATCAGTGCCATCATCACCATGACGCTGCAGTCTGATAAAGTAAAACTGAAAAAGTGGCTGGAAGATAACGATATTGAGGTCTTACTGGAATACGAGGCCACCGATCAGATGTTGCTAAAAATTGATAATATGGAATTTGTTGCATTGAGTCGTCGCGACGATATCGAACGAATACAGAAAGATAAATTTTATCCGCGTTAGGTACGATTTGAAGGTCTTGAGGGATAAAGATGGAATATCAGATTGATCTTAATCTATTCCTGGTAAAAAATGGTGAAATTGTAGGCAGTGGCAGGAGCTGCTGTCTTCATTGGTAGAGTAGTACAATCAAAGTGCATGGCAGCAATAAAAATAATGAATTTTCGTAGTAAACCTTTCCGCTTTAACTGGCAGCGTCTGGCAATGCTTTGTTGTGTGGCTGCATGCGCATTTCCTTCATTTGCTGCAGAACGCTGGCAAATTGTTGTTCTGCCCGAACCCGATTACGCCTCTTCACCGGAACTCCTGCCGGTGCACCATACCTTAAGTAGCCGGCTGGTTAATGCGCTGTCTTCTGCAGATTTCGACGTGATCACCAAAGAGAGCCTGCGGTTACCCAACTGTATCCAGGATGACTGTTCTGCACTCACCGATAAGAGAATTCAGCAAATTGCCCGGGATTCGGGAAAAGAAGTGAATCTGGCTTTGCTTTATCAGATCCGGGCCAACGAGCAGCCAGGGGCCGCTGTGAACAAATGGCAGTTTTACCTGAGCGGGCGATTACTCGATTTAGAAACCGGTACCCACCTGGACGGTTTTGAAACTGACGGGCGTTTTACTGAAGCACAAAAAAACTGTGACGGTGTCTGCTTTTCAAACTGGCTAACCGAAAATGCAGCCCTATTGGCACAGGATCTGGGTGCTGTAATGACTGAGAAGCTGGCGGCCATTCCTCGTCGGTTCCACTATAACCTGCACATGGCCAAATTCACCCCGGCAGAAGTGGTGCAAGTCGATACCTACCTCAAAGAACTCCGCGGTTACGTGGCCGATAGTCTGCAAAAAGATTTTAACGCCAGACCACAGCTTCTGCACCAGATCATGGACAGACATATACGCTATGTTTCACTTCAATCAGGCTCGGAGCTGCAGGGTGAAATGCAGAAATTTTTGTCTGATAAGGGCATTCCTGTGAATGTCAGCTATTCGCAGACTGCTCGCAAGTTCGAATTGGTTCGCTCGACTATGCCGTATTTATGGGGCTATGTTGCCGTTATTCTGCTCATTGTTCTGGCGTTCTACAGCACCTATTTTCTGGTTCAGCGGCAAAAGCATGGACGGGCGCTCGGCAAATATGCCAGCGAAGGGCAGGCCCAGCAGTGGCTGAATTACTTTAAGGATGCCAAATCCCCTTTAGTACCGAAAAATAAACAGTGGTACGAAGAAGAAAAGCAGTGGC
Organism: Alteromonas sp. AWJ4_197; assembly: GCF_056160285.1. Classification (NCBI taxonomy): domain Bacteria; kingdom Pseudomonadati; phylum Pseudomonadota; class Gammaproteobacteria; order Alteromonadales; family Alteromonadaceae; genus Alteromonas; species Alteromonas sp. AWJ4_197. The sequence continues at coordinate 460,447 of NZ_JBSWWW010000001.1, read as the reverse complement.
TTGGTAAAATAAGTGAAGCAAAATCATTGAGTGAGCAGGCCTGGCTGTTGGCCGATCAGCATGACTATGACGGCGCACAGCAAAAAATTGAACAGGCCCTGAAACTTAATCGTGACGATGAAGAAGCTTTAGCGCTTAAAAAGAATATTGTTGATTACAAACGTGGTTTTGAGCGCTTTCAACTGGCCCAGTCTGAAATAGAAACCCATCCTGCTTCGGCATTGCCCATTCTTGAAGAAGCAAAAACCCTTAATCCACGGCTAGAACCTAAAATCAGTCCTCTTGAGGAAAAGTGCATTCGTTTAATGCACGAGAGTTTAGGTAAAAATGCACTTTCAGACGCCAAGGCTGCGTTGAGTCACGGTAATATCTATCAGGCTTACAGTATAATCGACAGTACACTGCTGAAAATTGCCGGTCTGAACAGCTTCCTCAAAGAGCAATCGGAACTCACTAGCCTGCGAACTGAGCTGGAAGCCCGGCTTCCTGCGCTCACTGGTGCTTTGCAGGGCGGGGGGGCGATGTCTTCGTTTTACTTCTATACTGCCAGTGAGGTGCAGATTGGTAGAACAGCAGGTGAGGCAGACAGTACCCTTGTGATTGGCTTTAAACGTATTTCAAGAACCGGTAAACAAACACGGCTAGTTCGCCAGGACAGAGCCTATTTTATTGAAGATCTGGCCAGTACCAACGGCACGCATTATAACGGCCAGACCGTTGCGCCCTTCAGTCGTGTTAAGTGCAATGACGGGCAAAGTATGTTGCTGGGGAGCGGCGCGCAAAATGCTGCCAGCGGCCCCTGTCAGCTGGATACCATCGTACCGCCTAATATTCCGGGCTGCCTGATCTTAAAACTCTCATCTTCTGTCATCAGATTCATCGACGATACCAACATGGGGCAAATGTGGCCTTCCATGGATGAAGACATGAGTAAACGCTGGGTGTTATTCGATACCGTTTTGCCCGTCGGCATAGATGAAGACGGCCGATTAAATGTAGCGACCAGTGATAAATGTGCCGCGCTCGCTGAGCTGAGCTACGATGGCCGGTATTATATTGAGCCAGTGGTGCTTCATGCTGAACAGTCTGACATATTGATTAACGGTCAGACCGTACATGGCAAAATTCCGCTGTCAGAAGGTGTGCAGATCACCATAGATGGTCAGAGTGTGCAATTCGGGGAGAGTGCGAATCCATGACAGTCAATATCGTTGCAGGTACTCACGTAGGTAAAATCAGAAACAACAATGAAGATGCTTTCTGGCACGGCGCGCTACCAGAACCTGAAGGATACCTGCTGTCGCTGGTAAGCGATGGTGTGGGGGGAAAAGATTACGGCGAGGTCGCCAGTGCAAAAACGGCAGAAGTTTTTGAGAGTCTGGTGGCTGAAGGCAAATTAAATATGGCTGTGGATCCTGACATGCGAGGGCCTATGCTGGACATGAGTGCCAGAAGGGCGCATCAGGAAATTGCTGCAATGGGGCAGGAAAATAAAGCCTATGCCGGCATGGCCTGTACATTAATTGCTGTGCTGGCTGATGTTCAGCAGGTTGGATGGGTTTGTGTAGGTGATAGCCGCCTTTATCACTGGCATAACGGCACACTGTCACAAATTTCAGAAGATCAGACCGTGGCCATGGCACTCGTTAAAGAAGGGCGTATACAGCCCGCCGACCTGTCTACCCACCCGGACAGAAATACGCTCATGTATTGCCTGGGTGTAGAAGGCATTAATAATCCTATTGCACCGGATACAGGCCTGCTCCAGTGGCAACCCGGTGATAAGTTATTACTTTGCAGTGACGGCTTAACCGACATGGTGAGCGATGAGCAGATAGCAGCCTGCCTTGCAGCAGGGCCGCAGCAGGCGTTAGATGCACTCATCCACGCTGCACTGGCTGGTGGCGGCAAAGACAACATTACTATTTCCATACTGGAAAACTGTTAATACGGACGTCTAAGGCGCCAGCGTAAGACAAATGCAATAAATTTTACCGAAAGTGGAAGGAAATCTACCAAACGTTTTTATAAGCAGTGGTAGCAACGAACACACAAATTTAAGGAACCGTTATGCGTCACTTGTTCAGAACTTTAGCTTTTACCCTAACACTCGGCTTTTTAGCCGTTCCTGCTCACGCTGCCGATAACCCTAACCTTTTAGTGATGGGTGAAGATGCCGATGAAGATACCGTACCGCGCAATAGCCGTGTTTTTAAGCGAGTACTCACTGCACTTCAGGGCCAGATGGACTACTACAGCTTCAACGTGTACGACGAAACCTACGTTACCATGGATAACTTCACTCAGGGGCGGGTTCGCCGCACAGATGAAGAACTTTACGATATCGCACGCTCTGTAAAGCGCCCGCCAATCGATGCGGTAGTGGTTTTCAGCATTTACGCCAGTGCACAGCAAAAAAGCTATACCACTAAGGTTAAAGCACGCATCGAAGGCCGAATTATCAATGCTAAATCCGGTAAGTTCATGGGTAATTTCGAAGTCGACAGTGGCCAGTTCTGGAATGCGCCGAATGACTGTAATCGCGAATGTATTCTTGAAGTGGTTGGTGACAAGGCTCGCATTCTTGGTGATGAACTGGGTTCAGTACTGGCCGAAAAACTGGACTGGCTGGTTCAGAGCGGCAGTTCAAACAACGGCCGCGAACGCAGTGGCACAAACGGCATGGTAACCGACTATTATCTGGTATTTGATGGCTTCAGCGCAGAAGACTACATGGATATTGAAGAGTATTTGGTTATCTTCAGCGGCTATGACTCTCATCGTCCTGCCGAGCAACGCCACACCCGCACCGAAGTGCTCTATCGTTCAAGCATCGGCTCAGCAAAGTTAAGCCGTAACCTGAATAAAATGCTGGGCGAACTGGATATGCGTGCCACAGTTACCGTTGAAGGAAATACCTATACGCTGAAACGCATCAGCTTACGTGGTGAAAAGCGTAAACCTGCTGCCAATGACGGCTGGTAATAAACGGCTGACGTGATAATGAAATTGTCAGGTAAATCATGGTCTGCACTACTATCTGGTGGTGCAGCCTTTTTTATTTCTGCAGCAGCATTGGCGCAGGATAGCGGCTTTAAATCGCTGGCAGAAATCGAAGCCGCATTAAACCCTCTGGAAGTGGTAGCAAATCACGGTGGTGTGCGTCGCAGCATCGATCTGAATATTCAGTTTGAGCTGAATTCTGCCAACCTTACCGAAAGTGCTGAACAGCAGATTGCGGCACTGGCCGGCGCCTTGAAAAGCAGCGCACTATCTCAGTGTTATATCTTGCTCACGGGTCACACTGATGCAACCGGCAGTGCACCTTCAAACTTATCGTTGTCGCAGGTTAGGGCTGAGTCTGTGAAAGCTACACTGGTGATGGACTATGGCGTTAACCTGGAGAAGATCATTGCCGATGGCAAGGGTGAGAGTGAGTTAATTGAAGGGTTGGCGCCAAGCGATGCTCGCCATCGCAGGGTGGAGGTATCGCTTGAAGACCCTCAGACCTGTAAACAAAAAGCCGCTGCGACAAACGAAAAACAAGAAAGTCCGGGTGAAATGAAGATCGACTGGTAATAAAAGGCGCTAAGCCTTCCATAGTCAGTGAAACGAATTAACGTATCGGGATTTACTATGAAACAGCTAATAATTACCGCGCTAGTACTGATTTTATCTGCATGCGCGAGCAAAAACAGTGTCGAGCCAGTCAACGTTATGGTGTTGGTCCAGGACGACGGCGAAGACTCGCTGCCCAATAACCATCGTGCAGTCAGCCGCTTTATCAGAGCGGTATCCGGCGAACTTAATGACAGCGGCGTTAACGTGTACGATGCTGCTACTGAGTTTTCGTATTCGGGCAGTCGTAGCAAAATGATGCTACTGGACATGGCCAGAAGTTACAGTCGCGCCAGTATTGATTACGTTATTATTCTGAATGCTGATGCCAGTGTGAGCCGCTCGGGCTATACCACCAGAATGATGTCGGTGGTTAATGGCCAAACCATCGCCGTGGGCTCAGGCCGGGTAAATGGTTCCTTCACTGTAGATGGCAGTGCGCAGAATGCCGCGAGTGACTGTGATCGCATTTGCATTAACGAAGGCGTGGGTGACTCCCTTTTATCGGTAAGTGGCCAGGTAAGCGAACGCATACTCGCCACATTGCCAGCAAGGCACAACAGCCGGAAACCACCGCGCAAACCCATGCCTCAGAGTAGCTCTGAAGGTCCGGCAGTGACTGATTTTAATCTGGTTTTCGATGGCTTCAATAATCAGGAAATGGCCGAAATTGAAGAATACCTGATCATTTTCTCCGGTTACGACACCTACCGTTATGCCAGCAAAAGCCGGGCGCACGCAGAAATCCTGTACCGGGCAGCTATCAGTCGTAACAAGCTGAACCAGAATCTTAACCGCGTGCTTTCAGAAATGAATATGGATGGCGTGGTACGTATTACCGGCAACAGTGCAACGATCACTAAAAGCCAGACCAGACAAAGCCGTAAAGACGACTTGAACAGCTGGGAAGAATAAAAAGTCAGGGAAGCCAGCTAAGCCTGCAGGGAATTAAATGAAGCAAATTGGCAAATACAAAATCATAAAAGAACTGGGTGCCGGTGGCTTCGGTGCGGTGTACCTGGCTGAGGATCCACGCCTTGGCGAGAAAGTGGCCATCAAGGTTTTTGAAATCCGCGATGATAACGCGGCTCGCATGGCAACCAGCGCGACAGCCGATGCCAGCACCGTGCTCAAAGAGCGCTTTTTAAACGAAGCGCGCACGTTGCGCAAGCTAAACCGCAATAGCCATATTGTGGATGTTTTTGAGTTTGATGAACTGGAAGATGGCACACCCTATTATGTGATGCCGTATTTGCCTCGCTCGCTTCGCAATGTGCTGGGTAGTGATGCTACCGATACCTCAGTGATTGCCGAACTCGACCCCGAAGACAAACCGCGTCAGATACCCGTGGCAGCGGCCATTGGGTATCTGGAACAACTGCTGAAAGGCTTGAGTGACGTGCATAAAGCAGGGCTGGTGCATCGCGATATCAAGCCTGCAAACCTGCTAATTAACGAGCACGGCGAGGTGCAGTTATGTGACTTCGGTATAGCCAAAGTCCCGGATACGGAACATAGCAACAGCGGTATCGGCATGGGTAGCCGCAACTACATGAGCCCGGAGCAGCGCCAGAGCGCCAAGCACGTTGATGCCCGCAGCGATATCTACAGTGCTGGAGTTCTCGCTTACCGCATGATTACCGGGACTTTACCTGAAGGCCGGTTTGCCGAACCTCAAAAATACCAGCCCGCGCTCTCTGATGGCTTGAATGACCTGATCCTCACTGCTCTTGAGCAGAAAAAAGAAGACCGCTTTGCCGATGGTACCGTCATGCTAAGCGCCTTGCGAAGCCTGGATGGGAACACAAACAGCGGTGTTGATGAAAACACCGGCACCTGGGTCGGCGGCACGGATGAAATAAAGCCGGAACTGAAACCCCTTGAGCAAAAAATTATCCAATTGCTGCAATCAAAGGGGGAAGTGCGGGAAACCGATTTACCCATTCTGCAGGCGCTGGCAGATTTAGGCGGGTTAAGTGCAGAAGAGCTACATACCCTCATTACGCAGGTTGCCGAACAACAAGCCAGCCAAAGCCCACATCAAAAAGCGTTTCAGCAGTGGGTGGCGAATATAAACAGTGCCCTTTCACGGGGTGAGTCGTTATCACCACAGCAACAAGCAGTATTAATTGAAGCCGGAGAGGCAAGTACGAATAAGCCCACCGCCACTCTATGCAACATCCTGTCAGAAAAAGGCATAACGGCCAGCGCTTCCACGGCGCACACCGAATCAAACACTGCGTCATCAGATGCAGATGTGACCATGGCAACAAGCACCGAGCAGGCATCATCTGGCGGCGCAGGCAAATGGCTGGGTATGGCCGCCCTGCTCATCATTCTTGGCAGTGGTGGCTATTTTGGTTTTGATTACTACCAGCAAATGCAAGAGCAGGAAAAGCAGGCTGCTGTGGCGAAAAAGAATGAGCAAAGCGCGTGGGAACAGGCGAAAAAACTAAACACGGTACAGGCGTACGACCTTTACCTGAAGAACTGGCCGCAGGGTAGCCATCTGAATTTGGCAAAACAGGCGAAAGCCGAGCTGGAAGAGCAGGCCAGGCTTGCACAACTTAGTGCAGAAGAGCGGCGTACAGAACAAGTCAGAAAAGCGCAGGGTTACCTGAAGCAGTTGGGTTATGTGGTGGCCGAAAATGGAAAGCTTGATACTCGCACGCAAAAAGCCATTGAGGCCTTTGAAGCCAGTGAAAAGCTCATGGTCACAGGCGCGGTAGATACCATACTGATTACCAAGCTAAAAACGGTAGCAGATGAAAAGCAAAGGGCTGCAGAACTGGCGGAAGCTAAACAACAAGACGACAACGCCTGGCGCACCGCCCAATCAGCCAACACCATTAAGGCTTACAATCAATACCTTTCAGGTCAGCCTCAGGGGCAGTACTTAGCCCGGGCTAATGCAGCTATCAAAAACATTGAAATCGAAAACAGCAAGGTGCCGCTTATCATCACGACTACACCGTCAGAGGCAACCATTCAAATTACCAATATCATAGATAAGTACATCAACGGTATTAAGCTTTTGCCCGGCGAATACACCGTCAAAATTAGCCGAAAAGGGTACGAAACAAAAACAGAAACGGTGCGACTGACAAACTCCAACAATCGTTTCAACTATACCTTAGAACGGGCCCCACCTGAACCTATCATCGCCTTAATAAACAGCATGAAACCCATTCCTGCAGGCAGCTTTATGATGGGCTGCAGCCCCGGCGACAGTGATTGTTTTGACGCTGAAATGCCACTGCATAACGTTAATATCAAAGCGTTTTCAATGATGGCAACAGAAGTGACCCGCGGGCAGTTTACCGCTTTCGTGGATGCCACTGGCTACCGCACCGATGCTGAGAAAAACGCCGGTGGAAAAGCGGGTTGCTACGCTTTTTCAGATGACCAATGGCAATGGACTGCGGGTGTTAGCTGGCGTAATGCTGAGTATAAAGGATTGAAGCAGGCTAATAATCATCCGGTGGTTTGTGTTAGCCATAACGATGCCACAGAATTTATCCGCTGGTTAAGCGCAGAAACGGGCATAGCCTTCCGTTTACCGTCTGAGGCCGAATGGGAATATGCTGCCCGGGCCGGGAGTGGCAGCAAATATACGTTCGGAAACGACAGTAGCGGGCTTTGTCGTTTCGGGAATGTAGCAGACAGTAAATCCCATCCTGATGGTGTTAGCTGGAATAATAGAGCTGAATGTAACGACGGGCATGTGTTTACAGCACCTGTAGCCCAATACCAACCCAATGCATTTGGATTGTACGACATGCATGGCAATGTGTGGGAGTGGACGGCGGATTATTGGAATAATAGTTACAGCAGCGCGCCTACCGACGGCAGTGCCTGGTTGCGCGGCGACGGCAGTCGTCGCGTGCTTCGCGGTGGTTCGTGGGACGTTAATCCGGTGAACGAGCGTGCCTCAAACCGGTTTTGGAATGATGTTGCCAATCGCTTCAATAGCCTCGGTTTTCGTTTGGCCCAGGACTAGCGCCGTCAGGCGCATTCCCTTTAGCGCGCAGCGCATTTTGTGCCGCAGGCACGTTTTTCCCTTTTGCTCTTTTCCCCCGGCGTTCGCGCCGGTATATCTATTTTTACTGCTATTCCACTAGTTCATTCAACAAAAAATTCTCCAAACCCTTTCATAGTCAAACGTATCCCAACGACAAGGATAAGACTATGAGCAAATTCGTTATCCCATTTCTAACAGCCCGTCGCCTGAAACTGGCGACAGGCGTGTCATTCGCCCTGCTGCTTACTGCCTGCTCAAGTACGCAGGAAACCGTAACGGCGGATGCCATTGATGCAAATTGTCTGCAGCAGGCAAATGCAATGAGTGAGCACGCAGAAACCAGCCAGTCTCCGGCGCAGTTATTATCAGCGGCTAATGCCATGCAACATTGTATCGCCAGCCCGTTACCGCTTCACATGGAAGAGGATGAGCGGGAGCAGGTCATGCAGGTGATGGCAACTACCGTACTCACTTATCTGAAAGCGGGCGAGTCGGATGCGGCTAACGCGCAACTTCGCCGCTTTGAAACGCAATTTCCGGGGGAAGATCTCTATCTGCCCGATTACACCTCTTTCCGCGATACGGCTGTGGCGTTACTTGGCGGTAGTCATTTAAGTACCCGGGAGCTGGCCGGACTGAACATCAGTCGCGAACTGCGCCAGGAAATCGAACGTCAGCAATATTGGCTGGCTCATTAAGGAGCACATCATGAAGGCACATACTTACGTTAAAAAGCGCAACACGGTTAAGCACGCTCTGTTTGTTGTTCCGGCTTTTATTCTGCTGTCATCTTTTGTGGTGGCCAGCGAATGGCAACCAGAAGCCAGTGACCGCCTTATCAAACTGCCCGCCAACATCATTGAAAAGCGCGTTGAGCAGGATTTTAATGCCTCGCCCATGGCACGCCGTCTGGCCGATCTGGACAGCCAGATGAGTGATAAAACCTCACGCATTGCCATGCTTCAGGACGACTTAAACAGTGTTTCCGGTGAAGCCAAAGTGAACATTGAATATGAACTGGTGCAGCAGAAATCCGATTATCTGGATCTTTTGCAGGAAAGTCACAAATTGCGCAAAGAGGCATCTGCACAGAAGCAGCACGTTTATCAGGATATTTTGCAGCAGTTTCGTAATCAGTATGGAAAAGTGCAGAACCCTGAACGTTTACAGCTACAACAAAAGCAGCAAACGGCGTTAGCGCGAATGGAGCAGGTGATGGAACAGGTAGATCAGAACCTGATGCATGCCGGCTTCAGCGAGACTTCGCCCTATGCTGATGAATACGCGCAAAACGTGTCGCAAATTACCCAGCTGAAAGATGCCATTGCCCGTCATAAAGCTAACGCATCGCCTATGTTAAACGGGGCCGAAGTCAGCTCGGAAGAATACCTTCGTCAATTGCTGCTGGATATCTCAATGCATCAGTCGTTGCTGGATCAGGAAGGTTTAATGCTCAGCTACATGGCGCGCTTAGTGGCGCTGGATGCACAGGAACTGGAATACCAGATTGCGTATGGCGATGACGGCGAGAGAACCACCCCGCGCCGTGTGAATAAAGCCAGTGAAGCCGTTGATTTATTTACCCTTTAAGGAGGTCACCATGTTTACTCAGAAGATTTTAAAAAGTGTTTTACTCACCAGTGTTTTGCTAACCGGTGGTGCCAGTGCTGACAGCCTGTTCAGTCTGGAAAATCTCGAGCGAGAAAGAGCATCGCTGATCAGCACTATGAGCGACCCCGCATTGTCCATGGACGAGCGCCAGCGCAAGGCAAAAATGATATATCGTCGCATGGTCGATATTGAGCGCATGGTGCTGCGTGACGAGCGTATCGCCAGCAGCGACAAGCTGATTGTGAAAAAAGCCTTTGCTAATTACGACCTCACTTTCTTAGCCCACGCCAGTGCTGAGAGCGAGCGAGACCCTTACAGCCACTGGCTTTATGCCCTTAACATCACACCGGAAACCATCAGCCGGAGTAACGCGGGAGTACGCTAATGGATACCCTACAGCAACCGGTGAAATGGAGTCGTTGGGTGCTTACCGGCATCGGCAGCGTAGTTATTCTGCTAGCACTGGCAAGCTACCTCACCAACAAAGCATTACCCGATCTTCTAGTGTGGGCGCAGCAGGTGTTCGGCTGGGGATTTGCTGGCCTTTATTCACTGCTGCTTATAGCAGGTATCTATGCGTGTAAGTCGATGATGCCAGATGGCAAGGCCGCCTACTTCTGGGAAATGGCGCAACAGGCGGGCAACGGCATTGCCACTCTGGCGCTAACTTTCACGTTGCTGGGGATCAGCCTGGGAATTGGTTCGCTGTCAGAACAGCCTTTAACCCCCGATACCATTCAAAACATTATCGGCGAGTTAACGGCACAATTTTCAACTGCATTTATGACCACAGTGGTGGGTTTGCCAACGGCCACGCTACTTCGTGCGTGGAGTAGTATTCGTTTACAGGCGCTTACTGTGAATAAAGGAGAAACGTAATGAAAACCTTATTCTTTTTAGTCTTAGTAACGGGGGCGGGCGTGTATCTGGCTTCGCAGAACGAAACAGGTATCGCCTGGGTAGATGATTTTTTCAGTCAACATGATATTCAGCAAAGCGCTGACGAGCTGGTTAATGAAGTTGAAAACCGTATTCAACAGCTCAGCGATGCACGCAACGCTGAACAGCAAAACACCATAAAAGAGCTGCGTCAGCGAATTACAGAACTTGAACAGGAAATGGCAGAGCTTAATGCCCGCGAGCAAAACGCTTCTGATGATATTCCTTCCTTTGTTGCCCCCCGTGACGTGCAGGGGGTGGAAATTCAGCCTCCTGTTGAAGTGGCTGAGCAGCGGGAAGTGGTATCCATAAATAACACCCAGGTTAAGCAGGCAAATCTGAGGGATATCAGTGAGCGAATGCAGGCACTGTCTTTTGGCAGTGCACTGGGGAACAACTAATGAACCGGGTGCTGAAGGCAGGTGCGTATTTGTTGGCAGGAATACTGCTGGTCTGGCTTTTGCTGGTATTGTGGGCGAAATATCATCAGAACACCGTGCTTAAGCAAGCCACCCGGCAAATCATCCTGTCGGCACCTGCTGAAAGCTTGCCCGATAATGCGTCGGCAACACGTCTGGCTTCGGTTACTTTGCCTTTACCGCCTCCTGCTCCGTTAAAACAGGTCACAGCCGGGCCCCCCGTTTTAAAACCGCAGCCGGAGCCCGGGACAAAGCCGCAACAACAAGATGAACATCAACCAGAGCTGCTTACAAAGCTAAATGATGTTGCACCGGTGCAGCCTCAGGAAATAGTAAAAGTCGAAAAACGGCCAGCACAATACAGCAAGCAAATTTACGCGCAACTTAGCGAAGACGCATCACTGAGTATTCAGCTTGCCTGGCCGGCAGGGCATGCTGAACGCGAGGCATTATTCACATATTTGTATCAGTGTGTTGGAGCAGAATTTGCGCTCTTACAGGGGCAGGCACTCACTATTGTTTCACCTAAGCGTTACAAGGCGCGCAGCCGGTGGCTAAGGGTTGCCCAAGGCGAAATGAGTCGTCAGGAAAAGCACTGGCTCAGGGCGGCCAATGCCGCGGGTACGCCGGTTCGCCTGGTACCAGAGAGTCTTGATTACAACCTGGCTAACCACATTGCCTCAGCATTAAGTCAATCCGGCAATACACCGCAGTCACTGCGAGCCCTGCGCGGACGTTACCAATTGTCCGGACAGCAATTGTACCTGACTGACATCCAGCTAAATGGTGAATCAGTTCAACCTAAATGGCTTTTGCATACTGGGGGAAGTAAAACGGCGTGTTGAAGGAAAAATAACCTTATTATTTATTGAAAATTAACAATCATTCGGTAGAGTTGAATTAATAAACAAATATAAATCATTGCGAAATCCGTAATACCACACATGGAAGTAGTTATTTGTGGACAATATCGGCAAATATAAAATCATAAAAGAGCTCGGCGCTGGCGGCTTTGGTGCTGTTTATCTGGCTGAAGATCCGCGACTTGGCGAACAGGTCGCGATTAAAGTATTCCGTATTCGTGATGAAAATGTGGCTCAGCAAGCCACAACCGCCACGGGTGATGCCGGTGAAGTGTTAAAAGGGCGTTTCCTCAACGAAGCCCGCACGCTTAGAAAGCTACAGCGAAACCCCCACATTGTTGAAGTGTTCGACTTCGATGAACTTGACGATGGCACACCGTATTATGTGATGCCTTACCTGCCTCGTTCACTTAAAAATGAGCTCGGCAGCGATGCCACAGATGCACAGGTGATTGCCGAACTCGACCCGGAAGAGAAGCCCCGGCGATTACCCCCTACCCAATGCTGGCTATATCTCGAACAACTCCTGATTGCATTAAAAGATGTGCACAAAGCCGGGCTTATCCACCGTGATATTAAACCTGCCAACTTACTGTTCGACGAACACGGTGCGGTAAAGCTGTGTGATTTTGGTATTGCCAAGGTGCCCGACAGTGAACACAGCTATAGCGGTATTGGCATGGGCAGCCGAAACTATATGGCGCCGGAACAACGTCAGAGCGCCAAGCACGTGGATGCCCGCAGCGATATTTACAGTGCCGGCGTCCTCGCTTACCGAATGATAACCGGCACGCTGCCGGAAGGCCGCTATGCCGACCCTATCCATTACCAGCCTGGCCTGACTGAAGCGCAGAACGATTTCATCTTAAAAGCCCTCTCCCAACAAAAAGAAGACCGCTTTGCCGATGGCGCAGCCATGCTCAGCGCCCTGCGAACGCTGGAAGGAAAAAACAACAGCAGTGCTGATGAAAACACCGGCACCTGGGTAGGCGGCACTGACGATATCAGGCCAGAGCTTAAGCCTCTTGAGCAGAAAATCATTCAGCTGCTACTAAGTAACGGCGAAATCCGCACCAGCGACCGACCGATACTTCAGGCGCTGGCTGATTTAGGCGGATTGAGCGCCAGTGAACTTGAACAGCTTATCGTGCAGATTACCGGGCAGCAAAGCAGTCAGGACCCTCAATTTAAAGCACTGTCGAACTGGCTGGCAACCGTCAGAAATAAAGCGGCTGTAACTACGGCGGAGCGTACGGTACTCATTGAAGCTGGTGTGCTTACCACCGGCAAATCAAAAGCTGAGCTCGAAGCAATTCTTGATGCAGGCAAAGTAAAGAAGGCGACACCGGTCCCCGAGAAAAAACCGGCTCAGAAATCCAAACCAGCCTCTGACCCCAGACCTGCTTCCAGGGCTGTCGAAAAACCTGTGCCTCCTCAGGAAACAAAGCGTAAGAGCCCTGCGTTGTTCATCATTCCAATTCTGGCTGGTGTACTTGGCCTTGGCGGATATTTCTTCGCGTATGACGTGGAGCCCGCAAAACCGAAGCCAAAGGCGTCGAAGAAACTCTTTATGAGTCAGCTCGTTAAGGAATGGGAAAATAAGTTCTCTTTGATTAAGGGCGGTCAGAAACAGCTCGGTTGCAGCACGGCAGATGATGACTGTAAAGAAACGGAAGCCCGACAGGTTAGCATTAGTGTTGATGACTTCTATATGTCACAAGGGGAAGTGTCTTTCGCCATGTGGGACAGTTGCGTGCAAGCTGGTTATTGTTCGCACACGCCCGGCGATCGTTTCTGGGGCCGAGGCGGTATGCCCGTTATAAATGTGAGCTACGAAGACGTTACCGGAGATTTTATTCCCTGGCTTAATAAACTTACCGGAAATAAGTATCGCTTGCCCACTGAGCAGGAATGGGAATTTGCTGCCCGAGGAGAGGCCGACAGCATCTATTACTGGGGTAATTATATTGGTAAAGAACAGGCCAACTGCTTTGGTTGTGGCAGAAATATAAAACGCCCTGCTGTGGCTTACTCCTACACACAAAATGACAACGAGTTATATAACATGCTGGGAAATGTGTGGGAGATGACCGACTCCTGCTGGAGCGATCAGCTGTTAACCAGGGGGCCCGACACCAGAAAATGTGGAGAGCTGGTGAAACGCGGTGGCGCATGGAACAGCAGTCCGTCATTAATCAAACTCTCTACCAGGCAATCTTTCGCTAAAGATGAACGCAGTGATGATCTCGGTTTTCGCTTAGTGAGGGTTGAGTAAATATGCATCCGATTAACGATTAGTGATTGAATATTAACCGGTATCAGGTAGAGTAAATTTTGATCGGAAATTAATCGTACCAACATAAGTAGTCGCCCATCATGGACAGCATCGGCAAATATAAAATCATCAGGGAATTAGGTGCAGGCGGCTTTGGTGCTGTTTATCTGGCTGAAGATCCGCGCCTGGGTGAACAGGTCGCGATTAAAGTATTCCGTATTCGTGATGAAAATGTGGCTCAGCAAGCCACAACCGCCACGGGCGATGCCGGTGAAGTGTTAAAAGGGCGCTTTCTCAACGAAGCCCGCACGCTTAGAAAGCTACAGCGAAACCCCCACATTGTTGAAGTGTTCGACTTCGATGAGCTTGAAGACGGTACCCCCTATTATGTAATGCCTTATCTTCCTCGTTCTCTGAAGAACGAACTGGGCAGTGATGCCACCGATGCACAGGTGATTGCCGAACTCGACCCGGAAGAGAAGCCCCGGCGATTACCCCTTACCCAATGCTGGCTATATCTCGAACAACTCCTTATTGCATTAAAAGATGTGCACAAAGCCGGGCTTATCCACCGTGATATTAAACCCGCCAACTTATTGTTCGACGAACATGGTGCGGTAAAGCTGTGTGACTTTGGTATTGCCAAAGTGCCTGACAGCGAGCACAGCTACAGTGGCATCGGCATGGGCAGCCGAAACTATATGGCGCCGGAACAACGTCAGAGCGCCAAGCATGTCGATGCCCGCAGCGACATTTACAGTGCTGGCGTACTCGCTTACCGAATGATAACCGGCACCCTGCCGGAAGGCCGGTACGCCGACCCAATCCATTATCAACCCGGCCTGACTGAAGCGCAGAATGACTTCATTTTAAAAGCCTTAAGTCAGCAGAAAGATGACCGCTTTGCCGATGGCGCAGCTATGTTGAGTACATTGCGAAAACTGGAAGGAAAAAGCAGTCGTGTCGCTAATGAAAATACCGGTACCTGGGTGGGTGGCACCGACGAGATTAGAACAGAACTAAAGCCTCTTGAGCAACAAATCATCCAATTATTGCAGAATAATGGTGAGGTAAAAGACTCAGATCTACCGATGTTACAGGCATTAGCCGAATTGGGCGGTTTAAACAACAACGAACTGCAAACGCTGATTGATAAAATCAAAGAAAGTCAGGCTAACCAAAGCCCACAGCAAAAGGCCTTTCAGCATTGGGTTTCCACTCTCAGTAACGCCATAGAGCGCGGAGATGCACTTTCACCTCAACAATGCAAAATACTTCTTAATGCGGGTGAATCCGCTACCGATAAAACGGAGCAAGAATTACAATATGTATTGGCGAGTAAGGGCTTGACCATTGAGTCTGAGAACTCGTCCTCCGAGACTGTGAATACCGACACTGAAATAGTGACTAACCAACGAGAAGCTTCTTCAGGCAGCGCAGGCAAATGGATAGGGTTAGTCGTCTCGCTGCTTATTCTGGCGGGTGGCAGCTATTTTGGCTTTGATTATTACAAACAAAAGGAAGCAGAGTCTCAGCGCGAACTGACTCAAAAAAAGAAAGAACAGAAGGCCTGGGAAGTGGCAAAGACAGAAGACTCAATTGAAAGTTATGAGCGCTATCTGCGAGCGTGGCCATCAGCAGAACATAATGGTCTAGCCAGAGAGGCATTAGAAGATTTGGAGAAAGCGCGTAAGTTTGCACAGATGAACGCCGCCGACAAGAAAAAGCAATTAGTTAAACAGGCACAGCAGTATTTGATTTCGTTAGGTTATGAGGTGCCTGAAAATGGAGAACTTGATCAGCGAACCAGAAAGGCTATCGAGACCTTCGAATCCAGTCAGAAGCTAGTTGTCGCCGGAGCCGTTGACAGTATTCTTATAAGTAATTTGCAGCGTGTTATTAAAGCCCGTGACGACGCCGCATGGAATAATGCGGTGGCAAGTAACTCAAGTACGGGTTATCAAAAGTACCTTGATGAAAATACCAGTGGAGCCTATCGCGAAGAAGCTAAATCAGCACACGAAAAGGCACTGAAGCGTGAAAATGACGCAATCGCTCGTGCAGAGAGAGAACGAAAAGAAGCTGAAGCTATCGCAGAGGCGAAACGCCGGGAACAGTTATTATGGGCGGCTGCGCAAAAAACTAACTCGTTAGAAGATTATAAAGCTTACGAATCTGAGTTTCCCGGAGGCCAGCACATAGAGCAGGTACAAACCCGAATTCAGGAAATAGAATTCGAAAATAATAAAGTGGCCTTAAAGGTTAATGTCACACCGGCCGATTCAGAGGTCAGGTTTATTGGTCTTAATAAAGAGTATGTTCCTGGCATGCGTCTGCCGCCGGGTAGTTACACTGTTGAATTAAGCCGGCGCGGCAGGGAAACTCGCAGGGAAACTATTTCCCTTTCAAAATCAAATAGTACCTTCAGCTATCACCTACGGGGCTGGTTGCCTGATTCTATTTTTGCACTCGTTGACGGAATGAAAAAAATTCCGGGCGGTACATTTGTGATGGGATGCCAAGCTAATGATCCCATGTGTCAGGAGACGGAGAAGCCTGCGCAAAAAGTAAATGTGACTTCATTTTCTATGATGGAAAATGAAGTGACTGTAGAGCAGTTTGCCGAATTTGTTGCGGCAACCGGTTACAAGACCCTGGCTGAGACAGAAAAGAGAATTAGAGGATGTAGCTCAAAATTTCACAGCTTAACCGATGCTGACAGTTTGTCTGATAGCCGGAATTGGCGAACTGCCGATGCTTATACAGCAGGTCGCGAAACAGTTAATAACCCCGTCGTTTGTATTGCTCCTCCAGACATCAGAGCGTTTATCAAATGGCTGAATGACAGCACTGGCGAGCGCTACCGCTTACCACGTGAAGAGGAATGGGAATATGCTGCAAGAGCCGGCTCATCGCAGATTCTAGGGCAAGTGACTACCGAGGAACAGCTATGCTCGGTGGCTAATGTTGGTGACTCATCGTTATACAACAGTGCCAGCATTATGAAGCATGTAGCCTGTAACGATGGTTATAAAATGTTGGCTCCAGTAGGTAGATATAAGCCAAATGCTTTCGGCTTATACGATATGACAGGTAATGCGTTTGAGTTGACTATAGGTTGTAGAAGTTCATCTTTGAAAATAAACACAGCGTCATCACGTTGTGATGACTATGTGATGAAGGGGGGAAGTTGGGCTGATCACGGATATTATTTACGCCTTTCCATAAGAATGTTTGGTATTGAAAAGACTAGAGATGACACAACAGGCTTCCGCCTGGTAAAAGATTAGACTCTCCGAGAGACAAGGTTACCTGATGGAACAGATCGGCAAATACAAAATCATAAAAGAACTCGGCGCAGGCGGCTTTGGGGCCGTTTATCTGGCTGAAGATCCGCGCCTTGGCGTGCAGGTGGCCATCAAGGTGTTCAGGGTAAAAGATGCGAACCTGGCCGGGCAGGTTACCAGTGCTTCACAGGATGCAGGTGGCATTCTGCGTGAACGCTTCATGGCTGAAGCCCGCACGCTGCACAACTTGTCTCACAATCCTTTCATAGTAAACATCAAAGAGTATGACGAACTGGATGATGGCACGCCTTACTATGTGATGCCTTACCTGCCAAAATCTTTAGAGAGCGAAATTGGAAAGGATGCTTTCAGCCGCGGTCGGCTGGAAGAAATTCCTGCCAGTCAGCATCCGCGTAAATTATCTGCTCACCGGGCGCTCACTATTCTTGAGCAACTGCTCAAAGCCATGGCGCAGGTGCATGAGGCGGGGTTGATTCATCGTGACTTAAAACCGGCAAACATCTTGTTTGATGAACAAGGCAATGTACAGGTGTGTGATTTTGGTATCGCTAAGCTGCCTGATGCTGAATACAGCCAAAGCGGCGTTGGCATGGGTAGCCGCAACTACATGAGCCCTGAACAGCGCGAAAGTGCAAAGTACGTGTCTCCCGCCTCAGATGTATATAGTTTGGGTGTAATCGCCTACCGTATGCTCACAGGCCAGTTGCCGGTAGGAAAGTTTGAGGATATCTCTCACTATGCACCAGAAGTTGGCAGCCCATTGAGTAATCTGATTGATAAGGCCGTGTCGCAAAATGAAAAAGACCGTCCTGCCGGTGCCGGTGTGTTTCTTAACCTTTACCAACAAGCTGTAAAGGGTGTGAGTGAACAAAGCGCAAGCGCTGATGACGCCACGGGTACCTGGGTCGGCGGCACAGACGACATAAAGCCTGAACTCAAACCCCTTGAGCAGAAAATTATTCAGCTATTACAAAGCAACGGTGAAGTTAAAGATGCCGATTTACCTATTCTGCAGGCACTGGCCGACCTGGCTGGTTTGAGCAGTGATGACCTGCAAGCACTGATTGAGCAGGTAAAAGAAAAACAAGCCAGCCAAAGCCCGCAGCAAAAGGCGTTTCAACAGTGGGTCGCGAATATCAACAGTGCCATCGCCCGGGATGATGAGCTATCGCCTCAGCAAGTAAGCGTGTTGGTGGAAGCTGGTGAGGCAAGCACGGGTAGAACAGCAACTGAACTCCAGTCCATTCTTGCTGCTAAGGAAATTCCGGTCAAGCAGGACGCTGGTTCAACACAAGCGAAGGATGACGACGTAACTCTGGTTGCTAAACCTGAGCAGTCAGGCTCAGGCGGGGCCGGAAAGTGGATAGGCATTGCAGCGCTGCTCATCGTGCTCGCCGGAGGCGGCTATTTCGGCTTTGGTTATTACCAGCAAATACAGGAGCAAGAAAAACAGGCTGCTATTGCGAAAAAGAACGAGCAAAGTGCGTGGCGCGATGCTGAGAAGCTCAATACCGTCGATAGTTACGAAGCATATATTAAAGGCTGGCCAGAGGGCAGCCATCTAAATCAAGCCAAACAAGCCAAAGCGGATTTAGAAGAGCAACGCAAAGCGCAAATCAAAAAAGCCCAGGGTTATCTGAAACAACTGAATTATGTGTTAGCCGAAAACGGTCTGCTGGATACCCGCACCCAGAAAGCCATTGAAGCGTTTGAGGAAAGCCAGGACCTGATGGTGACCGGTGCAGTGGATACTATCCTGCTGTCAAAACTGGAAGCTGTACTCGATGCTAAACGTGAAGCCGCTGCTATCGCGAAAGCAAAAAAGCAGGACAGTGATGCCTGGAATGCCGCAAAATCATCCGGCACTATCAATGCCTACCAGCAATATATCGCCAACCAGCCGCAAGGGCAGTATCTCACTCAGGCAAATAAGGCCATTGATGGCATCAAGCTGGAAAACAGCAAGGTACCGCTCAATATCGTGGTAAGCCCGGCTGATGCCACTATTCAGATAACCAACATCAAAGAAAAATACCGCGATGGCATCAAACTCCCACCCGGCGAATACACTTTTAAAACCAGCCGAAAAGGCTATAAAACCAAAACTGAAACTTTGAGACTGACAAACGGTAACAACCGCTTAAATGTAACCCTTGAGCGCGTTCCTCAGTCTATTATCGCGCTAATAGATAGCATGAAGCCCATACCTGCCGGTAGCTTCATGATGGGGTGTAGTGCCGGTGATACAGAATGCTCTGACAGTGAAAAGCCACTCCATAATGTGAATATCAAAGCATTTTCAATGTTGGACTCGGAAGTGACATGGGATATGTATCAACCCTGTATTGATGCCGGAGTATGCGAATCTGGCAATGATGAGGGTTGGGGAAAAGGTGAACGGCCGGTTATTAAAGTCAGCTTTGAGGATATCAGTAAACGTTATATTCCCTGGTTAAATGGGATTACGGGGTTATCGTTTCGTCTACCCAGCGAAGCCGAGTGGGAATATGCCGCCCGTGCGGGTAGCTCTAAGCCTTATAGCTGGGGGGATTCATTGGGAAATAACAGAGCGAATTGCGGCTTCTGTGGTTCACGCTGGGATGGTAAAAAAACGGCGCCAGCAAAGTCATTCAGCCCTAATGCATTTGGACTCTACGATATGCATGGCAATGTGTGGGAGTGGACGGCCGATTACTGGAACGAGAGTTATATCGGTGCGCCCACCAATGGTAGTGCCTGGCTGCGCGGAGACAGCAGCCAGCGCGTTGTCCGGGGCGGTTCGTGGGTCGATTTTCTGCATTATATGCGCGCTTCACCACGCTCTAAGGTTGGTGTGACACTCCGCATCGGTAGCCTCGGTTTTCGTTTAGCCCAGGACTAGCGCTACAGGCGCTTCGCTTTTGCCAGTGTCAGGAAATAAAAAACGGGTATCCAGTAACGTTATATTTGAATAAATAATAAAATCTAAATAGTCAGTACCTCATCATGAAATGGATCGGAAAATATAAAATCATAAAAGAGCTCGGCGCAGGCGGCTTTGGTGCTGTTTATCTGGCTGAAGATCCGCGCCTGGGTGAACAGGTCGCGATTAAAGTATTCCGTATTCGTGATGAAAATGTGGCTCAGCAAGCCACAACCGCCACAAGCGCCACGGGCGATGCGGGCGAGGTGTTAAAAGGGCGGTTTCTTAACGAAGCCCGCACGTTAAGAAAGTTACAGCGTAATCCGCACATAGTTGAAGTGTTCGATTTCGATGAGCTTGAGGATGGCACACCGTATTATGTGATGCCTTACTTGCCTCGTTCACTTAAAAATGAGCTCGGCAGCGATGCCACAGATGCACAGGTCATCGCCGAACTCGACCCGGAAGATAAACCCCGTCGTCTGCCATTAAGCCAGTGCTGGCTATACCTCGAACAACTCCTGATTGCATTAAAAGATGTGCACAAAGCCGGGCTTATCCACCGCGATATCAAACCCGCCAACTTATTGTTCGACGAACATGGTGCGGTAAAGCTGTGTGACTTTGGTATTGCCAAAGTGCCCGACAGCGAGCACAGCTACAGCGGTATTGGCATGGGCAGCCGAAACTATATGGCGCCGGAACAACGTCAGAGCGCCAAGCATGTCGACGCCAGAAGCGACATTTACAGTGCCGGCGTCCTCGCTTACCGGATGATAACCGGCACCCTGCCGGAAGGCCGCTACGCCGACCCTATCCATTACCAGCCTGGCCTGACTGAAGCGCAGAACGATTTCATCTTAAAGGCCCTCTCCCAACAAAAAGAAGACCGCTTTGTTGATGGCGCCGCCATGCTCAGCGCGTTGCGAACCCTGGAAGGAAAAACAGATAGCAGTGCTGATGAAAACACCGGCACCTGGGTCGGCGGCACAGACGACATCAAGCCGGAACTCAAACCTCTTGAGCAAAAAGTCATTCAGCTTTTACAAAGCAAAGGCGAAGTGAAAGACACTGATTTACCCATCCTGCAGGCACTGGCTGACCTTGGCGGCTTGAACAGTGATGAGCTGCAAGTACTCATTGAGCAGGTAAAAGAAAAACAAGCCAGCCAAAGCCCACAACAAAAAGCGTTTCAGCAGTGGGTGGCGAATATAAATAGTGCCCTTGCACGTGGTGATGAGCTATCGCCTCAGCAAATACAGGTTTTGGTAGAAGCCGGAGAAGCGAGCACAGGTAAAACAACAGCAGAACTCCAGTCCATTCTTGCTGCTAAGGGAATGTCAGTTCAGCAGGGCGCGGGTTCGACACAATTAAAAGGTGACGATGTCACCTTGGTTGCTAAACCTGAGCAGCCACGCTCAGGTGGGGCCGGGAAATGGATAGGGATTGCAGCGCTGCTCATCGTGCTCGCCGGAGGCGGCTATTTCGGCTTTGACTATTACCAGCAAATGCAAGCGCAAGAAAAACAGGCCGCTATTGCGAAAAAGAACGAGCAAAGCGCATGGACGCAGGCTGAACAGCTTAACACCATTGATAGTTACGAGCTGTACCTGAAAAACTGGCCGCAGGGCGCACATGCCACTGCAGCTGAAAAGTCGAAGACTGATTTAGAAGAAGCCGCGCGACTGGCCAAGCTCAGTGCCGAAGAGCAACGTGCAGCGCAAATCAAAAAAGCACAGGGTTATCTTAAACGACTGAATTATGTGGTAGCCGAAAATGGCCAACTGGATACCCGCACTCAAAAAGCCATAGAAGCGTTTGAGAAAAGTCAGAATCTAATGGTGACTGGTGCGGTGGATACTATCCTGTTGACCAAACTGGAAGCTGTACTCGATGCTAAACGTGAAGCTGCTGCTATCGCTAAAGCAAAGAAGCAGGATGATAAAGCCTGGCTCACCGCGAAATCAGCCAATACTATTAAGGCTTACAATCAGTACCTTTCAAGTCAGCCCCGGGGGCAGTATGTGGACCAGGCTAACAAAGCCATCAACACTATTGAAATCGAAAACAGAAAAATACCACTGACCATAACGGCAACACCGTCAGAGGCAACGATTGAGATTGCCAATATCAAAGACAGGTACACCGACGGTATCAAACTTATACCTGGTGAATACAGCATCAAAATCAGTCAACAAGGCTACAAAACCCAAACTGACACCGTGCGACTGGAAAACGGCAACAACCGCTTCCGATATGTCCTTGAGCGCGCTTTACCCGAATCCATCCTTGCCCTGATAAATAGCATGAAACCCATTCCCGCAGGCAGTTTTATGATGGGTTGCAGCCCCGGCGACAGTGATTGTGATGACGATGAAAAGCCACGACACAATGTTAATATCAAAGCGTTTTCGATGATGGCGACAGAGGTAACTAAGGAGCAGTTTGCTGCTTTCGTGAACGCTACCGGCTATCGCACTGATGCGGAAAAGAATGTAGGGGGTAATCAGGGGTGCTATTCATGGAGTAGTGGACAGTTTCAATGGTCTGCGGGCGTTAATTGGCGTAATGCACAATATAAGGGGTTATCACAGAGTGATGACCATCCTGTAGTATGCGTGAGTTACAATGACGCGGTCGCTTTTATCTTGTGGCTGAACGAGCAGTCCGGCGGGTCCTTCAGGCTCCCCTCTGAGGCTGAGTGGGAGTATGCGGCTAGAGCAGGAAGCAGTAATAAGTATTCATTTGGAAGCGATGGCAATTCACTTTGCCGGTACGGCAATGTGGCTGATAACAAAACGCACCCCGAAGGTGGTTCGTGGTCTACTAAAGCCGAATGTAATGATGGTTATGTATTTACAGCGCCTGTTGGACAATACCAGGCAAATGCATATGGGCTATATGACATGCATGGTAATGTGTGGGAATGGACGGCCGATTACTGGAAGGAGAGTTACAGCGGTGCGCACACCAACGGTAGTGCCTGGGAGCGCGGCGACGGCAGTCGGCGCGTTGACCGGGGCGGGTCGTGGGACAGTTATCCGCGTCTCGTGCGCGCTTCTTTCCGTACTTGGAATGGTGTGGCTTACCGCTACAATAGCTTCGGCTTTCGTTTAGCCCAGGACTAGCGCCGTCAGGCGCCTTCTCTTTAGCGCGCAGCGCATTTTGTGCCGCAGGCACGTTTTTCTCTTTTGCTCTTTCTATTTTCCAGCGTTCGCGCCGGGCAGCACCTCGAAAATAAAAATCCCCCAAATCTTCTCATAGCCCTCTTCGGAGGTGACTATGCAAAGCACAATCAATCAGGATACAAGCACCCAGGCGATGACCGAGGTCGCGCTGGGTTTGTCGATGGCATTTTTCGCCATTCTTATTGTCGCGTTGTTGTCTATGAGCATGCCGGGGAGTGAATCGCCCGCTGATGTCACCGCGGATAAAATCGCTCAGATAACTTCGCCACAAACCGATGAACACATAAAACTCACGGCATCTGCCGAGTCAACCGAGTCGGTATCGCCCGTTTCGCAGAAGAAAACCCAGTTTTTGTTTTTGCATCAGGGGCAAATTTACACCCAGTCTTTAGCGGTGTATTCAGCGGATGCGCTGGAAAATGAACAGCCGGTGTTTCTGGCGGTACCGGCTAGCTTGCCCATGGAGCAGGTTATGGAAGCGAAAGCGCAGATAAATCATCCAAATCTTTCCATAACCTTGCTTAACGATGCATGGCAATCACGACTGGAGCAATTACCATGAAAACCTGTTTAACCCTTTTCGTTAAGTGCTGGCTTATCGTTGCACTTTCACTGATGAGCCTTGGCGTAAATGCTTACAGCCCTTACACGCAATCTGATATTGAGCAGATGGTGATTGACGAGGCGCTGCGTCAGGGCGTTTCACCGTCGCTGGCACTGGCCATTGCCAGAGTGGAATCGAATTTCGACCCGTACGCTGAAAGTCACGTGGGCGCCCGGGGAGTAATGCAAATAATGCCTGCCACTGCCATGGGGGAGTTTTCTGTGGCTTCCAGCCGCCTGTATGATCCCAGAGTGAACATTGAACTGGGAGTGGCGTTTATCAAACAGTTGATTGCCACTTACGGTGGCCGGGTGGATATTGCCCTGTCACACTACAACGGCGGCTCGCGGGTGAAAGACGAATACAATAACTACCGCATTAATCCGGCCACCCGGGGCTATGTGAACAAGGTGCTGGCATACCAGCGGGAGTACCTGGCATTGGGCTATGACGAAGGTGTGTCGCACACGGATCGTCAGCAGGCCATGGTAGCAAGTCTGGACGATTTCAGCCGTTCCCGCGTGGTATCAGACATCCCGGATATAACAGACATCAACGTCGATACCTATTACACTGATGATCCACGGGTGAATAAACTGCAGCAGATACGTGTTCATAACTTGACCAGAAACGCCGGGCGTGCGAAGAATAGTCAGTATACTTCTGCGACGGGCACCAAACCGGCGCGCAAAATGAATAAGCAGGAAAAAGTGGCGCAGTGGGAATCTGTCTACCGATAGGTTCCTGTGGCCGACGATTCATCGCAGCAACAGGGAAGGAAAGCGATAATCATGAGCAGCACAGTGGGATATGGCATCAGTGAGTCATTGCTCAGTATCTTTGACGGCCTTCGTCAGGCTACCCGATTTGGGGAGGACGATGCCGAAGCACAGAAAAAGTATCACGACACCGATATCGATAAAGTGGCTCAGTACATCTGCTGCCGTAATTACGGATTTG
The DNA here is from genome assembly GCF_056160285.1 of Alteromonas sp. AWJ4_197. Classification (NCBI taxonomy): domain Bacteria; kingdom Pseudomonadati; phylum Pseudomonadota; class Gammaproteobacteria; order Alteromonadales; family Alteromonadaceae; genus Alteromonas; species Alteromonas sp. AWJ4_197. The sequence goes on along the minus strand of NZ_JBSWWW010000001.1, from coordinate 435,739 downwards.
TTTGCAGGGAATTGTGTTTTCTGAGCTGGGCGGTGAATCAGGCCTATCCCGACGAGTTGTATCAGGAACCGCTTTACCGTTATTTCTGGCTGGATGGCGTGAGTTCGGCCAGTGGATTCAGGCAGGCCTTTGCCGTTGACTGGCAGGCCGATACGCATTCGGTCACCATGAAAGACAATTTTCTGCATATTCGTCTGGGGAATACGCAGTTTGATATTTCGCCTACCCGGGCAGGCATTCTGGCGGTGATGATGGAATTTGTCGCCACTGTAGATCCTACCATGGTGCAGCAACTGAAAGGCCTTCAACATGGGACGATAAGTGCCATTGATGACTTGTCTAAAGTCATACAGAAAACCCTGTATGATTATCTGAAGGATCATTTGCCGGAAGCGCAGGAACACAATCGTTATCGCTATGTGGCTGACTGGCTGTCCAGCGCGGCCCTGTCTCCCGAAGCGGTGAACGACGCCACTATTCTGATGTTCTGGCAACAGGCTAATGACGATCCGTCGCCCTCCAAACCCAGTCATATCCGGTTCGACACGGCGGTGGATGATATGCTCGACACCCTCTTTGCACTGAAAGTTGTACAGCAGCAGAAAGCCGGACGGGTAGGGGAGCGCCTGGGTGGTGATATAGAGCTGGGTGAAATCGATCTTGAGCGCATCCCGGGCGTGCAGAACGGTAGTGATGACGGGCCGGGCATGGCCTGTTCTTCGCTGTTTAACGGGCTGCAGGACGACATCTGCCTTGCCGCGCTTACCAAATTTCCAAAATGTATTAATCAGAGTCAGCAGGTGCTGGCCGTGCCGCTGGTGAGGCATCGCAGTCAGTTGAACCGGTTTACCCAAACCTTTATGCGCCTGCAGGTGTTCAGCCCCTGGCAGGCGGTACTGTCACAGGCGAAACGAAAATCGGTGCAGATGGTCGCTGAAAAATTACAAAGTGTACCGGAAAATGGTTATGTGCTGTATGCAGAAACGCTGGCAGATACCCTTGCAGATATTCAGTCTGCCAGAGCCTGTCTGCTGCACGCGCTGCTACCGCTGACGCCCCAGTTCGTGCTCGCAGAACTGATAGAAGCATTGCCAAACCCGGAGGCGGCAGTAACGGCGTGGCTGCTCAGTGATGTGGCAGGTTCAACAGCTAAGGAGCTGCAGACACTCATCACTGAGGCCGCTCTGCGCTGGCCGGCACTGCGTATTGTGCTCGACAGTAACGCCCGCAAATTTAAACAGAATAACAAGGCAGGATTTAAAACCCTGCCGGAAGAGGATGAGCAGGACGCCTATCTGCTCGCACACAGTCACATCGTGTCTCTGGAATTGCTGCTTAGTAATCACCTCGCCACCATTAATGCCCTGTCGGAAAATAATGACGCCGCACAGAATTTTGCCTCTGATGTTTCCATATTCAAAGGCAGATTTGAAAAAATGTATGGAGAAGTTCATGTCGCATAACAATCATGAGCAGGCACAGGCGATATTTGCTGCCAGACGGCAGTACAATGCACTGACCCGCCCGGAGTCTGATTTTACCGGCGGCAGCGCGGTGCTTTATAACGATTTGGTTAAACTGGCCCAAAGTGGCGAACACCCGCGCAGGCTTGAAATTATGGCACAGATCAACCAGTCGCTGCCGTTACGCCGACAATTTATGCACCTGGTGAAAACCTTTGCTTATGAGGTTAGTGGCGCACAGGCGGCAGCCAGTGGGACGGATGAGATGGAGCCCCGGAAGTCAGATAAGTTTACTCTGTCGTTCACCCGTGATCCGGTACAGACATCGCAGATTTACGTGATCCTTACGGTGAATTTCCCCACCGCTGCACACTGCGAGAAAGGGGTGAATCTGCACGTGGAAAGTCGTAGCTGTATTTATCTGCTGCATTTTCCGCCGCTGACTAACAATAAAACGCAGAGTTTACTGGAAGAAACCTCGCCTGCCTTGCAGGCGCTGCTCGATGCCAGTGCCGACATCGTGATCATGAATTAATCAGTAAGGGATTGTTGTGACTATTCACGTTTTCATCGCCACAACCCGGGGCCTGGTTGCCGTTAACAACCTCTATCAGTTACCTGAAGCCGTGGCGAATTCCATGGTGACCGCAGGCGGGTTTTCAGAGCCCTGTCCCATTACCAACGGTTACGACAGCTTTGTAAAATTAGGCTCCGGTATTATCGAGGCGCATTTCAGCAAGGGGCCATACCGCATCGATCTGAGTGCGAAAATTTCACAGGGAAACAGCTGGCAACTGGGCTTTTATATTGCTCACGCCTGCAAATTCCTGGAAATTCTCGGTGACGGCAATCCGCAGCCCGGGGACGAAATTATCGTGGCCACCGGCAGCATAAGAACGGCTGACGGAACCGTGGCGCCGGTTAATCATGTGCCGGAGAAAATTGCCCTGGCCGACAAACAGCTATCACCATGGAAAAAACAGTGCGACATCCTGTTTCTGCTGCCTGTGGAACACGAAGGTGATGTTACTGATATCGAGGGTGTGACATTTCGTACCATTAACAATGTCGACTACCTGGCCTTATATCTTCCTGACCCGGCAGGTATTAAGCCACCATTAGATGACGTTGTGATCAATGCTCTTCCCCGACCCATTGTAAAATCAGAAATGCCCCGGAAACGCTCCGTAAAGTTATGGCACGTACTGGCGCTGATACTGGTTGCTGTGATTTCAGTGCCGATGTTTTTACAGGAAAAAACGGTGACCGATACCCGAATTGGTGCCCAGCTGCCTGTCAAAAACGGACCGGTGAAAAGCGCGTCTTCTGACGCCGGGCCCACTGAGATTGAGCCTGTCGCGCAGGGCACACCCATGGCGTTGTCACTCTACGTGAAGCGCCATTGCAACACCGCGGCAGAATCACTGGAAATCCCCGACCTGAAAGACAATCGCTTCGCATCCACCGCTGCCGGGAACGATTTATGCGATATCAAGGCGCAGTTTTCCCGAGATATTGCAGTAGTCATTTTTATCGGAGTGGGTGACGAGCGGTTCACGGTGAAAACGTTCAGGCAGCTCATGTTTGATGTGCCTTTGCCTGCTATGAACGGCAAACCGAAACAGTATTTTATGATCACGCTTGATGATGCCCCAACAGAACAGCAACAACGGTCCCTGAAGCGTTTTTTGTTTGAGTTCAGGGAGCCGAAGCAGTTAACGCTGGAACAACTGCAGTCCCATGTCGCCGAACTGGGCAATGCTGCAAATGTTTATACCCACACTTTGACACCATTTTAAATCACAGAACTCTGCACGCTCAGTATTTCCATGACATGACGGTTGGTCCTTCAGCTCTGGCCGTGAGATTTAAGTCAACCAGATATTCTCATCAAGTATTCACTTAACCGTCACGGTCCGGTCACACTTTACTTTCAACATAAAAGGAGAATAAGTAAAGTGGAGACAAAACATGGGATTGAATCTGTGGCAGATTTTACTGGTACTGCTAATCATAGTACTACTGTTCGGTCGTGGCCGTATTCCTGCCCTGATGGGCGATATTGCCTCCGGTATGCGCAGTTTCAAACAGGGTTTGCAGGAGGAAGAACAAAAGCTGGATGCAGCAGCGCCTGCCGGTCAGACAAAGTCAGAATCCACGCAATCCAAACGTAGATCAGAGCAACCGGTGAAAGCCGGCCAACCTCATGCTTGATCTTAGCTGGACTGAGCTTTTTTTCGTGGGCGTGCTGGCCCTCATTATCATCGGCCCCAAAGATTTACCCGAGCTGTTTCAGATTTTCGGACGCTTTACCGCAAAGCTGAAGCGTATGTACGCCGGCATGCAGGGCAGTATGAATCAGCTCACAAAAGAAGTGAATATCGTGAGTGGCAAAGCGCAGCCGGGTGACGAAAGCTGGAAAGCGTTTTTGCCTGAAGATATAAGAAATCTGCCGGCAGATTTTACGCCGGGCTCAATGTCTGCAGAGCAACATGCTGAGCGCCGGAGCAAAATTGACGAGGCGCGCAATCAGGCTGATGAAGCGCGTAAGGAGAAGGAGCAGGGCAATGAATGACGAACAGCTCAATAAGTCCACTGCGCCTTTACTTACTCACCTTATTGAGCTTCGTACCCGTCTGCTTTACTGCCTGGCTTTTTTTATGGTGATGTTCGGGGCCGGCTATTATTTCTCTGCTGACATATACCATTTCCTGCAACAGCCATTGCTTGAACAATTCGGAGAAGGCAGTGAGCGGAGAATGATTTATACCGGCTTGCAGGAGGCATTCTTTACTTACCTGAAGCTGGCATTTTTTACTGCTCTGTTTTTCTCTGTGCCGCTAATCCTGATCCAGGTCTGGCGCTTTCTTGCTCCTGGTATGTATCAGCACGAAAGAAAAGGTTTTTTGCCGCTGTTTATTATGACCCCGGTTTTGTTTATCGCCGGCGCTGCGCTTGCGTTTTACGTGGTGATGCCGATGGCATGGCAGTTTTTTATGAGTTTCGAAACCGCAGGTGGCAATGAGGCCATCAGAGTCGAATTGGAAGCAAAAGTCAGTGAATATCTGTCGCTGGTAATTAAGCTCATTCTGGCATTCGGACTGAGTTTTGAGCTACCTGTATTTCTGCTTATCCTGGCTAAAACCGGCATGGTAACGGCTGAAACACTAAGACACTACCGGCGCCACGCTATTGTGCTGATATTCCTTGTCGCTGCTTTTATTACACCACCTGATTTAATTTCCCAGATAGCATTGGGTACGCCCATCGTGTTGCTTTATGAAGTATCTGTTTACCTTGTTGCTAGGACAGAGCGGCGGGCACAGGCGGCGCAGGAAGCTGCTGAAATATAAATTAAAAAAAATCTGTCACGAACATGTAGCCTGCCCGTCAAGAAAATGGCGTCTGAGTGTCATTTTTGCTCCGTAGATTGGTTCCCGGCAAGACCGGATGTTGTCCCCTTTCAGAGGTCGGGGTTCCTACTTCTACAACCAATCGAACAGGTGCAAAAAAATGTCTAAAGAAACAACCGGGATGATTCTGTCCGAAGCGACGGTTAACCGTCGTGATTTCGTAAAAGGCGGTTCTGTTGTTGCTGCCAGTACAGCACTGGCATCACTGTCTGCCAAGGCTGCGACACTGCCTTTTTCTTCTTCTTACGGCCCCCTGAGCATGAAAGCCTGTAAAGCAACAGGTCTGGAGTTGCTGGCTTTACCGGACGGCTTTGAATATACCTCTTACGGCTGGACAGGTCAGATCCAGTCTGACCGTAACCCGACACCAACCGACCATGACGGTATGGCAGTGGTTGCTGCAAAGCAAAATATTGTATGTCTGGTTCGTAACCATGAGTTAAGCGAGGGCGAAGGCCATAAATGCGACCCAGTGGGCGGCCGTGGTATCTATAATCCGGCGCAATATGGCGGCACTACCAACCTGATGTTTGATGTAGTAAATGGTAAGTTCCTGTCTTCCTACAACAGCCTTGGCGGCACAATCCGTAACTGTGCTGGTGGCTCCACACCATGGGGTTCGTGGTTATCCTGTGAAGAGACCTTCCAGGTTGCTCAGGGAATTTATCACGGCTACATTTTCGAAGTTCCGGGTTTTGGTGTATCAGACGGTCAGCCAATCCGTGAGATGGGTCGCTTTACCCACGAAGCTGTGGCAGTGGACCCTGCAACAAGCTTTGTCTACATGACAGAAGACACGGGTACTTCGGCATTTTATAAATTCGAACCTGCAGGCGAGTGGGGTGATCTGAAATCAGGCGGTACGCTTTACGCAATGGTGCTGGATAACACACCACGTGTTGACCTGCGTGGCGGACTGGTTGAAGGCTCAACCTACAACGTAAGCTGGCAGGAAATCCCTGATCCGGACGCGTTCAGTGAATCCTGTTTCAGTCAGGCCAGCGACGCTGCCATCATTCTTCGCGGTGAGGGTTGCTGGTATGACGACGGTAAAATCTACTTCGTTTCTACTTCAGGTGGCGCAGCCGGTCTGGGACAAATTTTCTGTTTCGACCCCCGTCGTCAGCAACTCACGGTTGTATTTGAATCTACCAGCACGTCAGAAGTCGATGGTCCTGACAATATTGCTGTCAGTCCCCGTGGCAGCATCCTGATGTGTGAAGACGGTGGCTCTGATCCCAAGCGTCTGGTGGGCTTAACGCAAAGCGGCGAAACCTTCACGTTCTGTGAAAACCGCATGGAGCTGGATCAGGGTGATCTAGCTGTTATCGACAACATTTACCCCGGCGTTTCAGCCAACTTTACTGACAGCGTGGGCACCAGCACAGATGGTTCTGCCCGCCGCAGCTTTACCAGTCGTGAGTGGTGTGGTGCATGTTTCTATGGCCGCTGGTTATTCGTGAATATCCAGTCTCCGGGGGTCACGTTCGCGATTACCGGCCCGTGGGAAAACGGCGCGCTGTAAACCGGAATAAGCATAAAAATTTAATAAAACAATACGGGGGCACGTTGCTGCCCCTTTTCAGACTTTAAGGAATAAACATGAAAGCACTGGTATTTTTAGCATCAATGTTACTCGCTGTTCAGGCGAATGCAGCCATTATGAACCTGAGCATTCCGGGTACTGCAAGCGGCTCTCTGAGTGACGAAAGTGGTTGGTTAAACGGTGATACTTCAGCAATTGATTTTTACACGTTCGAATTATCTGCTGACACTGAACTGAGCTTCTCACTGGATACACTTCTTACATCAATGGGCATGAGCCTGTATTCAGGCGAACTGGCGACAGATCCCGGTTTCTTGTTTGACAATGCAAGTGACTTCTCTGATTTCTGGGGTAGCAGCTTAACGTATATCACTGGTACCGACGCTTTCGTACCTGCGGCAGGGACTAATGACCTCGATGCGGGATTACTTACAAGTGGCTGGTACACGCTGGCAGTAGGTGGGAATGAAGGTTTCAGCTTTGGTTCATTCAGTTACACGCTGAATGCAGACGCAGTGACCACCACTGTTTCAGAGCCGTCCACGTTTGTGGTTACACTGATGATGCTGGCAGGATTGTGCTGGACACGCCGTCAAGGTCGCAACTAAACGCGGCTTTTGGTAAATTCAAAAGGGCGCTCAGCGCCCTTTTTTAATTCTAACACCCTGAAATATCAACGATAATTTCAGGTGGATGGTAAGTGTTAACAAAAGTTTCGTAGGAAACATAGCAGGCCGTGGCAACCACTTCGTTATGCCCCACACCCTGGTTAATTTTACTGCGAACCGTGATGTAAATTTCACGGGTGAGATCGCCGCTGGCAGACTGGCCATTGAAATTATCGGCCCAGGTAAAATCATCGGCACCAAAACTCATCAGTTCCATGATTTCCGGAATGCCGTCACTGTCACCGAAAGAAAGCGCCAGCGGATAGCCTTTATCAAAATAAACGCCGTCAAAATCAAAGCCATTATTAAATCCGCCATTTCTTTTGGCGATGATGGCTTTAGTGTGAGCAATGTTCGCGGTGGATTTCAGTACGCCGGCAAGGGTATTAATAACAGCAGCATTGGCTTCAGATGACAGGTTCACAAAGCGCGGCAATGCCGTGACCGATAATACGCCAAGCATAATGATGACGATGATCAGTTCAATAAGCGTGAATCCGGATTGTCTGGATACCTGATAACGCATTGGCCTGCCCGATTTCTTACCCTTTCAGTCGATAATTTAAATACACCGTAATACTACTTGTTTATGGTAGAGCAGAATCCGGCGTATAGGGTTATTTGTAAATATACCTATGCACGTTGCCATTTAGCCGCTGAGACCAGGTTTTGCAGCTAAGTGCTTCATTCTTATAACGGCATGCGTGCCGGAAACATAAGCCCGGTTTACCGCAGTCACACAGATTTAATGAGGTTTTATGACGACATCCCGCCCGTTTATCATTTTTGATTTCGACAACTGCCTCGCCCCCGGTAATGCGGTTGGGGAAAACTTGCTCGCTCCTTTGTTTGACGAGCTGGAAAGACTGGAAAAACATCATTTATCCGGTGAACAATTTTCCGCGATGAAATTCGATTTCTGGCGCAAGCCACTGGATAAGATTGCTGCTGCCTATTCTTTTTCTGAGGAGGCTAAGCAGCGCAGTTTCGACTATTTCAGGCAGTTGGAATTAACGGGGTCAATGTCAGGGTATGAAGATACATTGTTCGTTAATGAGATGGGGGGCACGAAAATTCTGGTGACATCGGGCTTTGAAAAGTTTCAACGTTCTAAAATTAAGGGGCTGGGCTTGGAAGCGGCTTTCAGCGATATTTATTTTGACGACCCGGGTGAGCCTCCACGTAAAGGAAAAGGGCATTACTTTGCGCTAGCCTGCGATAAGTACGGGGTCGACCCTAAAGATGTCTGGGTGATCGGAGACAGTGCAGAGTCTGAAATCGCAGCAGGAAATGCTTTGGGGATGAAGACCGTACAGATTTTGCGTGCTGGTGTTGAGAGGCATGCTTCGGCAGACTATCACGTTACCGGTTTGCATGAGTTTGCAAAACTCGCCGGGGTGTAATTTCAAAGTAGCTGAACAGCTATTTTCTCTTCGCTTCCAATAATCCTTGTGGCAAAAAGGGAAGGAGCCCGTTTCGATTTCTGATCGCCGGGTTTAACTGCACTGAAATAAGCCCCGGCAGCGGGAGTACTGCCGGGGCTTATTCTTTATAAGTATGTCTTTCGTCGAAAGTAACTACTTACTCAATCGAAAACTCATCAAATAATGTCACTTCAGAATCCAAATCACTCGGGTCAAACACATAGCTTTTCACTGTGCCTGTGCTGGTATCAAGGACAGAGAAGACCGACAGCACATTGCTGGCAACAAAAGGTAAATTCGGATAGCTGTCATTTTCCATGCTCATGGGACTGAACTGCGTAGGGAAGCTCATTACACGCCCCTGTGGATCACCGTTAGGCGGATAATTCGTTTCTGACCAGCGCGGATTGGCTGAATAAACATCTTCCCAGAAATCAGCTGTAGCCGGACGCCGGTTTGACGTGTAAGTGCCGGTGGTATCATCGTAATATGCACCGTAGCTGTTACCCACATTAGAGCTTTCCAGTGAAGGCGCGATGGTGTCAGTCCATGTGGCCGGCTCAATGGGGAAGGTGTATTCAGCGACAGATTCACCACCACTGCCATTGTCCTGTACAACCTGCAGCACCGGCTGTGCAAGCACCGGAACGGTGTTGTCACCCAGTCCGAAAACGCCCTGGTGCGCCATCACCACCTTGTACTTAGCATTTTGAAATGCTTCAGTCTGCATAACATCCGTCAGCCAGGTGTATTGCTCTGACTCAGCATCGAAACGCTCAAACAAAAATTCACCAAATCCCCACTGTGTCGGGTCGGTGTAGTTTTCTGCGTTTTCAACAAATTTGGTTTTGTTGTTCGGGGTAACACTCCACGAACGCCAGATACGGGAGACATTCATAGAAATCAGGAACACGTCTCCAAAAGATACCGCGAAGTATTCTTCGCCGCGGGGGCCATCATTGGGGAAGGAAAAGATATCCAGAAAGCTCATCTGGTTGTGAGAGTGATCGGCGATCCACTGTGCTTTAACCGTTTCATCGTCAGACGGGTTAACGTCGGCTTTAACCTGTTCATAGGCGACTTCTGCAAACCATGCCGGTTGAGGATCACCAAAGCCGCCGTTCAGAGAGAAGCTTTCTTCATCTGGCGTATAACGGCCCATGACCTCATGGTTGCCAATAGTACCGAACACCGGTGCATGCTGGAGAATTTCACCGCCATTGTAGGGAAAGCCAGGCATGTATTGCTGGTAGTGTCCCTGCAGGGCCGGGAAGAATGCAGGCGCATTGTCTTTGACCTGATCGAACCATTCTGAAGCGCGGTCGGGTGCATTCACAAAATCACCGGCAAAGAATACTGCGTCTGGCGTGCCAACGGTTTCCACTACCTTCTGATAGTTTGCGACAACGTTCTTTTTCGACTGCAAATCAGAAGTCAGCAGAATCATTAACGCTGGAAGCAGTGGGTAATTGTAAAAACGGGTCTGTGAGCATTTTATGCTCAGGGTTCACGGGAACCGGCACTTCTACTTCAACGGGAACTTCAATTTCAACCGTTTCATCGTCATCACAAGCGGTAAGAGTAAGCAGGAGCCCGAGGGTGCCCGCGACGCGTAACTTCCACAACATGGATACATTCCTTTTGAACGAATAGAGAGAAAAATAGATGGAGTACTGCGCAAACCAGCGTTACAGGATTGAGTGACGCTAGTGAGATATTTTTATTACAGTGGCGTGATGTGTTTGGAATTTTTTATTCTTTATGGCGGAAAATTTCTGATAAGCACGGTTTAAGATGATAGCTCCGTATCATGCAAATTCCGCTGCTTCCATTGAGAAGGTGCGCATCCTACTACACGGGTAAATGCCGCAGAAAATTTGCTTGGATTGCTGTAACCAACCATACCTGCAACATGCGTCACACAATATCCCTGCAGCAGATACCTTTTGGCTTCCTTCATCTTATTCAGCAGAATATATTTGTATGGCGTTGTGCCGGTGCTTCTTTCGATTGCACGGGAGAATTGCCTGGTTCCCATTCCTAAAAGGCCGGCCAGTTCGTCTGTCTTAATTTCCTGTTCAATCTGCGTTTGAATGTAATCAGACAGACAGCTCAATTGCCGGCGACTTAGTCTTGATACCGGTTGTTGCTGTGTAAGGTTGTCAGAGAGGGCTGCAATACGTCGCAAGATAACGGATATGCCTTCTAGCAAAAATGATGTGCAAGGATCTTGCTGCTCAGCACATTCCCACATCGCCAGCGCTACCGTAAGGATTAATTCATCTTCAAGTACAGTAGATTGGTAGCAGTTATTTGCTGACTGGCAAACATTACAAAATTTCTCAGTATCGATGGCAATGCCCAGCATATTCACATCAGGCGATGAGAATTCACCGTTTTCGTGAGGAGCAGTGATCAAAATACTCCTTTTCTTCCAGCGCCAGGAACGATTTCCATATTTGACGATACCGCCATCAGACAAGCAAACCCCGATTTTGAGATGTCTTCCCGCAACCATTTTTCCAGCAGTTGCCGGGAAGTGTGAGCGAACGAGTACAGCGCTCTCACAGGCCAGACTCATTATAGCCGGTTGTGCCGTGCTATTTTTCAGGCTGTCGACAATAGGGTTTCCGTTATCCATCTGTTTCACCTGGTAAAAATAATAAAAATACCAAAATGGAGTGGTGGGACATTTTGGAGCGGTATTCATTCAGCTGGTTTTTAAACTACGTCACTTTGCAATCAGTAAGGGAATATCTTCAGTATGTTTGAAAAGAGACGGCTAACAAAAACTCTATCTGTATCTTCTGGCCTCGGGCTGGCTTTCATTTCTTTCGCAGCGATATCCAGCGAGTATGCAATATCTACCGGAAAAGATGAACCTGAACGTATAGAAAAACAGCATAAAGACGGCGAGGGTTCTGATGGCGGAGATGCTATTGAGAAAATTGTGGTTAAGGGGACTAAGCGGGGGACGGAGCTGTTAAAAGCCGATGTTTCGGTAACGGTTATCGATTCAAAAATGATTGATGAAGCGAGAATACGTGATTTTACCCGGATAGATGAGCTTGTTCCCAACGTCCAATTTAACGAGTCAGGGCAGACGGGTAGTATTTACATTACCATTCGTGGCGTTGAGTCCAATCCGTTTGTTGTTAACAGAGCCGCGGTGTACATAGATGGCATTCCGTTTCGTGAGCTAAGTAACTCAGTACTTAGTCAGGTTGACTCCATCGAGGTGCTTCGCGGCCCGCAGGGAACGCTTTACGGTGCAAATTCAGAGTCAGGTCTCATCTTAGTTACCACAAAAACACCTTCGGAAGTCATGGAACAGAACTACCGTGTGTCGGCTTCAAGTTACGCCTCTGGCCAGGGATATGTGGGAACCGGATTCGTCGGCGGCCCACTGGCTCAAAATTCACTTAGTGGATCCGTGGCGTTCAGTACATCGATGGAGGATGCCTACGTAAAAAATGAGGGGACATCCACGGGCGAAAGCGGTGAAATTAAAGAGAACTTCGTTCAGGGTAAGCTGCAATGGACGCCAACTGACGCACTTACCGTTAACGCAACGTCCTATTGGCTTGATGAGGATGCACCGGGTCTGTTCGTGCAGCAATATGTGCCGCTAAATATCAATCTGTACAATCAGTTATATGCAGACACGATGAACGGGGAACGCAAGATTGATAAGTGGACGGCGTTAGAAGATGCGCCCAAATATACCAATTCGGAAGAATTTGTAGCCGGTGTGAGTGTGACCTATGAGACTGATCTTGGCAACATTGATCTGGCCGCATCTTATCGTACTCTGGAAGAAGACTCCAAAGGGCTGGATTTTGATCTTACTGCCACACCGTACGTGTCCGGACGCGAAGAAAAAAGCGAAGACTACAAAAACTTAGAGCTGCGCTACAGCTCGCCCGAAAATAACGTGTTCGATTATATCGTTGGCATGTCCTATTACGCGGAAAGTGAAGAAAACACTAAGTCGACGTTTATGGGCAGCGGCGATCTCGACAGCTATCTGGCAGCACCTCTGCAGTACAAAGAAGGTGAAGACAAGAGCCTCTTTGGATCATTGAACTGGTATGTAACTGATAAGCTTAAATTTGGCGCAGGGTTGCGTTATGAGCATGCAGAAAGATCTGCGGTACAAACCGCCGGCGCGCTGGATTTAGGTCTTGGAGCCATTACCTACTATCAGGATGCGGACCTTTCGAACACCTTTGAAAACTGGCTGCCACGCATCAGCGCTTTATACCAATTTAATCGCAACCTGTCTTTTCATGCGTCAGTTTCAAAGGGCTATATTCCGGGCGGATTCAACCTTACTGCTATACAGGACGATGTGGTAGATGACAGCATATTGTTTTATGACAGTGAAACGCTGCTCAGTAGAGAAGTCGGTTTCAAGTGGATGTCCGCAGACAGAAAGTGGCGCTCTTCCGGCGCACTATTTTTTATAGAATCCGATAACTGGCAGGAGATTCAGGTCGCTACCGACGCGAATGGTCGCCCTGTCAGCTCTGATTATATCGGCTCCGCCGCATCAGTAGAAAGCAAAGGCGCTGAACTAGAACTGGTCTGGCGACCTGCAGACTCGCTCTCTATAAATAGCCACTTCGGAATTGTGGACGCTGAATACACCGATCTTCAGATTAGTGAGTCACTGAATGCTGCAGGACAGGCGGTTCAGTTTGTTCCCGACTATGATGCCGGAGTGGCTGTCCGGTATGAATTGGATGAGAACTTTTATGTCAGAGCTGAAGCTAACTTTACCGGGAAGACCGCGCTGCGGGCAAAAGGCGATGCCGTCCAGCGGGCAGTCTCGACGCTGGGACTACAGCTAGGGTACGACGATGGACAGACTGCTATCAGAGTGTTTGGCGAAAATCTGACAGACGAGCGAATTGCCAGCGGGCTTGCCATAGAAAATATGGCTTTTGGCACCGACGGATTGTTTTACAGTCCGCTTGACGCGCCGCGTATCATCGGTGTTGAAGTGGAAGTTTGGCTGTAGCGTTCTGTGAATTTACGGGAATAAAAAGCCGGGCAATGCCCGGCTAACAGTTTCAGGGAAGAAACACGCAGTAAACTTAGAAGTTGCCCCGCAGGCCGAGAGAGACGCGGCGACCGGAGAACTCATACATGGTCGGGAAGGCCGGGTCCATGGTGTAACCTTTGGTGGCTTCGTCAGTAATGTTGATGCCTTCCAGCGTCACTTGGAAGGTTTCGTTGATACGGTAGCCTAAAGACACATCGTACTGGCCGTAGGCATCGCGGTATACCGGATACATGTCACGCTCGATATATTCCACGTACTTGTCTTTGTAGTTGTAAGACACGCGGGCATCAAATACGTCGTCTTCGTAGTAGAACGTCACGTTATAGGTTTCGTCAGTCAGCCCTTCCGGCGGCGTAGGAATTCCTAAATCAGAAGCGCCTGTTAATGAGTTATCCAGTGTTGTGTAGTTTGCATTCACACCAAATCCGTCGAGCACGTCATGGAAACGGGCGAAAGGCACCTGAACGATAAATTCCAGACCCACTTCCCACTGAGCGGCATAAGCAGGCTTAAGATCCGGGTTACCGTCGCGGTATTTAAACTCATTTAAGCTCATGGTACGTTTGTAAGCGATGTCAGTCAGTGCAGGGCGGATGAAGGTTTCTGACGCAGCAGCACGGAACAATAACTCATCGGTAATATCCAGCGTGAAGTTCACGCTTGGCAGGGTTTCTTTGTAATTACCGGATTTGGAGACTGGCGCAGAGGTATAGCCGGTTGAGCCATCGTCGTTGATGAAGATCGGAGAATCAGGCCGAAGGTTCGTGGTGAGCCTGGGCCTGATGTTTTAAGCGTGTTGTTTCTGATTACCGGCCGTACTGCTTGTCGAGAATATCTGTTAATTCGCGCAGATCGTTAACCACATAATCGGGCTCCTGAGCCAGAGGATACATGGCTTTACCCGGACGGGTTACAAAAGCGGCCTGCATACCAGCAGCTTTTGCTCCGGCAATATCCCAGCCGTGAGCCGCTACCATCAGGGCATCTTCCGGTTTAACACCCAGTTGCTTCAGTGCCCAGGCATAGGCGCGGAGATCAGGCTTGTAAATCTGAATATCTTCAATGCTGTAACGGGCATCAAAAAAGTCTGTCAGGCCGGCATTTTCAAACTGGGTTTTCACACCGTAGTTGGACGAGTTGGTTAAACTGACAATCTTATAGCCCCGTGCTTTTAAATCTTTCAGCCCTGATTTTACGTCCGGGTGCGGTGGCAAACTGAGCAGTGGCGTCACAATGCTTGTTTTGGCTTCTTCTTCCGTGATGTCTATGCCATTGGTTTCTGCCACCATCATTAATGCTGCCACGCCAATTTTCCCGAAGTCCCGATATTCCCCTGACACGGTTGATACCAGTGAGTGGTGCAACATGGTTGAGAACCACAGGGGAAGCAATGATTGCTGACCATTGAGGGCTTCGCCTACTGATTCACGCATTGCTTCCATATCCAGAAGGGTTTCGTTAACGTCAAAAATGATCACTTTGGGTTGTGATGGCATGGTGTCAGCCTCCGCATTGTTCATAACCGTTACCAGTAAGGCGACGGCAATAAAAAGAATATGTCTCAATGTAAGTTGTTCCTACGATAGTGGTGTACATAACGATTCTATTGTTTTAATTTCTTAAAAGAAGCCCTGTAAATCGAAACCTGTGTTTAAGATATTTAAAGTATGTATAGCCTGAATGAACTTGAAACCTTCATCGCCATTGTGGAAAACAAGGGGATTCACGCTGCTGCGTCTGTACAGCAAGTGTCACCAGCCACGGTGAGCCTGCGGTTAAGTAAACTTGAAAAGGCACTGTCCACGGTGCTGGTCTTTCGGGACAGCAGAAAGTTTGGTTTGTCGCCGGCAGGTGAGGTGTTCTACCAACGGGTGGGAGACATTCTGGAAGCATTGCGGGATGCGGAATATCAGATTGGTGCGAGGGGCTCGTCTGTCAGTGGCATTCTGCGGGTTACCATGCCGCCCTGGGTATTTTCAAAATTTGTGATGCCAAAACTTATGGAATTTGAGCAGGCGTATCCGGATCTTAAGCTGGATTTTCTGATCAACGACCAGTTCGTCAATGTGGTTGAAGATAAGCAGGATGTTGCCATCAGGGTAGGCAAACTGGCTGACTCGGGCTTATTAGCGAGGAAACTGGCAAATAATTCCCGTTTGTTGTGCGCTGCACCTGAATATCTGGCCCGGTCCGGCCATCCCCGCAGTATTGATGATTTGGCGGCGCATCGCTGGGTTGTACTTCCCTGGCAGCGCCAGTTGAAAATACAGGAAGGCGAACACAGCCGGACGCTGAATGTGAACGCGCGGTTTACTGTGTCGAACTCCGACAACATGACGCAGGCTGTGCTGGCCGGTCACGGTTTGGGGATAAAATCTTATATTGCGGTTAAAGATGAATTAGCCCGCGGTCAGCTGGTGGAAGTATTACCGGAAGCACTGGCAGATAACGACGCGCCGGTATGGTTTCTCAAGCCGCAGAACAGCTTAACCACACGCAAAACCGAAGCCTTTTATGATTTTATGAAAGGGCTGTTTGCCTGATAGCGCAGCCTTTTCAACAACTTTGGGTATATACTGTTAACGGATATACAAAACAGCGGATTGTCTGATGACAAAACAACAATATGATTATCTGATCGTCGGTGCGGGCCTGTTCGGTGCCGTGTTTGCCAGAGAAGCGCGCCTTGCCGGAAAGTCCGTTCTGATCATTGATAAGCGTGATCACAAAGGCGGTAATATTTATTGTGAAAACGTGGCAGGCATCAACGTGCACAAGTACGGCGCACATATCTTTCACACCAGTAATCAGCGGGTATGGGATTATGTGAATCAGTTTGTCAGCTTCAACCGCTATGTAAATTCTCCTGTCGCGAATTACCGCAACAAGCTTTATAACCTGCCATTTAATATGAATACCTTTTACCAGTTGTGGGGAGTCACTACCCCTGCAGAGGCAAAGGCAAAAATTGAAGAGCAACGTGCCCCTTACCGTCAAACTGAGCCCCAAAATCTGGAAGAGCAGGCGTTATATCTCGGTGGCAAAGATTTGTACGAAACACTCATTAAAGGCTATACGGAAAAGCAATGGGGGCGACCGGCGACGCAGATCCCGTCCTTCATCATTAAACGTTTGCCATTCCGGTTTACTTTCGACAATAACTACTTTGACGACCTTTATCAGGGGATCCCTCATGGTGGCTACAACGCGCTGATTGACGGGCTGCTCGAAGGCATAGAAGTGAGAACCGGTGTGAACTTCTTTGAAAATCGTGAGGATTGGGAAGCGCTGGCCGGTAAAGTGCTCTACACCGGTAAAATTGATGAATTTTTTGATAAGTGCTTAGGGGAGCTGGAATACCGCAGCCTGCATTTTGAAACCGAAGTACTGGACTGCGAGAATTATCAGGGTAACGCGGTAATTAACTACACCGAAGCTGAAGTGCCCTGGACACGCATTATTGAACATAAGCATTTTGAATTCGGTAAACAGGAAAAAACCGTGATAACGCGGGAGTTCCCACATGAATTCAGCAAAGATAACGAACCTTACTACCCCATCAATGATGCCAGAAATAACGCCATGCTGGCAGAATACAAAGCGCTGGCGGCAAAGCCTGAAAATGCAGCTAAGTACCTCTTCGGCGGGCGGCTGGCAGACTACAGATACTACGATATGGATGATACCGTAGAAGCCGCGCTGGCACTGACTGACCAGATGTTCGGCGGGTAGAAAATAGTTGCCGCAAAAGGTGAAACTGCCCCCGGAGCCGGAAACAAAAAAAGCGGGCCCGGGCCCGCAGTAACAGAGGAATGAAACTATTGTTCAATCCGTGATGAATAATGCACTTAATGCTAGTGGAAGAAGTACCACATAATGCTGTGCTCCGAGCCCATGCTCCACAGAGCAACGGCCACTATCATTAATGCTTCCAGCACCAGCACACCCATGCAGAGCGTCGACGTGGAAAGGATGAAGCCCTCTTTATGGCTGATACCCAGGAAGCTTGGTGTACCTGCATAAAGCAGATAAGCCGTGTACACCAGGCCCGCTGCCACTGCTGTTACGCAAAGCCAGAACACAGGGTAAATAGCAAACACGCCGCTCATGAATAACGGGGTTGCTGTGTAGCCGGCAAATACGATGCATTCTGCCCGTGACGGGCGTTCAGGGAATCGTCTTGCCATCCAGTGAATAATACTGCCAACCGCAGCTACGGCTAATAAAATCAATGCATAGAATGCGGCGCCCAGCACCAGTCCGCTGGCGACAGAAACCTGAAAGACTTCCTCACCGCCAAAAGTCCAGCCAAACTGTGTGGTGCCGATGAAGGAACAAACCACGGGGATAAGCGCGTACCAAAGTACATGGTGGGTATATAAATGGCTAACCGTTTCATGTTCTTCATTAATGGAACGCCATTCTTTATCGGGATGATGAATCAGTCCCCATATGTGATTGCTCATAGTCAACACTCCTGCTGGTCAAAGAACGTACACTCTTAGTATTAACATAAAATAAACATATGGCTATAGTTTTTAACATTTTATCGGAGAGGGTTTTTGTTCGCTTTGGTTATAAAGAAGGCTGACGGGCGGCGTTTTCAGAACAAAAGTGATAAAAAAAGCCGTATCACCTTTCGCTGATACGGCCTTATGACGTTTATTTAATGCTAAATAAGGATGTCAGTCCTCTACGAAGCCTTCATTCGCATGCACCGTCAGCGGGTGATAGCCGGGTTTGGCTTCCTCAAATGCCTTTTTCGCAAACGCTTTCCCTTCCTGTGTTTGCGACAGCGCCCGGTAGAGCGGTTTCACCAGCTTATTCCGGCCTATTTCAACCAGGTAATCATGCAAACGGGGCCAGGCCGGCTTGTATTCATTCTGTACGGCAATCATCAGCCAGCTGTGCGCAATTTCGTTATTGTGGCTGTTGGTAAGGTCAAAGGCAGAATCCAGATCTTTTAACTGCGCAGCAGACAGTGAAGAAGGCATATTATTCAGGAAATACAGCCATTCGTGGGTTGTCCAGTTTGCTGTTTTGATGTCTGCAGCAGGCTTATCGCCATTTAACCAGGCAGTGCGCTGACTGTCCACCTTATCGAAGGCATCAGACGCCGGTACAGGTGCACCATCAGGAATGCCCGGCTTAAACACCCATTCTTCGATGCGTTGCTTGTCGAGCTTGTCCGGATATTGTTTCAGCAGGGTGTCTTCCAGATACGCCATGAAGGTGTCAGTGGTGATACTCCGGAAAGCAAAATGCTTGAAATACTGCATCAGGAAAGCGTCGAAGTTTTCACGGCCCACCTTTTGTTCCAGTTCACGGAGAAACAGCGCACCTTTTTCGTAAGGGATATCTGAAAATACATCGTCAGGATTGCGCCCGCGTAAATCTACGGCAAGTATTTCATCATTGGCCGGCAGCGCAGCGATATCTGCTTCAAGGCTCTGATAGCCCAGTACCGCCTCCATGTTAAAGCGGTCTGTACCGTACAACATTTCCATAATGCGGTAAGTCAGATAGGTGGTAAAACCCTCATTCAGCCACAAATCCCGCCAGGTGGCGTTGGTCACAGTATTACCCGACCAGCTGTGCGCCAGCTCATGGGCAATCAGGGAAACCAGACTTTTGTCGCCGGCAATCACCGTAGGGGTGATGAATGACAGACGGGGGTTTTCCATACCACCAAAAGGAAAGGAGGGTGGCAGGATAAGAAGGTCATAACGGTCCCAGCTGTAGGGGCCGTAGGTTTTTTCTGTCAGCTCCAGCATGCTTTCCGTGTCTTCAAACTCGGCGGCGGCTGCATCGAGAACTTCAGGCTCGGCGTACACGCCGGTACGTTCACCCATAGGCTTGAACTCAAGATGACCTATGGCCAGGGCAATCAGGTAAGAAGGTACAGGCTGAGGCATGGTAAAGCTGTAATCGCCGTCACGGGGCGTATCAGGGTCATTCGAGGCACTCATGACTGCCAGCAAATCTGCCGGAGTATGAATACGGGCGTCGTATGTGACTCTGACCTGAGGTGAATCCTGCAGCGGAATGAAACTGCGCGCATGAATGGCCTGAGCCTGAGTGAACAGGAACGGATGTTCTTTGCCCTGAGTCTGTGCCGGAGTAAGCCACTGCACGCCGGATGCTTCCGGTGAAGTCACATAGTCGATGGTGACAGCGCTGGCCGATGCAGGTAAGGCTATCGACAGGGGAGAACCCAGATTATCGTCCTCTTCACCCAGTGTAAACTCAACGGCTTTACCATTTGCGGTTACCTGTTTGATATCCAGTGCGCGGGTATCAACGATTAACGTGTCCGCATCCGGTTGAATACGGTCGAAATCCAGCGTCACTGAACCGGTAAGCTCACGGTTGTCGAAGTCTGCGGTTAAATCCAGATCCAAATGTGTTACCCGCACTGCGTCAGGGTTCGAAAATGAATGATAATCCGTACCTGATGCTATCGTGGATTGGTGTCCAGTGTGTTGTGCACTGGCTGGTTTTGATTCTGTCGTTGTGGTGTTGTCTGCCGGCTGGGAGCAAGCAAATAACAGCGGTGCTGATGCCAGCACCCATGAGAGTTTATTCATTGCTTTCCTTTACTCTTCAAATTAGTCTTGTGACTGCAAAAAGACGTTGTCTGATGCAGTGTTGTGATCACAATAACAGGCAGTGGTCGTATGGAAAACCTAAACGCCGTAAACCGTGTAAAGCAGTCGTTCAAACACTGATACAGGGAATACGCGCAAATGCCGTGAACAGTGCGGTATTTAATCTCATTTATGCAGGGAGAAATAATGAAGAAAGTTCTGGTTATTTTATTGTTGGTTATTGTGGTGATTGCCGGCGGTGTGGTTTATCTGGCCAGTGGGGCCAATGACTTTATCCGCGAACAAATTGAAACACAGGGCACAAAATATCTGGCTACGCCGGTTACCGTGTCAGCTGTGGATTTGTCTTTCAGTGACGGGCGTCTGACTATCACTGACATTGATGTAGAAAACCCTGACGGATTCAGTGAAGAAGACGCGTTCAGCCTTGACGGTGTGACATTAGATCTCGCCGGGGCTACCGAAGAGCCTTACCGCATCCAGGAAGTGACTGTAGACGGTCCGGAAATCCTTTATGAAGTAGACGCATCCGGACAGGGCAACCTGATGGTCATTAAAAAGAATTTGATGGCTAACCTGCCTCAGGGCGACAGCCAGCCTGCAGAGCCATCTTCCGCTCCGGCGCCAAAACTGATTGTGGATGCGGTAACGGTGAGTAATGCGAAGCTGAAACTGAATTTTGAAAACCTGGAAACCGGTGATTTCAAAATTGATAAGAAAGCTTATGAAGTCACTCTGCCAACGTTCAGTGCCGGTGCTATTGGTCAGCCTGACGGTTTACCGGCTGATCAGGTCGGTGCGGCTATCGTAAATCAGATGCTGGATAACGCCATCAAACAGGCAAAAGCAGAAGCGAAAAAAGTGCTGGCAGAAAAAGCCAA
This sequence comes from Alteromonas sp. AWJ4_197, assembly GCF_056160285.1. NCBI lineage: Bacteria > Pseudomonadati > Pseudomonadota > Gammaproteobacteria > Alteromonadales > Alteromonadaceae > Alteromonas > Alteromonas sp. AWJ4_197. Next base: position 414,668 of record NZ_JBSWWW010000001.1, on the reverse strand, counting down.
AGAGAAAGTGCAGGAAAAAATCGATGAAGAAAAAGAGAAGTTAATGGAGAAAGGCAAAGACAAGCTGAAAGATCTGTTTAACTAATCATCGCTTAATATCATCGCAAATACCGGCGGTACGACTTTACTTTACGGGTCGTCAGCCGGTATTTTTGTTTTTCTGGCTGTACAAAAAAAGGGAAAAACAATCAATGAGTATGGCGGATGTCTCTACCCACACCGCAGCGGAAGATGCGCGTAATGATGATATTCTCATTTATGTGAACGGTGACATTGTTCACCGCGACGAAGCCAAAGTGTCGGTATACGACAGTGGCTTTATGTTAGGTGATGGCATCTGGGAAGGCTTGCGGTTATACGACGGTAAATGGGCTTTTCTGGATGAGCATATGGACCGGCTTTTTGAAGCAGCAAAAGTGGTTGACATGGATTTAGGCATGACCAGGGCGCAGGTTACAGAGGCGTTGGAAGCCACCCGTAAAGCCAATGATATGCACACCGATGTACATGCAAGGCTGATGTTCACCCGTGGCAAAAAGAAAAAGCCGTTTCAGCATCCGGCGCTTTCTGTGCACGGTCCTACGCTGGTTATTATATGTGAGCACTCCAAAGCGTCCATTGCGCGGCCAATCAAGCTGGCTACTGTACCGCATATGCGTGGCCTGCCCATGACGCAGGATCCTAAACTCAACTCTCACTCCAAGCTCAATTGCATACTGGCCTGTATTGCCGCCGAAAAAGCCGGTGCCGATGAAGCGCTGATGCTGGATGTAAACGGGTTTGTAAACACCACCAACGCCTGTAATTTCTTTATTGTACGAAAAGGCGAGGTCTGGACCTCTACCGGCGATTACTGCATGAACGGTATCACCCGGCAGAAGGTGATAGACGTGTGTGAGCGGATTGGACTGAAGGTGCATCAGCGTAATTACTCGCTGGTTGAAACCTATGGTGCTGACGAGGCCTTCCTTACCGGCACGTTTGGCGCACAGACGCCGGTATCCCACATTGATGGCAGAGCAATTGGCGATGTGCACCCGGGACCGTTCACGCAGCAGATAAGAGAGGCATATTATCAACTGTTTAAGGAGACACACTGATGCGTATTGCTATGTGGTCCGGCCCCAGAAACTTATCGACAGCGATGATGTATGCGTTTGCCGCCCGCAGTGACTGCGCGGTAGTTGACGAGCCCTTTTACGCAGCGTATCTGAAGGAAAGCGGGGAAGTGCACCCGATGCAGGAAGCGATACTGGCATCGCAACCACAGCATGCTTCAGAGGTTATTGCGCAATGCCTGGGTCCGGTCCCTGACGGTAAAGATATTTTCTATCAGAAACACATGTCACATCACATGTTACCCGCATTTCCGCTGGCCTGGACAGACGATGTGATTAACGTGTTTCTGTTGCGTCATCCGGCAAGGGTGATTGCCAGCTACAATGAAAAACGGGAAAAGCCCTTACTGGATGATATCGGCATCCGTCAGCAGGCGGAGTTATTTAACCGCCAGATGACGCTGAACGGCGAACCGCCGGTGGTGATTGACAGTGACGATTTGCTGACCGACCCGGCAACGGGGCTGCAGACGCTGTGTGAAGCCATCGGGATATCTTACGATGCGGGCATGCTCAGCTGGCCGGCTGGCGGCAACAAAGCTGACGGCGTCTGGGCAGAGCACTGGTACAATGCGGTGTGGGAAAGTACCGGGCTTATAGCCACGGCACGGAAACCTGTACCGGTACTTTCAGAGACATTACAGGAAGTTTGTGAGCAAGCGCTTCCTTACTACTACCAGCTTGAGAAATACAAGCTGACGTTTTAGTTATCCTGCTCTGACTGTTGCGGCTCCGGCGTGTCTGTATCCGGCACGCTTATCCCCAATTTTTGCTCTGCCAGGCGGATGAGCTTCTCATCCGGTGGCGGGGGTGTGATGTCGGTGCCTTTTCGCAATGCCTTCACAACCTTCTTTAAAACTTCCACCCGTGCATACCATTTGTGTTCTGCCTGTATCAGATGCCAGGGAGCCGGTCGGGTATCCGTCTCATCAAACATGTCTTCGGTGGCTGACGCGTAATCAGTCCACTTACTGCGGTTGCGGATATCTTCTTCTGTGAGCTTCCAGCGTTTGTAGGGATTATGCAGCCGCTCTTCGAACCGGCGTAGCTGCTCGTCAGGTGAGATATGTAAAAACAGCTTAATGATGCGGACACCATCATCAGACAGCATCCGTTCAAACTCATTGATTTCCCGGTAAGCCCGTTGCCAGGCATCATCCGGTGTCAGTTGTTCCACTCTTTCTACCAGTACCCGGCCATACCAGGAACGGTCGAAAATGGCGATTCGGCCGGGCTTGGGTAACCTTGTCTGAAACCGGTATAAATAGTGCCTTCCCTGTTCTTCATCGGTGGGGGCTGCAATGGGGTGCACGGCAAACCCTCTGGGATCCAGATGGCCGGTCAGACGCCTGATGGCACCGCCTTTACCGGATGCATCCCAGCCCTCGAAAACCACAATTGCCCGTTTTTTCTGGTGATAAATGGCCTGCTGAACATGCAGCAGTTTTTTCTGCCACTTTTTCAGTTCTTCCCGGTAGTGCTGCTTTGAGCCAATCAGTGGCGCATCTTCACCGTGGGGTAAACGCAGAGTTCTGTGTCTTAATTCAATCTCAGAGACGGTTTTATTCATAAATGGTATTGGCTTAGTACAGAATGACCATTGCATTAATCCTACCCTGCGTTAGCATGTTGAACAAATTATGGACAGGGAGGCTGTAATGAACGCGCAAACTACACCGGCTAAGTCTGTGAAGGACATATTGTCGGCCTATTCAATCCCGGCTGAGTTGAAAAGCAAAGCCTGGTCAGATGTATATTTCGAAAAAGACGGTGAAAAGTACTATTTCGTCGACCTTGTGATGGAAGGCGGCGGCATGCTCGGGCTTGGTCTCGTGGGTTATACCTACGTGCTTGAACAGTGTAATATCCGTTTTCGTAAAATAGCCGGCACGTCTGCCGGTGCAATCAATGCGATAGGGCTGAGTGCAGCCGGTACGCCTGATCAGCCTAAAACCATGGCGATTGCAGATGTGCTGGATGAAGTGGCATTTTTCAGTTTTGTCGACGGACCTAAAGCTGTCAGGGATGTGGTGCAGAATCCCGGTGGCGGTAATATGTTCAGTAAAGGCTGGCGCTGGACGAAGGGTGTAATTTCCGGTTACAAACGGCTGAAAGCAAAGCGGGGATTAAACCCCGGTCAAACCTTTTACGACTGGATGGAACGTAAAGTGCTGAAGCCTTTCGGCGCAGCACATCTCACCGGCCTGGCGTCAAAATGGACGCTGCCGGAAACGGTCACCCTGAACCATCCGCCACGGTTCGCATATGATAAATCCGCCCCGTTCGGCGGACTGGCAGTAAAAGCCAGTTGTATGGCTGTCGGTGTTGAGGTGACCTTTCCTAAAGATGCTGATTTATTCTACCGCCCGGAAAACGATGCGCCTGTTGCAGATTTTGCCCGTGCCAGCATGTCTATTCCCATCTTTTTTGATCCCTTCACGCTGACAAACATCCCCCCTTACAGCGATGTGAAAGACCGGCTTCAACGGGATTTTTCAGTGACGCTGAAAGACCCTCAGAAGTATGGCGAGTCGGTCTCCTTCGTCGACGGCGGCCTGTTATCAAATTTTCCCTTTGACGAATTTCACGCGAAACCCAGTAAGGTTCCTTCAATGCCCACGTTTGGTGCCAAGCTGGGCTTTGATGTAGACCGTTTCGATAATTCATCACTGCTGAACTTTATCTCCAATGTGGTGGATATTGCCAAAGGCAACACTGATAAAGAATACCGCCATGAGCATTTTGAAGACTACAACCGGGTGGTGAAGGAAATTGATACAACAGACATTGGCTGGCTCGACTTTGATATGTCGCCGGAAGACAAAGAAAAGCTGATTGTAAATGGCTGTGATGCGGCTGTGGCGTTTCTGAAGTCATTTGACTGGGAAGAGTATCGTGCATTCCGACAGAAAAATGCGGCAGACCTTATTGCCAGCATTACGGGACAGCCTCCTGAACCAGAACCTGAAAGCACCGAACCGGCAATTCCGGCATAAGGTGTGAACCGGCAGAGCCGGCCCGGTGGCGAACTGGTTTACGCGCCGGGATTCAGGCGGGTAACCAGATAGTCCAGTAATAACCGGACTTTGGTTGATACATGACGGGTTTGCGGGTATACCGCCCATATCCCGTCATCATCGATTTGTTGTGCAGGCAGTATCACTTTCAGGCGGCCTGATTCGATATCATCAGCGACGTAATAATCAGGCAGTTGAATGATGCCCAGATGCTTGCGTGCTGCATCGCGGATCCCCACGCCACTGTTGCAACGCAGTCGTGCGTTTGGAAGCCGGTAGGTGACGACTCTGCCATTTACATTAAATTGCCAGTGGGCCGATGTGCCGGCAATGCACTGATGCCTGGCAAGGTCGGCCACCGACTGAGGCAGGCCATACTGTTCAAAATATTCCGGTGAGGCGCAGGTGAATAACGTCCGCGAGCCTAACCGGCGGGCAATCAGCGATGAGCTCTCGAGGTGACCAAGCCGGATAGCCAGATCGTAGTTTTCCTGTACTAAGTCCACAACCTGATTTGTCAGATTCAGGCTGACCTCAATGCGGGGATGCAGCGTAAGAAAGTCATTAACGACCGGTGCGATGATCCGTTCGCCGTAAGTTACGGGGGCTGTAAGCATGAGTTTGCCTGAAGGCGTGAGCTGTTGTTCGGAGACGAAACGTTCTGCGTCATCAAGCTGGTCAAGAATGTGACGGCATTGATGATAGAACTGCTGACCAAGCTCTGTCGGCGTCACTACACGGGTGGTGCGGTTTAACAGCCTTGATGACAGGCGGGTTTCCAGTGCGCTGACCTGGCGGCTTACTTTTGCGGTAGAGATACGCAGTTTTTTCGCTGCCAGCGTAAAGCTGCGCTGCTCAACAACCGCCACAAATTCAACAATACCGTCTCTGTTCATAAAGCCCTGCTGGTAAATGGTTCTATTATTGCATTTATGAAAAAGTGATTTTCATATTGCGTGTATTGTTACATAACTGCGACTGTTTAGAATAGTCCGACACACATCGAATAAAGGATAAAACAACATGGCTGACGTAATTACTTGTAAAGCCGCGGTAGCGTGGGAAGCGAAAGCGCCGCTGTCTATTGAAGAAATTCAGGTTGCACCACCTAAAGCGGGTGAAGTGCGGGTAAAAATTCTTGCCACAGGCGTGTGTCACACCGACGCGTTTACCCTGTCGGGTGAGGATCCTGAAGGGGTATTTCCTGCCATCATGGGCCACGAAGGCGGTGGTATTGTTGAGTCAGTTGGCGAAGGGGTAACCTCTCTGAAAGTGGGCGACCATGTTATCCCGCTTTACACCGCCGAGTGCGGAGAATGTAAATTCTGTACATCAGGTAAAACCAATTTATGCAGCGCGGTACGTGAAACTCAGGGTAAAGGTTTGATGCCTGACGGTACAACCCGTTTCAGTTGTAATGGTAAGCCAATTTATCATTATATGGGTTGCTCCACGTTTTCCGAATACACGGTTCTGCCTGAAATTTCGCTGGCTAAAGTTAATCCAGATGCGCCACTGGAAGAAGTGTGCCTGCTGGGTTGCGGTGTGACTACGGGTATGGGCGCGGTACTCAATACGGCGAAAGTACAGGAAGGTGACACCGTTGCTATCTTCGGACTTGGCGGTATTGGTTTATCTGCCATCATCGGTGCAACCATGGCGGGAGCAGGCCGCATTATCGGTATCGATTTGAATGAATCCAAGTTTGAACTGGCTAAGAAATTAGGGGCGACTGACTGCATCAACCCTAAAGACTATGACAAGCCGGTACAGGAAGTGATTGTTGAATTAACCGACGGCGGCGTTGATTATTCTTTTGAATGTATCGGCAACGTGAATGTGATGCGCTCTGCACTGGAATGTTGCCACAAAGGTTGGGGTGAGTCAGTGATCATCGGTGTAGCCGGTGCCGGCCAGGAAATTTCAACCCGCCCGTTCCAGTTAGTGACCGGTCGTGTATGGCGTGGTACTGCATTTGGCGGCGTAAAAGGTCGTTCGCAACTGCCCGGCATTGTTGAAGATTATCTGGCGGGTAAATTCGCCCTGAATGACTTCATCACCCACACTATGCCATTGGGAGAAATCAACGAAGCGTTTGATTTGATGCACGAAGGAAAGAGCATCCGTTCTGTGATCCATATGGCATCATAAAACGTCGTAGTCATACGGTATGGCGTCCCGAAGTTCGGGGCGTCCTTGCCCCTAGTCGGTTGGACTTACTGGTTCATGATACGGGAAACGTTCTCAGTTACGCTTACCGCACCCTGATATATTTCATCCATCACAGCCTGCACACTGCCGATTTGCTCAGCATTCAGGTCAACTTTGGATTTCACTTCGGTCATTTTCTCACTGGCTTGTTGTGCCAGACCTTTGTTTTCACCTACTACCGATTCAATCTCTACCGTTGAGTCACTGGTACGTTTAGCCAGCTGGCGTACTTCGTCTGCTACCACGGCAAAGCCACGACCCTGATCGCCGGCACGGGCTGCCTCGATAGCCGCATTCAGCGCCAGCAGGTTGGTTTGATCAGCAATGCTGCGGATAGTAGAAACGATGGATTCAATGTTGGCTGACTGGGCAGTCAGTTGCTCAATCAGTACGTTTGCCTGATCAACTTCTTTCAAAGTGGCGTTAAATACATCCACGGAATTGGTCAGTGATTCTGTTCCCCGTAATGCAATTTGTGACGTTTCTTCTGAAATCGACACCGCGTGTTCCGATGCACTGGCGATGTTACTTTGTTCAATCACTTTTTGCGTGATGTCTGAGGCAAACTTGATGATTTTATAGACTCTACCGTCAGCAGAGTAAATGGGGTTGTATGTCGCTTCCAGCCACAGCACTTCGCCTGCTGCATTCTTGCGTTTAAACTGGCCGGACTGGAAATTGCCTGCTGCGAGAATGTCCCAGAAATTAGGATTGTCGATGTAGAAATCATCGTAACAGAACATACGGTGATGCTGACCCTGAATCTGGTTCAGGCTGTAGCCCACGGTGGCCAGAAAATTCCCGTTTGCGTTAAGGATTGTGCCGTCCGGGGTAAATTCAATCACTGCCATTGAACGGTCCAGGGCATCAGAAATCGCTTTGTTGGCTTCTGCTGTTTCTTTTTGCTCAGTGATGTCGCAGCAAATTTTCAGTACTGCAGTTACTCTTCCGTTTTCATCCAGAATGGGTTCATAAGAAGCCTCCAGCCACACACCTTCACCACTGCGGTGTTTACGGTGAAACTGACCGGTTTGGGCATGGCCGTCGCGCAAGTCACGCCATAGCGCTGCATAAGCGGTACTGTTTGTTAGCTCACTGAAACACAGTGCACTGTGGTGCTGGCCAATCAAATCACCGCTTTGAAAACCGAAAATAGACGCAAAAATCTGATTGCATTCAATCACGTTGCCATCCGGCGTGAAAATAACGTAGGCATTGTGACGTTTTACTGCGTCAGAAAAGGCTTTATATTCGTTAATTGCCTGTGTTAATCCGGCGATTTCTTTTTCGTATGTAGACTTAAAAGCTAACATCTCATTTCTCGCGCATTGTTATTAGTATTTATATTTATGGTACTTTTATTCGCCAGCTCTGTGAGTTAGTCAAAAGTTTAGTTTTACTTAATTAACTGAAATAAAATGAAATTTATCTATTTCCATGCTTTTAAAGTGGTTATTATAGGTATAAATATGCATTAAATATCAGACTTTAGTAGCGTGTCTGACCGCCCGGCCCGGTTTAACTCAGACCCCAAATTATAAGGATGGGAAAGCCCATGAGTGCAGATTCGAAATTTCAGTTCAGTAAAATCACCGTGTCTCTTCACTGGATAGTGGCGATATTGATGATCGCTTTATTAGCTGTCGGTATTTACATGACAGAGAATCATGACTACAGCCTGTATCCGTTACACAAATCTTTTGGTGTGGTCGTTCTGGTATTTGCTTTTGCCCGTGCCGTATGGCGGGTGAAAAATGGCTGGCCGGTGCCGGCGGGAAACTATAAAGCGTGGGAGCATATGCTGGCCGGTGTGATTCACTGGGTACTGATCCCCGGTACGCTTATCCTGCCAGTGTCCGGCATCATCATGTCATCGATGGGCGGGCATAACGTTCCGTTTTTCGGGTTTGATTTAATTCCCGCTAACCATGACCCCGTTAATCCTCAGGATGTGCTGCCAAGAAACGAAGGCCTTTCAGAGGTGGCAGGTGAAGTGCACGAGATAGTGGGCTATCTGCTCATCGCAGCCATCATTCTTCATGTGGCGGGTGCGCTTAAACACCACATCATAGATAAAGACGGTACGTTGCAGCGTATGCGCGGAAAGAATATCGGCTAAGGGAATAACAAATACTTAGTGCCCTTCACCGGGCACGCTCTTTTTCCTGTCACACTGCTACCCGTAAACCTGTGCTGACGTAAACCCGTGTTGAACATCGTCTATGGCAGGCTTATTTTCCCCATGTTGGTATTGGGAATACCGAACAGATTGCCTTCAAAGCAAGGGCTGCCGGCCAGCGTTTCATTGGCGAGAATGGCAAATAGCAGGGCTTCTTTCGCATCAGCATCTATGCCCAGTTCAGACAAATTTTTAAGACTGATAAAGTCCGGCAGTTCATCCGCGATAGCTGCCATGAGTGCTTTATTTCGCGCGCCGCCCCCGCTCACGTACACCATTATCGCTGATGTGCTGGTGGCAGTCATGATAATGCCGTGGGCAATCGCTTTAGCAGTAAATGCTGTCAGTGTTGCTACAACGTCTTCGTTAGGAATGTACAGGGTTTGACTGCGTAATCGTGCCTGATTCAGATAATCCAGGTTGAATACCTCGGGTCCGGTGGTTTTCGGCACAGGACAGGAAAAGAAATCATGGCGTAGCAATTCATTAAGCAGATTTTCATTCACGTTTCCTGACAATGCGATGGCACCGTCTTTATCGAAGCGCTGCCGTGCATAGTGCCGGGAGACAAAGGCATCAATGATGGTATTGCCCGGGCCGATATCGGTGCTGAATACTTCAGCGGGATGATTACCGGCGGGCAGCCAGGTGAAATTGGCGATGCCGCCGATGTTCAGTAAAACACGGTTTTCCTGTTCGTGGCTGAACACGAGGAAATCTCCGTAAACCGCCAGTGGCGCGCCTTCACCACCTGCGGCGATGTGTTTCTGACGAAAATCAGAAAGTGTAATAATGCCGGTGCCTGTAGCAATCCGGTCACCATCGCCGATTTGTAATGTGCCGTTGCCGTATTCAGGCAAACCGTGCTGTTCCCGCGGGCAGTGATAAATGGTCTGACCGTGACTGGCAATACAGTCGATTTCTTCTTTATCCACTTGCCACTGGTTCAATGCTTTATTGATTAAAGACGCATGATATTCGCCAACCCACGCATTCAGTAACGTGACTTCCTGCAAGTCTACATCACGCTTTGCAAATACACGTTGAATTGCCTGGCGGAATTTGACGTCATAATCGACAGTCATAAACCGCTCGATACGGGCTTCAGTCTCTTTTCCTGAGCCAGTGATGTTACACAACGCGATATCCAGGCCGTCCAGCGATGTACCGCTCATTAGTCCGAGAATTTTTCGCTGTGGTTTGCTACCAATATGGTACAGGCGTTCAATAAATTTATTCATAATCATCTTTTGCCGGTTAGGTATTTGTGCCGGTACAGGGTGCCGGAAACCGTTTCTTACTGCTTATCCGGAAGCAGGTTTCAGGGCAAATGCACCTGACAAACCTAGCATATAAAAATAAAATATTCTTGATCAAAAATGTAACATGAGATAAAAAATCTCTCAGCCAATTCCTGAATTACGATTACTGACTATCGGGGTACAGATATTCTATGCCACTAATCCGCCACTTGAGCAGACGATATTTTCAAATAGCGGTATGCTTAAGCTGCCTTAACCTGACTCCTGCTAATGCTATGACTGCTGACACTGATACGCAAAGTATACGGCGCGATATTGCGCAAAAACTCATGCCTGACTTCCGCTATTTTTGTGCTGGCAACGAAGAAAAATGCCGCGAGCCGGTTACGGTTTTACCGCAGGAGTTAAAAGACTTCGTCGCTGAGTCCGGCGTGGGCGGCGTCATTTTGTTCAGTGAAAACTTATCCTGGCCAGGCCAGATTGCCTCGCTGACCAGCGATTTGCAGCAGGCTGCGACGGGGGAAAGTGACGGAGAGCCGCTGTTTATTGCCGTTGATCAGGAAGGGGGGCGTGTATTCAGAACTCCGCGGGTCTTCACAACTGACTTTGCCGGCAATATGGCGATTGGCGCAACCATCGGAGAACATGGTACCCGCTTTGCCCGTGAAAGCGCTGAAATCATGGCGCAGGAGCTTAAGCTGTTAGGTATTAATACCAACTTCGCTCCCAATGTGGATGTAAACGCCAATCTGGCGAATCCTGTCATTAACGTGCGTTCTTTCGGGCAGGATCCGAAAGTGGTGGCGCAAGCCGGGGAAGCGCAGGTTGAAGCCATGCAGTCGCAGGGAATTCTGGCCACACTGAAGCACTTTCCCGGCCATGGTGATACTCACACAGACAGCCATCTGGCTTTGCCGGTGGTCGATCACAGCCGCGAAATGATTGATGCGGTGGACTTGTACCCGTTTAAAACGATTATCCGTGAGGCGTCGCCGGCCATGGTAATGACGGCGCATATTCAGTATCCGCAATTAGATGACAGTAAACTCAACGACAAGTCCGGTCAGCCACAAATTAAGCCGGCGACATTGTCGAAAAAAATCCTCTCCGGGATCCTGCGTGATGAGCTGGGTTTTAAAGGGCTCATCGTGTCTGATGCCATGAACATGGCCGGCATCGCAAAATTCTTTGACCAGACTGATGCGGTAGCGGCTTCATTTTCTGCCGGTACGGATATCGTCGTGATGCCACTGCCGGTCCACAGTGACAGGGGTATACGCGCCTTCAATGAATTACTCGATGCCCTTACACAAAAGGTATTGCAGGGTGAGCTCGACAGAGAGTTAATTGCAGAATCTGCCGCAAGGATCCGGAAAACAAAAGCTGACTTCGGGCTGGCTGCACACTTTACCCCGTCACCTGAAAAACTGGCGGCTTCTCTGGCAGACAACAAGTGGCGTGCCCAGTTACTTGCCGATGCTGCCATCGCGGTTGTTAAAGGCAAACCTGCTGACTTTGTCATTCCGGAAACCGGCAACGTACTGGTTCTTATGCCGGAAGAAACCGTATGCCGTGCGGTGTCTTATCACATGTCACTGTACCGTCCGCAGCAGCAGGTTACCTGCATGAGCTTGCAGCAACTTAACAGGCCTTCGCTGGACAGTGCCATGGCGCAGGCAGATACCGTAGTGGTTGGCAGCATGACACCGGCGCCCAGTCTGGTAGAACTGGGCGGTATGGAAGACATGGACGTCAATACAAAGCAGATCATGGGGTTTGATGAGGCGCAGGCTTTATTGCCTTCATTACTCGAACAAGTCAAAGAAACAGGAAAACGCAGTATCCTGGTGTATTTGCGGATGCCTTACGACGCCATGCAACTGAATACCTTCAGCGATGCGGTGCTGGCGACTTATAACGCCAATGTGTATGCCCTGTCTGATGAACCTGACGCGCCCTATACTGGCGGCACGATGGACAGCCTGGTAAGAGTACTTACCGGCATGTTAAAGCCGCAGGGCGGGATCCCGGTATCTCTCGACGAGGTAAGCGCGCCCGGGGCTCATGACTAAACCATTCCGGATGTTTCTGAAAGCCGCTGTTATCGGCATGGCGACCAGTGTGTCAGCCCATGCCGCACAGTTGCAGGGGCAACTGGTATTACAGTCTGAAGCAACCTCAACACCTCTTACCGGTGTATTTTCAGTGCCCGGTGACCACGCCAGATTGCGTATTATGCCGGCTGTTGTCAGCGAGGCGCGCATTGAAGTGAATGACAGGGTGGTCTTCGACGGCATATTGGACCCGGCTGAAAATGCACAATATATACTGACCAGTAAAGATGCGGTGAAAACTGGTGAAAATGCACTGTCAGTACAAGTGAAAACCGGCGATGTAGCGGTGTCTGTAGACTATCCGGAACTGGAATTTGCAAGTCCGGAAGAAGGATTAAACGCCGCGCAAAGAAAGGCATTGCAACAAACGTTGCAGCCATTTATTGGCACTGACCCCGATAAACACCTGTTTCCCGGCGTTGCTCTCCTTGTCGCCAGACAGGGTAAGGTGCTGTATTCCGCGGGTCAGGGTATGGCGCAATATCAGTTAATGAACTCCGGCCGTCTGCATTCTCTGGCATCGCCCCGCAAGGTCACGGCAGACACGGTTTTTGATTTAGCGTCCGTGACGAAGGTGGTCTCCACCACAGCAGCAGTGATGCATCTGGTAAGTGAACACCGGTTGTCACTGGACGATACGTTGGGCGACTTGCTGCCCAGCTTCAGTCAAACAGATAAAGCCGGTATCACTGTGCAGCAACTGCTGACCCACCGCAGCGGCTTATGGGAGTGGCAACCACTCTGGCTGCACAAAAGGCAAAGCCGTGACTCTGTCTTCGCCTGGCTGGCGTCGCTGGAACGACGTTACGGGATTGCTGAAAAACGGGCATATTCTGATATTGGTTTTATGTTACTGGGTAAAATCGTTGAACAGATCAGCAAAATGCCGCTTAACGACTACGTATACACGTTCGTTCATCGGCCTCTGGGCATGAACAGAACCCGCTATTTACCACCGGAAAGCTGGCTGGATAATATCGCCGCCACGTCGCAGGGCAATCCCTACGAGCAACACATGGTAAGTTCATCCACACCATACCCTGTAGTAGAAAATCCGCCTTTTGAGCGCAATTTTGATAGCTACCGCGATTACACGTTAACCGGCGAGGTGAACGACGGCAACGCCTGGTATGCACTGGAAGGTGTGGCAGGTCATGCCGGTCTGTTTTCTGCTCTGCCGGATCTGGCAATCTATTGCCAGACGCTGCTCAACGGTGGTGGTTATGGTAACGCCATGCTAACCGGGCCTGAGACGCTGGCAGCGTTTCTGAATACGCCTTACGATACTGGTCAGGCGCTGGGTTTCTGGCGTTACGAAGACGGGGAGGGACGGGAAAGCTTTGGTCATGCCGGCTTTACCGGTACTCAACTGATGTTCCGGCCTGACGATGGCCTGATTGTCATCATGCTGACAAACCGCCAGCACAACGGTTTACGGCAGGACGGTACCTATCCGTCTGTAAAACCTGCCTGGCAGGCAATTCTGAGTGTGGTGGACAGTTTTCATTAATTTACCGCTTCGTGGCATGCTGAAGCCGGAAAGTACGATAAATGTAATAGCCCGTAATTATCGACACTGCCAGCATGGCAGCACTGAAGGCGATCTGCCATCCGGACTGTACCTCCAGACCGTTTCCCATCAACGCAAACAGCACCATTTGAGGAATATAACCTGCTGCTGATCCGCCAATAAACGGAGCCGGTTTTACCGACGTGACTCCGGCAACAAGGTTAATAATGTAGTTGCTTCCAAGTGGCAGAATACGCAGTGTGAATGCTTTTAAGAACACCTGCTCTGCCAGAAACCGGTTAACTTTTTTAACTTTGCCGGCAAAAAGCTTGTTTACGGTATTTTGCGTCAGAAATCGGGCACTGAAGAAACACACTGAACAGCTGATAGTTGCAGCCAGCGTTGAATACACTGCACCCTCCACGACACCAAAAGCGTAACCCGCCATTAATGCGACGACTTGTCTGGGTAAAGCGCAGGTTAGCAGACAAGTGGCGACAAAAATGAAATACAGTGCCGGTGCCTTTCCGGCAGAGCGGAAATGCGTGTCTATCCATTGTTCGTTGAAATCTGACAAAGAGGGAAAGAGCGTAAAAACTACGGTAATGGATGCACAAAGCACTACGAGAAATATCAGCCTGAGAATGGCATGGTTCATTTTGAACAGGGTGACTGCAGAGTGGGCGTTAGCCATGGACTGAATAAGAAGATGCCCGCAGGCGGATGCCGCGGGCATAAATACGAAATGAAGTTACTTCGCTTTACCTTGTTTGGCAACGGCATCCATCATCGCTTTAATCGCTTCAGGGTCGCCCAGGTATTCTTTAGAAATTGGTTTCAGATCGGCATCCAGTTCATATACAAGAGGTACACCGGTAGGAATGTTCAGTTCCAGCACTTCTTCTTCTGACATACCGTCCAGATACTTAACCAGTGCACGTAAGCTGTTACCGTGAGCGGCAATAACAACGCGTTTGCCATCCTGAATGGTAGGACGGATAACGTCGTGCCAGTAAGGCAGTACGCGGTCGATGGTCAGTGCCAGACTCTCTGCACGAGGCAGAATGCTTGGATCAACGTGGCTGTAACGACGGTCATGGCCGGGGAAGTGTTCGCTGCTTTCTTCAACTGCCGGAGGTGGTACGTCGAAGCTGCGACGCCAGATTTTTACCTGGTCTTCACCGTGTTTTGCTGCAGTTTCTGCTTTATCCAGACCTGTCAGGCCACCGTAATGACGTTCGTTCAGGCGCCAGTGGCGTTGTACAGGCAGGTAATGCTGTCCCATTTCTTCCAGCGCGATGTTCAGCGTTTTGATTGCGCGCAGCAGTACAGAGGTATAAGCGATGTCAAACTCAAAGCCTGCATCTTTCATTAGTTTACCCGCGTTCTGTGCTTGCGCAACGCCGGTTTCAGTCAAATCCACATCGTGCCAGCCAGTGAAGCGGTTTTCCAGATTCCACTGACTTTCGCCGTGACGGATAAGTACCAATTTATACATAGAAGTTCCCTAAGTCCTGGTAATAGAAAAATGGTAAAGGCATACACACTGCTATGCCAATTTTACATTCGAAAGTGCCGCTATCATCCTTTATTCGTGGTTAAAAATCCAGTTTGAGGAAAGATGTTATACCAGATGATTTTGCTCAAAGCTTGACCATACGGGCGTTTCGGGAGAATTAGGCATGTGTCAAAAATCAGTCTGGTCTGAAATGTGCTTTATCAACAGTGAGTATGAATTTCCGGATGCGCCAGTCAGCATAAACTGAGCGACAAACCGGCAGTAAGGATTATCATCCCGGGCTATACAATATGCGCGGTTTAACGACCGCGGGCGAATAGCTCAGGCATGTCTAAGTTAGTCAGGAGTGATAACTATGTGTCTTGATACGATCAAAATTCAACGTAAACGTGGAAAAGCCATTAAAACAGGCGAAAGCCGGGCTGAAAATGAAACCCGTACCGGTAAGCAATATCGCTATAAGGCACGGGGCACACGAACTTCACAACTAGTGAACAAAGCGGTATCTCACCCCGTTTACGCCAATTAAAGAGAAAAGGCCGGTTTAACCGGCCTTTTTTCATTTAGAACAAAGCGTTCTATATCAGTGAAAAAGATTCCTGCAAACACTTAACCGCAGCCAGTGTTTTTACTGGTGTTGCATCATGTTTCGGTGCAACCGCGTAGACATCATATTTCGACGCTTTCCATTCAGGCAGAATGTTCACCAGTTTGCCAGTTTCAATGTACTCTCTGACTTCCGGCTCAGGCAGCACGGCGTAACCGAGGCCATCCAGAGTCAGGCGGATTAAAGCTTGTACCGAGTCCACCATCAGGCGGGGCGGATCAGGCAGAGCTTTATCTTTTCCTTCCTGTGATTCCACATAATCCCGCATTCCCGGATGAGAAATATACGCATGGGGTGCTAAATCAGTACTGTTAACGGTATCCAGATCTGCCAGCGGATGGTTTGCTGCCACACAGACAATCAGATCCCAGGTGGCCAGATGACGGCAGTGCAGATTGACGTCGCTTACTTCCTGCAATGAAATCGCAAGATCCGCACCGCTGGCAATGACATCAGTAGTCTGGCTGGTTAATTCCAGTGCCACTTTAATTTTCGGAAATTCAGACAGTAATGCCTGCAAAGGTTTACTCAGCAGACCACCACCGAACCCTTCCGGCGCGACAATACGTAAGCGGCCTGAGGGGGTTTCCTGAAGTTGCTCAATCTGGTGCTGAGCCTCTTCTGCCACACGGATAAGTTCCATGCTGGTTTTATAATAAATGTGACCGGCCTCTGTCAGGCTGATGTGTCTGGTGTTACGGTTAAACAGACTGAGTCCGATTTCCTGTTCCAGTTTGCGCAACTGCTGGCTGATGGCAGACACGGTCATGTGAAGTTTTTTGGCTGCGATACTCATGTTGCTGGTATTAGCAACTTCAACGAAAATTTGCAGCGAACGGAGAAGCTTGGTGTTCATATAGCGAATGATTCCTGTGAAATCTCAGAAGAAATGAGTTGAGAATTCATGCGAGTCAGTTTAGTCTAAATGGAAATAATTCTCATTTCTTGGTAATCCTTACTCAGCCAGAATAAGGGTGCGGGCTGAAAGAGTCGATTCCATCACGTTCAATTTGTAGGACAACGGGATAAACAGCTTGTTCCGGCGGGCTTATCAGGAGAAAGGGGAAGATTCCGACCCGGAATATACCGGGAATATGAATGTGCGCTGACATTAAAATTGTTCATTTAAGGAGTGTCTGTTAATGGGATGTACCGTGGTACGCCAATTGTCATCAGCAAAACGCCGTGGGTTAGCTGGTGCCGTTCTGTCTTTATCTCTCGCTGTTTTTCCTGTTGTGTCTCATGCCAGTGAAGTAAAGGTTACCTTGCCCCGTCTGTCTGTCGCTGAATACCATGCACCTTATGTTGCCGTCTGGCTGGCTGATGCTAAGCAGAAGCGGGTAAAAGACGTTGCCGTATGGTATGACGTGGAAATGGAAAACGGTAAAGGCGAGAAATGGCTGAAAGATTTGCGCCTGTGGTGGCGTCGCAGTGGCCGCAGTGCTGATTTACCTATGGACGGAGTAAGCGGTGCCACCCGTCGTCCCGGTGAGCACACCATCGACTTGTCCGGACAGTTCGATGATATTCCTGCCGGAGAATACACCCTGTACGTTGAAGCTGCCCGGGAACTGGGTGGCCGCGAAGTATTAAGCGTGCCTGTCACATTGCCTGTTTCTGCATCGCAACATCAGGTTGCAGAAGGTGAGCAGGAACTGTCTGAAATTGAATTAACTTTGGAGCCATAAATGAAAATTAAACATCTGATCGGTACCGGCGTTGTTGCTTTGTCTTTAATCGCAACACCGGCACTGGCTCACCGTGCATGGATTAAGCCGACAACCACTGTTGTGTCCGGCGATGACGAGTGGATCAGCTTCGATGCTGCAGTGGCAAATGGCATTTTTACCCCTGATCACTTCGCACTGGGCACAGAAGGTATTACGGTAACTTCGCCTTCCGGTAAAGAAGTGGCGAAGCAGCACGAACAGAAACTGCGCTACCGCAGTGTTTTCGACATCAATGTGAAGGAAGAAGGCACGTACCGTGTTGAAACAGCATCCCAGTCGTTGATGGCATTCTGGAAAGACGCAGACGGTAAGCGCCAGATGTGGCCCGGTCGCGGTAAAACCGGCACGCTGGAAGAATTCAACAAAGCAGTACCGAAAAAAGCAGACGGTCTGGAAGTGGTCGAATCATCACGCCGTATTAATGTATTTGCTACTCTGGGTGAACCTTCAGAAGATGCCATCAAACCTTCAGGTAAAGGCCTGGAGCTGGATGGTAAAACGCATCCGAATGACCTGTATACCGGTGAAGAAATCAGCCTTGGTTTTCTGATGGATGGCGGTGCTGCCACCGGCACGAAAGTGACTATTGTAAAAGACGGTGAAAAGTATCGTGATACTGACGATGCGATGAACCTTACAACCGACGCTGACGGCCAGATTGCAGTTACCTTTGAGGAACCGGGCATGTACTGGCTGGAAGCTGAGTTTGAAGATGACAACGCAAAAGCACCGGCGCAGAAACGCCGTGGTATGTTCGTTCTGGTAATGGAAGTATTACCTCTGTAAACCATTTATTTTTTGCTAAATGGCAGCGCAGTTATCGCTCACTGACGAGGTAACTGCGCATTGTGTTTCTCCAGTATTTCCGCTTAAAATCCTTAATTCTTTTTACACATCCGGATTTTATCTATGACCCCTTCCATCACCGGTGCCCGCTCACTGGTTTTTGCATTATTTTCGTTGCTGATGCTGGGTGGCTGTGCAACGCCCTCCGTAGTAGCCCCCGCAGATAACACGCTTTCAACAGAAGCTTTCGGACCAAAGCAGTTTCAACAGGAAGGTTTTACTGCCGTGGTGGTGGCATACGGGCCTGAAATGAAGGGGATTCTGGGCCGTATCGAGGCTGATCCCGGCGCTCAGATCACGGAGGTCGTGAAGTACAAAGGTGTGACTTACCGTATAGGTAAATACCATGATGAACCCATTCTTGTATTTGCGACGGGCATGAGTATCGCCAATGCTGCACTGACCATGCAGATGGCTTTCGATTATTTTCCTGTGAAACAGGTGGTGTACATGGGGATTGCCGGCGCGGTGAATCCGGACTGGCAGCCCGGCGATGTGATTGTGCCTGAGCGCTGGTACTATCATGATGAAAGCGTGTACACCAATCCGGATAAACAAAACCCGGGCAATTACGTGTTGCCGGAATATTACGCCAGATTTTTGCAGGAGCAGCCGGAGCGCAGACAAGTGGATCCGCACCTGCCGGCATACAAGAACTTTCATTTCATCCAGCCTGACGAAGTGCTGATCATTAAAGACGGCCTGGATGAGCCGGTGGATACGGCTTATTTCTCTGCGACTCCCCGTTTGCTGGATGCAGCAAGAAGTGCCATGCTGGCCTTACCGGACCAGATGATTCTGGGCGAACGCAAAGCAAAATTAACGGTAGGCGGTAACGGCGTGACCGGTTCGGTATTTCTGGATAACCGCGAATACCGCCAGTGGACACGTGATGTATTTAAAGCCGAAGTGACAGAAATGGAATCTGCAGCAGTCGGTCAGGTTTGCACGATAAATGATGTAGATTGGGTTATAATTCGTGCAATCAGCGATCTTGCCGGCGGGCAGGAAGGCGTAAATGTAGAACATATCTACGATCAGGAAGTGTCGCGGGTGGGTGCAAACGTATTGTTTGCTGTACTCGACGCATTAGCCAGGGAAGATTAATGGCTGCGAAGGTTATACATCAGTATAACTTTCGTATTTTGTTAACGCATTATTCTTTTTTATTGGTTATGCTGGTATGACAAGTTGTTCAGGTTGTAGTTATGTTTAAAATTCTCGTTGTCGAAGACAGTCAGATAGTCCGTAAAATTTTAAATAAGCTGGTGGAAGATAACCCCCACTTTCACAGTGTGCTGTGTTCGGATTATGCTGAAGCAAAGCAAAAGCTGGATAGCGGCGAAGAATTTCTGGCAGCGATTGTCGACCTGAACCTGCCCGACGCTCCGCGTGGTGAAATCGTAGAACTGATGCTCTCTCATGACGTACCTACGGCCGTACTGACCGGTAATTTTGATGAGACATTACGTTCCTCTCTCATTGACAAAGGCGTACTGGACTACATCACCAAAGAATCCCGTTATTCCTACATGCAGGTTATCAAGCTGATTGACCGCCTGCGTAAAAATCTGACCACCAAAGTACTGGTGGTTGATGATTCCACTACCAGCAACTCTTACCTGTGTGCTTTTCTGCGCAAATTCCGTTTTCAGGTGTTGTCAGCATTTGACGGAGTGGAAGCCTTGCAGGTACTGGCTGAAAATCCGGATATCAAGCTGGTTATCTCTGACTACATGATGCCGAATATGGACGGCTTTGAACTGGTTAAAGCCGTGCGTCAGGATCGTAACTTCCAGGACCTGGTGTTTATTGGTTTATCTGCCAACGGTAACAGTGTGTTATCTGCCAAGTTCATTAAAAGCGGCGCTAATGACTTCCTGAGTAAGCCGTTTTATCACGAAGAGTTCTTCTGCCGGGTGCTACAAAACCTCGAAGCCCAGGAGATGCTGGTTACCATCCGTGATTCTGCGAATCTGGATGCACTGACAAAAACGTACAACCGGCGCTACCTGTTTGAACAGGGCGAGGCACTGTTCAAAAATGAAGGGCGTCTGGGCGGGCTTACTGTTGCTATGATCGACGTTGATGACTTCAAACCGGTTAATGATACTTACGGTCACAAAACCGGCGACCATCTGCTGCAGGAATTTGCCAGTCTGATGGGAGATTGTTTCGGTAAAGATCTCTATGCCCGCTATGGTGGTGAGGAATTCACTGTGATTTCCACCCGTGATTATGCTGCTTTGCTGGACGATTTGAATATTTTTCTGACAAGAGTCCGCGAGCATGAGTTCACCGAGCATCGTCTCAATCTTACCTGCAGCATAGGCGTGTGTGCGGAAGAGATGCAGAATCTGGAACAGCTGGTAGAGAAAGCTGATGCGCGGTTATACCGTGCTAAATATTCAGGCAAGGATCAGATTGTCGATATGGATTAATGCTGTTCACTGAGCAGCAAAGATAGCGGTGTCTTTGGTCTGGGACTGGCCAGTAAAAGAATTACAATTTGCAAAAGGATATTTGTATGACCCGTCTTTTCCGTCTGCCGGCGATGTGCTGGCTCGCTTTTATTATGCTTTTCCCTGCTCTCAGTGCTGCCGGTGACAGTGTGCCGGCCTCTGTGGATGAACTCGACGCTGCTATTGAAGAAATCTTAGAAGACAGCCACATTCCCTCAATGGCATGGGCCGTCATTCAACCCGGCCAGGCCGCCCATATTAATACCTTCGGGGTAAAAGCGCCCGGCTCATCTCAGGCGGTAACGCCTTCCACAACTTACCGTATTGCTTCCATCAGTAAAATGTTCGTGGGTATCGCTGCTATGCGACTTATCGAACAGGAACGCATCAATCCAGAAGACAATGTCAGGGACGTTTTGCCTGATCTTCAATTTGAAAACCCCTGGCAAGCGACTCATCCGCTGAAGGTTAAGCATTTACTTGAAAGTACCACCGGCTGGGATGACTTGTCGCTGAAGGAACACGTGTATGACAATGCTGATGTCATGCCTCTCAGTGAAGCGTTCGGGATAAATCCTGACAGCAGGGTATCCCGCTGGGCGCCCGGCACCCGTCATGCGTACTCTAATTCCGCGGCAGTGGCCACCGCTATGCTGATAGAGCAGGTAACCGGTCAGCCTTTTACAGACTATATCCGCGATACCCTCTTTATTCCCCTTGGATTTGAAAATACGTTTTACGCAGAGCCTGAGCAAAACAGCGATGCTGCATCCGGCGTCAGCGGTGGTCAGGTTGTGCCTCATCAACACTTGTTGATGTATCCGTCAGGCGGCGTCTCATCCAGTATCAATGATCAGGCTAAGTTGCTGGCATTCTTTACTGGGCGCGGTTCGCCACTGCTCAGCATAGACAGTGTTAACCGCATGGAGGTAAGTGATACCACGAATGTGTATCACTTCGATGGTGGTTACGGCATCTATAATTTTGCCCGCTACTACGGCGGATATGCCTACCGGGGACATGACGGGGCGTTAACCGGCTGGACATCAGAGCTGGCGTATTCTCCAAAGGGTGGATACGGGTTTGTGATTTTGCAGAATAGCGATGATGCCAGTGTACTGTATAAGGTGGGAAGAAAAATCAGTGACTTCCTGGTTTCGCAGACAGATACTCCTTCAGTGATAAGTCAGCCGGTACCGGATGAATGGAAGCAAAAGTCCGGCTACTACCGGTTTATTAATACCCGTATAGAAAAGCAGTATTTTATCGAGCGTCTGGTCGCTCCCGTTATGATTGATGTGGAGGATGACGGAGCTAAGCTGTCCAGCGTGTTTCCGCCGGGTTGGAACCGGGAATTAACCTACGCCGGTGACAATCGCTGGCAAAACGAAAAGGGTGAGATTGTGATGGCAGCGGCCACGGATCCCCTTGCCGGTGAGGTTATTCATTACGGTGATCGCGTACTGGTGAAAGTCTCAGCTTTAAACGCTGTCGCCGATAAAATCGTGTTATTTGCCTGGTTAATCTTCTTACTTATCGCTTTGTTGTATACACCTGTCTGGCTGATAAATAACGCCAGGGGGAAAATTACCACGGTACACGGAAAACAACTCCGTAAGTGGATGTCACTGTCAGCGGTCAGTGCATTTGTTTTTCTGCTTTCGCTGGGCATTGGCATGAGCAATCCCTTTGCTTATCTGGCGGCCCCGGGGTTAATTTCGGTTGTCTTGTTCATCAGCTCTGTTGTTCTGCCTTTAGTGACAATATGGGCCTGTATTCAAACGGTAGTTTACAGCCGTTCAGATGCATCCCGCTGGCTGAAGGGCTTTGTGCTGATATTCATTGTGCTGCAGCTGATGGTTGCCGCTTATCTTGCGTATTTCAATGCGGCCGGCATCGTTTCCTGGACATAAACAGTAAGGGCTGACAGCGCAATGCTGTCAGCCAGCCCGCACTCTCAGTGCACGTTACGGGTGTATTCGATGGTTTTGGTAGCAAGCCGCACCTCTACCAGAAATACCAGTAAAGCTGATATCAGTGATGCCATTGCCAGAATAAACAGTGTGATGACCAGCGTATCGAGATTGATGCGCCATAATTCACCGGAAAACAAAGTAACAATCACCGAGCACACCAGCAAACCTGCTGTCACACACAGGCCGATCGCCCAGTTAATCACCCCCACTCTTCGCCACAGCATAATAATTTCACGTTTGTTTTTCTGGATCCGCTCAGCATCAGCAAAGGTTTGGATATTCCGTTCAGCTACCCGTACGCGGTCGGAAATACGACCCAGACGGCCAGACATCACGTTCAGAAAGCCGGCGATACCGGCAAGTAAAAATACCGGCGCAACGGCAATTTTAATGAGTTCAGAAAGGGGGGTGATTAAAGTATCCAATGAATAAAACCTGCTAATTCAACAACCGCGCAAGTTTATCCTATGCCCCTTGCAATTTCACCCGCTCCGGTTCTGACATGGCTCATGTTAAACGGCACAATCCCGGCGTTAACCCGGCCTTAACCCTGCCTGATGTAATGTTGCAGCATACGAGTAAACCGGGTGTAGTAATGAAGAGGAAATTGCCGGTGCTCACAGTGAGCATCGCATTAATACTGTCGGGGTGTGCCAGCACCGGAGACACTACTGATAATGCATTAAGTGAACGGGTGACTGAGGAAATGGGGAAGACGGTTTCCTGGTTGCCTCAGTCAGACTCTGCTATGAGAACAGCCAGTCTTGACCAGTTGTTGCCGGTAGAAGCCGTGCGGGCGCTGGTGGATGAAGCGATAGCGCATAACCCAGGTTTGCAGCAAACACTCATTACACTGAAGCAATCAAAAATACGGGAGACATCTGCCAATGCGTCCCGCCTGCCACAGGCATCGGCCAGCTTGTCCGGTAATAACAGTGAAAATACTGACACCTCCTACAGTGCTTCGGTGAATGTCAGCTGGGAGATTGATATCTGGAACCGTATCGGTGACAGTGTGGATGCCGCGGCTTTTACTACCCGAAGTAATGCGGCGGCGTTGCAGTCGGCAAGGGCCACGCTGGCGGCCAGTGTGATGCAGGGCTACCTCGATATCATCAGCCAGCAGAAAATTCTGGATATTGAAAAGAAGAAACTGGCCGCGCTTGAGAACAGCGAGAGCATCATTTTAAACCGTTACCGCACCGGCCTTGGCACACTGGCAGATTTAGATACAGCCCGTACCAGCAGTGCAACGTCACGGGCTAATATTGCTGAATATGAAAATAATCTGGCCAGTTCAAAACGTGCGCTGGCGGTTTTGCTGGGGCGCAGCGATATGTCACTGGCTGATGTTGCCATCAGCGAGTCGTTCCCTGATGTGGTATTGCCGCTGACTGCATTGCCGGAACAGGACCTGGCGCGGCGTCCTGATCTGATGGCGGCGTATTATCAGATTAAAGCTAACGAATCCTCTGAAAAAGTGGCGTACAAGCAATTACTGCCGTCACTGAATATTACCGCAGCCCTGAGTGACTCTGGTACCACACCCGCGCTGTCGTTGTTCAAAGACCCCGTGTGGAGCTTACTGAGCAGTATTACGGCACCGCTGTTTCAGGGCGGTGAGCTGCGGGCAAATATCGCGCTGGCAGAGCTGGATACACTGAACAGCTGGTGGAACTATCAGGACACACTGCTTACCGCGGTACAGGAAGTGCAGGCAACACTGGATCTGGAAAACAGCTATCAGCGCCGGCAACAGCATATCAGTCAGGCTTACAGCAATTCACGGCGTAGTCAGGACAACTACACCAGTCAGTATCGTCAGGGGCTGAGTGATATTCTCGATTTATTGTCAGTTACCCAGACTACCTATTCCCTGGAAGCACAACTGGTTCAGCTTCAGCGCAATCAACTTTCAAACCGTATCGATTTAGGGCTGGCACTCGGCCTTGGAGTATCGTCATGAGTCAGCAACGTAAAACCCTTTTCATCACTCTGGGCGCAGTCTGCGTGGTCATTCTCGCTGTTATGTTAATTGGTGGGAATGGTGCACCACCGGGACCGCCTGGCGCGCCGTCTTCTGCTACTGCGGCAAAGCCTGAGACTGCCGGCACAGAAAATGGTAACGAGAAGACACAACAGGCTGCACCGGCAGGCAGGATGCCGGGCGCAGGGCAACAGCAAACCACTACCATTCCTGAAGTGGGTGTGGTCAGTGTGGCTGCAAAGTCTCATAAGGCCAATGTAGAAGGTTACGGTCAGGTAAACCCCCGTTTTAATCTGACGTTATCTGCGCAGGTATCCGGACAGGTACAGTCGCTGAGCAAACGGTTTGAAACCGGCGCACAGTTTAATAAAGGGGATGTACTGGCCACCATCGACAATACCGATTATGAACAGGCTGTAGCGGCAGCACAGGCTACGCTGGAAGACGCAAAAGTAGCGCTGGAAGAAGAGCGCTTACAGGGCCAGCAGGCACTGTCTGAATGGCAACGCTCCGGACTGGAAGGTGAGCCATCATCTTCTCTGGTTCTGCGCGGACCGCAACTCGCTGCGGCAGAAGCTACAGTTGCCCAGGCAGAAAAAGCGCTGGCGCAAGCGCAGCGTGATCTGGCCTTTACTCAAATTACTTCACCGTTTAACAGTGTGGTGGTAACCCGTAGCATTCAGCCCGGCAGCTTTGTGCAGTCGGGCGCTGAAATTGCTGCATTGTATGCCACGAATGTGGCAGAAATCGCCATACCGCTGTCAGCGACACAGTGGAACAATCTGCCGTCACCGGCGACACTGAAACAAGCGCCCTGGCCGGTCACACTGACCGACATGGACGGTTTAACCCGCTGGGAAGGTGTGGTTGAGCGGGTAGAGCAGCATTTGGACACCACATCCCGACAGCGAAGCGCGATCGTGGTGGTCAACGACCCGCTTGCTCAGGCATCTCCGCTGTATTTTGGTACGTATGTGGTGGCAGAAATTGCCGGCCGTGAATGGCAGGATGTGTGGCAAATTCCGTCTTCTGCGATTTCGCAGAAGCAGGAAGTCTGGTACGTCACGCAAAGCAACACGCTGGATAAATTTACCCCGCAGGTGTTGTTTATGGAAAACGGTCATGCCTACATTACGCCGGTTGCCGGTATGGAGACCGCGAAAGTGGTCGTGCGGCCGCTGAACAGTTACCTGGTCAATATGAAAGTAAATCCGGTAGCGGAGGTCGGCAATGGCGGCGAATAACAGCAGTATCATCGGCTGGTTTGCCCGCAACCCGGTGGCGGCAAATCTGTTAATGCTGGGAATGATCATTGTCGGGCTGGCGTCTTTGGGTGATATCCGTAAAGAGGCTTTCCCCAGTATGGATCCCCGCTTTATCAATGTTTCCATGACCTACGACAGCGGTGACGCGGTTCAGGCCGAAGAGGGCATTGCGATTAACATCGAAAATGCGCTGGAAGGTGTGCCCGGGATTAAGCGCATTACCTCTACGTCTACGGCCAGTGGCAGTAACGTACAGATTGAAAAGGAAAGTGATTACGATCTCGATACGCTACTTACGGACGTGAAAACCAAGGTAGACAGTATCTTCAATTTTCCGTCTGATGCAGAAAAGCCGGTGATCTCCAAAGGACGGCGGCAGGATCACGTGATTTGGGTGCAGCTCTACGGTGATACTGACCACGCTACATTGCAACAACTGGGCGATCAGCTGGAGCGGGATTTACTCGCCAAAGACGAAATTCGTGAGGTCAGTACGCCTAATTTTATTGACCCCATGATGTCCATCGAAATTGATGAGGCTAAGTTACAGGCATACGGACTGACCATGTCTGATATTGCCGATGCCATTAATCAGGAGTCGGCTACCGCCCTCACAACCAGCCTGCGGAACAAAGAGAAGGTGATCCGGCTTAAAGCCTCTGAGCAGGCCTATTATGCAGAGGACTTTGCCAACATTCCGCTACTGGCCGACGACAGCGGCACATTCCTGACAATCGGTGATGTGGCTGACGTGACCGACATGTTTGCCGATGATGCCTACACGCTGGCCCGGTACAATGGTGTGAACGGCTATGGGATCCAAATCGTGATGGATGAAAACGGCGATGTGGTGAACATGGTGGCACAGGCGAAAAGCGTGGTAGAAGAGTGGCATGAGCGGGGTCTGTTACCGGAAGGCGTAGAGCTGGAAACCTGGTATGACCGCAGCACCATGATTACCGACCGTCTCGCCTTGCTGACTAAAAATGCGCTGTCCGGCATCGTGCTTGTATTTATCACGCTGGCAGTGTTTCTGAATCTTCGCGTGGCATTCTGGGTGGCCGCCGGTCTGCCGTTTATCTTCTTTGGTACCCTGTTTTTCATGACTGACAGCTTCGTTGATATGACCATCAACGAAATGACTACCTTCGGGTTTATTATGGCGCTGGGTATCGTGGTGGACGACGCCGTGGTGGTGGGGGAAAGTGTATACGCCACCAGGCAAAAATACGGAGACACACTGCAAAACACCATCAAAGGCACCATGCGGGTTGCCGTACCCACATTATTCGGGGTATTGACGACTGTTGCGACATTCTTTGCATTGTCTAACGTGGAAGGCGGGCTGGGTAAGCTTTATTCCCAGTTCGGCATGATTGTTACCATCTGTCTGCTGCTGTCGGTGGTGGAATCAAAACTCATTTTACCTTCTCACCTGGCCCATTTACCTACGCACAGAAAACCCCGTAAGGGCATTGCTGATCTGTGGGGCAAAGTGCAGCGGGGTGCTGATCGCGGCTTAAGTTTCTTCAACGAACGGATGTATCAGCCGGCACTGCGCAAAGCCATTCAATATCGCTATGCCGCCGTCATGCTGTTTGTCGCCCTGTTTATTCTGGTGATTGGTATGCCAATGAAAGGTGTGGTGCGGGTAGGCTTTTTCCCCAGTATGCCCGGTGACACAGTGGAAGCGTCAATGACGTTGCAGAGTGATGCCAGCTTCGGTCAGAACGAGAAAAACCTGACTCGGCTCGAAAACACGCTTAATCAAGCGGATGATTTTCTGATGAACAATCTGGGCCTTGAAGGTTCAGGCATCGCCAATTTGCAGGTGACGGCGTCCGGTGATCAGAGTGGCAGCATCATTGTTTCACTGGCAGAGAGTCAACCTTACTCGCTGGATGAACTGGCGTCGAAATGGCGTGAGCTTGCCGGTGAACCTGAAGGGGTGAAGCAATTAAAAATTCAGTCCCGCAGGGAAATGGTAAACGCCTTCCAGGTGGAGCTGAAGAGCATCAGTGACAGTACGCTGACAGCAGCAGAAGCTGCGTTCCGTGAAGCGCTGGCAAACATCGACGGTGTGCACAGTGTAGAAAGCTCACTGACGCCCGGGGAAGCCATGTTGCGTTTCGAATTGACGCCGCAGGGCCGTGCACTGGGCATGGATACCAAAAGCTTGTCTCAGCAGCTGCTGCGGGCATTTGGTGGTGAAATTGTACAGCGCTATCTGCGCGATAAAAACGAAGTAAAAGTGCGGGTACGTTACCCTGAAGCAGACCGGGCGAACCCTGCCGATATCCTGAACGCCAGAGTGCGTTTGAACGACGGCACTGTGGTACCGCTGGACGTGGTTGCCCGTATTAACCCTGACAGCCAGCAGAAGCAAATCACGCGGATTGATGGTTTGCGGGCGCTTACTGTCTCTGCATCCGTTGTCAGTGATGAAATCACCTCAACTGAGCTGGTGGAAAAACTGAACAGTGAACTGGTGCCGGTGCTTACCCGCCAGTATCCGGATTTGTCAGTGCATTTTGCTGGTGAAGCAGAACAGCAGGAAGAAACACAAAGCTCTATGGAAACGGTGTTTATCCTGGCACTGGTGGCCATTTACGCTTTGCTTGCCATTCCGCTTAAATCTTATGTTCAGCCGGTGATCATTATGATGGCAATCCCCTTTGGTGTGGTAGGCGCTATCCTCGGTCACTGGAGCAACGGTTTGATGATGAGTCTGTTGTCTCTGAACGGTATTCTTGCCCTCAGCGGCGTGGTGGTGAACGATTCGTTGCTGCTGGTTTCCCGTTATAACGAGTTACGCCGTTTTGGTGCCGATGTGCAGGACGCCATTATCGAGTCGTGTAGCAGCCGCCTGCGGGCAGTATTGCTGACATCCGTGACGACGTTTGCCGGGCTGTATCCTATTCTCGGGGAAACCTCCAAACAAGCACAGTTTCTGATCCCTGCTGCAGCATCGCTGGGCTATGGTATTCTGTTTGCTACTGTCATCACCCTGTTGTTAATTCCTGCACTGGTGTTAATTAATGAAGATGTGCGAAGCCTGATGGTGCGTGGCCGTGAGCATTTAAAAAAACGTTTCGGAGACCGTGATGACCACATTACTGCTGGTTGAAGACGATTTAGATTTAGCCGGGAACATTGTTGATTATCTGGCACTGGAAGATTTCGACTGCGATCATGCCAGTAACGGTGTGGCGGCACTGAATTTTCTGGCTGAAAATGAATATGCCGTGGTGATCCTCGATATTAATCTGCCGAGACTGGATGGCCTGTCTGTGTGTGAACGGTTACGTGAAAAGGGCGATGATACGCCGGTTATCATGCTCACCGCACGGGATCAGTTAGATGACAAGCTGGCAGGGTTTGCTAAAGGGGCAGATGATTATCTGGTAAAACCCTTTGCCATGGCCGAGCTGGTGGCGCGTTTGCAGGCGCTGTCGCTAAGACGAAGCGGGCAGGTAAAGCAATTGCGATGCGGTGAACTGTGTGTGGATGTGAACGGAAAAACGGCCACGCTGGCAGGCGAGCCTGTGAAAATGAGTCCCACAGCGTTTATCGTACTCGAACAGCTGGTGCGGGCATACCCTGCGCCGGTCTCCCGTGAAATGCTGTCCCAGGCCGTGTGGGGCGAAAACCGGCCGGACTCCAATAGCCTGAAAGTACATATTCATCATTTGAGAAAGGCACTGGGGAAAGAAAGCGGTTTGGATGTGCAGTCTGCTACCGGTGTAGGTTTCAAATTAGTGTCCGGAGCGCAATAGTATGGTTCGTGGCTTCAGTCTGAGTTTGAGACGCTATATTCTCATTGCCCTGCTGGTAATGGGAACAGTCGTCATCTCCGGTTTCAGTTTCCTTGCAATGGTGAATTTTTTCGCAGGGATGGACGGCGTCATGCGTGGCACTATGATATCTGCCGCCGGAGAAACACAAGTGGAGCCGGGCAAGCCTCAGAAAGTCCTGAGTTTTATCATCGTCGCCGACTGGAAGGATTTCCCGGACAGCGTGAAATCAAAATTTAACCCGGACAAACTCCGGCCATTTCATTTACATAAAGCCGTTGAGCGATCGTTTATCTTCTTCAGGCCGTCCAGTGCCGTATTTGTGGTAAAAATTGCTGATCGCCGTGGCAGATATCCCGACCGGTACGTGGCCCAGGTGTTTGACTCTCTTAAACTCGATGACGAACCTGAATTCATGATTTCCCATGAAGGCTGGTCCATGCTCCTGGGGCTGGGCGTGCTGGTGTTGTTCGCCGGGGTGCTGATGATCCTGCTGCGCAGCGTATCCAGGCCAGTTGAGCGACTGCGGTTATGGGCACAGGGGCTTAATGAACAAACGCTGGAACAACCTGTGCCGGAATTCAAATATCAGGAGCTTAATGAACTGGCGGGTATTGTCCATTCCAGCCTGCAACATGTGCGGGAAGGACTGGTGAGAGAGCGGGAGTTTGTTTCCCACGCCAGCCACGAACTTCGCACGCCTATTGCGGTAATCCGTTCCAGTGTGGAGTTGTTGCATAAACTGGAAGAAAAAGGGCCGTCAAAAGGCGCAAACGCCATCCGTCGCATTGACCATGCTTCCCATACTATGACAGATCTTACTGAAACCCTGCTTTGGCTTAGCCGTCAGGATCACGATGAACTGGCCGTATCTGACATTCAGCCGGGAGGGATGTTGTCTGCGCTGGTGCAGGATTTACAGTATTTGCTGACCGGAAAACAGGTGAACGTGGAACTCGCCACGGACAATGTCGTTTGCTCTATCCCGCCGACAGCCCTTCGCATTGTATGCGGTAACCTTATCCGTAACGCATTTCAGCATACCCAAAGTGGTACAGTTACCATAAGCCAGTCTGGTCATACCCTGACGATCGTCAACCGTGAAGACAATGCAGAACAGTATAATGACCCGGTAGGAAACGACGAATCAGGTTACGGTCTTGGCCTGGAACTGGTAAAAAGGGTCACAGCCAAGCTTGGCTGGACCTATCAGCATCGCTTTACTGCTGATGGCTGTGAAGTGAGTATTGTGCTTTCCTGATTAAAGTTTGCTGTTTGAGTATCATCTCACTGTCATAAATCTGCATTAATGTTGTCATCTCTCATTTCTTCAGCGAAGGCAACATTGAACGAAAGCAACTCTCCGGCTGACTGGCAGGGTATTACTGACCCGGCAGCCGTTCAGTCCCGCAGCGCGTTAAAAGCGTTTATCCGCGGGCTTACCAATGATCCGGTGGTAGCCGAAGACGTGCTGCAGGAAACCCTGCTGCGCACCAGTAAAAGTGTGCGCTTCGCCGAACTGGAAAATCCACTTGCCTACATGATTACCGTGGCGAAGTCGGTGCTGTATGATTTTCAGCGTAAAGCCGTGCCGAATGCCGTGGACTGGCAGAATGAAGAACTGGAAGCCGCCAACGACAGTCCCGAAACCCATTATCACAATGCAAGCAAACTGGCGTTTATTGAAAGCGTATTGGCGCAAATGTCGCCGTTGCGCCGGGAGGTTTTTGTTATGCGGCGGGTAGACGGTATGAGCCGGGATGACATCGCCGCCGCGCTGGATTTGAGCGTCGAAGCGGTGAAAAAGCACCTTACCCGGGCCATGGTAGAGCTTACGCTCAAACTGGAAGAAGCGGGTTGGACAGAATCTGCAGAATAATCATTCTTTTTGTCCCCGAATGCATAAAATCACCATCTATATAATTGAATGTAAGTAACAGAGGCACAGATGACACACGCAGATCATTTAGATCAGGCCGCAGACTGGTTTGATCGCTTTGATGAACTGGACGAACAGGGCAAGGTTGAATTGTCGCTGTGGCTTGCTGTGCCTGAACATCAACAAGCTTTCACGCGCATTGCAGCGGCGATTGGCCAGCCTGAGGTGGCAGCGGCAGCAATACAGCTAGCCAGTCGACAGCGCCACGATAAAACAACCACCATTGTGCCTGACGTCGTCGAAATACGCCGTACAGCGCGCCCGTGGTTTGCCATTGCAGCCAGTATGGCGGTGGCGGCAGTACTGGTTATTTGGCTGGGGTTACAACACAACAATACCGTGCAAACAGAGTCGCCAGTGGCCGTTGCTCAGGCTCAGACACTGTCTGTCGAAACACACGCAGGCTCACCTGAATCGGCCGTGTTGCGAGATGGCTCGGTGGTCTATCTGAGCGGCAATTCATCATTGCAGGTGAATCACACGCAGGCGTTGCGTGAAGTGAGTCTTACCCGGGGGCAGGCTTATTTCGATATTGCTCACGCTCCGGAGCGCCCCTTCGTCGTTAATGTCGATACCACCAGGGTGCAGGTCGTCGGTACCGCGTTCGATATCGATAAACTGGCGCATCAAACCGTGATCAGAGTGTACGAAGGTGTTGTTCGTGTGTTTGCTGACAAGTCGCTCACGCTGGTGAAAGGTGAGGGGGTAATCCTGGAAGATGGCAACTGGCACCGTACATTCAGAATCGACGACAGCCTGCTGCCTGAATGGCGTAGTGGCTGGCTGGATGTAGATAATCAGCCGCTTGGCATCGTAACCGAGCAATTGTCCCGCTATCTGAATAAGCCGGTGCACGTGGTAGGGAACGGTAACCAACGCATTAGCGGACGGTTTAATCTTAATGAAGCAGCGAAAAGCCTGCGATTGTTGGCGCAGACAGATGGGCTTTCACTGGAGGAAAAGGATGACGCCTACGTCATAACGGTGTCCGACTAGCAGGGCGGGTTGTGAAAGTGTTTAAGCCGTTAACGCTATCTCGCTTCTCGTTCACTGCCATCGCAGTGGCGACAGGTTTGTGCATTGCCTTACCCACCTGCGCAGCGGTTTCTTCATCGTCTCCTGTTCCTGTTTTTATTGCATCCCAACCGCTTAAAGACAGCTTGCGCGCGCTCTCTGAGCGGTTTGGTCAGTCTTTTGTCACTGACGCGGCTGTGGACATGAGCACTAACGCTCCGGCGGTAAATGGCCAGTTTACCTTGCCGCAAGCCTTAGAGGCACTGCTATACCCCGCTGGCTTGCAATACCGCATTACCGCCGATGGCATCGTGATTAGTCCGGCTGATGAACCGCTCCCCCAAGCGCCTATTGAAGAGGTGGCAGTTACCGGATTACGGGCTTCGCTGGATGTCTCCCGTCAGCGTAAGCGTGAGAATCACGTGATTTCCGATGTGATTGCAGCAAACGATATTGCCAGTTATCCAGACCGTAACCTGGCTGAATCGATGCAGCGTATTCCCGGCATGTCGATTACCCGTGAAGCCGGGGAAGGCCGTCAAATCATGCTGCGGGGGCTCAACCCGGATTTCACCCTGGTTACCCTGAACGGCATGATAGTGTTGGCGAACAACGATTCGCCCATGGATAGCAGACTTCAGAAGCAGCGGGACCGTTCTTTCGATCTGAATTTGTTTGCCACTGATTTGTTCAGTGAAATACAAGTGCTGAAAACCTACGATGCTGAATTACCCACAGGGGGAATGGCAGGCATTGTGGCGCTTAAAACCGCGCACCCTTTCGACCACCCCGGTTTACACTGGAACCTGTCTGCCCAAACCGGTGAGAACCAGTTTACAGACGCATTATCGAAGCGGGTATCTGCCATGGTGTCGAATACCCGTGGTCACTGGGGCGCATTGTTCTCTGTGGCCTACGGCACCCGTTCTTATCAGGAAATGGGCGCAAATACCTTTCGGTGGCGCAGTATTCCGCCTGATGGGGCGGATATCTCCGCCTTACCCACAGCGCTTGCCAGTGCATGGCAAAATGGCGAGTTAACCATACCTCGGGGGAATCGCTACTCGGTATGGCAGAGTGACATGGACCGCGCCGGAGTGGGAGCCTCCATTGAATATAAAACCGACTTTGCCCACGTTACCCTGGATTGGTTGCACGGACGTTTGGCTGGTGAGCGTTACGAGTATCACTTGTATCCCCGGGGCTTTAATTCGACTCCGGTGATTGAAGGGGAAACCCGTATCGTTGATGCCGCTGTGAACGACCTGAACGAACTGATTTATGCGGCCTATGAACAGGCTCAGGTGGGAACGGAAAGTCGTTATCAACAAGTGGCCACCATTTACAATCAGTGGGTGATGAATGTTGAGCATCGTTGGGCACAGGCGCTAACCGGTAGCGGTGTGATTGGCCGGGAGCACGCCCGTTACGATATGCCCCGCAGCAACAAGGCCTACATGGAAGGGGAAACCGATATCACGGTGGATTATCGCCACGACGCTCGCTTTGCGGACATCACCTATCAGGACGATCTGACACAACCCACTTTCTGGCAAATGAAGGAACTGGACGCCGAAGCCTATTTCGCCGCCACGGATTTTTTCAATGCCCGCTATACATTAGCCTACAAGCCGACGGATAACACGACCTGGAAGACCGGCCTTGAGCTGGTTCATTTTCGCAATCAGACCGATTTCTATGATATTCAGGATCTCCTGTCTGCAGACTGGGCAAGCGGGCAACGAGACAGCACGGTGCCTGAAAGCTACAGCACCCCTCTCACTGCTCATCCAAAGCTGAACTGGCTGACACTCAATACCAACGCGATATTTGGTTATTTCGGATTGCCCTATGAGATAAGTGCACTGAAGGGCACCCATGCTGCCGCTGAAAGTGAGCATAGCACCGAACAAGACGACATCATCGAGCAGCGCCTGGCGCTGTATTCGTCATTCAGCACAGATTGGGGAAACTGGTTGCTGGATGCAGGCTTACGCATTGAAAGCGAGCAAACACGCATCAGTGATTCTGACAGCGAGTTCGCCCGCAACCGCACACTGCGTCACACCCATTGGCTACCTGCGGTGAATCTTCGTTATCGTTTAGCCACAAACAACACATTGCGCCTGAGTTTGAGTAAAACGCTGGGCCGCCCGCAGTTAGATGATCTGGCCGCGACTGTACGCTATGACAGCGAAGAAAATACGCTTTATGGCTACAACGACAGCCTGAAACCGTACAGTGCTTACAACATCGATGTGGCCTGGGAGCGATATCTTTCCGACACCAACCGGTTTGCAGTGAGCGCCTTTACAAAGTATCTGGATGACTACATCGTTTATGTAAGTGATAACTTACTCATCAGTGAGCTACCGGAATACGAGGGCTTGTTTTCGCTATCTGCAAGCGACAATGTGACACTGGTCACTGCACAGAATGCCCGGCAAACCTGGCTTTATGGTGTAGAGGCCAGTGCTCAGCTTGAGACGCCCTGGCCATGGTCGCCCCAATACCATCTGGGTGTGGTGGGGAGTGTGAGTTATACCAAGGGCAATCTTACTTACCATAATGCCAATACCGGCGAAGCGCTGTCGGTGAAAAGCTTGCCGTTTCTATCCCCCTGGCTGGCGAACATTACTGCTTACTGGGAAAGCTACGATTTAAGTATTCGTCTTTCAGCCACCTATCGCGACGATTATCTCGCAAGGGTCGATAGCCAGACATTGCAGGATGAAGACGAAACCGGCTTCGAAGAAAGTGTGTATGTTGATGCCGTCGTTGCCTGGTATGTGGCGGATAACTGGGAATTGCGCCTGGAAGCCACAAACCTCACCAATCAACGGGAAATTCAGTATTCCGATTCCTCTCACCGCCCTTACAACACTACCTTAAGCGGACGGGATTACTACGTTGGTGTAACGTATCGTTTTTGAATCACCATTAAAATATGTGTCAGGGCTAGATAGGTAAAAACAAAACAGATATGAACAAAAAAAGGGCCGTGAAACCGGCCCTTTTGGTTGTTCAGTGAGAACTTACATCACGTAAGTCACGCCCAGGTACACAGTACGGCCACTTAATGTGGTGTTGTACAGACGGTCATCAGAGTCAGAGTACTGCTCTTCACGCTCATCGCTCAGGTTAATGCCTTCCAGGCTCACTTTCAGTTTCTCGTTAATGTTGTAGAACGCTGAGAAGTCATAGTAAGTGGTGCCGTGGAAACCCGCTTCATCCTGATCATCACTGGAAGTTTCTACCTGTGTCAGGTAGTCATCACGATGAGCAGCAGATATGCGTGCACCCCAGGTTTCTGTTTCATAGTAAACCGTTAAGTTATAGGTGTTTTTCGACAGTCCATAGAACGGACGGGATACCTGCACGTTTTCGCCGTCTACCAGCACATTGTGTACCGACTCGCCATCCGCATAGGTGTAGTTGGCAATCGCGCCTAGCTTATCAAATGGAGCTGGCAGGAAGTCGAAATCGCGCTGGAACGCCACTTCCCAACCGCTGAAATCACTGTCTTCCAGATTCTGCGGCTGCGACACGTTGTATAGCGTGCTGGCAGACTGCGCCACGCCGTTTTCGTCTACCGCGCCTTCAATCAGGGCTGAAGGATAACCGGTCTCACCGTAAGGTGTAGGAATGGTGGTGGTGGCAATAAAGTTGTCGATATCTTTGCGGAAGTAAGACAGGGCTGCGTAGCCTACATCATCAAAATAGTATTCAACGCCGGTTTCCATGTTCAGGGTTTCGAATGGCTGCAGTGACGGGTTACCAGAGCTGATAGACAAACCACTTGAACCGGCCAGCGGATCGGTGTTGATGCTCCCACCCACGGCCAGGTTATTCAGTGTTGGGCGAGTAAGGTTTTTACCTGCACTTGCGCGTAAAACCAGATTGTCGGTGGCATACCACGCCAGGTTCATCGCTGGCAGGAAACCGTCGTAGTCACTCTCAATGGTAACGTAATTGGTGTCGTTAACCAGGCCGGTAGACGCAATTTCTGTTTCGTAATAACGCACACCAAAGTTTGCTCGCAGTTCGGTATCGCCTAACAGCATGTTCACATCGTAAAGCGCGTACGCTGCTTTGGTTTCTTCTTCCACCTTGTTTGGCGTACGGCTCATGGTGCCATTGCGGTCGATATTGAAGTCGGCAAGCACGGCGTTCACATCAGTA
The DNA here is from genome assembly GCF_056160285.1 of Alteromonas sp. AWJ4_197. Lineage (NCBI taxonomy): Bacteria > Pseudomonadati > Pseudomonadota > Gammaproteobacteria > Alteromonadales > Alteromonadaceae > Alteromonas > Alteromonas sp. AWJ4_197. Next base: position 377,936 of record NZ_JBSWWW010000001.1, on the reverse strand, counting down.
CTCAGCCACGACTGACGCTCGTGCCCGTTGTTCACGTACACAGTGGCAGGGTCAACTATGTCAGACACTTCACCCGACTGCCATTCACTGCGCAGCAGGTTATTGGTCTGCAGGTAGTTGTCCATGTGTTTGAACTTCTTATACGACAACCCGAACTTCACGCTGCTGATATCATTCAGGAACAAATCGGCATCGATTTTAGCCACGTCGAAACTGTTCTCTACTTCGTTTTCAAGCAGGTCAATTTCATGGTAGCGAAATTCATCGATGTTAGTCGGATCGTAATCGTTGATATAGGTGTTCTGGCCATAGAAACGGTCTGGGCGGAAATCCAGTGTCATGTCGGCGAAGGACTCAAGATACACTTTAGCGCTGTTGTCTTCATATTCGCTTTTCATGTGACCAGCAAGTGCAGATAGCGATAAATCAGAGTTCACTGTCCAGTCTGCATTGAATACAAATTGGGTAATTTCTGTTTTCGCTGTTTGATCGCGGCTTTCTGAATGCAGCGCCGTGTTTTGCCATTCTGAGTACACCACTTCATTGTTACTGTTGTATTCAATGTCAGTTAGTTCAGAGCAGTAGTAGCGCGCGCCGTCATCATAGTCCGGCCCGGTGCAGCCTAATGCGGTTGAGCTGGAACCACGGCTTTGCAGGTGGAATTCAGAGCGCTTGTTATCCAGTTTGCCGTACAGCGCATCTAAGCCGAACGAGAGGTCGCTGGTAGGACGGTATTGCAAAGCAACCGTTGCCCCCAGACGGGTTTGATCGCTGTTAAACAAAGAATAGCGACTACCACGGGAGAAGCGCAAATCACCACTGTTTACCGCGTCTTGATCTTCCGCTGATAACGCAGAAATATCAGAACCTTGAGCATCACGAGGACGCCAGCGATAGGTGTTATAGCCCTGTTCGCTGGTATCGCGGTTGCTGTATGCGATGGAGAACAGTGCGCCGAACTTGTCCCAGGTATTCGAAACCAGAGCCGCGATGCGCGGACTGGTGTCCCCGGTATTTGAGTTTTGACCCGCTTGTGCACTGATAGCACCTTTAAAGCCGTCATAATCAAAAGGTTTGGCAGTATGCAGACCAACAGTACCGCCGATACCGCCTTCATCCATGTCTGCAGAGTATGATTTCTTCACGTCGATTTGGTTAAACAGTTCAGACGCAAAAATGTTGAAGTCGAAAGAACGTGAGTTGTTTGTGGTACCGCGGCTGTCCATGGGTGAAGAAGATGTGCCCAATGCTTCCATGCCGTTTAACTGTACTTGCGTGAAGTCTGCATTCAGACCACGTAATGAAATCTGACGGCCTTCGCCGGCTTCACGGGTAATGGTGACACCCGGTACACGCTGCAGGGATTCTGCCAGGTTCAGGCTGGGGAAGTCGGCAATGTCTTCGGCCAGAATGGTATCTTGTGTGCCCAGCGCATCTTTTTTCAGATCTTTTGCTTTAATGAGTGAGCTACGAAAGCCTGACACTTCAATTTTTTCAATGTCGTCGGCACTGGCTTGTTCTTGCGCCACTGCAGCAGAAGAAACGGAGCCTAATACGCTGATGACGGAAGCCGCCAATACGTGTTTTTTAAACGTGGTTGTCATAGTGTGTTCCTATTTTTTAATGTCGAGTGATGTGAATTATTGGGAAACTGGGTTATTCCGGCGCAGGGCGCCATGGGCAAAACTGACAACGTGGCCGTCACGTTTTGCCTGAGGGGAACCCGGATAAAAATCGGTGGAAATCATTTGCGCGCCACTGGTAAACGCCGCCATTTTTTGCGCTGTTTTTTCTTCATTGCTGGCACTAAAGTCAGCATCGGCACGGGTGCGAACCAGAAACCCCTCTGCCACACGCTGTTTAATTTCAGTGTGTTGCGTGATCGGGTCGTTGATGATCATGAAAGCGGCGCCATCATCGCTTGCTGGTAACGAGGCAAACATCACGCGACCTTTCAGTCCTGCATGGTTTTCCATGAAGCGCGCGTTTTGTTCAAAGTTGCCATCGAACACGAAGATAAATTTGCCGCGCAGGCTGTCAGCATCGGGCCAGCCGCGTTCAAGCACAGCTTCGCGCAGAGAGCTGAAATCACCACGGATATCGTCAGGGGTGATAACGCGCTCTTTTAATACTGTGCGGATGACGTCATTCAATTGGTCATAAGTGGCGGCGGTGAACGGCGCAGGCGCAGGGCTATTTATAAAAGAAGGCTGGTTCTCTTTGGTGTTCATCAGTACCACGATAGGGAAGTGGTCAGCATGGGCCTCAGACCAGCGTTTTAACTTGTTCAGGCAAGCGGCAAAACCGGTGCAGTGAGATTGCACATCAACGTGAGGTATGTGCAGTACCTTAAAACCCGGTCGTGCCAGCTCGTGTTGAGCCTCATTACTTAGCCAGGTTTCGCCAAGGCGAGTGGCCAGTTCCGGTTTGTCATATTGATTGCCTGTGGGGTCATTCACCACGTCAATTTCTAACTGTCGGAGACCTGAATCCAGCTGTGCTTCAAGAGTGCCATGGCCGTAATTAATTTGTTTGGCAGCTCGCGGATTGTTTTTGGCCAAAAACTGATAAACCGACGCTGGTAAACCTTGCTTATAACTGTTGTGCGAGCCAATCCATTGATAGTCCGTCAGCGCATCTGCAAACGTGGGTTGCGTGGCCGCAATGGATAAAAGCAGGGTAGTTAAAAGTCGCATTGGTTTTCTCTCACAGGTCATGTGTGAGGAAGATGCGAAAAACAAAATTTCGGGGACAACAAAAACTTGCTAACCTATTAATATTCATAAAATTGTCACATTGCAGATGAAGTTTTTGTGACATTGGGTAATATTTGTCCCCGTTTTCTCAAAGTGTGCGTCTATGTGAATTGGGACGCAGTTTTTATGTGTTTTTAACTTTGGTTTATCAGCTTTCAGGACTAAAAATGGGAAGTGCATTGTTGATGAGATGGCTGGCTGGCACGGTTGCCATGTTGTTACTTTCTGGCTGCGACGTAGATGTGGCAAAAACGGAATCGCCGGAAACTAATTATCAGGAGAAAGAACAGGAAGTAAAAATTGCCTTTCTTGCAGACATACACTTGCATGATTTCTTCGCTGCAGCTAAAGATTTGGATGCATCTGAACTGCCACTGATAGCAGATACCCCGATCTCAGGTGACAGCTCGCAGGGAGCACAAACGCCGGTGTTGATGCGCAGTATGCAGGCACAGCTCAACAGTACCCGGCTGTTTAATGAAAACTACTTTGTTTTTCGCGCTGCTCTGGATGAGATTGCTGCCAAAGGGATTAAGCTGGTGGCGTTGCCCGGAGATTTTTCTGATGACGGCCAGCCCGCCAATGTGAAGGCGCTGGCTGACATTCTGGCTGAATACTCAGGCAAATACGGTATGCGCTTCTTTGCAATTACCGGTAACCACGACCCCGTGCGCCCCTTCTCCCGTGCCGGAGGAAAGAAAGACTTCCTGCATCGCAGCGGTAAAGAAGTGGCGGTGATGAGTCCTGATCACCCTGATTGCCTGATTAAATCTGCATGGCAATGCAGCAATGCACTGCGGGAATGGGGCTACGCTGACATCATGGAAACCCTCAAATCACAGGGTTTCAGCCCGTCAACGCAGGATGTGTTGTATGAAACACCCTTTGGGACAGCCGATGTCAGTAAGCGCGGCTGGCGCTGGTGCGACCCCGGCAACGGAAGTGAGGACAGCAATACGGGCGAGAAGAGCAACCCGACTGAAGAGAACGGGGAATCCTGTATTTTTATGCCGGATGCCAGCTATCTGGTTGAACCGGTAGAGGGCCTTTGGTTACTGGCTATCGACGCCAATGTGTACACGCCCAAAGGTAAGGTTTCGTCGCTGGAGTTTAATGGTTCAGGAAATGCAGGTTACAACGCGCTGATGGACTATAAACCGGAACTTATTGACTGGATCGCCGGCGTGGTAAAGCGGGCAGAAGAGCTAGACAAGCGCCTGATTGCATTCAGCCATTTTCCCATGGCGGACTTCTACGACAACACACAAAAACAACTGGCTGAGCTGTTCGGAGACACCGGTATGCAACTAAAACGTATGCCGTCAGCATCGACAACGCAGATCCTGTCTGATCTCGGATTGCGGCTGCACATGGCAGGGCACATGCACCTGTACGACATTGCACAACCTGAAGACACCGGCGGGCTGGTGAATGTGCAGGTGCCGTCGTTGGCTGCCTATCAGCCAGGCTACAGCGTGGTTACCCTGAACAATGATGGCAGCGCTCAGGTAGATACCATCATTCAGCAGCAAGTTGCCCGTTTCGATACTTTGTTCCCTGTGTATGCTAAAGAGTGGCAATACCGCAAGCTGGCGGGACTGATAAACTGGGATAACACCATTCTGGATGCGCCGGACTATCTGCGTTTTACCGACGCGCATTTAAAAGAAGTGGTACGACAGCGCTATGTGGGTCGTGAATGGCCTAAGCCGCTGGCTACTTTCATTCAAAGCAAAACGGTTGGTGACGCACTGGAAACGCTGGTATGTGCCAATGTTAGTCGCGTTACAGATGAAGGACTGCTTACAATGCCCGCCATCACACTGGCTAATGATTATTACCGTATCAGGAATGCCGGTCAGTTTGCTGACCTTGGTGGACGGGAAGTCGTGTACGAGCGTCTTAGTGATGCCACGTTACATTGTGAGTTGCCAGAAGCCGCCCCTGTGCAATCGCAACAGGTGAGGCGCTTTGTCGAACTGCTCAGCGACGTGGCGGTATCACGGGATGTCACGTCAATTACGGTGAAGGGCGTTTAACAAGGGCGCTGGTGCGCCCTGTTATCAGCCTGCGATTGTGGTGATCGCTTCTGCCAGCTTCTGCATGTGGGCAACCGGCGTAAAAATTTGCGGTGTTACCCGTATATTAGAGCCGCTGGATAAGTCATTTCTGACAACGGTAAAAATACCGAACTCTTCTTCCAGGCGTTTTTGTAACGCCTGATTTTCTTCGGGACTGGTTTTGCCTTTTAAACGAAAGCCACCCATACCAGATGCATTATCTGAGCTGGCTGCGCCAAGTATTTCAACTTCAGGGTTTTCCCTCAGCGGTAGCGTCCAGCTTTCCCACAAATACCGCAACCGCGCTTCTTTATTTTTGCCGCCGATTTTGTGGTGAAATGCCAGTGCATCCGGCACGCTTAAAAAACTGGCGAAGTCAGACGTTGCAAGATGTACGCGGTTAGCCACGTCATTGTCGCCCGGGTCTTCGCCCGGAAAGGGCATTACTGGAGCTAAGGTTTGTTCCCGCATATACAGAGCGCCTACACCCACCGGTGAACCAATCCATTTGTGCAAATTGAAAATTGCCCAGTCGACACCAAGTTCATCCGGCGTGAAGTCGAGTAAACCCCAGGACTGAGCAGTATCACAGATAACGTAGATGCCATGCTCCCGCGCAAGTTTAGCAATACGCTTAACCGGCATAACAAGGCCATGCTGATTGCTCACATGAGTAAGCAGCATCAGCTTTATACGTGGGTTGCGCTCAAATGCTTTGCGATACACATCAACATAATCATCATCTGAACCGGAGGCCGGAAGTGATAACTCGTGACCTTTAACGTTTCTGCTATCACTTAACCAGACCATCATGTCCTGGTAGGCGGGGTAATCGATATCTGCCCACAAGATTTCATCACCTGCCTTAAAATCATTGAATTGAGTGATCAAATTCACAAATGATTCCGTGGCGTTGCGGGTCAGCATGATCTCATGAGTTTTAACCTTCAAAGCGTCAGCAACAGACTCCCGCGCGGCAAGAAAATCGGCTTTATACTGCTTACGCACGTACCAGGACATGGCGTGATTGACCTTTTTCGTGTGATCAAAGAAGGCCTGCTGAACCGGATTGGCCATTTTGCCCCAGTAGCCCTGTTCCAGATTGATGATGTCGTTTTGCACATCAAACTGACTGCGCACGGCTTGCCAAAAGTGCTCATCTCTGGCCACGGTTGCAGCTGAACCAACCGGACTTTCAAATTGCTGAGCAGATAAAGATAAAGCGGTAGATGATGCGGCAAATGCCGCTGAATATTTCAAAAACTGTCTTCTGGATGACATGTGTTCCCCGAACCTTGTTATTTTTAGTAATGTTATAGTGTTGCAATACCTACGCTATAACCTAGGAAAATAAAAGTCCTGGTTTTGAGACGGATGTGCTGAAAATTTAGCCGAAGATATGGTTTGCCGAAAATATGGATTGGGGAAAAGGTGAGAGAGAAGGGGCTTGTCAGCCCCTTTCTGGTTCCGGCACGAACATCGGGTAGCCGGTGCTCTGATGTTTAATATCAGCTAGGTGCCAAGCGCAAAGCTTGTTTTCTTTCTGCTGGCAACTAACACCATGAGTAGCCCAAGTAAGGCGGTGCCTGCGCCAGCTAAGGCTACCGCTGGTAATCCAAGACCTGCACTTATAACGCCGCCACCTAAAGCTGCGCCAACCGCATTACCAAGATTAAACGCACCAATGTTCATGGCCGATGCCAGATTCGGCGCTTCGCTGGCCTCCTGAACCACCAATGATTGCAGCGGTGGAACCACAGCGAAGCTGGCAATGCCCCAAAGGAAAATCAGTGGCACAACGACAACGGAAGAAGACATGGTAACGGTAAAGATCACCAGCAGCAGAATGACCGCAATTAACGATACGATTAATGTGCCGTACAAATTGCGATCGGCATAGCGTCCGCCCAGCACATTACCCACCGCAAGCCCCACGCCGTAAAGCACCAGCATAGCCGTGACAAAAGTCGTCGAAGCATGAGTTTCTTGCTGCAGAATTGGCACAATGTAAGTAAATACCGTGAACATAGAGCTGGCACCCACCACCGTTAACAGTAATGCTGCCAACACAGACCCTTTGCTTAACACGGCTAGTTCATTTCGAATGTTCGCTTTTTCCTGATTCACCAACGGAGGCAAGCTAAAGCGCAAGGCTATCATTGCCACCAAACCGATAGCCGCAATGCCCAGAAACGCATTTCGCCAGCCCAGCGTTGTGCCCACAAAACTTGCCAGTGGCACACCGCCAACGGTCGCGATAGTAAGCCCTGAAAACATTGCCGCAACCGCACCGGCGCGTTGATTCGGCGGCACTAACTGAGTTGCTACCACAGCACCAACACCAAAAAATACGCCGTGATTGAACGAGGTGATAATGCGGCTAATCATCAATGCGCTGTAACTGTCGGCCAGCGCGCTCATTAAATTGCCCAGGGTAAAAATGCCCATGGACAACACCAGCAGGCGACGGCGCGGCATATTGGCAAACAGTAAAGTCATGACCGGCGCACCCACCAGTACCCCAAAAGCATATGCACTAATGAGAATACCCGCTGTTGGAATAGAGACGCCTAAGTCATCTGCTATCACAGGCAACATTCCCATAGGGGAGAATTCCGTTACACCAATTCCAAAAGCACCAATGGCCAGTGCCATCAGTGGAAAGTTAATCTTCATGTTGAACTTAAGTTTATTTATGATACCAGGGAATATAACGACATAAAGAATCCCAGAGTAGTGGGGTGAGAAGCTAATCTGTTTTGCACTGGATTCACAAATGAAACAAGTTAAAGCTGATAAAACGGCTGAAATGGAAACCTTTTTAACGGTGGCGAAACTGGGTAGTTTAAGCGGAGCCGCGAGAGAGTTGGGCCTGACACCATCGGCAGTAAGCCGGATGATGACCCGGATAGAAAAGCGTTTAGGCGTCCGGCTGCTTGTCCGTTCTACCCGCAAACTTTACTTAACCAGTGAAGGGGAATCTTATGCCCTAGCTGCCAGGCGGATCTTAAAAGATGTCGAAGAGACCGAGCGCGCCATTGCCGATCGCGCCCGCCCAAGCGGTTTAATTAAAGTGAGTACCGCAACGGCTTACAGTCGTCTAACCATGATTCCCTTGTACAAAGAGTTTTTAGAGCGCTATCCCAACATCAAAATAGAAGTCGAAGTGAGCGATAAAATCAGCAATGTGGCTGACGGACATATTGATGTCGCAATACGCTTTGGTCCTTTACCTGACAGCAATTTAACCGCCAGGCGCTTAGGTGAAACCGGCAGAACTGTGGTCGCATCACCCAATTATTTAGCGCAGGCAGGCATGCCTGAAACCCCCGCCGACCTAAAACACTTTAATTGTCTGGATTTCAGTTTTCAGCGCATAGAGCCCGGCTGGCCTTTTCGTGAAAATGGTGAAGACTACATTCTGCCCATAGAAGGGAATATGACGTCGAACAATGGTGAAACGCTGGTTGAACTTACCATGGCTGATATTGGCATTACCCGGGTCGGCAACTTTCATATCGAACAGATGCTCGCATCGGGACAACTTGTTCCACTTCTAGAAGACTTCAATCCACAAGACAAAGAGGTCATCCATGCTGTGTTTATCGGCGGGCGACACATGCCCGCCAGAGTGAGGGTCTTTGTGGATTATCTGGTTGAGAAAATGGCTTCTAATTCCTAAGGATCATTTATCGCTTATATCACTCTGTCTGTGTTCACATGAACTGCAAATAAGGTTTTCTTTTGCAACGGACAGAGAGCGTTTTTGTTAGAATGGCAACCTCTATTGTCAGTGTGCGCTATGCAGGTTGCTCCGGGGTTGCTGATGGTTAACGCTATTTAAGTATTTAAGGTCTGTTGTGAAAAAAACCGGTATTTTCGTAGACGTGCAAAACGTCTATTACACCACCCGCAGTGCGTTTAAGCGCAATTTTGACTACAACCGTTTCTGGGCTGAGGTGACTCACGATAGGGAAGTGGTGACAGCCAATGCTTATGCCATCAATCGTAACGACGAAAAGCAGAAGCAGTTTCAGAATATTCTCAGAGCTATTGGCTTTGAGGTGAAGCTGAAACCCTTTATCCAACGCGCCGACGGCAGTGCCAAAGGCGATTGGGACGTGGGGTTGACGCTGGATATGGTAGAAGCAGCGGAACATTGCGACGTGCTTGTACTGGTGTCTGGCGACGGTGATTTTGATTTGCTGGTTCAGCGCGCCCGGGAAAAGCACCAGTGTGAAGTGGAAGTGTACGGTGTTGAGGCGCTGACTGCCGACAGCCTGAAACGTGCGGCTGACCGCTTTGTGCCGGTAATGGATAATCTGCTACTCTAAGTGCCTTTTTTTGTTCCCAGAATAACGACTACAAACCGGATTAGTTCATGCGCTTCAAACTCCCGTCATCAGCCAAAGCTGTGGCTTTATCATTACTCTATGTTCTCTCCTTTTGTGTAACGTCTTTCCATGCGGTGGCAGAAACCGCAGCCTGGGCTCAGCCTGAAAAGGAACTGATGGTACCGGTAGAAGGCGGCAAAATTTATGTGCGCTTAAATGGCCTTGAACATAAAAACGCCACACCGGTGATATTTATTCACGGTGGTCCGGGTGGTACGCATAATGGCTTCGCCGGTATGACGGAGCTGGCCAACGACCGTATGGTGATCATGTACGATCAACTCGACAGTGGTAAATCAGAGCAGCCAAACGACCCGGCCAACTGGCGGGTAGAACGCTTCGTTAATGCTCTGGAAACTATCCGCAAAACGCTGGGGCTGAGCAAATGGCATGTTGTGGGCCATAGCTGGGGCTCGGCGCTGGCTCTGGAATACTCGGCTAAATATCCGCAGTACACCGTATCTACGGTTTTAGGAGGCACGTTTATTTCGACGCCACATTGGATCATGGATGCAAACCTGCTGGTAAAAGCCGCCCCGCAAGACGTACAAAAGACGCTGAAACAGTGTGAATCCGCGAAGCCGCCAGAAGGCGATGTTTGTCGTAAAGCTTATACCAAACTTTATTCTGCTTATTACACCCGGGGTATTGGCACCGAAGCGGCCAGAGTTTACTACGAGAACGTAGGCGGCAACGGCTTTAATCCGCTTATCTACAACAAGATGTGGGGACCGAGTGAGTTTTCATCTACCGGCGTGCTGAAAAGCTACGATGCCACCCATTTACTGGCAGACATTGACCCGATGAATACTTTGTTCATGATTGGCCAGTACGATTCAGCTCGTATCGATACCGTACAGGATTATCTGGCTCTGACACCGGGAGCAGAACTGGCTGTGGTGCCAGGTGGTGCACACGGTTTCTATAACGACCGGCCACGCATTACGTTTGCATTGTTGAAAAGCTGGTTGGACCGAAAAGATCCTCACGCTGCTATGCCTGAATAACAAAAAGTGCCCTGGCAGAAATCAGGCCGGCGTATAAATTTCTACATCGCCTTTGCGCTGTTTTTCATTGCGCCCCGCTTTCTCCTGCCGCTTTGCTTTCTTAAGCGGTGGGCATAAATCATCGTTGTTGTAATAAACAATACACTCCAGACACTGCACGCACTCGTTGTAATTGATATCACCTTTAGGCGTGATGGCTTTGATGTCGCATTTGTGATGACAGAGCGTACAGGGGTTGCCACAGGCCTTGCGACGGGTGAGCCATTCACCGGCGTGGAAGTAACCGAGCACCGCTAAACCAGCGCCCAACGGGCAGACATAGCGGCAGTAGAATTTATTGATCCAAAGCCCGGCGACCAGCAGGGCAACCGCATACAGCACAAATGGCCAGGTACGCACAAACTGGAGTGTAATAGCGGTTTTGAACGGTTCCACTTCTGAGGCAATTTCAGCTACCCTCACTGAGGCGAAAGAGGTGATTACCAGGCCAATCAGAATGGCGTACTTAACCCACCAGAGTTTACTGTGAGCGTCGAAAGGCACTTTCTTCTGACGGATGCGCAGCTTTTTCGCCACCCAGCCCACCATTTCCTGCAGTGCGCCAAACGGGCACAGCCAACCACAAAAAATACCGCGACCAACAATAAACAGACTGACGAATACGTAGCTCCAGAGGACGAACAAAATGGGGTCCATCAGGTACATATTGATGTCGAAACCATTGATCACACTTTGCAGGACTGGATAAATATTGACGATAGAAAGCTGTCCCTGCCAAAGCCAGCCAATGAAAATCAGTGTGTAGGTCAGGAAGCTCCAGCGAACCCAGCGGAATAGCTTCTCATTCGCCGATAATCGATGCTGAAAGATAAAAATCAACGTGACCAGAATCAGGCTCACCACCAGTACCGAAATATCGACGATGCGGTTTTCCCAGATGCGTACCCAGGGCGCTTTCGGCGCTTCCTCTACCGCGGCTTCGGCAAAATCAAACAGGTTTTCAGGCAGGCTGTAGTCGTCATGCAGGTGCAATTGATTGCGGATGAGGTGGTTGCGGGCAATATCAATGTTCAGATTCAGCGACATGGTATCGCCGGGGTTGAATCCGGACTGGGTGTTTACCACGAATACCTGTACATCGTCGCTCTCAGGCATGCCTGCGCTCAATTGCTGGTCGGCATAACTGTAGAAGTTTAAATCCCGCATGGGGAAGGGCAAATCATTCTGCGTCAGCGAAATGCGGTTGGCTACCGTGCCGGGTTTGAAGTCGTCTTCCAGGTAGCTGAAGAAACCTTCCGACATCACCAGGAATGCCTGCTCATTGGGTTTGAGAATACCCATTAAACGTTGATATTCGCCGTCACCCAACAAATTACGCCCGATAGTCGGGGCGTTCAGGTAGGCGTAATACACGTCGAAGTTATCGTAGGAAAGGTCAAAAGTATCGCCGGGGAATGTATCAAGCTCAATGTTGAAGCCGTCAGCCATGTTCTGCTGGCTGATACGCCATTGACGAACCAGACCTTCTTCCAGTAACTGCTGCCAGCTTTTTTCTTCATACATCTCTTTCGGTGTGGCCAGCGGGGAGCTGGCGAACCCGGACAATAACTGACGTGCGACTTTCAGCGAAGACAACAAAATGGTGTCATTGATGATGATCACCGACACCGTGGCCTTGGTTACGCCATCCACATGCACCGTAGAGGGGGCGTCGGGATTATTCTTTGCGGCGGAATCCACAATCACCCGCTGTCCCACATTCAGACCTTCATACTGACTTATGAAATTGAGCATGGGTTCCGGGCCGAGCCCGTGCAGGAAAATGGGCTCGTGGTGATTAATTATCCGAATGCCTTTTACATTTCCGGCGGTGTCGATGCCGATAAGCAGGTTGATGCGGGTGCCGGAAAAGCCCGGCAGATTCACCAGGTCGTTACTGGCAAATACATAGCCCAGCAATTCCTGTAACTGATAAACCGGTTGCACGGGGACACCGGTTTGCTTTTCGCCAATGAGCGTGGCTTTAGGAAAAATGGATTGAATAAGGGAATCATCGATACTGACTTCTTCAGCCAGAACAGCACATGCGCTAAAGCAGAGTGAAATAAAGAAGAAGGTTCTTAAAAAGGCAGTATGGATGAATCCTGTCATGAGGCGGGTCCTTAAAAAAAGAGCCGGCGTCAGGTCCATACCAGCTCTTTGAATAAAAACTCGTAACAGGGTTGTGGGACCAAAGCCCTGCTACGATGCCCGCGTTACGAGCGAGGCAACTTGAAGGTCCAGACAGTGCCGCCCTGGTTGATGTCTTTTACGCGTTTGGCAACTTCACCACCCCAAAGAGGTACTGCGCCGCCCCAGCCAGACAAGATACTCAGGTACTGCTCACCGTCCATTTCCCATGTAACAGGAGAGCCGACGATGCCTGAACCTGTATTGAACCGGTAAACTTCTTCACCTGTTTTGGCATCGAAGCCCATCAGGTAGCCTTCAGGTGTACCGGTAAAGACCAGATTACCCGCAGTGGCCAGAACACCGCCCCACAGAGGTGCGTTGTTTTTATATTCCCAGACGGTGTTACCGGTCTTAGGATCGATGGCTTTCAGTGAACCGATGTGATCTTCGTAAACAGATTTGATAGTGAAACCAGAACCCAGGTAAGCTGCACCTTTTTTATAGCTTACCGGCTCGTTCCAGATGTCCATGCCCCATTCGTTAGACGGAACGTAGAACAGACCGGTGTCCTGGCTATACGCCATAGGCATCCAGTTCTTACCACCCAGGAATGAAGGTACTGAGAATACCGTTTCACCTTTCTCACCGTTCTCGCTTTCAGCAGGGTTACCCGGGCGACCGCCCTCTTTGTAAATTGGCGTACCATCATCATTCAGGCCTTCAGCCCATGTGATACCGCTTACGAACGGGAAGCCACGGAGGAATTCGCCGTTTTCACGGTTTAGTACATAGAAGAAACCATTACGGTCAGCCGTTGCGGCCGCTTTGACGGTTTTACCTTTTTCTTTGTAGTCAAACGCAATCAATTCGTTTACGCCGTCGAAATCCCAGCCGTCATGTGGTGTGGTCTGGAAGTGCCAAACGATTTTTCCTGTGTCAGGATCGATAGCCAGACGTGAAGAAGAGTAAAGGTTGTCGCCGGGACGTAAGTGAGAGTTCCATGGTGCAGGGTTACCTGTACCCATGAAAATCAGATCCTGGTCAGGGTCGTAGGTGCCGCCAAGCCATGTTGCTGCACCACCGGTTTTCCACAGGTCGCCAGTCCAGGTTTTGTTTGCTTCACCACCGGTGATGCCGTTTTCTTCACCGTTCAGGTAACCCATGTGACCTTCAACAGTCGGACGGGTCCATACCAGTTCACCGGTTTTCGCATCGCGGGCTTCAACTTTACCTACGATACCGAATTCACCACCAGAGATACCTGTTACAACCATGCCTTTAACAATCATAGGCGCAGCAGTGAATGAGTAACCTGCTTTATAGTCACCCATTTTCTTACGCCATTTCACTTTACCGGTTTTCTGGTCAAGGGCGACCAGAATCGCATCCAGCGTACCGAAGATAACCAGGTCGTCATACAGTGCTGCACCACGGTTGATAACGTCACAGCAAGGCATGATGCCGTCTGGCAGACGGGCTTCGTATTGCCACAGCTCATCACCGGTTTTAACGTCAATGGCATAAATACGTGAATAAGAACCTGTTACGAACATCACGCCATCGTGTACCAGAGGCTGTGATTCCTGACCGCGCTGCTTCTCACCGCCTAGCGAGAAAGCCCACACAGGGTGCATTTTCTTAACGTTTTTGGTATTCAGTGTGTCCAGCGGGCTGAAGCGCTGTCCGCGCGGGCCCATGCCATAGCTTAAAATATCGCCGGTGGTTTTAGCGTCGTTAAGTATGTCTTTATCGGTAACGCCTGCCGCCTGAACACCGCCTAAGGTGCTAAGAGACAAGGCCAGACCGACAGCAGAGCTAATCAGGTGACGTGAAACTGTTCGACTTTTCATCAGGTTTCTCCAGTAGTTCAACAGGTGCTTCGGTGGTCTTTCCACCTTTTTACACAAGCGGCTCGTCTGAAAAACAGTTGTATTAGTTGGGAACGTTCTTCTTACGGCCTTGCATTATTGTTAATCCGCCCTCCGGACCCTAAGCATAGAACATCTTCGGACGACGACATGGTCAGTATTAGCTAATGTTTTTTTAACAACCATTAAACCTTGGATTATCATTTTTACTCCCTTGGTAGTAGTACCCTGAAAAACGGGTCAAAAAGGGAGGGTGAGAAGCACAGGTAAATAACCTCAGGTCAATAGAATATGTGGTCTGCATAACAAATCATGATGATCGCGGAACAGTGTGTTTGGGGATGAATCAGTACTGAAAAAGACGGGAAATATCTAATATAAAAATGGGAAGCGTGTTGATGCCGGGACCACGCTCCCCGTTATCCCGGTTATTCTCCGGCGTATAACCCGGGTACCGTGTAGGTAATTTTGTAGTCGTCAAAAATGGCCTTCATACGACCGTCTTCGATCATAGGGACGGTGATGTCTTCAATAGAATAAGCCAACTGCCGGTAATCCGTTTTCACCGCCATACCAATATCCCAGGCTTTAATGCTCATTGCTGCAAGACCGGTAGCATTGATAGTGAAAGTATCAGTGGCTGGCTGTGCCCATTCCAGTTGGGACTGCATGCCCGCGACTGCGGCGACTTCCCCTTTTTTGAACAGGTCTATGCCGTCAAAGGTGGTGTTGGTATGTACCACGTTTTTCCGTAATCTGCCGCCAATGGTCGAACCTAAAAAGGTGTCCGGAAGTGAGTCGATTTCTACGGCAATTTTCTCGTACTGGAAAATCGCCAGCGTGTCGATGCCGTTGGTTTTTTCAGTGTTCTTCAGCAGCGCCCATTTTTCACGGTGATAAGGGCCGAACATCACCACCATTTCATTACGGGGCAGACCGTATCCGTCAATGCCGTAACTGAATTTACGGTCGTAAGGTACACGCATCATCAGATCCGCTTTCTGGCGGGTAATGATATGGCCTTTCCATACTGCCTGTCGTAAATCATCTTCCAGATTTTCATCGGCATTGATCCACATCCAGCGCGGTTCAACACCTAATCCAGCAGCGATGGCTTTTCCTACTTCAATGTCGACACCGGCAGGGAACTCATCGTCCAGAAAAGAGTAGGGGGGAAAATTATTGTAGACCGCAATGGTGATGTAGCCTGACTCAATAATATCGTCATAGCTTCGGGCCTGAACTGAAAAAGCGCTGGCTGCCATAAAGGCAGTCAGCGCAAGGCCCGTTATCCAGCAACGTAATAAGCGAGCCATAGCTGTTACTCGGGGGTGCCGCGAGTTTCGATGTAAGATTTGATTGCCCACATTGCTTCCTGACTAAGGATGCCTTCGAATGGCGGCATGTAAACACGGCCGTCGATAACTGCACCGTTACGGATACGCATCATGAACCAGTCGTCAGCTTCTTCCGGACTAAAAAATTCGTTTTCGTCATTCAGTTTACGCAGATCCGGAGTGATACCGCCAGAAATAACTTCCAGGCCGTGGCAACGGGCGCAGTTCTGGTTATAGGCAGAGTCACCAATTTTAATTGCCAGCTCGTTACCAGTGTATGGGTTCGTGGCTTTCCATTCCTCGCCCAGTTGAGGTAACGCGCTGGTGTCCACTGCCTGTGGTGTAACATCGCCATGAGCAAGGGCCTGCGCTGAAGATACAGCGATAACCGCTGCCAGCGTACTACGCAATATGGTTGAGAAATTTTTCATTTATACATCTCCAAAAGTTGTCAGATAGTGTCAATGCTGGTTAGAGTTGGCGGACAACTTGAGTAGGTTTTGTTGTGTTTGCGACATAACCAGACACGTTTTAAAAGGTAGGTGATATGCCGGATGCGTCCAATTGTACTAAGGTAGTAAACCTTTCATCCTTTGTGCTCATTCATAATGGACTGGTCATCAACTAGTATTTAGTTCACCTTCGCAAAAGGAGTACCGGTATGTTCGCCCCACTAATAACGATAATGGCGACACCAGGCCTGGCAATACCGCTGAAAGCTGCATCAAGTTATGTGATGCGGTTGCTGGCTATGCCGTGTCTGCTAAGCCTGCTGGTGCCCCTCACACAATCCTTTGCTGACGAATTACCGGTAAATATAGCCTATGTAAAACAAACCGGACTGACGTCTTCTGCTTCACTGGCGCTGTTTAAAACTCCTGCGAACAATGGTGTTGCCGGCGCTTTGCTGGGGACGGATGATTCCAATACCACCGGTCGCTTTCTTAAACATCACTACGCGCTGACGGTACTGGAAGATGTCAGCGGGGAAGCCCTTACCGGCAAAGTACAGGCGTGGCTGACAGCCAATAACGGGCCTCTGATCCTGGATGTGCCCGACAGTACCTTGCAGGCAATTCTGGCCCTGCCCGGTGCGGACGCCGGGCTGATGCTCAATGCAACAAACAAATCTGACAGCTGGCGGCTAAATCAATGCCGGGCCGGTTTACTGCACACTTCCCCGAGTTACGCCATGCTGGGCGATGCGCTGGGTCAGTTTCTGATGGCAAAACGCTGGCGGGAATGGTTTTTAGTTTCTGGCAGCGGTGAAGGCGATACAGCCATGGCGCAGGCCTTTGAACGGGCATCAAAGCGCTTTGGCACCAAAATTACCGGGCGTAAAACCTGGACCTTCGACACGGATTTACGCCGTACTTCCCAGCAGGAAGTGCCCGCCCTGACGCAGGGGGAAGATTATGACGTGGTGCTGGTGGCAGATACACAAAACCTGTTTGGTTTTTATTTGCCCTATAACACCTGGTTGCCCCGTCCGGTAGCCGGTACCCACGGACTCAAAGCCGCTTCCTGGCATCGCAGTATTGAGCAGTGGGGAGCTATCCAATTGCAAAACCGCTTTTTTGAGGCGAATCAGCGCCCTATGAATGACGACGACTTTAACGCCTGGCTTGCTGTCAGAGCCGTTGCTGAAGCGGTCACCCGAACAAAATCGAATAACTCTGCTACGCTTTATCAATACCTTATGAGCGATAACTTCGAGCTGGCAGCGTTCAAAGGACGCAAACTGACCTTCCGCCAGTGGAACGGACAACTGCGTCAGCCCATCCCGTTAGTGCAGCCGGAATCTCTGGTTTCCCAATCTCCTCAGGAAGGTTTTCTTCATCCCGTGACGGATTTAGATACGCTGGGGTATGACAAGCCGGAAGTTCGTTGTTCCATGGTCAAGGAGTAAGTATGAAGTCGTTGGTTCTCCCCGCAATGATGCTGTTCGCCACCCCTGCTTTGGCGGGTGTTGCTTATGTGTCGAACGAAAAAGATGACACATTGACCCTCATTGATACCGGTTCACTGGAAGTAATTGAAACCATCGAAGTGGGTATGCGGCCAAGGGGGATTATTTTCAGCAATGACTACAAATATCTGTATATCTGCGCCAGCGATTCCGACGCAGTGCAGGTATTGGATGTGAGTACCAACAGGATCATCCATAACCTGCCTTCCGGCGAAGATCCCGAGCAGTTTGCGCTGCATCCTAATAACCATCATCTGTATATCGCCAATGAAGACGATGCCGTAGTCACCGTTGTTGATACGGAAAAACGGGATGTGATTGCACAAATTGACGTGGGTGTAGAGCCTGAAGGCATGGCCGCCAGTCCCGATGGTAAATGGGTTATTAATACCTCTGAAACCACTAATATGCTGCACTGGATTGACGCCTCAAATCAGCAACTGGTAGACAACACACTGGTCGATCAGCGTCCCCGCCACGTGGAGTTTACCAAAGACGGCAAAACTGTCTGGGCTTCTTCAGAAATTGGCGGAACCGTTTCCATTGTTGATGTGGACAGTAAAGCGATTACGCAGGTGATTAATTTCAAAATTCCGGGTGTACACAGGGATAAAATTCAGCCTGTGGGCGTGAAACTGACTGATAACGGTAAATATGCGTTTGTAGCACTGGGTCCGGCGAATCACGTAGCGGTGGTCGATGCGAAAACCTATGAAGTGCTGGATTATCTGCTGGTGGGACGTCGCGTATGGCAACTGGCCTTCGCCAACGATCAGTCTTTGCTGTTTACCACCAATGGTGTGAGTGGCGATGTATCAGTCATCGATACAGATAAATTAAAAGTAATCAAAACCCTGAAAGTGGGACGTTATCCCTGGGGCGTGGCGGTGAAGCCATGAGTTTAGCGTTATCTGTCGCTGGCTTGCAGTTCGGTTATCAGCAAAAGGCAGTACTGCACAATGTGAACCTGAACCTGGAACAGGGCCGTTTCTACGCGTTACTTGGGCCGAATGGCGCGGGTAAAAGTACGCTGTTTAACCTGCTTTGTCAGTTGCTGCAAAGTGCGGAAGGGGACATTTTTGTCGGCGGTTATGATACAGCCAAAGCCCCGCGCAAGGCGTTAGCGGCATTGGGTATCGTGTTTCAGCAAAGCACGCTGGACTTAGATTTAACCGTTTACCAGAACCTGAATTACCACGCTGGCTTGCACGGCATGTCTGCCTCTGCAACGAAAGACGCCATAGCGCGGGAACTGGCCAGATTTGATTTGACCGGGCGGCAGCATGAGAAAGTGCGCTCATTAAACGGTGGCCACCGCCGCAGAGTAGAAATTGCCCGCGCGTTGCTGCATGAACCCGCCATTTTATTGCTCGACGAGGCCAGTGTGGGGTTGGATATGCCCACCAGAGACAGCATAAACCGCCATATTCGCGACCTGTGCTCTGAGAAGGGCATTACGGTGTTGTCATCTACCCATCTGGTGGATGAAGTCTTGCCTGAAGATAATCTTATCCTGTTACATCAGGGGAGCATTTTACTGGATATGCCCTGTCAGACTGCACTCACTGAATATCAGGCCGGTGACGTAAAAGCCCTGTACCGGCAACTGACTACACAGGATGACGCAGCATGAAGTACTGGATGGCATTCAAAGGCATTGTGGTGCGGGAGATGTGGCGTTTCTGGCATCAGAAGGCGCGGCTGGTCAGTGCCCTTGTGAGGCCGTTATTGTGGCTGATTGTTTTTGCCGCCGGTTTCAGAGCTGCACTGGGTATCGCTATTATCCCGCCATATGACACCTACATTACTTATGACGTGTACATTATGCCGGGTCTGGCGGGCATTATTTTGTTGTTCAACGGCATGCAAAGCTCACTGTCCATGGTGTACGACCGTGAAATGGGAAGTATGAAAGTGCTGCTCACCAGCCCGCTTCCCCGCCCGTTTTTACTGATAAGTAAGCTCATTGCCGGCGCTATTATTTCGTTACTGCAGGCCTATGCCTTCTTTTTGCTGGCGTATCTGCTGGGTATCGAAGTACCGGTTATGGGCTACATATACGCAGCACCGGCATTGCTGGTTGGTGCATTAATGCTTGGCGCTTTGGGGCTTTTGCTGTCATCTTTCATCAAACAACTGGAGAACTTCGCCGGTGTAATGAATTTCGTGGTGTTTCCCATGTTTTTTCTTTCATCTGCGCTGTATCCGTTGTGGAAACTGAAAGAGTCGAACGAGTGGTTATACTGGATTTCGCAACATAATCCTTTTACCCATGCAGTAGAACTGATTCGCTTTGCGTTATATGAGAGCTGGAATCCCACCGCAGGTTGGGTCACCTTTGCAACTACCGTCGTATTCTGCGGGATTGCAATTTGGGGCTACGATCCTAAACGTGGAATGCAACAAAAGAAGAAGCCGGGTAAATAACCCGAGCATAGTGCTCGACAGGCCTGTGCGGAATTTACTACTATCAGTCATGAATTAACAAAAGGTTTACAATTATGGTAGAAATCCTGGTTGCAGATGATCATCCACTGTTTCGCTATGCCATTACCGACTTTGTCGAGCGGAATATAGCAGAAACAAAAACCATTACCTGTACAGACCTTGATGCTGCAATTGAAGTGGCTGAAGAGAATCCTGATATTGATTTGGTGCTGTTAGACCTGAACATGCCGGGTATGGACGGCCTGAACGGCATTGTACGGTTTCGTAATCAATTTCCCGAAATTCCCATTGTGATTGTCTCTGCGGAAGAAGATAAAAATGTGGTGCTGCAAGCATTTACATATGGGGCAGTGGGTTTTATCACCAAGTCATCCAGCTGTGAACAGATTGTCGCTGCGTTAGAGCAGGTGCTTTCCGGCCAGGTTTATCTGCCACCGGATATTATCCGTAAAAGTGGTACCGGCAAGCCGAAAGACGAGAACAGCGCGCAGCAAATTGACCCTAAATTAATTGCAGCACTGACTCGCAGACAACTGCTGGTGTTTGAGTGTATTGCGAAAGGCAAATCGAACAAGCAAATCGCCTACGAGCTGAATATTGCGGAAACCACCGTGAAAGCCCATGTGTCGGCCATCTTAAATAAGCTGAATGTACATAACCGGATTCAGGCTGCATTGTGTGCGGCGAGTATCGATTTCAATCACTATCTGATGCGTTGAAAAAACAGAATAGAATTTACCGGAAGTGGCTGGCCTGGTTCAGCCAGCAGGTGTGTTGTATAGCTGCCAGGCAATGGCACACAGTGCTACAGCTATAATACTGTCGAAAATACGCCAGCGAAGCGGGGATTTCAGTAGCTTTTTCAATGCCGGAGAAAACAGCACCAGACTGCCGAACCACAACACTGAACCGGTTGTTGCACCCAAAGCAAATACCAGTGGTTCAGGTTGCAGGGCGCCGATACTGCCCAGCAGGACAACAGTATCCAGATATACGTGGGGGTTGAGTAAGCTGATTGCCAGCGCGGCAAGGCTGGTTTTCCACCATGCTTTGGCAGCTTTTTCTGCATGAAGAGTCAGGCCCGACGACCCTTCGTAAGCCCGTTTGGCCGCACCAAAAGCAAGATAAAGCAGAAATGCGACACCTGCCCAGGTCAGCCAGGGAATGAGTCCCGGGATCCAGGTTTTGATTTCACTGGCGGTAAAAACGCCGAGAAAAATCAGTACGGCATCACAGAGTATGCAGGTCAGGGCAATTGCCAGTCGGTTAGCACCGGCCATGCTTTGACTGAGCACCCAGATATTTTGTGCACCAATAGCAATGATCAGGCTCATACCTAATCCCATTCCGGATAAAAATGATTGCACAACGGGCTCCCGCTCAGTAATTCAACAGTTGATGACAACACACAGGCGCTAGATTAATGGCATTTTTATTATTAATCTAATGACTATATCTATCTATACATTCCTGAAATTCATGATCGATTATCAGTTACTTGATGCGCTGTCCCATGTGATTGCGGAAAAAGGCTTTGAGAGAGCAGCGAAGAAAATGTTTCTGACCCAGTCAGCGGTGAGTAAACGCATTCATCAGTTAGAAGCACTGTTAGGACAGCCGGTACTGGTGCGGACACAGCCACCTTCTGCAACTGCACTAGGCAAAAGACTGCTGAATCATTTGCAGCAAGTCCGGCAACTTGAAGTGGCTCTGAACGTTCAGGGTATTGCCGGTCACGATGTGCAATCCGGTCCGTTAACAGTAAAGCTTGTGGCCAACGTGGATTCACTGGCCACCTGGTTACCGGCGGCACTGGCGATAACGGAAGAAGAAGCAGGATGTCAGTTTCAGTTTGAAATCATTACGGAAGATCAGTCCATTGCCCTGCAGCGCATGAAAGCAGGAGAGGTCATGGTTTGCATATGCTCATCAGCAGAAGCGGTAAACGGGGGCAAAGTGAGTTCACTGGGCGCACTCCGGTATAAAGTGATTGCGAGCCCTGCGTTTATTCGCCGGTACAACATTACCGGTCCTGAACAGCTCAGCGATGCCCCTTGCCTGGTGTTTAATGAACACGACAGGCTTCAGCACGATTTTTTACAGGAAGTAAACGGCACCACACCCTCACTGGTGCATCTCTGTCCGTCCTCTGAAGGGTTTAAGCAAGCTATGCTGGCGGGTATTGGATACGGCTTGTTACCCGTGCTGCAACTGAATAAAGAACTGGAAAACGGAGAGTTAGTCGACCTGATGCCGGGTTATCACGTGGATACGCCTCTGTACTGGCATTACTGGCAAACAGAAAGCCCGCAACTTCAAACACTGCGGGAGTTTGCTCTGCGCGAATCGGCAAAGCGGTTGGCTTAGTTCACGTTATGGCGCCTGAAGTTATTCCCCGGCCTTCTTCGACATCAGGTTGCTCAAGGCCAGTTTCATTTTATGGGGTTTCACTGGCTTATTCAGCAGTGAGTAGCCTTTTGCCCGCACAGACTGGCGTAATTCATTGGTGTAGTTCGCCGTGATCATGATGACCGGTGTGCCGGTTCCCAGTTCCCGCTCAACGATTTCAAGGGCGTCGAAACCGGTGTCGCCGTCATCAAGGTGGTAGTCAGCCACTATGATGTCGGGGTGTAAGTCTTTCAGCCAGCCTACTTTACCCAAATCTTCCAGTGTCTGCACGCTGGTAACCTGAATTCCCCAGCCGCCCAGCAACTCTTCCATACCGGCGCAAATGGCTTCATCGTTATCAATAATAAGCAGATTTGCGCCTTCAAGATGACTGTTGAATCTGTCCTGTACTGCAGATTTACGGGGCAAGTCAGACGTTAATCGTTGTTTGCCGTAGGGCAGGGTTACGGTAAAGCAGGAGCCTTTGCCTTCAACGGACGTCACATGGATTTTATGGTTCATCACGGTGGAAAGTTTATCCACAATAGCCAGACCTAAGCCCAGTCCCTGGTCATGACGCCGTTTCTTCGCTTCGACGCGGTTAAATTCCTGGAAGATATCACTCAGTTTATCTTCGGGAATACCGATCCCTGTATCGCACACCTGAATTTCCAGGCCATGTGCCCGTCTGCGGGCACCTAAAAGGATTGCGCCTTCATTGGTATACCGGATGGCGTTGCTAAGCAGATTGCGAAGAATACGGGCGAGCAGGTAGCCATCCGAGTTCACTACACGTGAAGAGTTGCGGAAACGGAATTTCAGGCCTCTGGCTTCTGCCTGTTGACGGAATTCATTCTCAAGGTTACTCATGAGATCTTCAACAGCAAAGTCGTCCAGCACCGGCTCTATCAAACCGGCCTCAAGCTTGGAGATATCCACAAGTGCCGTGATCAGCGACTCCAGATTCTCCAGCGAATAGCTCAGTGAACTGGTCAGTTTCTGTGCTTCCGGTTGCAGCGTCTGCTCTGCCAGTGCACTGACAAATAAACGGGCTGAGTTCATTGGCTGCAACAGGTCGTGGCTGGTTGCAGCGAGGAATTTACTTTTTGACTCGTTAGCGTGCTCTGCTTCCCGCTTGGCTTCCAGCAAGTGGATTTGCGCCAGCTGACGGTCTTCAATTTCTTTGCGCAGCTGGGCATTTATCTCAGAAATCTTCTTGGTACGCTGGTTTACACGCTGTTCCATGTAATCGTAAGCGTGCTTAAGCGCCTTGGCGGTGCGCCGCTGCTCGGTAACGTCCTGCTCCAATGCGAAGAAGCCGACTACGTTGCGTTCGTGGTCGAAATGAGGAATGTAGGTCTTGTTGGATATCCGGCTGTTGCCGTTATCCATTGTGGTTTCAACCTCAAAATTGACTGACTGCCCGAGCATTGCCCGTTCAATATATATTTGCAGGTTACTGAACGTTTGTTCACCCAGTACATTTCGCAGATGGTGGCTGATGATTTCTGAACGGGAGCGGTGATACCACTTTTCAAACTCCCGGTTCACGAATTCATAGCACATGTCTTTATTGACGTAAGAAATCAGTGCCGGCATAGCATCGGTAATCAGACGGATGCGTTGCTCACTTTCCTGCAGCGCGCGTTGATGATGACTGCGTTCAGTGATGTCGGTAAAAGTGTTCAGCATGCCGCCGGAAGGAATAAGATGGCTTTTAAACAACAGCACAATACCGCTTTCCAGCACCACTTCTGTTTCACCAAAGCCATCATCATTCAGGCATTCGTCCATGGGCAAGGCGGGTACTTCACGCAAAGCGCTGTTCGCCAGCAGCTGGTTGTACTTCACACCCCGTTTTACGTCGGCTTCTTTCAGGCCGGCGAACTCCAGGAACTGCTGATTCCAGGTTTCCAGT
Source organism: Alteromonas sp. AWJ4_197 (assembly GCF_056160285.1). NCBI lineage: Bacteria > Pseudomonadati > Pseudomonadota > Gammaproteobacteria > Alteromonadales > Alteromonadaceae > Alteromonas > Alteromonas sp. AWJ4_197. The sequence continues at coordinate 353,619 of NZ_JBSWWW010000001.1, read as the reverse complement.
TCGTTGTTTTCGTTGATCAGGGCCACCGCTTCCGTCATGTTTTCCAGCGTCGACTTCAGCAACTGTGCCTGCTCTGCCATGGCCGTCTGATAACGCAACTCTTCTGTTTTTTTGATGTTGGTGATATCGGTATATACCACCACCAGGCCGTTTTCAGCGGTCTTCCGCTCAGACATCTGGATCCATGTGCCATCTTTCAGTTTGAAAATGGTCTGGGTAATGGACTCAGGAAACGCACTGACTTTTCTTTGTACTTTACAGCTGTGATCAACCAGAGGCAAAGAAGCCGCGGTAATTTGCTGAAAGGTGGTAACGCCAATCTCAAAAACAATCCCAAAGCGGGTCCAGAATTCACGGCAGCGGTTGTTCACCAGTACCATTTTGCGGTCGGCATCAAACAGAACAAAGGATTCGGAGATACTTTCTATGGCATCTGTAAGACGCTGGCGGTCCTGATCAGAAGAAATCCGGCTTAATTCAGCGTCATGGCGGGCCTGGTCTAACTGCTGGTTCGATTCTTCCAGACGGTGCAGCGTTTGCTGCAACTTAAATGTCCGTTCTTTGACTTTGTCAGCAAGCAGAGCGGCATCTTCGAAAGACTGATAAGCATCGCTGTGGTTGCCCCATCCCATTTCAACACGGCGCATCAGCACCGCGTTTATTTTGGTCAGCTTTTCATTTTCGTAACGCAGGCGCTCCAGCTCGTCTGAAGCGACGTCGTTATTGACTGCCGGATAAGGGCTATGTGAGGGTAAGGTCTGGGTTGGCCTGGTCACGTGGATATCCTATAGCAACACCGGTAAAGGTATGGTTCAGATGTAACCCGTTGATTTGTTCACCGTAAGTGCTAAAGCCAATGACATTGTGTTCCATGTACAGTTCAGACATATCTTCTTCAAGCTGATACTCGTCGATTTCCGCCCGGCGATGAATACAGTCAAAACCGATGAGTAACTGAATTTCACCGACTGATTCTTCCAGCAAATTGAAAATCATTGATGTATGCGACAGCAAGCCCGGCGATGTCATCTGGGTAAGCACAACACCGGCATCGATGGCGCAGAAGAAGGTAAGGCTTAAATCATCATTTACCTGTTGAATGCTGCGGATATACAGATGATCACCAATCTGAACTGCCAGCGGATACATGGCAAAGGTGCGGGAATTCAAATCTTCCAGCTTCAGATTGTTAATACGGCAGTACTCCAGCGCAGCGGGTTCGGCATTAAATTCCTGCACTACCCGTAAATCCGGCGAAACCTGAGTCACAACCAGCTTTTCCTGCATAGGAGCAAGGTGATGCTGACTGAACACTTCAAAATTGCAGGCCGTATTCACCAGCATAAACACCGCAGCGTCGCTGTAAAACTTGCCGTTATAAAACACCTGAGTATCAACAAAATGCTGATCGTCACCGGCGGAACCACCGACCAGCGGGATTTCATGCAGGCTCTCGCTCAATGCATTAATCACCAGTTCCTCACGCACAGATAAACCGTCGAGCAGCGACAGTGCAAAACATTGCTTATCAATGGGTGAAGACGTGACAGCCTTTTTTCGCAGGTTATTCAGCATACCGTCAACCAGCGTATCCGCATCGCTTTTGGTAAACGCAGCAAGATTTTCAATCAGCACAGATTCCACAGCAAACAGGGACTGACTCAGCCCGAATGCACTGATGCTGTGTTTTTTGTAGCCCAGCGGGGTAATTTCACCTGCAGAAGTACAGCCGATCACCGTAATGTCCGGAAAATAACGGGATAACTCCCGCGCTAATAATTCCAGCGGATAACGGGTGCAGCAGTAAAAAACTACACAGGTTGGCTCACAGGGAGCAAGTGCACGGTAAATCTCCGCGGCAGCTCTCACCGGGTCTTGTTGTTCACTCCCGGCGCGGGCTACACCGCTGACGATGTCCTGCGCGACAGCCAGTTGTGCTTGTTGACGACTCATGTGTCCTCCAGAGGTATGGAGGAATAATATCTGTTTCACAATTGCTTAACAACAATGATGTGTTGGTTTACATGGTTTTGCGTTCATCAGCATTCCCGTACAACAGTCCCGGCCAGGCACGATACAAAGGCTCACAAACATCGCTGACGGCTTTGTCATGTAAACACCTGGGGCGGGGCAAAGTGATAAATTCCTGATGCTTCAATGTCATAGGATTCGCGTCTAAAATCAGTACGCGATCGGCAATAGCAACGGCCTCCTTCAAATCGTGGGTAACATAAATAATGCTGAAAGGCGAAGTTGCCTTCAGCGATAGCACGCACTGGCGCAAACTCTCTGCAGCCGGTGCGTCAAGAGACGAAAAGGGTTCATCCATCAAAAGGACACCGGGTTTGAACATCATCGCCCGTGCCAGCGCCAGTCTTTTGCTCATTCCGCCGGAGAGCTGTGACGGATACTTTTCAGCCTGTGACTCAAGGCCGGTGAGTGTAAGTAAAGACAAGGCTTCGCCGGTGGGATCAGGGTGGTCCGGCGGCGCAACCAGAGTGACGTTTTCCAGCACGGTGAGCCAGGGCATCAGACGGGCTTCCTGAAACATGAGTCCGGGCGGACGTTGATCATCAAAAGTGATGTCGCCGCTAAAGTCCTTATCAAGACCGGCAATAATGTTTAACAGGGTGCTTTTCCCCGCTCCGGATGGCCCCACCAGGGCAACAATTTCATTTTCGCCGGTATGAATAGTCAGGTCTGAAATCAGTGTTGTTGCTGCAAATGCCTTGTGGCGGATATGAATGTTCATGATTTGCGCCACCCCGACAGCCGGTTTTCCAGCGGGCGCAGGACAAGGGCTTCAATCCCGTACACCACAGTAACGAAGGCAAGGGTGTAGGCCAGAATGGCTGTGATATCGAATAGCTGAAAATAGCTGGATAACTGAAAGCCGACGCCATCACTGCAGCCAATCAGTTCAACCACCAGCACAATTTTCCACACCAGCGCCAGTCCGCCCCGTGCTGCGGCAATCAGATATGGCGTAATTTGAGGCAGATATACTTTTCTGAAAGTGCGCAGCCGCCCCAGACGGTAAACCCGGGCAACATCCATGAGTTTCGGGTCGATGGCCCGGGCGCCTTCCCGCAGCGTGACGGCAACATTGGGGGCTTTATTTAGGATGACTGCAATAATGGCGGCTGATTCGTTCAGACCAAACCAGATAAAACACAGAATAATAGTAACCAGAGCAGGTACGTTCAGCATCAGCGTCAGTAAGCTGTCAGTCCATGTGTCCACTTTGCGGTTGTGGCCCATCGCCAGACCCAGTGCAGTGCCAAGTACCATTGCGGCAGAGAAAGCGATGGCGACCCTGATCAGGGTTTGTGAAAGATGCAGAGGCATGGTTCCCTGCCACTCTTCTGCCAGTCTTATAAATACCTCTGAGGGAGCCGGAAGCAAAGCGGGAGTAAAAATGGTAACGGCGAGTTGCCAGATGGTAAGCAAAAGCACAACGGATGTGAGCCGTTTGAAAAACGGCAGTTGATACCAGCGTACGGTGTCTTCAGGAAGACAATGCACGTCAGTGTCGCTGCCAGAGTATGTCTGCTGGCAATGCGTCGAGGGGACCGGTGACATCATTCTCTTCCTGATTGCGGGAAAGCATTTCGAACACCGCATTCAGCGATGCCTGTGTGTCCGGTGACGTTGTTGTCATCGCACCGGAGCGGAATCCTTCCATCAGCCATGGCTGCGCCGGAGCCGGATATTTTGTGAAGGCCGGCAGTGTCGCCCACAGACTGTCATCGGTTTGCATGCGTTGCCTGATCTCTGCCGACATGGCGAGAAAGTCATTAATTGCCTTGCTGTGCTGTGAGGCCCATGCTGCAGAAAATACCCAGCCCAGTAACGGTACAGGTGCTTTTATACCACTGTTGTTCAGCAGGGTTTGCATGGTGAGCAGAGTATGCATGCCCTGCGCGTTAAGTTGCGCTGCGAAATGCCAGAAGTTAATCACGCCGTCCAGTTCACCTTGCTGAACCAGCGCGTTTAACATGGGGGGCGCAGCAAATTTTACCTGAATATCTTTACCCAGCTCGAGGCCGGCGGCCTGCTGAATGTATGCCTTGTACAACACCCAGTTCTTGTTGGTTTTGCCACCCGCAATGCCTAAGGTTTTCCCTTTTAAGTCTTTCAGGGTTTGAATATTACGATCGTTACGCACCACCAGTTGCCCGCCGTTAGTTGACCAGGGCGCGAAACGGTAGTCGCGGGAGAGGGCTTTTTGACGGGCGACCCATAGCCAGTCATTGAGGATAACGTCGACTTTGCCACCCTGAAGGGCAACCAGTAATGCCTGAGTGGATGCCAGAGGAACAGTCTCTACCTGAATATCATAATTGTTCTGCAAACCGGTGTTGCTGATGGCCTGCATTTCCCAGTTCACCGTTCCGTATTGCAGTACCCCCACGCGCACCGTCTCTTTGGCCACAGCGAGGCCGGAAAACAGCAGAAAGCAGGCAATGATAAGGATTCTGAACAGTGACGTCATAGAATAGGTTACGTGTCGTAAATGGTTGGAATACCTTACAAAGCGTAGACCAGATTTTGAAAAAGGTACCCGCCAGAGCGACGGGTACCGGACTTACGCCTTTTCAGGCAACGCTTTTAGAAAAAGCCCAGCGGGTTAACGTCGTAGCTAACCAGTAAGTTCTTAGTCTGTTGGTAGTGATCCAGCATCATTTTATGATTCTCACGACCTACACCAGATTTTTTGTAGCCACCGAATGCAGCATGTGCAGGATAGTGGTGGTAACAGTTGGTCCAGACCCGGCCAGCTTCAATACCACGACCCATGCGATATGCACGGTTCATATCACGGGTCCACAAACCTGCACCCAGACCAAACTCAGTATCATTGGCAATGGCCAGAGCTTCGGCTTCATCTTTAAAGGTTGTTACGCCAACCACAGGGCCGAAGATTTCTTCCTGGAACACACGCATTTTATTGTGACCTTTCAACAACGTAGGCTCGATATAGAAACCTTTGTTGAAGCCTTCAATGCTGGCAGGGCCGCCACCGATAAGTACCTCCGCGCCTTCTTTCTTACCAATTTCCAGATAGCCCAGGATTTTGTCGTACTGCTCAGCAGATGCCTGCGCACCCACCTGAGTTTCTGTATCCAGCGGGTTGCCACGCTTGATTTGCTGAGTACGGGCGATAACCAGAGAGATGAAGTCATCGTACATATCTTCCTGGATAAGGGCACGTGAAGGACAGGTACATACTTCACCCTGGTTGAAGAAGGCGAGGACCATACCTTCCACACACTTGCTCAGGAATTCGTCTTCGTGCTTCATAACATCGCTGAAATAGATGTTAGGCGACTTTCCACCCAGTTCTACGGTTGAAGGAATGATGTTCTCCGCCGCACACTTCAGGATGTGAGAACCAACCGGGGTGGATCCGGTAAAAGCAATTTTTGCGATCCGCTTACTGGTTGCCAGTGCCTGACCCGCTTCAGCACCGTAACCGTTGACCACGTTAAGTACACCGGGAGGCAGGAGGTCACCGATTACTTCCATCAGTACCAGAATTGAAGCAGGTGTCTGCTCTGCAGGTTTCAGAACGATACAGTTACCTGCAGCCAGTGCCGGTGCAATTTTCCATGCAGCCATCAGCAGCGGGAAGTTCCACGGAATGATTTGACCTACAACGCCCAGAGGTTCATGGAAGTGATAAGCCACAGTATTGTTGTCGATTTCACCGATTGAACCTTCCTGTGCACGAACACAGCCGGCAAAATAACGGAAGTGATCAGCAGAAAGAGGAATATCGGCATTCAGGGTTTCGCGTACAGCCTTGCCGTTATCCCAGGTTTCAGCCACTGCGAGCTTTTCCAGATTCGCTTCGATACGGTCTGCAATTTTCAGGAGCAGGTTAGAGCGCTCAGTCGTTGAGGTTGAACCCCAGGCAGCTTTTGCTTTATGAGCGGCATCCAGCGCCAGTTCGATATCTTCAGCGGTAGAGCGCGGGATAGAACAGAATACTTCATTATTAACCGGTGAAACGTTATCGAAGTACTGGCCCTTTAAAGGCGCGACCCAGTCGCCGCCGATGTAGTTGCCATACTGTTCTTTAAACGTTACAACCGAGTCTTGTTGTCCAGGTGCTGCGTAAATCATAGTTATTACTCCGGTTTTCAATTTTAAAAGCGTTGCCAGATACCGGGATTCAGCCTGCAGACAGAAAATACCCTGTCGCGGCTCCGGTCCCGGTGACCGGAAATACGTGTCCTTTGTTTCTCTGGCATTGAAACTAAGGGCTTAGAAATTCACGATACCGCCGATTGCGATAGTGTCGGCTTCTTCATCACCTAAGATGCCGGTAAACTCGCTGGTGGCGTATTCAACGGCAAATGTCACGTTGCTGTTGTAGTTGTAGAACCACGCAACCTGCATCCCCTCATGTCCAATATAGTCGGCATTTTCGATTTCGTTTTCGCCGTAAGACACAACAAAGCGGTGCGCGTCCATTTTGTAAGAGCCCTGAACGAGGTAACCCGAACTGTCCAGCTCATTCATATTCATGTCGTACATGGTCACAGGGCCAAGGCCAAGCGCTGCTTCGGTTGGGCCAAGCAGGATGCCGATGCCTTCCCCTGTGTAACCTGATGCGTGCAGAGTAAAGTCACCCAGACCTACTTTGACGCCGTAAGAAGTACCTGTAGAGTCGATGTCACCCATGGTGTCTGACTCTGAAGTTTGATTCAGGAAGCCCACCCAGGCTGTCACGTTACCGCCGTCAAAGTCAGTGCTGTACGTTGCCTGAGCTTCAATGCGTGGAGCTGATTCCTGACGGTCGTCAGCGGCATTTACCGGTGAAGGATCGATTGCAGCGATGGCGACTTGCAGGCCACCTGCGAAAGTGGGTGAGGTATAACGAATTTGAGATGCCGGCATCGGATAGGTATAACCGCTGCCGATGTTGCCGAAAGACACGCCCTGTCCGTCAATCAGGCCCAGTGTGTCATTCACGTTGCCGTAACCAAGCAGGATTTCGTCGAGGAAGATGTTGTTACGGTTAAACAATGTAAAATCTTTACCCAGCAACACTTCACCCCAGTCTGAACCTAAAGTCGCGTAGAACTGGCGCACATCGATACCGGTAGAGGTAACACCTGTGTTACTGTCGTTGATTGTGACCCAGAAAGATGAGCGGCCACCGATTTTAAGGCCGTTAACTTCTTTGCTGAAGTTCATGCCCAGCCAGTTTGGCAAAAAGCCCATTTTGACCCGTGACTGATCACGTGAAGTACCGGCTGCATCGCTTTCAGAGCTGCTGTTTACGTAAAATGTGTTGAAAGACGCGTCTACTGATACGGTGGCGACTTCTTTGTCGTCGTACAAAGTAACGGCAGCGTTTGCGCTTGAGCAAACCAGTGCGGATACGGCTAAGGCAAGAGGCTTGAGGCTTACGTTCTTGTTGTTCATGTGTTTCACCTATCTTCTGATTGTTTAGTTTTCGTATAGGCGGAGCAACAATTCACATCGATCCCGGGTTACTCATGCCCATTGTCCGCTGATTCGTTGCCAGCGAACTTTTTTGATGTTTCGAGTATTGTTGTCAGGGGCAAAATTGGAAACTCGTCGATAGGGTGGAATCCGTTACACTTTAGTCCGCCAGTGAAATGCATCCGAAGGAGTAGTTCCAAAGTAGTAGTTATGTCAGTGGCTTCCGGGGGGACTGCAAAGTAGCAGGACAAAATGCCATAAAGTGCCCGTGAAACGGGCTTCTCCGGCTGAATTTTTCCACCTACTATGAGACTGATTCATAGTGTCAGAACACCATGTATGAGAGAGTTATGACCGCAAGATATCCCTTCACATCACGGCTAACCGTGCTTGCTCAGGCCGTACTGCTTGCCGCTACGGCCTCACAGGTAATGGCGGCGGAGAGTGAGTCTTCCATTGAACGCATTACCACCACGGCAACACGCACAGAGACCTCGGCCTTCAGACAGCCTTTTTCCGTCAGTGCGGTGAATGAGAACGCTCTGACACTTCTTTCTGCCACCCATATTGAAGAAGCCCTGAACCAGATTGCCGGTGCGCAATTACAACGGGGTAACGGACAGGAATATCTGCCGGCATTACGTTCACCGGTATTTTCAGGCGCTGGCGCCTGTGGAGGGTTGCTTACCGCTGAAGACGGTATTCCGTTAAGAGCCGCTGGCTTTTGTAACATTAACGAGCTGTTTGAAGCTCACAGCGAAATGGCGCAGCGCATCGAAGTACTAAAAGGGCCCGGTTCTGTATTGTACGGCTCTAACGCCGTACATGGCGTGATTAACGTGATCACGCCTGATACTACCCGTGGCGGTGGTATGGCGGGTGTTGATTACGGCTCTTACGGATACAGCCGTTATAAATTACGTTCCGGCTATGATGCCGGAAATACCGGGGCAGGCATCAACGCCAGTGTGACCCGTGATACGGGATACCGGGTTGATGAAGGCGTCGATCAGGAAAAAGTAAACTTACGACATCGCTATGACGGTAACGCTTTTTCGGTCAATTCCGGACTCACTTATACTAATTTGGAGCAGGACACCGCCGGCTACATCAGCGATACAGACAGTTATAAAGACAAGACGCTGGCACAGGGTAACGAAAACCCCGAAGCTTACCGCAATGCACAATCATTAAGACTGTGGTCGAAAGTGTCTTTGACGCTGGACAATGGTGACGACATCATTGTGACCCCGTTTGTGAGAGACCAGGACATGGACTTTCTCATGCACTTCCTGCCGGGGCAGCCGGTTGAACAAAATAGCCAGCGCGGCGCCGGAATACAGTCCCTCTGGCGGCACGGGATTGCTGACAATATAACCCTGCGCACCGGTATTGACGGTGAATTCACCGAAGGTGACTTACTGCAATATCAGGACGGCGCTACAACCGGCTCCGCGTTTCTGATAGAAACCATCCCGTCGGGTAAGCACTACGATTACAGCGTTGATGCTACAGTAGTTGCACCTTTCGCTATGGTGAACTGGGAATATGGCCGGTGGGCATGGTCGGCCGGTGCCCGTTACGAGCACATGCGCTACGATTATACCAACAACATGAACAGCGGCAGGGTGCGTGAAGACGGCACAGCATGCGGGATGGGCGGCTGTCGTTATACCCGCCCTGAAAGCCGTGAAGACACGTTCAGCAATTTCTCACCGAAACTTGGTGCAGCCTATTCGATAGATGACAATACGCTGGTTTACACCAATATTTCGCGTGGTTACCGTGCCCCCCAGGCGACTGAATTGTATCGCCTTCAGCGCGCTCAAACCGTAGCAGAGTTAAAGCCTGAAGTGGCTGACAATATTGAGGTTGGCCTGAAAGGAAAGGGCGGGTCGCTGCGCTACAATATTGCCGTATATCATATGGATAAAGACAACTTTATCTATCGCGACAGCGATTACTATTACGTCAATAATGGTAAAAGCCGTCACGTGGGTGCAGAGGCAGAACTGGAATGGCAAATGAACCCCGGGTGGGCGCTGATTGTGGCCGGAACCGTGGCAAAGCACACTTATCGCCATTCAGAACTTTCCGGTGATATTGATATTCGCGGCAATGATATGGATACCGCTCCCCGCCACGTCGCGAATACCCAATTGCGGTACACTCCCACAGAAACCATCACGGCGGAACTGGCATGGCAACACATGGGTAGTTACTACACTGACCCCGAAAACGCACATAAATATGACGGCCATGATGTGGTGGATTTACGGACAAGCTGGGACATTAATCCGGCACTGACGGTTTACGGCCGCATTAATAACCTGTTTGATGAAGCGTATGCAGAGCGGGCAGACTACACGTCGTTCAGCGGCGACCGTTATTTTCCCGGTCGTCCGAGAAACTATATGGTTAGTCTCGTTTATCGTTGGGAATAATATTTCCAGCCGTATGTAAGGTGGTATCCGGCGCTTTGGTGCACCTGTATCTGGTGCTTCTGGCCGGGGAGGGCGTTGATTTTCAGAACACGGCGTAAACCCATCCATGGGGCCTCGGCTGCCGCTTCCCTGCGGCAGACGGTTCTGAAAATCAACGCCCTCCCCATCCGCGCACCAGATTGACGCGGTAACTATTGCCTGTAGTAGCGTCCAAAGTGGGGATGAGTCTGAATTTGAAACCTTCCGCAGCATGGATGCTGCGGCAGAGCACCCAGGGATGGGTTTACCGCGTGTTTCAAATTCAGACTCGTCTCCACGTAAAAGCACAGCCACCTGCAGTTTTTCGAGCTATTGGATGACACCGTCCTCAAGACATTCAATAGCTGGAAAAATTGCTTTAAGGAAACATTATGAAAAAGATCGTCGTTGTAGGCGGTGGTGCAGGAGGCCTGGAGCTGGTTACCCGGTTGAGTAAAAAGCTGGGCCGTAAAGGGTTGGCTGAGGTGATTCTGGTCGATCGCAGTAAAACTCACGTGTGGAAGCCATTACTTCACGAAGTGGCTGCGGGCGTTATCGATAAAAACTCAGACGGTGTTGATTACCGTATGCATGCGGTGCGCAACAAGTATCAATTCCAGCTTGGTAATATGCAACGTCTCGACAAAGAGAACAAACGCATTGTGTTAGACCCTCTCTATGACGAAGACGGGCATCAAATTCTGCCGGAGCGTACCATCGAATACGATTACCTCGTACTTTCCATGGGCAGTGTATGTAACGATTTTGGCACGCCGGGTGTGGCAGACCACTGTTATTTCCTCGACTCCCTGTCGCAGGCCGAGCGCTTTCACAAGGCACTGCTCAATCAATTGCTCAGAGTGAATCAATCCTGTACTGACCAGGAAGTTATTCATGTGGCCATTGTTGGTGGCGGTGCCACAGGCACAGAGCTGGCGGCACAACTTCACCACGTAGCCAATCTTGCCCGTGCTTACGGCATGCCGGAGATGTCTGCTGAACGTTTAAAAGTGTCTATTTTAGAAGCCGGCCCCCGTATTTTACCTGCGTTGCCCGAGCGTATCGCCGGGTCAGCGAAAAAAGCGCTGACAGACTTAGGTATCGACGTACTGGAAGGTGCCATGGTGTCTGAAGCCACAGAAAATGGCTTTAAAACTAAAGACGGTAAAGAAATCGATGCCGATTTGCTGGTGTGGTCAGCAGGGGTAAAAGCGCCGGATTTCCTTGTAGAGATGGATATTTTCGAAACTAACCGTGCCAACCAGATTCTGGTCAATGAACATCTGCAAAGCACCGTCGACAACGATATTTTTGTGATTGGCGACTGCTGTGGCTTTAAACAGAAAGATGGTTCCTGGGTGCCGCCACGTGCCCAGTCAGCCCATCAGATGGCCAGTGTGGCGGCGGCCAATATCATAAATATCTTTAAAGGCGCGCCCCTTAAAAACTATGAATATCGTGACTATGGTTCGCTGGTACACCTCAGTAAATACAGTACTGTGGGCAGTTTGATGGGCGCACTGGTTAACTCCAGTATGTTCATTGAAGGACGTCTGGCAAGGTTGGTGTATATCTCTTTGTACAACATGCACCAGTATTCAGTGCACGGGTGGTTTAAAGGCACAATGACCTTACTGGGCCGCAAAGTGAGTAACTTTGTGGGGCCGAAGTTGAAGCTGCATTGATAGTGAGATATGCCGGGTGAACCACCCGGCATTTTTTTATTATGTTTGAAGTCAGAGCATCCACCTCAAACAGGGATGTGCTAATATTGCGCCGTTCAAACCGGATAGAGCAGAAGTATTGAGTAAGCGCGTTATTTTTCATATTGGTCCTCCGAAAACAGGAAGTTCGGCGATCCAACATTTTCTTCATTCCCGTCGCGATACCCTTTCCCGTCTCGGGGTGGATTATCCGAAACACGACATAGACGGGAATGGTATCAGTTCAGGGAATGCCAGAGTTGTCTGTAGGGTTGATGAGCACGGGAAACTGGCGCTCGATGCGCAAAAACTGAAAGCTGTTATCAATAAATTTCACGCTTCGCCTGAGCATCAAATATTACTGTTCAGTTCAGAGTCCTTTTTCAGAATTGCCACAGACATTGTCGATGCGCTTCCCGATGTTGAGATCCTTTGCTTTATTCGTAATCCCATCGAGTATCAGCTCTCAATTTATAATCAGTCGGTGAAAAGACACGGCAATACGAAGCCCTTTAGCGCCGGCAGGAGATTGAATCTCGGGCAGTGGCAGCGATTGCAGAGTCTTCAGAAGCGGGTCAGTCCGTCCTGTTTTCACTGTTTCGCATTTAAGTTGCCTGAAGACAACGGAAGCATCATTCAGGACTTACTTGGTGTGCTGGATATTGATATGCCGGCAGACACAGGCAGGGGCGCAATCAACACTTCATACTCATATCCGGCACTGGAATTAAAACGCTGGTTAAATCAATTTCCAATCTCTGCTGTGCAGGCTGAGCTGGATGCTTATTTGCAGTCAGTCAGTGATGGCAAATCACGTTACCGGCTCATTGATGACGACTTGCTGGCAGACTATAAAAGCCAGTTGTCTTCGACTGCCTCCGGTTTCAGTTCGCTGCTTAGCGAACATGAGTGGGAATGGTTAGCCGGGGCGCATGAAAAAATTGAAGCTTTACCAGTGCGGGATCAGCAGGAGAACGGTTCTGTTGTCAGCGATATGCTGCAACAACTGAAGCAGGACAAGCCCGGTCTTTTCCGGTCTCTTGCATCTGTTATTTCTTCGGCGGAATTTGTTGAAGAGGACGCGCAGCTTAGAGCGCAGTTTCGCCTTAAAGGTATTCATTATGTGCTGGGAAAAGGAAAGATGCTTGCAGCCGGCACGGTTAAGCGCCTGAAAGACGCACTGTCGGGACGCAGTGCACTGGCCGGAATCAAACCGGTTAAAGGGAAGCTGGCCTGCGTGAAACGGGCAGAGATTATCAGACAAGGCCCGGGATCCAATCCGGGGATTGTCAAAGGCGGGATCCGCTCTGCGCAGGAAGTACCTCAATTCGCCGCCCAGTTCCGGTGTTCCAATGCCCGCTCTGAGGATCCTGTTCCTCAAAACGTGACTGACGGGGAGTTTTTAGCTGCTCAGCCTGAAACACACGCAATTAAGAAGGGAGAGTTCTTCTACGGCGGTCCGGTTTTCAGTAACTTCGGGCATTTTCTGGCAGAGTCGGTTCATCGTCTGGCACCGCTACAGCAGATAAGACAAAGTTACGGCGACATGCCGGTTATCTTCCTGCCGCAAAGGTTCAGACAAAAATCATTTATTAAAAAAGCGGTGTTGCCTCCCCGTTTTTACGAAGTTCTCGAATATCTTGGAGTAAGTAAAAAAAATATCGTCTTACCCGGTAAAAATATTCGTACGGAATCACTGTGGGTCTCACCCCAGCAGAGTTTTTTCCGCGCAAGGAACCCAGTTTCAGCGGAATATTTGTCTTTTTTAACTGCACGTGAAAAAGCATCGGGGGTGGTGGCGGATCCTTCTCTTCCAAAGCGTTTATACGTCAGCCGTGAATCATTCCTCATGAGAGGAGCATTTGCCGGAGAAGGTTATCTTGCTGCGTTCATGGCGCGGCAGGGCTTCACTATTTTTAAGCCTGAGAGCGCAGATATTGTGACTCAGCTGAAATACTACAAAAGCGCAGAAGAAATCGTATTTGCCGAAGGAGCGGCTTTGCATGTGCTCGAGCTGATGGGCGAAATCCAGGCAAAAATTACTGTGCTGCAACGGCGCAATCAGACTGATGTGCTGTTCCGGCCGTTATTAACTGCACGCTGTCAGGATGTGGCCTTTTTTGGTGATCTGGTTGAATTGCAGTCTTTGTATGTGCCGCCAAAGCAAAACAGTGCCGCTCACGGCAGTGCGTTGTCATTTCTTGATGCGGATGCGCTGGCAGATTTTCTTGCTGAACGCCTTAAATGCGAAACCCTTGATGTGCCTGCTTTAAGGCAGGCTTCAGCCGGGGATGTGGTGCGTTACTACAGGCAGTATGCCACTGCGCTGGCCACAAAGCCGGCGACGAAACAATATCTCAACCGCTTTGAGCAGAAGGTTAACGTGATGATAGGTGAGGGTAAGCTGGACCTTCCCGTTAACTGGAAAAACTGAGCTTGTAAACACTGCCAGTGACACTGGACAGGGATGCCCGGCGGTTTTTCGCCGGACATCTGAATCAACACATACAGGCAATCCCTGCGTTGATTAGGGATTGCCTTTCATGTCGTCATAAAAAGCGCTGATATCTTTCGCCAGTTTTTCCATGTCCGGCTTGTGCAGATACATCATATGGCCCGCTTCGTAGTTGTGTTTGATAACGCGACTGTTATCAATACCGTAACGGCCGAAAGTGTAATCGCCGTCAAACAGTGGCGTAGCGTAGTCATAGTAGCCACTGGCCAGCATCACTTTCATAGACGGATTAACCCGCATTCCCTCAGCCAGATCTGCAGAGGTATTGACTGTATGAGGTTCTCTGCCTGAATCGCGGTAGTACACCCAGTTGCGCCCTACATCACGGTTGCTGACCAGATAATCTCTGTTCCAGGTGACTTTTAAATCATTCATCAGATAGTGTCTGAGTGCCGCATTGTAGGCACCGGAAACACCAGTGCTTGAGGCGTCATACTTGGGCGTGATGTCCAGATCGTCAATTTCATCAATGGTGTAGCGGGAGTCACTGCGGCCCAGTGCGATGCCCTGGTCTGCCAGTAACAATTTGCGCTGACGGGTCGCATCCACACGCAGGTTACCCCGCTTGATCAGCGTCTCATTCAATCCGGTAAAATAGGCAAGTTTTGCTGCGATTTTATCGAATTCTGCAGCAGTCAGGGCTGAGCCTTTAAACAGAACCGGCAGGTATTCGTCAGTGGCAAACGCTTTTGCATCTTCCACCAGTTTTTCCAGTGAAATACTGTTCTTGTCTATTTTCCCGTGATACCAGGCCGTCGCTGCCATTGTTGGCAGGTAGGTCACAAATGAAATCATGTTGTCGGCCTCCGGGGTGCTGCCGGCGTAATCCAGTGCCTGGCTGATAAGAATAAGGCCGTTGATGCGCAGGGGACTTTTTCTGTCGTTAAGATACGGCAGCATGGCGGCGGCACGGGTGGTACCGTAACTCTCACCGACGATAAACTTAGGTGAATTCCAGCGGTTGTTTTTCGCTATCCACTGCTTTACCACTGCACTGACGCTTTCAGCATCGGCAGCAATGCTCCAGAAATCTTTAGCCGTGCCTTCTCCGGCAAGCTGGCTGAAGCCTGTGCCGATGGGATCAATAAACACTAAATCGGTTTTATCCAGCGGGCTTAACGGGTTGTGAAGAATTTTGTAAGGCGCATTGCCTGCATCCTGTGCATCGCTGGGTACTTCCACATATTTAGGGCCGAAAATACCCATGTGCAGCCATACCGAAGATGAGCCCGGACCACCGTTAAAAACAAAGGTAACCGGCCGGTTTTCATCTGATTCTGCCACATAGGACGTTGTCACTGCATCGCCGGTCACGTCACCCTCTTTGTTAGTCAGGTGCATATTACTCACCGTCGCAGTGTATGAGACAGTTTTGCCGTTAAACTTACCTTTATGTTTGGTGACAAAGGACGTCAGTTCAGGGACTTTCGTCTTCGTGTTCTCAGCAGGTTTGTCTGCGGCGAAGACAGGAGAACACAGGCTTGCAGCCAGCATTCCGGCGAGGAAAAGTATTTTCATTGTTATATTCCGGTTGTTGAACCCGTGCCATACCGGCACAAAACAATAAGATAATCACAGCCGGAAACGGGCGTACAGGGGGAATCTTTATCTTTACCTGTGGGTGCGGCTAATTACAGTTGTGCAGCAGAGCAGGGGATCAGAAGTCCACTTTTTTGCGCATCTGTTTACGCTCACTTTGTTGTTTCTTAGAGGTTTCACGGCGCTGTTTAACGCCTTTGCCGATGCGTGTCGGCCTGCGTTTTTTCTGCACTTTTGTCGCCTGAGCAATCCACTCAATCAGACGTGCCTGTGCGTCCTGCCGGTTTTGCTCCTGAGTGCGGAAGTTTTGCGCCTTAATCACAAACACGCCGTCAGACGTCAGCCGGGTGTCGGCCACCGACAACAAACGGGACTTTATATTGTCCGGCAGCGAGGAGGCGTTCACATCAAAACGTAAATGAATAGCACTGCTCACCTTATTGACGTTCTGTCCCCCCGAACCCTGCGCGCGGATAGCCGTCATCTCCAATTCGGCTTCATCAATACGCAGGGACGGTGTGATTTCCAGCATTGCCATCAGTTCACCGTGAGACACAGACCATCTGAACGGCCCGGAAACACGTCCAGCAGGGTTTTATTCAGCTTATCGTAGTCTGCAGCCACTTTATCCGCCTGCGCTTGGGTGAGTACGCTACCGTGACGGGCAATTCTGGCATCTTCAACACTGGTGTAATAAAAAATATCCATATCTGTGTTGCCGTCTTTCCAGGCGGTATACATGTTGTCGATATTCTTGCGTGAA
The DNA here is from genome assembly GCF_056160285.1 of Alteromonas sp. AWJ4_197. Lineage (NCBI taxonomy): Bacteria > Pseudomonadati > Pseudomonadota > Gammaproteobacteria > Alteromonadales > Alteromonadaceae > Alteromonas > Alteromonas sp. AWJ4_197. Next base: position 337,179 of record NZ_JBSWWW010000001.1, on the reverse strand, counting down.
TCGTCAATGAAAATCACGGCATCGAAATGTCTGCCGGTTTTATCCAGGATCCAGTGCAGCATTTTTCCTTTGTCCATGCCGGTGGTCATCATTACGCCCTGACTGTAAGTCAGCTCCCGGTCCATCTGGTGGCGGTATTCCGGCATGACGCCGTTTTCCAGCGTCAGAGCAGACTGACCAAGTTCGATGCCGTTACTTTTGAGTTCCCGTTCGGTCGCTGAGCGGTAGCGGGGATCCCGCGATGTCAGTGCCATCACCGTATTGCCCGCAAGCTGCCAGCTGGCCACAATTTCGGGTACCAGCGGGTCGGTGACTGTCATCGGGTTGAGTTCATATAACATGCCGATGGTATCTTCAAACAAACACGATACTTTCTGGGCCGGTGTGGGTTTTACATCCAGCTTTCCCCGTTGCCACTGATACCAGATATCGCCACCCAGGTCGGAGGCGCTGGTCAGCAGGGTATTATCAATATCCGACACAATCAGTACATTCGCCGCACCGTAGCGGGCATTCAGAGTTTCTACAGCCAGGTTAACTTCAGCGAAATCTGCTGTTTCCGTAATGGTCGCAGAGCCGGATACCGGGGGCGGTGGAGTGGCACTGCAGGCTGATAAGGTTGCCGCCACGATCAGTGGCATTAATGATGAGTAAATCCGTTGCTTCAACATGAAAAATAACAATTTAAAATGGCAAAGCCCATTACTTTATCAGGTTGTCTTCAGGAGTGAAAAGCCCCGGTAAAACAAATTTACCGGGGCTGTCTGTGTATTGCTTAGTGACAGGTGAGGTCAGAACACCCAACTGGCGAAAGCTGAGAACGTACGGGGCTGTCCGACGCCAACGAATTCTGTGGATTCCACATCGTCATAAATGCCTTCAAGCACTTCATCGGCTTCGCCATAGGTCCCGAAGGTTTCAAACTCTTTGTCGAACACGTTGTCTACGCGGAGGCCCAGTTCCAGCGACTCTGACAACTGCCAGGAAGCTGATACATCAACCAGCGTGTATCCGCCCAGCTTACGGTTTTCGTTAGCTTCATCGCCGCGGAAGTATTGTCCGCCGGTGTAGTTAACGGTAGCACTCAGGGTAAGGTTTTCCATTGCCTGCCAGTCTGCATCAAATCCTGTCTGGAAAGCTGGCTGGCCCGGGATACGGTCACCGGCCTGTACCTGACGATTGCCGCCCAGCGGGTTTTGCGGACTGAAAGAAGTAAACTCAGACTCGAAAGTGGCTTTCAGGTAGCTCGCGCTGGCGCCCAGAGAAAGCGTGTCAAAGTGATAGCGGCCTGCAACTTCGGCACCCTGACGACGGGTATTGTCCACATTCACAAAGTAACCCACGGAAGGGCGGTCACCGGCTTGCTGGAAAATAATATCGTCTTCAGAGTCGCTGTGGTAAACCGCACCGGCCAGTTCCAGGTTATCTTCAGCCCATGCCAGGCGCAGCTCCAGAGTATCTGTGACAACCTGTTCCAGTGGTGGATCGGCCACAAAGCCGTTAGGCAGTTTACAGGGATCGTCTTCGTCCGCGCAGGACAGTTCTGCCGGGCTTGGCGTACGTGATGACTGACTGTAGCTGGCTGTTAGTGTGAGGGCATCCCGGTGGTACTGCACGCCAACGGAAGGATTAAACCGGTTAAACGTATGGTCGCCGTTCAGTGAGCCTTCGCCGGTTTCAACTTGATCCATCATCTTTATTTCAGAGCGGTTGAAGCGGCCAGAAATCCACACTTGCCATTCATCAGTCAGGGTAATGGTATCGCTTAACAGCAAATGATAGTGGGTGACATCAGTTCTCAGGAAAACCTCAGAACCGGCATCATAAACACCGATACCTGTTACGCCACGGGTATCTTCAGCGGTGTCGTTGGCCAGAATGGCAAACTCAGTGCGGCTGTTAAAATCAATGTTTGCTCTGTCTAAACCACCACCAAATACCCAGTTGTGAATGTTATCGCCGGCTTTGGTGCCACTCAGCTCAAAACTGGCACCGTAACTGCGATTTTGAGTGAGAGATGTATTGGCTGTGCCGTCCAGTTCATCAGGGTCTATATCGCTGATGTCTTCCAGAGGCACTTCCGGCAGATAACCAACGAACTGGACCGGCGTATCACCTTCTTCATCGTCATCGTCGTCATCGTCGTCATCGTCATCGACGGCGGCCTCTTCTGCCTCGTCATCATCATCGTCGTCTTCGTCACCTTCCTCGCAGAGCGTCTCGCCGAATTCGGTTTCACACTCTTCATAATCACTGTCATCACCGTTGTAGGTTTCAATTTCGTTTTCACGGTAATAAACGTTAACGGCAAGCTCAACGGAATCGCTGAGGTCCCATTCGTGATTCAGACTGACAAAGGTCAGGTTAGTCATTGTCTGGTCAGGGCGGGTGTAAATGGCGTCGCGGCCCTCATAAGGAATGAGGTCTACCGGGATCGCTCCGTTACCAATCAGATCGTTGTCGGCAAGAGACAATGTTAATTGTGTACGGCTGTCTTTGGTCTGACGGCTCAGCGTACCAAATAATTGCTTTACTTCGCTGGGGGAGAAATCCCGCCAGCCATCTTCTTCATAAAAACTGGCATTGACGTAATAGCCCCACTCACCATTATTGCCGCCACTTTCAACGGTAGCGCCTTTCTGGCCGAAATTACCGCCCTGTACGGTGAGCTTGTTGTCTGTAAAGCTGAAGCCGGTTTTACTTCGCAGGGACAATGCGCCCCCCAGTGTGTTCTGGCCGAACAGCGGATTAGCACCGCTCACAATACTCACGCTGTCCAGCGCAGTCATGGGGACCAGATCCCAGTTTACCGTATCACCAAAAGGCTCGTTAAAGCGGGTACCATTCAGATACACCGACAGACCCTGAGGTAGTCCCAGTAAAGGCGAAGCGGTAAAACCACGGTATTGCACATCGGGCTGAAAAGGGTTGTTCGTCACATCATTAATCGACACTGAAAGCAATTCGCTGTCCAGTAACCTTGCCAGTGACCCACCGTTGGCAAGATTAATATCTTTTGACCCCAGGGTGGCATTCACCTGTGAGTTATCGTCGTTGTAAGCAGATAACGGGGTTTGCCCTGTTACCTCAATTAATTCCTGCTCGTCCCAGTGTACCGCTGCGTGTGCTGTCAGTGGCAAAACTGAGCTTACGGTCAGTGCGATAAAGCTTCTTCTAAATGTTTTTTCAGTCATGGTGAGCATCCGGTTTTTTGTGCTTTCTCACAGGTTAGAGTAGACGATGTTTACAGAAAATTAACTTATAGTGGTAACCGGAATGGTACTTTGGTAGCGAATACCCGACTAAAAATCAGGGTTATTCACCGGCGTTATGTTTTGCCGAAACGCGATGAGTATCCGATTATTGCGCTGAAGTGTAGTTTGAATTTTTGAAAATCATCGTATGTTTATAGTGTGGGCCGGTAATTTTTTGACTCACATCAATGGAGAACACGATGCGTTTCTGGGCTGTTGCACTATGGTTGCTTACTCTGCTACCCGTTTTGGGTGATAGCAGTGATGTTGCTATGGGCGCAAAATCAGCCGCAGTCATGTCAGCCAGTGACGGGCAGGTGCCTGAAGTTACTAAGAATACCGTCGCCGATGCCGAATCAGACAGTGGTAACGGTATTTTAAGTGCTGTTCGTAACGCCATCGTCATACAGCCGTTCAGCGAATATGCAGATATCCGGTTGATCCCTTTGCGGGGCCTCATTCAGGCCTACAGTATCAGAGGGCCACCGGTATTTTCCTGATGTTTATGTTCCCGCTATTGCGGGCCATCCATGATCAAATAAACAAAGGAAATTATCATGCACGTATTACCCTTATTCAAAACCGAAAATGTCGATAAACTCGCCTGGCCAGCAGCGCAAAACCGATTGACCCTGCAATCGCCTGCGAGTGCTGTTTTTACTGATTTCAAAGAGCACGTTCCGCTGGTAATCGATTACGATGCTAAAGCGACGGAACTGGAGCATCTGATGAAACAGTCCCATGTGAAAATGAAAATTGTGCTGGATAAGAACGACCAGTTCGCGGGTATCGTGACACTGGCTGACCTTACCGAGCAGCGTATCATGCAGAAAGTTGCCCTGGGCACGTCCCGCAGCGATCTTATCGCGGCGGACTTTATGCAGCCAAAGTCAGCCTTGCAGTCATTCGATTACGAACAGATCCAGCAGGCGACAGTGGAAGATATTATCGAAACACTGAAAGACAACGGCCAGCAGCATTGTCTGGTGATTGACCGCAAGGAACACGTGATTCGTGGCATTATAAGTGTGAGTGATATTGCCAGAGAGTTACGTCTTCCCCTTGATATACAAGCACAACCGTCATTCTCGGCGCTTTCCAGCGTCATTGCAGCCTGACACGGACCGGATAAACCGGCTGGCACAGATTACTGTGCCACCGGTTTTCTGGTATAATTCCGCCGTTTTCATCACCCTCAGTAAAAATTATGAAGTTTGTTCACGGTGAGTTCGATATAGCATTATCAGGCAATATCATGCTGACTCAGGCATACGGGCCCTGGAATGCTGAATGCGTGGTGGCATTTGGTGAAGCTTACCGGATTGAACGTCAGCTGTTAAAAGCAGACACATGGTCTGATATTGTGATACTGCGTGGCGAAAGCCTGCTTATTCCCGATGCTGAGCGTGTGCTTGGTGTGCGGATAGCTGCGGTTGTGCCCTTAGGTTTGAAAAAAGTGGCTATCGTAACAGCTGAATCCTCAGTGAGCGTTACCGCGCGCATGCAGCTCACCAGAATGTATGACAGCCTTGACGTTGAGTACGATTTTTTCACAACGTATTCTGAAGCAAAGGCCTGGCTCGAAGACGCGGGCTTTTCAACGTCTGCGCAATCAGAACAGGTATTCTGTGCTCATCTTCCCGCTTCTGTGCTGTAATCCTCTCTATTTTCTTTTAAAAGCCCCCTTTACAGTAAAAATTCATAAACTGGAACGTTTCTCGCAGGTCACTGTTTAATATCAGTGAAAAATGAGGAGTGTCGGGTATGCATGCAATGGGAACGTCACCGGCAGTAGTGATGAAAGCCTATGTAATGGCTTATGAATCTATGGGCATGACACGTCTGGAAGCCGCGAATTTACTGGGTATTTCAGAAGTGGCTCTGGATCAGAGTTTGTATGTGGGGTTTGAGGAAACGTCGCAGGAGTGTGAAGTTCAGGTCGCTTTAATACGCCTGTACCATTTACTGTTTGCGTTGTCAGATGGCGACAGCCGGTTGATTTCTGAGTGGCTGAACCGCTTCAACTTTCATTTGAATGCCGTACCGGTAACGGTGTGTCACAACCTGGCAGGGATTTTATATCTCACAGATTATCTTGAGGATATGCGTGCAGGGGATGCTATGCCCTTCGTGGATATCAAAGGGCATATTCATGCGGCTAACGATACAGAGGAAGAACAGTATCATCGTTAGCCTGAAGGTTGGCTAGGCGCCGGCTTCGTATTCTTCCATATCTTTACGCTTATCCACCTTATGCTGGTCTTCAGACCGGCCTTCACGCCAGTAACTGCTGATATATAGCTGGTCGTGGGGGATACGTCTTTCTTTAGCCAGTAACTGCCGCAGTGCCCGCATATCTGAGAACTCACAGGCTACCCAGGCAGCCGGTGTACCCGGAAGCCAGCTCAGTGCTGCCACTTCATCTGCAAGACTGTTTGCACCGGTTACCCAAATTACGTTTACGCCGGCAGGTTTCTCCAGAGGTTGGATATCATCTGCGGTGGTAACCTTGATGACGGCATAACCCTGTGTTTGCGGCTCCAGTTTTTCCAGGTAGGTAGAAATGGCCGGAAGGGATGTCATATCGCCGGCGAATAATACCCAGTCGAAGCTGTCTGCCAGACCTTTGGAGCTGCCCGGTCCGCCTACACAAATTTGATCACCGGGTGCTGCACTTTTTGCCCAGTGTGAAGCCGGGCCGCTTGCAACGCCTTCACCATGCAGCGCCATGTCGATATCCATAGTGCCGTTGCTGCGATCCAGTTGACGGATGGTATACGTGCGAAGCTGCGCATCTTGTAAGGACGCCGGTGGCACTGACAAGGGATTACCATCAAAATCAAAAAGTAACTTAACGTATGCTGTTGTATCGATATCGGGATAAGCTTTCAGGGCATCGCCGGTCACGGTGATACGGCGCATGTGAGGAGTAATTGCAATGTTGTCTTTTACTGTGAGACAGGCGGGTTGTCTTGGCTGTCTTTTTTCCATACTTATTTTCTCTTCTATTAATTCACCACCATTTTAAATGAGAACAATTCTTAAAGACAACGCATTGTTACGAATGGTGGGTATCTGTATAACCGATAAAATAGAATGAAAAAAAAGCCGGAACACAAAGGTTCCGGCAAAAGACATTTAGGAATACACATGGAAACAAAACAATGAAAGCACTCTGTTGTTTTGTGATTTTAAATATAGGACTGACTGCTGCTTTATTCGACATGAAAAACTATATCTGCGTAGTATTCCCGATACCAAAAAAAGCTCCCGCCAAATGGCGGGAGAAAATCAGAGGTTTTGGTTAGGCCGGGAAAGGCCTGGAGGGGAGATTAACTGTCAACAGACAGTTCACTTTTAACGTCAACAACGTCATCAGTGTTCTTTGCAATGGCTATGATCAAATCGCGCTCTGTGAGCGATTCAACCTTGCCGGTAAGGGTTACAATCCCTCGTAAAGCATGGACATCAATGTCGTCGCCTGACAGTCCGGATTCCAGCAAAAGTTGTGTGCGTATCAACGACACCATTTGCGCATCCCTGACTCCATGGAGCAAGGTGACAAGGTCACCCTCCAGTAATGCAGGCTTTACAACATCCAACTTGTTTTCAACTGATACTACGCCATCCAGTGACGCCGCAACTTCCTGTGCGAGTTCCCTGTTAACTTCACTGTTAACTTTGCCGGTTAAAATAACCTGTCCTTTGCTCACATCCGTGCGAATATCCATCGTATCGAATTGACCACTAAACAAGAGTGCCGCTTCTACCTTGCCTGCAATTGCATCATCCGTCGCAGATTGCGTTGGCGAGGCTGAAATCCCTTCAGCAAGAAGTGACGTTGAGAACACAGTCATGACTGTCATTGTCAAAGCGGGAATTATCCGTTTCATACTCTGTTCTCCTGTTCGTTGTCTGTTGCAAACAATAATGCCAGTGGCGTGCCAGATTATACTTTTGTACTAAATATGATGTTATTGCACTGGTTTTTAAGGTTTTTTTATGGTGTTTAATCCGGTGTGATAAAAAGGAGGAGAATCCGTGTGGGAAAATTTTACCTGCCAGTGTGTCTATATTTTCATACACAAACTTAGATAACTGACTATGGTTAGAGGAGGAAACAAGTTATTACTTTATCCCTTTCCTGTCATTCAGTAAGCTGTGTTAAACAGTTTGCTGCCACGGAACCGGTTGGTGAAAAAATACGGAATAATACTGACACTTGCTTTAGTCATCCTTGCCGGTGTTGTCTTCTTTTTAAAACCTGATAAACCGGCTAATAGCACTGCCCGGCTTCCACAAACAAAAGTGATAAACACGCCTGCGGAAGAGCCGCAACCTCCGGTCACAGCAGAACAAGATGAAAGCACTGAAAAGCCGGAGCCTGTATTTGATAGTTTTCCTTCCTGTACGCGGTTGAGTCCCGACGACTACACGCTGATTGAAAAGAAAATAGAAGCCTTTTATGCAGAAAACCTCAGTTCAGAGAGTGAGCAATCACGCCTGACTGCACTCATGATGACCAGCTCTGAGGGTGAGGCTGCGATGAATGCCTGGCAATCATTTTTGTCTGAATATCCCCGTAATACAGATGCACTTCGGGAAACATTGCGACTTTGCAGTATGAACGGTTCCCACTCAGTATGTAACCGTACGCTTGTGCGTCAGGCACAAGAGGGTGGCCGTGATGATGGTGAAACCTGGCTGAACCTTGTGTTATTTCATATAAAGCAGAATGATCATGAGGCTGTACTGGCATCCCTTGAAAATATGGTGCAGGCCAAAAGCTATTCTAATCATTATGCACGGTTCGTCTCCCTGGCGCTGGATTCCGTGATAGCTGAGCAGGTGGCATCTCTTGAAGGTGCAGTGATTTATGCGATGGGTAAATGGGCCGCCGGTACGTACAAATATAATCTGCTCAAAACATGGTGCGGGAGCAGGGCTGACGAGCCAGCTGTTGCCAGTGCATGCATTGCGGCTGCAAAAGATATGGTGTCAAGAGCGCCACTAGAGTTAGAAAAATTAATTGGTCATGATATAGAGCTCGATATTTATACGAAGCAGGGCAACATGGCGATGGTTGATGCTGTCAGAGAAGAAATGGAAGCTGATGCAACACCGGAGAATCCGCGTCTTGCGGATGCTCTGGATTTGATGATGCATGACCATGCACTGTTTTATACCTGGCTTAATGCATTGCAGCAATCCAGTGAAGAAGACGCTATTTCAGCCCTGATAAAAGAGGCCGCTGATAAATCTGCTGACCCCTCCTATCAACCTTGTCGCACAGAGTCAGGCCCGCCTTCTGCTTCAGAGTAAAATCATCAACAGTGCGCCGAAAATCATGAACAGATTTTCAGACAAGGATACAAAGCCTAAGGGCACGTTGCTGTCACCGCCAACACAAGCGCATTTCAATTCACGCTTGTCCACGTAAACGGCTTTATAAACTGAAACCGCGCCTACCGACCCCATGAAAAGTGAAATGGGGGCAATCAGCCACACTGGCAACATCGCAATCATGCCTATGCCGGCGAAAGCTTCCAGAAAGGGGTAGAGGTAGGCGTAGCGTAAGTGCTTCATCGCCAGTAAATCATAGGTGATAAACGAGTTAGTAAAGCTGAAGAGATCCCGTAACTTCTGTACTGCCAGTAAGGTCATGGAAAAGGCAATAAACAGCATAAGTGTACGAACACTGAAAAAGTGTGTCATCAGCAGGCTCTGTACGGCGAAAGCCAGTAATAATGCAACAGCAAAAATCACCAGAACCGGTGTGTAGGTTGTACCGGATTGCGGCGTGTCGCCTTTGCCGAAGTATGCCTGCAAATCATCATAGCCGCCAATACGCTGACCATCGATGAAGGTTTGCGGCGTGGTTTTTACATCATGCTTCTGCTTAAATTTATCGGTTTCTTCCCGCGAGGTCAGTTTGTGGTCTTCAATATGAAACCCTTCCCGCTCAAGTAAATCTTTTGAGCGCAGGCCGAAAGGACAAATATGCTTGTCTGTAACCATGCGATAGAGCTGTGCAACTTTTGCCATGTATCCTCCCTTGTTCAATGAGCAGTTTTCAAAAGGCGATCCGGTCGGGATTCAGTACTGCTACGCAGCATCACCGTATTTTGATCCGTAAAGATGCGTGACAGGTCTTGTCAGTCCGGGATTAAACCAGTGAGCAAGTCTTCGGGTATCAACGAGTGATGTATGCAAATGAGGTATGTGTGCCGGAAACTTATATGTTGAGGATAAATTGATGACAAAAAATCACGGTAGCCAGATTAAAGACGACGAACAGTACGAAGCGCTTAGGGATAAAGGCTTCAGCAAAGAAAAGGCTGCAAGAATTTCTAATGCACAGGCCAATGACAGCCTGCATCCGTCTGAGAAAGGTGGCACAAGCAAAAAATATGAAGACCGGACGAAGAAAGACCTGTACGGGCAGGCTAAAAAAATTGGAATCAGTGGCCGCTCCCGGATGAATAAAGCAGAACTTATAGACGCTCTGCGCAAACATTAGTCCAGAAGCACTTGCTCTCCTGTCTCAGCGGACTCAAATATGGCGTTGATGATCTTCACATCACGCAATGCATCCCCGGCCGTAACCAATGCGGGGCCGGTGCCCAGAATTGCCCTGGCATCATTGTCCATTTGCAGTGTTTGTTGCATGGCACTTATCGGAGGTAAGGTTTCACCATTACTGGCCGTACCCGTAACGCCTGAGTAACTTTGCATAGGTTTGAGCTGATACCAGCCCTCCTTGCAGTTTGCTTTGAAATAATTGAAGCCCCGCACAACACTGGCACCACAGTCAGCTTGGGTACCATCGGCAAATTCCATGGTGAAAATGGTGGTTTCGTCCACTTCTTTGAATATGTCAGGATGAGACTTTTCGTGATACCCGCTCACCGCTACAGGTTCTTTGCCGCTGATGAATCGGGTGCCATTAATGGCATACACCCCCATATCGTATAGCGCACCACCACCCATAGCTTTCTGCATTCGCCAGTTGCTTGCTTCACGGCCGGAACCTGCGTAGCCCGCATAACTTTCAAAACCGGTGAAAGCACCAAACGGCTGTCGTAAATGATACTCCGCAAAATGACGGGTATTCGGTTCATGCTGCATGCGATACCCGATAGAAAGCATCACTTTGTTGCGGCTGCAGGCATCAATCACAGCCTGACATTCGGCCTCATCCATAGCAAAAGGCTTTTCACACCACACATGCTTGCCAGTGTTGGCAGCCATAACGGAGAAATCTTTATGCGTACCCGTGGGGGTGACCACATAAATCACGTCGATGTCATCGTTATTGGCAATGTCATTCATTGTCCCGTAGGTATACGTATTCTTATCAGGGATACCATACTTTGACTGCCACTCTGGTATCTTCTCCGGACTGCCGGTAATAATACCCCGTAGTTCACAGTGGCGGGTGGCCTGCAGCGCCGGGGCAAGCAGACGGGTGCTGTAGTTACCCAATCCCAGCAGGGCAACACCCACTTTGTCTTTCGAAGGGCGGGGTAAAGCAAGCGCAGAGGAAACCGGCACTGCTGATGCGATGAGCAAACCGGAACTGGCGAGCTTGACGAACTGGCGACGGTGGAGTGTAGACATGATTGCCCTGTTGTTTGATTTTTGCCCGTTTTTAGCCTAGCTATTATTAAGTGCTTTTTCAATGTCCTGAAACTGACATATAAAAATGGTTAATTTTATAAATCAAGAAATTAGACCACTCTGCCGATAAAGATCACGTAAATTTATATTTACTGCTAATCACGGGATTAAAGACACGTGTGGCAGTCATAAACTCATTAACGACTGGAAATAAATTTTATGTTTAATCGTCACCTCGTCAAAGAAAACGAAGCGCTTCGGGAAGAACTGAACATGCTTAAACAGGTTCGTGAAAGTCTTCGTGATGAGATGATTTTCGTGAGACTGGATCACGCGGGTCGCATTGAAAAAGTGAACCGCCTGTTCGAAGAAGAGTTAGGCTACCGCGGGTCAGAAGTGGAAGGTAAACATTTTCTCGATTTTGTTCCGTCTATTGCGAAAGGCACAGATTATTACAAGAAACTGCATCAGGCGATGGAAAGTAATCATCATTACAGCGGGGCCATTGAGTATACCCGAAAAAATGGTGAGGAAGCCTGGCTTCGCGGCGTGATGCAGCCCATTTTAGATAATAACGGCAGAGTGCATCACTTCTCCGTTAACCTGAACGATCTCACCAGAACGATTACCATGTCAAAAGAGCATGAAGACTTAGTCGAGGCATTACATAAATCCACGGCGGTAATCGAATTTGACTTAACCGGTCACATCTTAGAGGCGAATGCCGCTTTCCTCGGGGCGGTGAAATACGGCCTTAAAGACATTAAAGGTAAGCATCACCGTATGTTTTGTACTGATGAAGAAGCGAATTCAGAAGGTTACAAACAATTCTGGGCTAAGCTGGCCCGCGGTGAGTTCGTGGCCGGACGTTTTCATCGTGTAGATGCTCACGGCAATACATTGTGGCTGGAAGCAACGTATAACCCGATTCACGATACCCACGGCCGTTTGTATAAAGTGGTGAAGTTTGCCACAGAAATAACAGCTCAGGTTCAGCAGGAACAAGCGGTAGCGAATGCCGCTGATATCGCCTATCACACCTCTAACAATACCGATGCTGTTGCCCGCAAAGGTAAAGACGTAATCAATAAAGTGCTGGAAGAAATGTCCACGCTGTCAGAGCAAATGGACAAGGCGAAAGAGGGGATCCACGCACTGGACTCTCAGTCCCAGCAAATCGCAACTATTATCAGCAGTATCAGTGCTATTGCGGATCAAACTAATCTGCTGGCACTGAACGCTGCTATTGAGGCGGCCCGTGCGGGTGATCAGGGACGTGGCTTCGCCGTTGTTGCTGATGAAGTGCGTCAGTTGGCTTCCCGTACGTCTGAAGCCACGGAAGAAATTGTGAACGTAGTGAAACACAACCAGACACTGGCTGCAGATGCCGTAGAACTGGTGAATAAAGGTGATGAACGTGCACAAACAGGACTGGCTTTCGCAGAAGAGGCCGGTGCGGTCATTGATGAAATCCAGGAAGGTGCCCGTGCCGTTGTGGATGCCGTCGGTCAGTTTGCCAATCACCTGACAAAATAACCTCACTCTGTTTGCTTTACTAAGAGCGCAGCCCGCACATTAGCCGGCTGCTTTTTTTTGTCCCTGTATTACCGGCAGCGTTGTAATCCCGCTGCCTCATTCTCCTGTCTTGTCCAATTATATTCCGACCTGTTCCGGACGTCCGGTGGGCCCTCCGGCCAGCTTCCATATCTGAGTGACCACTTTCCGGCGCAAGCAATAGTTGCAATATAAGAAAATATTTATATAATGAAATTCTTATGTTTGTTTTGGTGATCCTGTGAAAAAGCTGTCAGCACGTTTTCTTAATTTTTCTGTCAATCATGCTCTGTGGGTTTATGCGCTTGTCGGGCTGATCACATTAGCGGCTGCTGCCATGATCCCGTACCTTCAGGTCGATACCGATCCTGAAAACATGCTGCCTGCCAGTCATCCTCAAAGAGCTTTTCACAATCAGGTAAAGCAAGATTTCGCGATGCATGATGCCATTGTAGTGGGCGTAGTACCGCAAAATGAAGAGAGTATTTACACACCGAAAACACTGGCAGAAATTAAACAGGTTACCGGCGCAATACTGGCTATTGACGGGGTCATTAATGCGGATCTTATGTCCTTATCCACCGTGGATAACATCACTCAGGCCGGCCCCGGAACAATCCGGTTTGAATGGTTGATGGATAAGGCACCTGAAGATACAGCCGGTACTGAGCGAATTAAAGAGCATATCGAAAGGTTGCCGTTACTTTACGACACGCTGGTGGCTGAAACTGGCAAGGCTGCGGCGATTTACGTACCCATCGCAGATAAAAATGAAAGCTACCGCATCGCAACGGCTATCCGTACTGAAATTGATAAAACGGGGTCGGAGCAGTCATGGTATATCACCGGCTTACCTGTTGCTGAGGACCAGTTCGGTGTCGAAATGTTTGTGCAGATGGGGATTTCTGCGCCGCTGGCCGGCGCCACAATCTTCTTCCTGCTTTTCCTTTTCTTCCGCAACTTGCCACTAATCATTGCGCCAATGATTGTTGCTATGGTCACGGTCATTGTGACCATGGGCGTGATGATTGGTATGGGATTTACTGTTCATATCATGTCGTCAATGATTGCTATTTTTCTCATGCCCATTGCTGTGGTGGATTCTGTTCATATTTTGTCGGAGTTTTCTGACCGCTATAAGCCCGGCGAGGATGCAGGCGATGTCATTAGCCGGGTGGTGTCCCATTTGTTTACGCCGATGCTATATACCTCTGTGACCTCATCTGCCGGATTCTTCTCGCTGATGTTAACGCCAATTCCGCCGGTACAGATTTTTGGCGCGTTTGTGGGCAGCGGTATTCTGCTGGCGTTTCTGCTGACACTTATTTTTATGCCGGCTTACGTGTCGCGGATGAGTGAATCATCGTTAGCCGGGCTTCAGCAGGCTCTCCACGGTGATGGTCAGTCTCAGTCCGGAGTCGCCCGGTTCGCTGCAAATATCGGCAGGGCGGCTATGGCATGGCGTCGTGGCTGGATTTTCTTGTTTACTGTCCTGTTCGTTTTTTCTGTTTGGGGCATGACAACCATTCAGATTAACGATAATCCGGTACGCTGGTTTAAAGAAGATCATGAAATTCGTGTGGCAGATCGCGTACTGAACGAACAGTTTGCCGGTACCTACAATGCTTACCTGGTATTGACAGATAACCGTCCGGTACCGGACGCCGAATCCCTGCTGAGTACTCCTGTACCGGTGTCATTGAGCACCTGGCGCGAAGACACGCTGAAAAAGCTCGCTTCTTCTGATAGCGCCGCTGCTCTTGAAGCGCTGGTCTTTGCTATTGATGATGCGTTGTTTGCCGCAGAAGACGATGAGGCCATTGAATGGCTTGAGGGGGCAATGAGTAAAACTGAACTGGCTCTGTCTGCCAGCAAGACGTTTCAGTCTCCTGACTTATTAAATCAAATCAGTGAACTGCAAGGGTACCTGAGTCAAACCGGTTTGACCGGTAAATCAAATTCACTCGCTGATGTGGTGAAAGTGGTTAACCGTGAACTGAGAAGCGGTGAAGACACAGACTACACTCTGCCTGAATCTGAACAGGCTGTGGCGCAAACATTGTTGCAATATCAGTCGTCACACCGGCCCGGTGATCTCTGGCATTTTGTGACCCCTGATTTCAGACAATCCCTGCTCTGGTTGCAACTCACCAGTGGTGATAACCAGGCAATGACTGCAGTAAAAGAGAAAGTTGCAGCCTGGTTTGCAGACAACCCGTTACCTGAGGGTATTGAATACCACTGGGCAGGCAAAGCTTATCTGAATGTGGTCTGGCAGGACAATATGGTAAAAGGCATGACAGAAAGTCTGACCGGTGCGTTTGTCATGGTGTTCATTATGATGGTGGTGTTGTTCCGCTCTCTGGTATTTGGCATGCTTGCCATGCTGCCGCTTACCATCACCATTTCATTGATTTACGGCATGATTGGTTTTATTGGTAAAGACTATGATATGCCAATCGCCGTTTTATCAGCGCTGACACTTGGCTTGTCTGTTGATTTCGCTATTCACTTTCTGGAACGTGCCCGCGCAATTTATAAAGAAACCGGGAACGTTGATATCACTTTGCAGGCAATGTTTGGCGAACCCGCCAGCGCGATCACTCGCAACGCGCTGGTAATTGCACTTGGATTTACACCGCTTCTGTTTGCACCACTCGTGCCCTACATCACAGTAGGTATTTTCCTGGCGGCTATTATGGCAATTTCAGCACTGGTCACTTTACTGGTGCTGCCTTCCGCCATGAGCCTGCTGCGTCGTTTTGTGTTCCGCGGATAACGGAGAGATTTTATGTTTATTGGTCAACAGTATTTTAAACACGTCAGGGTGTTATCGTTCGCTCTTATGTTCACCTTGCCGGCTGCTTTTGCCACCGCTGAGTCCGTGGATGTCACCGCCTTAATAACGGCATCGGAAAAAGCAGCCTATTATGCGGGAGATGACGGACGGTCAGACGCCAGAATGATGATTGTGGACGGGCAGGGACGGAAGCAAATGCGTCAGTTCACTATTTTGCGAAAAGATGTTGCCGACAATGGCGATCAGAAAATGATGGTGTTCTTCAGTCGCCCGGCAGATGTGAAAGACACGGTTTTTCGTGTTGAGAAACATGCCAGCCTGCAGCAGGAAGATGACCGGTGGTTATATCTGCCTGCACTGGATCTGGTCAAGCGGATTTCCGCCGGAGACAAGCGAACCTCTTTCACCGGTTCCCATTTCTTCTATGAAGATGTATCCGGACGGGCTGTCAGTGAAGATCACTTCACGCTGCAAAGCGAAACCACTGAGCGCTATATCTTAAAGGCAAATCCGAAAACACCTGATTCTGTGGAATTCAGCTATTACGTCGTTGAAATTGATAAACAAACCACGTTACCGGTGTTGATTAATTTTTATCGTGGAAACGATGAAAATTATCGCCGCGTTGAAGCTGTGTCTGTGGAGACAATACAGGGTAAGCCCACCGTCACCCGCTCTAAGGTAACGGATCTGACATCAGGCGGTTATACCCTGATGGAATTCAGAAATGTGAGTTATGACCTGGGGCTGGATGATGATATTTTCAGCGAACGTAGCCTTCGTACACCACCTGTTCAGTGGCTGAAATAGTATGAACAGGCAAGCCACCGTAGCACTGGCACTGTGTCTGATGTCCGGGTTAACCACGACGGGTTACGCCCGGCAGTTCGCGGATGAGCAAAGCGGTCAGGATGATCTGTGGGAAAACATGGGGGATTGGGATGAAACGGTATCGCCATTCAACTGGTCCGGCTTTCTCGATGTTGCCGGCGGTACCCGGTTGCAGAGCGATCCTTACCATCCGGACAATACAACGCTGGCTGATGTGAGAATGCAGTTGCAGGGTGCGTACACGTTTTCTGAATCAAAAATCAGTTTTCGCGGCGATGCGTTGTACAACGGTGCAGAAGATAGCTGGCAGTCTCAAATCAGGGAATTGTACTGGCAGGGTAACTTAGGATTTTTGGGAGAAGCCGGCAAATCTGTCGACGTAAAAGCTGGTCAGCAGATCCTTACCTGGGGAACCGGCGACTATTTGTTTCTCAATGATTTGTTCCCGAAAGATTATCAGTCCTTCTTTGCCGGGCGGGACGATGGCTATCTGAAGTATCCCTCGCTGTCCATGAAAGTGAGTGGTTACTTCAATTTTTTGAATGTGGATGTGGTGATAACGCCTGAGTTTGAACCTGACAATGGCATCGACGGTGATATTTTTTCTTACTTTAATCCGCAGACGGGTGGAAACACATCAGACAGACTGTCGGTCAGTAATGAAAATACACCTGATAAACCGGAATATGCACTGCGCCTCTACCGGACCCTTGCCGGTACTGAACTTGCGGTATACGGTTACAAAGGTTTCAGTAAATTGCCGCAAGCTGCTGATGTGGATGGCATGCCCCGTTACAGCGAACTGTCAGTGACAGGGTTCAGTGCAGTACGTGCCGTCGGACCTGGGCTGGGTAAACTGGAATACGCTTTTCACGATGGTGAAGATACATCGGGTAATGATCCCCGTTTGCCCAATGATCAAAGCCGCTTTCTGGTGGGGTATGAGCAGGAGCTGATAGCAAATCTGACCGGGGGTGTTCAGTGGTATACAGAGCTGACTCATGATTATGAAGCACTGATGACCAATTCGATGTGGCCACAATATGAACCGTCACAAAGGCGTCATGTGTTCACTACCCAATTGCGCTATCAGGCCTGGCGGCAAACCTTATCGTTGCAGGCTTTCAACTTCTATTCACCCACTGACGGGGATGGCTATCTGCGTCTGAAAGCAACCTGGTCACCGGTGGATACCTGGCAACTGAGCGGCGGGCTGAACCTGTTTTATGGTGACGAACTACACACGTTTTACAGTCAGTTCAGAGATGCCTCTAACGTCTATGCTTCATTTCGCTACTACTTCGGAGAATAATTATGTCAGCAGAACGTGCTCTTACGGCTTTCGCAGGCTTTATGGTGTTATTAAGTGTTGCACTCACGTACTTCGTCAGCAGTTACTTTGTGTGGTTTACGGCTTTTATCGGTGCAAACCTGTTTCAGCAGAGCTTTACCGGCTTTTGCCCTGCAACCATTGTGTTAAGGAAATTCTTTGGTTTCAAAACGGAGAAAGAGCTGGCTTTTGCTGCCGGTCATAGTAAGTAGCCGGCCCAGGTTTCCCGCACCTTTAAAGCACCATGCCTTTGCATGGTGTTTTTTGAGTTATCCGCCCTCCTGTCTTTGTTAATCCCCTGTCTGACGAAAATTATCCATCGTGATATTGATTAGCATGCTAATTATATGCTTAAATGATTAGCATGCTAACTAATTGGATGTGCAGTGCAGATGGAAAACAATATCGGATGGTTACTGAGTCGTGCGGCGTTTGCCTGGCGGCACGCCGTAGACCATTACATGGCGGATCTTGGCCTGACTCAGTCCCGCTGGATCGCCATGCTACATCTCGACCGCACCGGTGAAGGATGCAGCCAGAAGGAACTGGCCGGTGATATAGGCATTGAACAGCCTTCGTTGCTACGCACGCTGAATTTGTTAGAAGAGGCCGGACTCATACTCAGAAAGCCTTGTCCCGATGACGCCAGACGAAAAACCCTCTGGTTTACCGAAAAAGGCAGAGAACTCATGCAGGCCGTTGAGGCCAAAGCATTTGAAGGCCGTCAGCAGATGCTGAGCGGACTGACTGATGAAGAACGATCAGTCTTTTACGGACTGCTGAGTAAAGTCATCGATAACGCAAACCATATTTCTACGCCGGAGAATTCATGACCGCAGATGCACAATTTAACCGATGGATGCGCGGCGCATTAGTGCTGTTCATTGCCATTTGTGCTTACATTTTTATTGCCGATTTCAATATTCCCATGACACCTCATTCCATGGTGCAGCGTCCTGTTGTGACTGTGGCACCCAGAGTGTCGGGTGAAGTGATCAGCGTTGCTGTGCGAAACAATCAGCCGGTCCGTAAAGGGGACGTGCTGTTTAAAATTGACGGTACTGACTACGAACTGGCGGTGGAAAAAGCCCGCCTGGCATTGCGGGAAGCGCAGCAGACTAACGACAATTTGCACGCCCAGCTGGCCGAAGCTCAGGCAAGTATTATCGAATCACAAGTTACCCTTGCTAAAGACAAACGTGAACATAAGCGTTTAGCCTCATTAGCTGCTAAAAATCTGGTCAGTACCCAACTGGTTGATCAAAAAATGGCTGAAGTTGAAGCCGCCGGGGCAAGACTGCAGGCTGCACAGGAGCGTAAAAAAGCGTTACAGGTTGAGCTTGGTGATGAAGGAGAAGATAACCTGCGCCTTCGTATTGCTACAAATACACTTAAACAGGCTGAACTGGATTTGGCGCGTACCACTGTTGTAGCACCAGAAGATGGCGTCGTTTCGAACCTGCAACTTTCGCCCGGCATTCAGGCTCAGGCAAATCAATCTCTGCTTTCGCTGGTGGTCACAGGTGAAGAACGTGTCGTTGCCGATTTCCGCGAAAAAAGCCTGAGTAAAATTGGCAATAGCGCAGGTGCTCTGGTGGTATTTGATGCCCTTCCCGGGGAAGTGTTTCACGCTTCAGTTGTCAGTAAAGATTTGGGTGTGGCTACAGGACAACTTTTGCCGGACGGGAAGCTGGCCGAACCGGACGTATCCGACCGTTGGGTACGTGATGCCCAGCGTGTCCGTGTGTATGTTGCGTTAACCGACCAGGCTCTGCCCGCCGATATGGTGAGCGGCGCACGGGCGACGGTGTTGCTGCAACGTCATGAGGACGGCATCTTTAACTGGATAGGCGCAGCGCAGATGAAGGTTGTCAGTCTGTTGCACTATATCTATTAAGATGGGTATCAGTAAATTGTCCGGTTTTTTACTGAAAAAGCAGCGTGACCATCGCTTTATTAATTCGGCCGGGGATTATTCCCCGCAGGACCAGCGTCGGGTGTTGCGCATAGCCCTTGGCAGCTGTGCCGGGTTTCTCATCAGTAAATACATGAACTGGCCGTACGGCGTATTTTTCGCTGTCTATCCCATGTTATTGCTGGGCATGTTGCCTAAGTTCGACCGCCTGATTGCCTGGCAGTTTATGGTAGGTGTGGCGGTGAATGTGGTGGAAATCTATCTGCTGAATGTGTTTTTCAAACATCATCCGGCTTTAATGATAATGGGTGTGTTTGCAGTATTTTTTGTTCATTTCAGGTTGATGGCTAAAGGCTCGCACTTCCTGCTATGGGCCTCCGGGATAGTCACTCTCTCAGTGTTGCTCCATTTTTCAAGCTATCCGGATGCATCACTAACCGATATGACTATGGCGGCATTCCTCGCCACGCTGATATCCGTTATTTCTGCAGCGGTGCTTTACTGGCTGATTCCGGAGACTGATCCTATCGCACCGCCACCACAGCATAACGTGACGTTTGCACAGATTAATCACCGCACGCTGACGGGGGCGATTCTGGCGACGCTGTCATTCGTTGTCTTTCAAATTTTCGATTTGAAAGATTCCCTGTCTGCGCAGGTAGCAACGGTACTCGTGCTGTTTCCCATGACCTTCCGCGGCTCGCTGGAAAACTCTATGAAGCGGGCGAAAGGCGTAGCCTTAGGGTGTGCGCTGGGTATTACCGTACAATTATTGATGTACGATCTGATCCGCTATCTTCCCCTGGTTGTGATTGCGATGTTTATCACCGTTATGCTCACGGCACGGCTGCATCTGATTGAACGCACCGGTTCAGGTATGGGCTTTGGTGCCTTAACCACCATCGGCATTTTGTTCGGGCAGTATCTTCAGCCCAATTCAGACATGCTGTACAGCAGTATGTACCGCTTTTCCTCTGTCGTTATCGCACTGTCACTTCTTATGAGCCTGGCGTGGCTGCTGGATGGTTTTTTAAATCGATTCGCGATTACGCGAAATGTATGATGCAGTGATAATTTATTGAAGGAAAACAGTAATCTTGGAAGTAGCAAGCTTTACAGATTTATTTACCGGAGGCGGGGCAGTATCCGCTGCTGTAGCGCTGGGACTGATTATTCTCGCAGGCCTTACGTCAATGATAACAGCTTCATTCGGTGTCGGGGGCGGTGTTATGTTGCTGGCGACCATGGCAACGGTTGTGCCGGTAGCCGCGTTGATCCCTGTGCACGGACTTGTTCAGTTAGGTTCTAACGGGAGCCGTTCGTGGCTGACCCGTTCGCACATCGACTGGGCCATGGTGAAGTGGTTCAGCGGTGGTGCGCTGGCCGGGGCTGTTGCTGCGTCTTTCATTGTGGTGCAACTGCCGCTAATCACCATTCAGTTTACTGTAGCGGGTTTTATCTTATTTTTAGTGTGGGGACCCAAACCGGCGAAAAGGGAGCTGAGCAAAACCGGCCGTTGCATTGCCGGTGCGCTGACGACGGTTGCGACTATGTTTGTGGGCGCGACAGGGCCGCTGGTCGCCGGGTTTGTGCACCGGAATACTGATAATAAGATGACCCTCACCAGTACGTTTGCTACCTGTATGACATTTCAGCATCTGCTTAAAGCCTTTGTTTTCAGCTTTGCCGGATTTGCTTTTTTTCAATGGTTGCCACTGGTAGTTGCTATGGTAGTCAGCGGCTTTACCGGCACCTGGCTGGGGTTGAAAGTGCTGAAAAAAGTGTCTGACGAACGCTTTGCCCTACTGTTTAAAGTTATCGTTACCATACTGGCCCTGCGCCTTATCTGGCAGGCAGCGATGTCGCTCTAACGCCTGCTGAGCGTCAGGCCGTATCGCCGGAGTTTTCTGTAAAGTGTTCTGGTGCTTATGCCAAGTACGTCTGCCAGCGCTTCCGGCGTACCGTCGAAGGCTGAGATGATTTCAGACAGGTACGCTTCCTCTGCTTCTTCCAGTGTTTTTAATCTGAGCGGGCCGGACTCCTGTTCGCTTTCCGGTACTGTCAGATGTGAAGGTAAGTCCGCCGGAGTGATGTGTTCATCTACCGATAACAGAGCGGCTTGTTCGGTGACGTTGCGCAATTCTCTGATATTGCCGGGAAATGCATAACGGCTGAGTACGGAAAGGGCATCTTTGTTAAAGGTCTTCTTCGTGTGCCCGGCTTGCGCCAGGAATTGCCCGCATAGCGCAGGAATGTCTTCCCTGCGCTGGCGTAGAGAAGGCAGGGCGATGGGAAAGCCGGCAATCCGGTAATAGAGATCTTGTCTGAATTCGCCTTTCTCAACCAGCTGTTTAAGGTTTTTGTGTGTAGCGCAGACCAGCCTGAAATCAGAGTGCTTCAGCTTCAGGCTGCCGACAGGACGGTAAGTTCCTGACTCCAGCAATCGCAGCAGCTTGACCTGCATACTCATGGGCACATCGCCAATTTCGTCAAAAAAAACCGTGCCGCCACTGGCCACGTCAATGAGTCCTTTTTTCGACGATGATGCGCCGGTAAATGCCCCTTTCTCGTGGCCGAACAGCTCTGATTCAAATAATGACTCAGTCAGTCCGGTGCATTCAATGACTACAAACGGTTTGTCTTTCCGCGGGCTGCTTTCGTGAATAGCGTGAGCGACAAGTTCTTTCCCTGTGCCTGTTTCTCCCTGCAATAACACGGCAATGTCTGCCGGTGCTGCGCGGCTGATTTGATGCAGCATATTCCTGAAAGACGGTGCACTGCCAATGAGTTTCGCATTACCGGCACGGGGAGAAGCGAAGGTGATTTGCTCCAGCACCTCCAGGTAGCCAAGCACCATACCATCTTCGTCTTCCACCGGCTTCATTGTGATCTGGCAGTGAGAATCGCCTGTGCGGGTTTTGTGATTGTGTACCACTGAGCTTGGTCTTTGTGTACTTTTGCATTCCGCAAGGGGGCAGTCTTCTCCGGCTTGATCACAGGGAACAGCATTGTTGTGAGACACGCTGAAGCAGGTACTTTTACCGGTGATGATGTGCTCTTCATAAGTGTCGCGGTAGAGCTGGTTAACCGCATGCACCACATAATCCGGCGTGATAAAAATCGCCGGCTTATCAATCGCATTGATCATCGACTGAATAATAGAAATGTTCACGTTTATGCCCCCCTCAGTGAGTTATGACAATTATGTCACAAGATTTGTCAAAAATGACTTTGTTTTTCCGGTGAGAAAGCTTGCGTTGGATCAAATAGCGGCCTGTTCGAAGGGTGTAAGGTAGCGGCTATGAAATTTGCGATGTATCCGAAGTCGTCCGGTGGCTCAAACATCCCTGTTGTGTTCGTTATTCACGCTTTCTGCGCACAATAATTGCGGTTTTTGATTTATCTCACGCTTCTGTGATTGCCAACGTTACTCTGTGGCACGACTTCTGCTCTGCCAGTGATATTAAATTCGGCTACATCGTCGACATTTCGCCAAATTACTAATTAATCGGGAGATGTTCCTAATGAGCGATACATTACTGGAGTTATCGCGCTGGCAGTTTGCATTGACTGCTATGTTCCACTTTATCTTTGTACCCCTTACCTTAGGTATGACTTTCCTGCTTGCCATCATGGAATCGGTTTACGTGATGACCGGCAAGGAAATCTACAAACAGATGACCAAATTCTGGGGTAAGTTGTTCGGGATAAACTTTGCGATTGGTGTGGCTACCGGCCTCACCATGGAGTTCCAGTTCGGTATGAACTGGTCTTATTATTCACATTACGTGGGTGACATTTTTGGCGCGCCGCTGGCTATTGAAGGCCTGATGGCGTTTTTCCTTGAATCAACTTTCGTCGGACTGTTCTTCTTTGGCTGGGACCGCATGTCAAAAGTGAAGCACCTTATGGCTACCTGGCTGGTGGCTATCGGTTCTAACTTTTCGGCGCTTTGGATCCTTATCGCCAACGGCTGGATGCAAAACCCTGTGGGCGCTGACTTCAATGTTGAATCTATGCGGATGGAAATGACCAGCTTCGCTGACGTTATTTTTAATCCGGTGGCACAAGTGAAGTTTGTACACACTGTTTCTGCAGGCTATACAACAGGCGCAATGTTCGTGCTGGCTATCTCCAGTTATTACTTACTGAAACACAAGCATGTTGCGTTTGCCCGCCGCTCTTTTGCCATCGCTGCAAGCTTTGGTCTGGCGTCTGTGTTGTCAGTGATTATTCTGGGCGATGAAAGTGGATACGAAATCGGTGACGTGCAGAAAGTGAAACTTGCCGCCGTTGAAGCGGAGTACGAAACCCATCCTGCGCCTGCGCCATTCACCATCTTTGGTATTCCCAATGACGAAGAAGAGCGCATGGACTATGCCATTCAAATTCCGTACGCCATGGGCATCATCGCCACCCGCAGCTTTGATGAAGAAGTTACCGGCATTAAAGATTTGAAAGAGCAGCACCGTGTTCGCATTTTATCCGGTGTGCAGGCATACAAGCACATGGATGCAGTGCGTGACGGTTCAGCCACGCCGGCTGAGCAGGCGCTGTTTGACGCGAATAAAGAAAATTTGGGTTACGCCATGCTGCTGCAACCCTTTACGCAGGATATTACACGGCCTACACCTGAAGCGCTTGAGCGTGCCGTGGATTACAGTATTCCGCCTGTTGCACCGCTGTTTTATTCCTTCCGCTTAATGGTACTGGCAGGCTTTTTAATGCTGGCTCTGTTCGCGGCAGCGTTCTGGTACAGCACTAAACACCGCATTACTCAGCCCCGCTGGTTACTGAAATCAGCCCTCTACGGTTTACCTCTGCCCTGGATTGCCTGTGAAGCAGGCTGGTTCGTCGCCGAGTTTGGTCGTCAACCATGGTCTATTGCAGAAGTACTGCCGGTCCACGTGTCTGTTTCCAATCTGAGTGTGGGTGATGTGGTATTCACCATGGTGGGCTACACCTTGTTCTACACCGTGATGTTCATTATCAGCTTCTACCTGATGAAGAAATTCGCCAAAAAAGGACCGGTTCCTCCCGGCGACGAACAGGATGAAGCAAGCGTAATTGGTTTAACTGAAAAAGGAGCAAACGCATGATCGATTATGAAGTGTTGCGGGTGATCTGGTGGGTGCTTGTCGGTGTGTTACTGATTGGCTTTGCCATTACCGACGGCTTTGATTTAGGTGTAGGTTCGTTGCTTACAATTATCGGACGTACCGACGAAGAGCGCCGGGTGATGATTAATACCATCGGCCCGCACTGGGACGGCAACCAGGTGTGGTTC
This sequence comes from Alteromonas sp. AWJ4_197, assembly GCF_056160285.1. Classification (NCBI taxonomy): domain Bacteria; kingdom Pseudomonadati; phylum Pseudomonadota; class Gammaproteobacteria; order Alteromonadales; family Alteromonadaceae; genus Alteromonas; species Alteromonas sp. AWJ4_197. Next base: position 312,588 of record NZ_JBSWWW010000001.1, on the reverse strand, counting down.
ATCACGGCCGGTGGCGCTATTTTTGCTGCCTGGCCAATGATTTACGCTACTGCGTTTTCCGGCTTTTACATCGCGTTATTTCTTACGCTTGCTGCGTTATGGATGCGCCCCATCGGCTTCGATTACCGTAGTAAACTGCCCGGAGCAAAGTGGCGTCAGCGTTGGGACTGGGCGTTGTTTGCCGGCGGATTTGTTCCGGCACTTATCTTTGGTGTTGCGTTCGGAAACCTGTTACAGGGCGTACCCTATGAATTTGATAATACGTTGAAATCCACCTATACCGGCTCTTTCTTCGGATTATTGAATCCCTTTGCCATCCTGACCGGTCTGGTATCCGTTGCATTACTGCTTAATCACGGAGCAACCTGGTTGCAAATGAAAACAGACGGTTTTGTTGAAGTGCGTGCCCGTGCCACCTCAGTGATCCTGTCTTTGGTGACTGTGGCGTTATTTATTCTGGCAGGGGTGTTTGTAGCCTTCGGCATAGATGGTTATGTGATGAGCTCTGTAGCAGACACTTATGCCGTCTCAAATCCGTTGCACAAAACCGTTGTCACTGAAACCGGCGCGTGGATGAACAACTATGGTACTTACCCCTGGATGATCATTGCACCGGCACTGGGTATTGCAGGTGGCCTGGCGTGCGCGGCCTTTTCAAAAGCAGGCCGTGCTGGATGGGCATTTGTGTCCAGTTCTGCCATGATAGCCGGCGTTATATTAACGGCGGGGTTCTCAATGTTCCCGTTCCTGATGCCAAGCAGCACAATGCCGGATGCAAGTCTGACAATGTGGGATGCTACATCCAGTGAAATGACATTACGTGTGATGTTCTTCGTAGCCTGTGTATTTGTACCCATTGTACTGTCTTACACCATCTACGGGTTCTACGTGATGCGTGGAAGAGTTAAACAATCTGATTTAGATAAATCTCACGCGATTTACTAGGAGGCATTATGTGGTATTTCACCTGGATCCTTGGCATTTTACTGGCTTGTTCATTTGGCATTATCAACGCCATGTGGCTGGAGTCTACCGAGAACATGGACCGCCCTGATACTGAAGAATAAGGGATAATTTGAGTCGTTCCCTCTCACTTACCCGCTGGTTTCAGCAATCTGTCGCCACCGGAAACCCTGCTCCCCGCAGGGCTCTGGTGGCACTTACCGTCCTCCACGTTTTACGTGATGCTGCGCTCATTGCGGCATACTGGGGTTTTGCTGCCATGGTGTCGCAGTGGATCATTGACGGGGTTGCCGCTTCGTCCTCACTGTTATGGTTTACTGCAATTTGCCTTGCCGGCGTGTGGCTGAGTCAGGGGTGCAGCATCTGGTTGAATCATCATGGCAGACTAAAACTGCTCTTTCGCTTACAGCAACAGCTATTGCGCACATTTGGCCGTCAGCAACATGCTTTAGTGCGTCAGCATTCAACCTTTCACTGGCAAACCTTGTGGCAAATGCACATCCCTGCTGTGGTGAACTGGCATTTTGATTACCGTGTTCAGCAACTGGTGGCGGTGGTAGTGCCGCTTTTTGCTCTTGTGGTCATTTTCAGTGTCAGCATAGTTGTGGGCGGGAGTTTGTTGATCACTTTACCCATTGTACCGCTGTTTATGATACTGGTTGGTAAAGGTGCCGCGGCATTGCACCGCAAGCATTTTATTGCTCTTGAGCGGCTGGGGCGGCTGTTTACAGACCGGATATCCGCGTTGCCGCTGTTGGCCATGTTTAACGCCCATGATGCACAGGCCAAACGGATAGATACTGCTGGCAAAAGCTTAAGAGAGCGCACCATGAAAGTGGTGTCGGTGGCGTTTTTGTCTACTACCGTACTGGATTTTTTCTCCACCCTCGCCGTTGCGTTAATTGCTGTGTATATCGGGTTTACATTGCTTGGCGAGTTTAATTTAGGAGAGACAATAAACCTTCAACAAGGTTTGTGGCTCTTATTAACTGCCCCTTTACTGCTATCTGAGATGAAGAAGCTGGGGCAGTTTTATCATCAAAAAGCGCAGGCTGAGTCTGCCATGGAGGCGATTCAGGATTTATTACATGATTCCCCGCCGGACGAAGCGCCCGCAAGCCATGGCGAAGTGCCAGCAACAAGGGACGAAGCTGCACCAATTACACTAACCGGAGAGCTCACCCGGTCACCTGCGTTAAGCACAAGTACGCTTACCGTCAACCCGGGTGACTGGATCCGTTTAAATGGTGCATCCGGTGCAGGAAAAACCGTGCTGATGGAGTTACTGAGCGGTCAGCGCCCGGGATTAGCAAAGCCGGTATCTGATTACGTTCTGCTTACGCAAACGCCAGTTATACTGCCGGGCACGGTAAGAGAGAACCTGTGTCTGGCTATGACCTGTTCTGACACGCAGTTACTTGCGGTATTGGACAGTGTGGAACTGGGGGCCTGGATCACTATGTTACCTGCGGGACTGGATACGCCAATGGGTGAGCATCCGCCTTTATCCGGTGGTCAGGCGCAGCGGCTGGCCATTGCCCGGTTGTTACTCCGGCAAGCACCGGTGTGGTTTCTGGACGAACCCACCGCCCATTTGCCTCAGTCTCAGCATGAAGCGATTTGTCAGATTATCCATCGTAACTGTCAGCAGGCAACTGTCATCTGGGCATCGCACAAGCCATTGCCATCTCACTGGTTCAGCGCGAACTGGCTGATAAAGGATGGACGCGTTTTCCATACCGCAAGCGCAGAATTATCCGGAACAGAGGGCGAGACAACAGGAGCAGACGAATGAAGCAAATCCCCGTAGTCAGCTTATTGCTTGCCATTGCTCACACCAGTGCCGGACTGCTCATTCTTATATTCTCAAGCTGGTTCATTGCGGCATGCGCACTGATGCCGGTTAACTTAAATTATATGCTGCCGGCAGTCATCATCCGCGCCCTGGCGCTGGTACGTATTGGTGCCGGCTACGGACACATGTGGCTGGCGCATCACGATTTACTGGGACGTACCACGGTGCTTCGCAGTGAACTGTTCAGCAAGCTGAAAGACCATGTATTACATGAAAAAGCAGGCGATGTGGAAAAGCTTGCCGCGCAAACTGAACTGTTGTCCTCGGTATGGGTGGGATGGGTTGCCCATCAGGCAAGCGCGGTTGTGCTGGTTATTCTGGCAACGGGCATTGTCACGCAACTGGCGCTGCCCGGCACGTTGGCGATGCGGGTCATGGCGGGCCTCTGGCTTGTACTTACACTGTGGCTTGTAGTGTACGGACTTAATCAGTCAGCGAAACAAACCGCTGAAGAAAAGCGTTTCCGGTTCGGTTCAGAGCATTTCTTTAACAGCAGCAGTTTGTGGCATTTATCTGTTAATCGTCGCAACCCTCATTTTGCCTCTGCTCCCGGGCTGGATAAAGTGTGGCGTCATCAGTTTGCCACGGACGTAGCCGGACAATGGGCATTATGGTTGCTGCATGGCTGTGCTATCCTGGCGCTGGTGGCCTTGTTTGCTTTCAATCAGGATAAGGGATTTGGCGACCCGGCATCACTGATTGTTCCCATGTTGCTACTGAGTATTACCGACTGGCTCGGACGGTCAGTGACGACTGCCGCACACCTTGGGCGCTACCGCCAGGCGAAAAGTGCGTTGGCTCAATCAGGAGCCATAGCCTTGCCGGCCATTCACGACACCCAACCCCGGGGGCAAATTCAACTGGAAAGCTTTCAGGCTGTAAACGTCTTGTCAGGTATCGATGCAACTTTGCCTGTTAAAGGTCTGGTTGTGTTATCCGGGCCCTCCGGCTGCGGTAAGTCATCGTTACTTAAAGCACTGGCCGGTCTGGTACAGGCGAAAGGTGATTTGCGTTTTGATGGTGATATTGTGCCGGCCGGCAGACGCAAGGGTTGGGTGTATGCTGAGCAGTCGCCGGTATTACTGGAGGCCACATTAAGAATGAATCTGGTGCCGGATGAGTCTGTTCAAAGCGACCGGGCACTGAATAATGCGCTTTCTCAATTCGGTCTGGGGCACTTCTCACAACTGGACGAGTGGCTGGGACAGGGAGGTAGAGTACTCTCCGGTGGCGAGGCAAGACGTGTATCGTTAAGCCGGACTTTGCTCGCTTCGCCAAAGGTCTGGCTGGTTGATGAGCCCTTTGAAGGGCTGGATACCGGCAATCAGCAATATGTCGCCGCCGGACTGACTGCGGCTGCAGAAAATGCGCTGGTAATTATCGCTACCCATGTCACACCGGAAGATATCCGGCGTTCTGCAGACCAATGGATTGAAATGTAACAGGTTTGCCAGCAAACTGGGGGCAGCTTTTAATAAAACTGCCGGAGACGCTTTTGCATTCCCACGATCATCATCACGGACACCACCACGGGCATCATCATGTCAGCGACGGGCAGCGCATCGGCTGGGCGTTCTGGCTTAACTTTATCTTCACGATCATCGAATTTATCGGCGGCTGGCTCACTAACTCCGTGGCAATTATGGCTGATGCCGTTCACGACTTAGGGGATTCGCTATCCATAGGTCTGGCCTGGTATCTCAGCAAAGTAGGGCACAAAAAAGCCGACGAACAATACACTTATGGTTACAAGCGCCTGAGTTTGCTGGGCGCGATGATCAATGGGCTGATTTTGATTGTGGGTTCCGTTTGGGTGTTATCGGAAGCCATTCCCCGTTTGTGGGCACCTGAAATGCCTGTGACGGAAGGCATGATTGCGCTGGCGATTTTAGGGATCGTGGTCAATGGCGTAGCCGCTTACAAGCTGTCTGGCGGAAACACGCTTAATGAAAAGGTACTGAACTGGCACTTACTGGAAGATGTACTCGGGTGGGTCGCCGTACTGATTGTGGGGATTGTGCTTCAATTCGTAAACTGGCCGGTGCTTGACCCTTTACTCTCGGTGCTGTTTACCCTGTTTATTTTGTTCAATGTAGGCCGCTACGTTTATCAGACGGTACGCTTATTTTTACAGGGCAGTCCGGATGCGAAACAACAGCAGGAAATTCACTCAGCATTATTATCTGTTGAACACGTCAGTAACCTTCACCATGTCCATTTCTGGTCTCTTGACGGCGAACAGCATGTACTGACTGCTCACATTGAGCTCGCCTGCGACGTGGATGCCGCCACAGCCCGGGCCCTTAAAAAGCAAATAGACGACAAGCTCTCCGGATTTAATCTGGCACATACCACCATCGAACTTGAAATGCCCGGCGAGGTCTGCCGCGATACTGATGACCATGACCATGACCATGACCATGACCATGACCATGACCATGACCATGACCATGACCATGACCATGACCATGACCATGACCATGACCATGACCATGACCATAAAGATTGATTTGCGAAAATAAAACAAAGAAAAGGCGCTGGTTAGCGCCTTTGTTGGTTCTATAGTTACATCAGCTTTTCGAGGGTGATGGGCAATTCCCTGACCCGTTTACCTGTTGCATGATAAACCGCGTTGGCTACCGCGGCGGCGAGGCCGGTGATGCCTATTTCTCCAAGACCCTTTGCGCCCACTTCACTGAAGTTATAGTCGGGCTTATCGAGAAATATTACCTCCAGCTCATCAGGCATATCACCGTGAACAGGCATCAGGTACTCCGCGATATTGTTGTTAACGGGGAGGCCGGTCCGCTCGTCATATTCGGTGTGTTCAAACATCGCCATGCCGATACCCATCACAATGGCACCTTCAACCTGGTTAGCTGCTGTTTTGTGGTTAACAATTTTGCCCACGTCAATGGCACTGACCACACGGGATACCCGTAAGTCGGCGATTTCAGGATCCCAGCGAATTTCCACAAAGTGAGCGCCGAATACGCGGCTGGAATAGCCTTCTTTCATAGCGCCATCGGTACTGCCTTCGCCTTCCGCGCTTCCTGCCTTAATGGCCTTGAGGATGTCGCTGAATGACCGCGCGGTGCCTGATTGCGAAGAAAGTTGCCCGTTTTTAAATGTAAGGTCTTCTTCACTTTCTCCGGCAAAAGGAGACTTGTCCATCACCGCATAGGTTTTCAGTTCGGATATGGCATTCTCACAGGCTTGCTTCACTGCAGGAAGCAAACTGGCTGTTGCCCATGAGCCACCGGAAAGCGGGCCGGCCACTAAGTCAGAATCACCGATTTTAACTTCTACTTTTTCCACCGGTATGCCTGTAGCGGCAGATACGGTTTGAGCCATGACATTGTACGTGCCGGTACCAATGTCCTGCACCGCACATGACACACGTACCTTACCATTAGCTAAAAAGGAAACCCTGGCTTTGCTGGATGACTTCATCGCATCCCAGGCACATGCTGCTACACCCCAGCCAAGGATGTCTTTACCATCGCGCATAGAACCCGGTTCCGGATTGCGTTTATCCCAGCCGAATTTAGCCGCGCCTTTGTCGTAGGCTTCTAAGATGTTGATATCAGACCAGGGTAAGTCTTCTACCTGATTACGATCAGTGAAGTTTTTCCGGCGTAAGGTCAGCGGATCCATATTCATCGCCACAGCCAGTTCATCCATGGCTGATTCCAGCGCAAAGATACCCGGCGCGGCACCCGGCGCCCTCATAGCGGCAGGGCTGCCGGTGTTCATCTGAATTACGCTGTTGGCAATATCCACATTGGGGCATTGATAAAAAATCGGCGCGGTACGGCCGGCGGTTTCCACCCGTATATCAATTTCTGATGTGCTGTTAAGCGTATGCTGAGTCATAGACGTCAGATTACCCTCAGCATCGGCACTGATTTTAAAGGTTTGCTCTGTGGCCGAACGGTGCCCTGTGGTGGTAAACATCTGCGCTCTGGGGACCATGAAATGTACCGGCTTACCCACTTCCCGCGAAATCGCCGCCGTGGCAATACAATGGGGCCAGGTGAACAACTTACCACCGAATCCTGAGCCTAAAAACGGCGTACGCACGACAATATTCTCAGGAACCAGACCAAATACTCTTGCAAGAGTGTTACGGCTGAATGTCACACCTTGTGTGGCTTCATAAACCACCAGTTTGCCGTCTTCCCACTGCGCCGCTGTAGCGTGCATTTCCATGGGATTGTGGGTTTCAAAAGGTGTGGTGTAAACCGCTTCGTGCTGATAAGCCGATTGGGTGAAGGCTGCTTCAGCGTCTCCACGGCTTTTCTCAGAAGGCTTCTGCTCTATGGGTGATACACCTGCCGCTCTGGCCTGTTTTATAGAGGTCACAGATTGTGCTTCTGAATAGGTGACTTTCACCTTCAATGCGGCTTCGCGGGCTTTCGCAAAGCTGTTCGCCACAACATAAGCGACAAGCTGACCGGCATAATAGATGGTGTCATCTTCAAAGGGCAGACGGCTCTCATCGACTTTAAGCCCCTTGGCCATGTTCGCAGGCACATGGTAAAGCTTGTCTGTAAAGTGGTTGTGGTGAAACACATCTACGACTCCCGGCATTTGTCTGGCCGCCGAGGTATCGAGGGATGTGATTTTTCCCTTAGCGATAGTGCTGTACACACCGTAGCCGTAAAGCATGCCGGGCAGATGGTTATCGGCAGAATATTTTGCCCTTCCGGTCAGCTTATCCGGTCCGTCAACGCGGGGAAGGGCAGCGCCCATGATGTCGCTGGCATTTAAGTCAATAGTCATGGTGTCCTCCTACGCGGTGATGGTTTTTAGGCTGCGGACAATCGCTTGTTGTCCCAGTGGAATTTTAAACCCATTCTGAGACTGGGGCCTGGCTGCCGCAAAGGCGATAGCTGCTGCCTTTTCAAATGCTGCCTGAGACGGTGTTTTACCCTTCAACGATTGCTCTGCCTCAAAGGCACGCCAGGGCTTTGTACCTACTCCGCCCATCGCAATGCGGGCGTCGCTGATGGTTGAGCCCGAGAGGGACACAATTACGGCACTGGATGCCAGCGCAAACTGATAAGACGCTCTGTCTCTCAGTTTCAGGTAGTGTGACCGGTTGCCGAGCAAGGGCTTGTCTAAAATTACATGGGTGATGAGTTCGCCCGGGGCCAGATTGTGCTCTTTGTCCGGACTGCTGCCCGGCAGCAAATGAAAGTCGGTAAAAGGAATTTCCCTCTCTCCTTCAGGGCCGGATACTAAAATCGTGGCACCAATGGCAGCCATCGCCACACACATGTCTGACGGATGGCTGGCAATGCAGTGTTCGCTGGTGCCCAGCACTGCATGAACAGAGCGGTTATTACCTTCTATGGCAGAGCAACCGCTACCCGGTGCCCGTTTGTTACAGGGCGATACGCCGTCGCGGTAGTACGGGCAGCGTACTTTCTGCATAACATTGCCGCCGGTAGTGGCTTTGTTCCGTAAAGAAGTTGAAGCACCGGAGAGCAAGGCTTCTGATAAAACAGCGTAACGGGCCTTCACTTCAGGATGCCAGGCAAGGTCGTTATTGGTGACCAGCGCGCCAATTTTAAGCCGCCCGTCTTTTAATTTTTCAATGTCGTAAAGTGGCAGGCTGTTGATATCCACCAGGGTATCAGGCTGCATTACATCCAGCTTCACCAGATCAATAAGGGTCGAGCCGCCGGCCAGAAATGCATTGGCTTGTGTCGCTTTTGCTTTTACTGCCTGTGCGGTATCTTCTGCTCTTACGTAGGAAAATTGTCGCATGATGCCTCCTTACACGTATTTGCTGGCTTGCTGCATAGCAGAAAGAATATTCTTGTACGCACCACACCGGCAGATGTTGCCGCTCATAGCTTCCCGCCAGGCTTCAGGACTGGCCGGAATATCATCACTGCGAATCACATAATCTGCGGTCATCATCTGTCCGGCAGTACAGTAGCCGCACTGAAAGGCATCATTTTCGTGAAAGGCTTTTTGCACCGCACTCATCTCACCATTTTCTGATAATCCTTCGATGGTGGTGATGTCATCGCCATCGTGCATCACCGCCAGACTCAAACAGCTGTTAATGACTTTGCCGTTCACATGCAGGTTGCAGGCACCGCACTGACCGTGGTCACAGCCTTTCTTGGTACCGGTCAGTTGCAGGTCGTCACGAAGTACATCAAGTAACACTGCATTAGGTTGGACTTTCATTTTTCTGGCTTCACCATTGATCTTGAGGGTGATGGCTACTTTCGACAGCGCTTCCGGGTCGTTTGCTTCAATGGCTGATTCCGGTGCTGAGGTACTTCTTGCAGCGCAACCACTTGCCGCAACCGCAACGCCGGATACGCCAACGCCCTTAAGAAAGTTCCGGCGTGAGCGGGACGCCGTGCTGCTTTTAAAAACTTCTCCGTTTTTCTGATATGGCTTCAACTTATCTTGTGCCATGGATCACTCCTGTTCGGTCTGTGGTGAGGGTGGTGCATAAATGCCAGTGAAATTCACAAGAAAAACTCAGTGTGGAATGGTGAACTGATGCATAAACTTTCACTGTAACGGTCCACATGCCTACGGGGACGGTGTATGGCTGAGATCAACCTGTGCGGATGGAAAGGACGGGATAGACCTGCTCGCATTATTTTAGTTTATTAAAATCAATTTGTTAGCGATTGATGAAGAGAACTAATAGGCGAAAGTTTAATGATTCATTGATCTTTATCCGCGTGATAAATCCGCAATTTGTGGTGCTTTTCATTTACAGAAACTAACGGTGCTTGTGTCTGCTGTGATGTACAGATACGAATGGTTTACTGATATTAGTTTTCAGTGTGCTCTTTAGCCGGCAGTGACGAACAGGTATGCTGAGTATGTTTCCTCAATACAACGACAGGACGAATAACGATGACAAAAACCGAACCTATGGAAACGACGTTTGACGTGCGCTTTTATGAAACAGACGGGCTTGGTCACGTGGGTAACACCGTGCATGTGGGATGGCTGGAAGCCGCAAGAGATCCTCTATTCCGGCTGTTTGTACCAGACCTGGACTTAACCGCCTGGCCACTGATTCTGGCCAGCTACAAGGTCGACTTTCTGAAGCAAATTTATTACGGAAAATCCGTCACCGTGAAAACATGGGTAGGGCGCCTGGGGAGCAGTTCTTTTGATGTGTATCAGGAGATCTGGCAGGAGGGTGAGCACTGCGCAACGGGAACGACCACTATGGTGCATTTCAATTACAACACGCAAAAAGCCGAACCTGTTCCTGATGCAGTAAGGGAAAAGATGCAGACTTGGTTGAAGGACTAGTCGATGTACGGAAAAGACACAGATTTTATTACGGTAACAGACGACGTCCTGTCACCGGAGCTATGTAAAGATATCATCGCCGCATTTGATGGCAGCGCTAACCTTGCTCCCGGCAAAACCGGCGGAGGGATTGATACTGACAAAAAGCGCAGCACAGATGTTTCCTTCACTCAGGATCCAGTATTCCAACCCTTTCACAAAGAGGTGATGACGAAAACGGGAAATGAACTGTTAAAGTATATTGATGAATATTTCTTTGCGCTGGTAGGGCCCATTGGCCTGACAGTGAGACATCCGCAAACCGGGCAACCGGTGAAGCTTACCGGCGACAACTATGCGGAAGTGGGGCGCCCGAATCTGGCTAATATGGTGAATTATTTGTTCAGGATCGGAGATATCAATACCCAGCGTTATAAAGCCGCAGAAGGGGGTTACCCGTACTGGCATTCAGAAGTCTATCCGCAACTTCAACACAATGATGCCCTGCACCGCGTTATGCTGTTTATGTTTTACTTAAATGATGTAGAAGAAGGCGGGGAAACGGATTTTTACTATCAGGGAAAAAGTATCGAGCCTAAAGCAGGCAGAATGGTGATTGCCCCCGCTCATTTTACCCATACTCACCGGGGCAATATTCCGGTGAGTAATGATAAATACATCCTCACTTCATGGATGCTGTTCAACCGCGCTGAACAAATTTATACGCAGTAATTTCTGCGTATTATGCTGGAGGATCAGTACGCGGTGACGGAAACACCGGTCATACGGTAGCCCACTGAGGCGATATCACCTTTCCAGCCTTCGGTAGAAAGGGTGCCGGTTACCCAGATGGCGTCGTATAAATCTTCGATGGCGACGCCTTTTTCAAAGGTCACATGCACGATTTGGTTGGATGCCGGTGGTGGAACGTGAATACATGCGCCGAAATAGGGAACCAGTAAAAATTCTGTGGTCAGTTCGTCAGTACCTTCCAGCGGCACCACAAACCCCGGAATTTTAACCAGCTTATCATTGTACTTTTCAACCACTGGCGCATCAGGCTGCAATTGCGCCATGGTACTTTCGTGGCTGGCAACCGGCGGCGGAGCGAGTTCGTTAAAGCCCGGCGGGACCAAATCTTCCCAGTAAACCTCTTCTGGTTCGTTTGCCAGTGCTGGCATTGCCATGACTGAGATGATCAGGGTTAGCATTGCGGTGATTTTGTGTGATAAAGCCATAGTTCACTCTTGTCGTTATTACTCAGTCGCCGGAGGCAGCATTTCAGGATACAGATACTATTATCGCATGGATCCCTGAAGGGGAAAGTGCCGTTCAGCGATGGCTGATGCCTGATAGACGAAAGATACAAAAAAGCGGCGTGTCCTTAACGGATCACGCCGCTTTTCAGAGAAGCTGTTTTTTACAGCATCGGCTTCAGGAACCGGCCGGTATGAGACTGCTTCGCTTTAGCAATGTCTTCCGGTGTACCTTCTGCGATGATCTGACCGCCCCCTGAACCGCCTTCGGGGCCAAGGTCGACCAGCCAGTCAGCGGTTTTGATAACATCCAGATTGTGCTCAATGACCACGACAGTGTTGCCATGATCTCTCAGGCGGTGCAGTACAGCCAGCAACTGTTTAATATCATGGAAATGCAGACCGGTAGTCGGTTCATCCAGAATGTAAAGTGTCTGGCCGGTGTCCCGCTTCGACAGTTCTTTTGCCAGTTTCACCCGTTGCGCTTCACCACCGGACAGCGTTGTTGCTGCCTGGCCTAAACGCACGTATGACAAGCCTACATCAATCAGTGTTTGCAGCTTACGGGCAATGGCAGGAATGGCGTCAAAGAACTCTCTGGCCTCTTCCACCGTCATTTCCAGCACTTCGTGGATGTTCTTTGCTTTGTACTGAATTTCCAGCGTTTCACGGTTGTACCGTTTACCTTTACACACATCACATGGCACATATACGTCTGGCAGGAAGTGCATTTCTACCTTAATGACACCGTCGCCCTGACAGGCTTCACAGCGGCCACCTTTTACGTTAAAGCTGAAGCGGCCCACTTTGTAACCCCGTGAACGGGCTTCCTGTGTTCCGGCAAACAATTCACGGATGGATGTAAAAATGCCTGCGTAAGTGGCCGGATTCGAGCGGGGCGTACGGCCAATCGGGCTCTGATCGATGTCGACCACTTTATCCATCATTTCCAGCCCTTTCATGGTTTTGTACGGAGCCGGCTCAGATGTAGTGGCTTTATTCAGTTCGCGGTGCGCAATTTTAAAGAAGGTATCGTTAATCAGCGTCGATTTGCCTGAGCCCGATACGCCGGTAACACAAGTCATTACGCCAACCGGAATCTTCAGGGTTACATCTTTCAGGTTGTTGCCTGAGGCACCTGTCAGCGTTAGCCATTTATCATCTTTGGCACTGTTGCGCTTTTCCGGTACTTCAATTTTCTCACGACCAGACAGATATTTGCCGGTAAGTGAGTCTTCACTGTCAAGAATATCTTGCATAGTACCGGCAGCAATGACCTGACCACCGTGAACACCGGCACCGGGACCGATATCAACAATGTAATCCGCCTCGCGGATAGCATCTTCATCGTGCTCAACAACCAATACAGTGTTACCTAAATCCCGCAGGTGCGTGAGCGTCTTCAACAGACGTTCATTATCACGTTGGTGCAGACCGATGGAAGGTTCATCGAGTACGTACATAACGCCGACAAGTCCGGCGCCAATCTGGCTGGCCAGTCGGATACGCTGGGCTTCACCGCCTGAAAGGGTGTCGGCACTGCGGGACATAGACAGATAATTCAGACCTACGTTTACCAGAAACCCCAGGCGGTCGAGAATTTCTTTTAAAATCTTCTCGGCAATCTGCGCTTTCTGCCCGCTCAGGCTCAGTGTTTCAAAGAAATCAAAGGCGTCTGCGATAGACATATCTGCGATTTTCGGCAGATTGGTGCCTTCAATAAATACGTTTCGCGCTTCCGTACGCAGTCGTGTTCCGCCGCAGCTGTTACAGGGTTGCTGACTCAGATTTTTAGCCAGTTCTTCCCTGACTGCATTGGACTCAGTTTCGCGGTAGCGACGTTCCATATTCGGAATGATGCCTTCGAACGGATGCTTGCGCTCCATCACATCGCCGCGCTCGTTGATGTACTTGAAGTTCAGAGACTTACCCTTTGAACCATACAGCACCACATCACGGGCCTCATCAGAAAGCTCGTTGAAAGGCGCTGTAAGGCTGAATTTGTAGGCATCGGCGACAGCTTGCAGCATCTGAAAGTAGTAGTAGCTTCGTTTATCCCAGCCACGGATCGCGCCGCCGGATAAACTCAATTCATCATTCGAGACCACCAGAACCGGATCGAAGAACTGTCTTGTTCCCAGTCCGTCACACGTCGGACAGGCACCGGCAGGGTTGTTAAAGGAGAACAGCCGTGGCTCCAGTTCACTTAAACTATAACCACAGTGGGGACAGGCAAAATTTGCGGAGAACATGATTTCGTCCGCGTCCGGCTCATCCATGTAAGCGACTTTGGCATTTCCGCCAGCCAGTTCCAATGCTGTCTCAAAGGACTCTGCCAGACGAAGTTGCAAATCGTCCCGCACTTTAAACCGGTCGACCACCACTTCAATGGTGTGCTTCTTGCGCAAATCCAGTTCGGGTGGATCGGATAAATCACACACTTCGCCGTCGATGCGGGCCCGGATAAAGCCTTGCGCAGCAAGATTTTGCAATGTTTTGACGTGCTCACCTTTCCGCTCCTGAATAACCGGTGCCAGCAGCATCAGCTTGGTACCTTCAGGCATAGACAGCACTTTATCTACCATCTGACTGATAGTCTGGGCGTCCAGCGGTACATCGTGGTCAGGACAACGTGGTGTACCGACCCGCGCAAACATTAAACGTAAGTAATCATAAATTTCTGTAATGGTACCAACGGTTGAGCGGGGGTTGTGCGACGTCGACTTTTGTTCAATGGAAATGGCCGGTGACAACCCTTCGATGTGATCCACGTCCGGTTTTTCCATCATTGATAAAAACTGACGGGCATACGCCGACAATGATTCAACATAACGGCGCTGACCTTCAGCGTACAGTGTGTCGAATGCTAATGAGGATTTACCGGAGCCAGACAGACCCGTAATCACAACAAGTTTGTCTCTGGGAAGGGTTAAATCGATGTTTTTGAGGTTGTGGGTGCGGGCACCGCGAATTTCGATTTTATCCATTGAAGCCTGAGAATTGCCAAAAGAGAAAGTATGCCACAACGGGCACGAAAATTAATCATTAACTACGTTTAAGTTATTAGTGGGATCACACCCGGACCATTATCAGACACTGGGCGAATGTTGGTTTTGTGTTACACTTCGCGGCCTGAGAAAGAGAAGCACGGGAACACACTTGAACGCACTTGAAGTTCGCGCCGCATTAGCACTGGCGCTGGTATATGTATTGCGCATGATGGGGCTGTTTATGGTCATGCCCGTGCTGGCCGTGGCGGCGATGGATTACCCTGATTATTCACCTTTGCTGGTGGGTTTAGCGATAGGTGGTTACGGACTGACTCAGGCAGCGCTGCAAATTCCCATGGGCATGATGTCAGACCGTTGGGGCCGCAAACCGGTTATTCTGCTCGGACTGTGTATTTTTGCCGCCGGCTCTTTCATCGCCGCATCAGCCGACAGCATGGTGATGATGATTGCAGGACGTATCCTGCAGGGGGCGGGTGCTATTGCCGGTGCAATTATGGCGCTGGCCACTGATGTGAGCCGGGAAACCCAGCGTGCCAAAGTCATGGCCGTCATTGGTATTGCCATTGGCTTCTCATTCTATCTTGCGGTGCTTGTAGGTCCCTTAATTGCTCAGAACTGGGGACTGTCCGGCGTATTTGGTGTCACCGGTGTGCTTGCTATTTGTTGTATGCCGCTGGTCAAATGGGTGGTGCCTGATGTCAGTATCAGCGCCAGCGGAGATACCCTTCCCCATGTGTCTGAAATCAAGTCTCTGTTTGTTTCACCCCAGCTCTGGCGACTGAATGTCAGCGTGATGGCGCTGCATATGATGATAACTCTTTTGTTTGTTCAGTTGCCCATTACTCTGACTCAGTTTGATATGACACTGGAGAGCCACTGGACGATTTATTTACCGGTATTAGCCGTGTCGATTATCGGTCTGATAGTGCTGATGGGGATCAGCCGGGGACAAACGCCGAAATCCGTGGTGATTACCGCTGCAGCGTTGATGATGACCGCTTTTCTGATGCTTAATATGCAGGACCACCACATGTGGGTCGTGTTTGCTGCGGTCATCCTGTTTTTTACCGGGTTTAACTATCTGGAAGCCAGCCTGCCTGCACTGGTCTCTACTATTGCTCCGGCCGGACAGAAGGGCAGTGCAATGGGCATTTATGCCAGCTTTCAGTTCTTCGGGGCGTTCCTGGGCGGTGTCTTGTCCGGCGTTGTGACCGACATCTGGACACCTAAAACCGCTTACCTCGCAGGCGCCACCGGTGCATGTGTCTGGATGGTCATACTGTTTGGCTTGAAAGAAGTGATGAAGCTAAAGCGGCTTTCCATGCAGGTATCATTCGATAAGGTTGATCCTGCAGTACTGGAAACTGAACTGCATAAACTGGAAGGTGTCCATGAAGTGGTGGCTTCCCGTGAGGAAAGTGCAGTTTATCTGAAAATCACCAAAGCATTTGATACGTCGGCCGCGCGGGCGCTGCTGGCAAAATACGCCTGAGGTTTCAGGTGTTCCGGTATTCATCCTGATTTCCGTTTCTGCCGTATCCTGATTACTATGCGGCGGCAACGGATTACTGTAATGTATCTTGCTGTAATGTCCCTGATTGTTAAATGAGCGTAGAGTTAAGTGTTCAGATTGGTTCGTAATTTTCTTTTGCTGGCATGTGTCTTTCAGCTTTCGGGCTGTGCTATTGATGTCAGTTCCTCCAGTTTCCTGCATCAGGATGCCTCCGCGTCCGGCCTTGATACCACTGCACTGAGTCAGGCTGTGAATAAAGATGAAGCGGCGATGACCATTACCACGGTAGAAATCGTGAATGGTGAAGAGTTGACACTTAAAGGTGTGGCTGTGGCGTATCCGGACCCTATCGTTAACGTTGTGTTGTTTGCCGATAATGGCATGACCATCAGTAAAAATTCAGCGCTGTTGCACGAGTTCGGAAAGCTGCCGGCGAATGTCTTGTGGGTGGATTATCAGGGCACGGGTGCCAGCGATAAGGCCAAAAGAGCAAGAATGTATAATCTCAAACGGGATTCTCTGCTGGTTTACGATTATGCCAAAGAAGTTTTTGCTAATGATTTACCTACGGTGGTACACGGCATTTCCATGGGGACCATTTTCGCCAGCTATGTAGCGGTGAAGCGGGATATCGACGGTCTGGTACTCGACAGCGCGATTAACAAAGTGAATGATGTTGTACAGAACATGGTGCCGGACTGGACCAAAACATTCACCTTTCTGAAGGTGTCTCCGGAACTGGCGATTATCGAAAACGATGATTTTATCCGTCAGTTTGATAAGCCGCTTTTCCTGGTGGTAGGAGACAAAGACCGGACTACGCCGATCACGTTCAGCCGGGAGTTGTATGAAGTGTCACCCAGCACAGATAAGTGGATTTACGTTGTACCGGGTGGTAAGCACAACAAGTCTATGACATATCCCGATGTGAAAGGGCAGTACCGGATGTTTGTGCGCTCGCTGAAATCCGGCAGATAAAGACTACGCGGCGCAGCAGGAAAAAGAGCGGCATGGCCGCTCTTTTTCGTTTCAGGCTATTTTCTGAAGTTGGTTTCTGAGGTTGCAGCCCAGAATGCGAAGGCGCTGAAGATTCCGGTATTTACCTTCAGTGCTTCCGGCTCAACTTTATCCAGCGTGTCGTTCTCAGTGTGGTGGTAGTCGAAATAATCACTGCCGTCCGGAGAGAAGTTAATCGCCGGCTGACCGGCTTCGCCCAGTGCACTCATGTCTGACTGGCCCTTAGCGTCGTTTTTGTCTGACATTCCCACACCGTAAGGTGCAAGGTATTCAGCAAAGTCGCGCACTTCAGACAGTGCCTGTGTGCCCACGCCCGGAGTCAGTTCGTAAATAGCGCCGTTACCAAAATCCCACTCTGCGCCAATGACGTGCTTATCCATATCGTTCTTATGCTGTACAACATAATCTTTAGCTCCGTAGAGTCCGATTTCTTCAGCAGCAAACAAAATTACCCGTACAGTGCGTGCCGGACGCTGTGGTAATTCAGCAATGTAATGGCCTGTTGCCAGCGTAATGCCGATGCCGATACCGTCATCAATGGCGCCGGTACCCACATCCCAGCTGTCCAGGTGTGCTCCCAGCGTGACAACTTCTTCCGGGTGTTCACTGCCGGTCACATCGCCGATAACATTGGCGATGGTCGCTACGCGGCCCGTAGGTCCGCTGGCGGACGTATTGAGGGAAAACATGACCGGCTCATCACGGGTCAGCATATTATCCAGTAGATCTGCGTCGGGATTTGAAATCGCCACAGCAGGAATGCGTTTAATGTTTTCTTCGTATTGCATCACCCCGGTGTGAGCAAGACGGTTGTCATCGGTGCCTACTGAGCGTAACAGAAATGCTACAGCGCCTTTTTCAGCAGCAATGGATGCACCGGCTACTCTGGCGCCAACAGCTTTACCGTAGCCGTGTCCGTCTTTGTGACGTTCCATACGATAAGCCACATAGGCTATTTTGCCATCAAGAGAACCGGGTTTAGCGGCTTTCAGTGCGTCCAGCGTTGCAAACCGGACAACTTCAGCTTCGAGGGGTTTACCGTCTGTTCCCACACTGCCGCCAAGTGCCAGCGCTGTGACTTTATGCGGGTAAGGGGCTGAAATCGACGCGGTTAAATCGCCGCGGGTCCACAGCGGAACCTTACTTTCTTCAATCCATACTTTATCGAAACCCAGGCGCTTCATGGTGTCCTGAGCCCACGCGACAGCCTTTTCAGAACCGGGTGTCCCGGCAAGCCTGGGGCCGACTTCTGTGGTCAGAGATTCGATGATCTGATAAGACAGATTGTCCTGTCTTGCGTTGGTTTGTAATAAATCCAGAATGACTTTCTGATCGTCAGTGACTGCCTGACTTTGCAGAGGAAGCGCGAAACAGGCACCGGTGAGCAGTGCCAGCAGGGTTTTATTTTTCATTGTTGTTCCTGTGTAGCGGAAGCGGGTTGAGAACCCTACTTTAACGCCTGTTGTGTTCGCAATTCACGGCATTTACGACCGTTACGGCAATGCAAAGGATTAAAGCGCTCCCTTACCCTGCCAGGGAAACACCAGGGGGACAAACCAGTATGTAACTGCGAATACTATCAGAAGGAGCGGGGTGCCCAGCTTAATGAAATCGATGAAACGGTAACGGCCCGGCTCAACCACAAGCGTGACCACCGGGGAGGCCACAGGGGTAAGAAATGCTGCAGAGGCAGCAAACAACACAGTCGCTGCAAGCGGATAGGGAGATACTCCTGCCTGCTCTGCAGCGGTGATGGCAATCGGGGCCATCAGTACCGCTGATGCGGTATTAGACAGAAAGTTGGTGAGTACTACGGTAATAAAAAACAGCAGCACCAGTAGTACTTGCGGGTCTTTTCCTCCCGCCAGTGTCATCAACATACCGACAATCATTTTCGTTCCGCCGCTGGTATCCAGGGCTGTGGCAAGGGGAAGCATGCCGGCAATCAGTACCAGTGACTGCCAGTGTATCGCTCTGTAAGCCTCTTCAGCAGATAAGCACCGCCCTGTAACCGCCACCGCTACCAGCATCAGAACGGCGATGACCAGTGGCATGACATCGAACAACGAAATCAACACCATCACGGCAACAATTATGAGTGCCAGCGGCATTTTCTTATAAGCCGGTGCAACGTCATCTCCTTCTGAGGCCCGTTCAAGGACAACGAAGTCGTGGTTCTGATCTTCCAGCGCTTTAATGTTTTTCCAGGCGCCGGTCACCAGCAGGCTGTCAGACGGGGCCAGCCGAACATCTTCTGCAGCAGGTATGGCTTGCTGATTGCGGCGAAGGCCAATGACATCCAGATGATAACGGTCGCGGAACCGCACATCCTTAATTGTTTTCCCTGCCAGCCTGGAATTCGGGTGAATAAGCACTGCTGTTGCACCAAGCTCCCAGTTTTCCTGTTGTTTCTGCGTTGCAGACAGTGTTACCGGCTTTAGCTGAAGTGAAGTACAGGCCGTGTGAAGTTGCTCCGGATCGCCTGAAAGATGAAGAATATCTTTTTCCGATAACACAAAACCGGCGTGAGGCGCCGTGAAATACTGATGTTGTCCGTTTTGATGGCGGGCAATGCCGATAATGCGGATGCCGTAACCGGTATAGAGTTCGCTCATCCCGACAGTCACGCCGTTCAGTGAGCTTCGGGCGCTTATCATCACATCAGTGATCTCACGGTCGCTGCGGTAATCTTCCATCAGATGCGCCAGTTTCCGGTGATAGATATCCGGAACCTGCGCGGCATCGTTCTGTGGCAGTAATTTGCGGCCTGCAAAAACGACAAAAATAATGGTGGCAGCAAGAATGAGCAGGCCGGGTAACGAGAAGGAAAAGAACCCTAAAGGCGCGTAGCCGGACTCACTGAGTCTCGCGCTGATCACCAGATTTGGCGGCGTGGCAATCAGTGTGAGCATTCCAGACACCAGTGTGGCGAATGACATGGGAAGCAACAGTGACGACGCAGGCAGCTGATTGCGTTTTGCAATACCGAGAATGACAGGAATGAAAATCGCCACCACCGCAGTGGAGCTCATGATGGCACTCAGAAAGGCGCTGGCAAGCATAATAATGGCCAGCAGGCCGTGTTTGCTCTTCTTGCCGGCAGACTGAATGATGTCGCCGGTGATACTGGCTACGCCGGTTTTATCCAGCATTTCACCGATGACCAGCAGACCGGCAATCAGTACAACCACGCTGTTGCCGAAGCCGGATACCGCCTCGCGGGCAGACATGATGCCGCTGAGGGTGAGGGCTGAAATGACCCCGATGGCAATAAAATCGTAGCGCACTTTATTGCTGAGCATGGCTGCTGCAGCCAGGGCTATCAGTCCGAATACAAACCAGGCATGAAGGGATGCGTCCAGTGCAAACACAGGCTTATTCCGTGTGAGAATGAAAGAATTCTCAGCTTACTCCGCCCGTGCCTGTCTGAACAGACCCTGATATGCGCAGGATCAATTAAACCCTGAGTTCATCCGGTACACGGCATACACGGGTGCCGGCAATATGATCATGAACACAGCGATGGTCTTTCCTGAAGATGAATGCAATGTTGATAAGGCCAAGTATGCCGCCAATAAAAGGTATGTTGGTGACAACCTGAACCGGCAGGAACCGCATCAGCAGAATACGGCCTAAACCGGCCTGACGGTCCTGTAAATCTTCTATCCGGATATTCAAAAAGCGCTTTCCTACCGTTTGACCGAAGTGAAACAACAGGTATCCGTTAATCACGATATAAATCAGAATGCTGTAAACAAGGCCGGTGACCACTAATGTCATATCGGGGTTTTCGAGGGCTTCAAGGCCTGTGTAGAAGAAAAACGGAAGGGATGCGAGTATCGAAATCACTATATCAATGACAGCCGCAGCAAACCTTTCTCCCCGTGATGCCAGACGTTCTTCTGTTACTGCCTGTGTGACTTCCTCAAATTCTGCCATGAATGCTCCTGATGTTTTCCCGCGTGATGCCAGGAGCACATAATGTCAGGGAATCGGAGAAAAAACAAAAGGCCACAAAAAAAGGGCGCATGAAGCGCCCGAGGTATTCTCGCAAAAGAGAGCAGGAAACCATGAAAACGCTGGTAATGGGGTTACAGGGCTTCAGGTTTTCCCTGACAGCCACAATCCGGTGACTGTCGGAGTTATCATTTCACCCTTTTCAGCAGCCTTCGAGCGACTTTACCTATCTTGACTGATCTTTACCTTGAAGGCGGGCGTCCCACTGATTCCCGTTTAACAATAGTCGGGGTGTACTTGTAAGTGTCTTCTGATGTTGTTGTATTCCCGCTGGCATAGCTCAAAGCCAGTTCGGCGGCGCGGGCTGCCATCATTTCTATCGGGTAGCGCAGAGTGGTAAGTTTCGGGCGACAGTATTTTGCCAGCAGAACGTCATCATATCCGATCACAGACACCTGCCCGGGAATCTCCAGGTTGTGATCCTGCAACATAGACATCGCGCCGGAAGCCATGGCGTCGTTGTAGGCCATTATGCCGGTAAACTCGATCCCCCTTGCCAGCAAATTCTGCACAGCCTGCTCGCCCCCTTCCTGATCCGGCGTACCATATTCAATATGACTGTCGGGAACAGAAAGGCCGAATTCTGCCATCGCATTGCGTATTCCCTGTAACCGCATGGCGGGGTCAGCAATTTGATAACGGCTTGAAATTACTGCTAGTTTGCTATGACCCTGTTTTATCATGTGTTCAGCCATGATCTGCCCGCCGGCTTCGTTATCCAGCCAGACGCAGCGGTTGGCGATTTCAGGAATATACCGGTTTATCAGCATGAACCCCGGGATCTGAGACGCAAAGTGAATAATCTCTTCGTCCGGTAACGCTTTGCTGTGCACCACCATGGCTTCAACCCGGTGCTCCAGCAGAGTTTCAATTGCCCTGCGCTCTGTCGCCTGCTCAATAGAACCGGCGCTGAGCAGGATCTGGACTTCCTGTTTACGGGTAACGGTTTCTATACCATGAGCCAGGGTGGCGAAGAAGGGATCATGAAATTCGGGGAGCACAACGCCCAAAGATGCACTGCGCTTTGTTACCAGTGCGCGGGCATTGGCATTCGGCCGGTAGCCCATTTCTTCCATGATTTTTTTCACACGTTCCCGTGTGGCGTCGCCTACTTTGGGGCCGTTATTGATAACCCGTGACACAGTTGCCAGCGACACGCCCGCGGCGGTAGCGATATCTTTTATAGTTGCCATTGTGTAGCCAGTGCGGCCCTTGTACAGGTTTGCTCAGCGGAATTGTTCTACCAAATCACGCTTAGCTCACCGGATTAAGGGTAAATGTTTTCATTTATTTGCCGTCTATCTTATGAATATTTCAACCGATTGCATTAAAAAAATCCTGACGAATGCTTTCACAAAGGCAAAAATCCTTTAACAGAGCCTTTTCAAAAAGAGGGAAAACGTATACCCTATTTGTTGCGTATGTGTTAATGTTTAACGTAAGCGTTGTGTGAATGACCGGATTTCAGGCACAGTAGGGCTTACAGAAACGATTTTCAGAGAATGTGATTTTGCCAAAGATAACTCAAGCCCCGTTCGGACAAGTAAATGACAAACCCGTCAGCTTGTTTACCCTGACAAATGCCAACGGAATGACCGTGAAGATCACCAACTATGGCGGCATTGTCACGGCTATTCTGGCGCCGGACAGAGACGGTAACTTCGCAAATGTTGTCGCCGGTTTTGAAAGCATTGACGACTACGTTAAAGATGGCGCTTTTTTAGGGGCACTCGTCGGGCCTTACGCTAACCGCATTGCAAACGGCCGTTTTGCTATTGGCGACACGGTGTACGAACTGGAGCAGAATTCAGGCACAAATAATTTACACAGCGCCAGCGCCGGTATTAACAAAAAGTGCTGGCAGGCTGCCACTCACAGCAACGATACGGTTGCTACGTTAACCCTGTCGCTGGATTGCGCTGACGGGGAAGGTGGCTTTCCGGGCACGCGGCACATTGAAGCTGTCTATGCGCTGAATAACGACAACGAAGTGCTGCTGACGATGACAGTAAACAGTACGGCGAAATCGCCGTTAAGTCTTACCAGTCACAGCTACTTCAATCTGGCCGGAAGCGGTGATGTGCTTGCCCATAAAGTGATGATTAATGCCGGCAGATTTACCCCGGTGGGACCTGAATTTGTGCCAACCGGCGAATTGCAGGAAGTCAGCGGTACACCTTTTGATTTCAGGAAATTAAAACCCGTTGGTCAGGATATCGGCGCAGATGATGCGCAAATACGCACAGGCAGCGGGTACGACCATAATTTTGTGCTCGATACTTTTCCTGCGGATGAAGATGAGCCTGCAGCGCAGGTTGTCGATGAAGCCAGTGGCCGTGTGATGACGTTATGGACTAACACGCCGGGCATTCAGTTTTACAGCGCTAATGGATTGAGTGGCGCATCCGGTGATACTGCAACATTTACCGATGACGGTGCCTTGTGTCTGGAACCGCAGGCATTTCCTGATACGCCTAATCAGCCGTCGTTTCCGCTTGGCTGGGTTGAGCCGGGGGAAGCCCATGTAACGCGTATAAAATACGGTTTTTCAACGCAATAATTATCCTCTTTCCTGTGATTACACAGGAAAGATTTATTTTAAAAGGTTAAACGTTTACATGATTTGTGCGGGTTTAGGGCACAAAAGGGTAGCAGAGTAATGAGAGAAGCAATGACAACAGCATTTGACCCGACCGACCATCCTCACCGCCGGTTTAATCCGCTGACGGGAGAGTGGGTGTTAGTGTCTCCCCACCGTGCAAAGCGTCCGTGGCAGGGCCAGAATGAACCGCCTTCAAATGAAGAGCGTCCGCAATACGACGAAACCTGCTATCTGTGTCCCGGCAATACCCGCGTGAACGGTGAATTGAACCCGGCCTATACCGGTACTTATGTATTCACGAACGATTTTGCTGCCTTGCAACAGGATACGCCGGATGCATCATCCGATGATCCCCTTTTCACTTTTCAGGCTGAACAGGGCTGCAGCCGGGTTATTTGTTTCTCACCCGACCACAGCAAAACCCTGCCTGAGCTCAGCGACGCAGAGCGTCTTGACGTGGTGAAATGCTGGGTCAAACAAACTGAAGAACTGGGTGCAGATTACACCTGGGTACAGGTGTTTGAAAACAAAGGTGCTCTGATGGGGTGTTCAAACCCTCATCCCCATGGTCAGGTGTGGGCACAGCATCATTTACCTACGCTGGCGGAAAAGAAACAAGCCCGCTTTACGGCGTATACCGAAAAATACGGCACCAGTTTATTGCTTGATTACGTGAAGCGCGAAACAGAGGCTGATGAACGGGTTGTCTGTAAAAATGATGACTGGGCTGTTGTGGTACCGTACTGGGCAGCATGGCCGTTTGAAACACTGCTGTTACCCCGTTTTGAAGCCAGTTCACTGCTTGCTTTAACCGCCGGCCAGCAACAGAGCCTGGCTGAAATCATTGGCAACATTACCACCCGTTACGACAACCTGTTCGAGACTTCTTTTCCTTACTCTATGGGCTGGCACAGTGCGCCATTCGATAATAAAGCCCATGGCGAATGGGGACTGCATGCGCATTTCTTCCCGCCGCTATTGCGTTCTGCATCGGTACGCAAATTCATGGTGGGATATGAAATGATGGCAGAAGCCCAGCGGGATCTGACCCCGGAGCAGGCAGCGCAACGATTAAAAGACTTAGCGGAAGTTCACTATAAGAAGGCACGAAGCCATGACTGATAACGCACAACTTATTTCCGCTTTTGAAGCGGCTTTCGGCAGCAGCCCAGCGGTCACTGTGCAGGCTCCCGGCCGTGTAAACCTGATAGGCGAACATACCGACTACAATGAAGGCTTTGTATTTCCGGCAGCAATTAACTTTGGTACCTGGATCACCGCATCGCCCAGAAATGACCGTGTTATTGATGTGGTAGCGCTGGATTATGACGGTCAGCGTAATACTTTCTCTCTGGATAACATTGAGCATGTCAAAGAGGCGACCTGGTCGAACTATATTCGCGGTGTGTGTAAGGTGCTGCTGACCCGTTACCCTGATTTAAAAGGGGCTGATGTGGTGGTGACAGGCAACGTACCGCAAGGCGCCGGATTAAGTTCGTCGGCGTCATTTGAAGTCGCGATTGTGAAAATGTTCAAGGCACTTTACAACCTCGACGTAAACGGGATCGAAGCTGCGTTACTCGGCCAGAAGGCGGAAAATACCTTTGTCGGTTGCTCATGCGGCATCATGGACCAGTTAATTTCAGCCATGGGCAAGAAAGATTCTGCCATGTTACTTGATTGCCGTTCTCTGGCTATTCAGCATACGCCAATCCCCGACAAGTACAGCATTGTCATCATTAACTCTAATGTGAAACGCGGTCTGGTAGACAGCGAATACAATGTGCGGCGTCAGCAGTGTGAAGCGGCTGCAGAAGCGCTGGGTGTGAAAAGCCTGCGGGAAGCCGATATGGCCATGCTGGACGCCGCGAAAGATAAAATGACAGAAGTGGTATACCGCCGTGCACGGCATATCATCACAGAAAATATCCGAACTCTGGCGATGTTTGATGCGCTCAATGAAGACCGCACCGCTGACGTCAGTGAGTTGATGGCTGCCTCACATGCCTCCATGCGGGATGACTTTGAAATCACGGTAAAACCGATCGATACGCTGGTAGAAATTGTCGGTGACGTTATTGGGCAGCAGGGCGGTGTGCGGATGACCGGCGGCGGCTTCGGTGGTTGCGTCGTGGCACTGGTGCCAAAAAATCTGCTGAGTCAGGTAGAAGAAGCCGTTAATAAACATTATTATGCGCGGACCGGGTATAAACAAAACATTTACATTTGCTCGGCTGAACAGGGGGCGTTTGCCTGACTGTCATAAGACATTCTGATAAAAATAACATTCTGTTGGGAAATAATATGAACATTGAGACGTTGGATATCACAGTCTTTGTGATATATGTCATCGCGCTTATTGGGATCGCATGGTGGGTCTCCCGCGAGGAGAAAGGCCATGAGAAGGATACCAATGATTACTTCCTTGCTGGCTCAAGCCTGCCCTGGTGGGCGATTGGGGCATCATTGATCGCTGCTAACATTTCCGCTGAACAAATCATCGGAATGTCCGGCTCTGGTTATACCATCGGTTTAGCCATAGCTTCTTATGAGTGGATGGCAGCCATAACGTTGCTGATTGTTGGTAAGTTCTTCCTGCCAATCTTCCTGAAGCATAAAATTTACACCATGCCCCAGTTCCTGGAACAGCGCTATGACCACCGTGTGCGTGTCGTTATGGCGGTATTCTGGCTGGCAGTATACGTATTTGTGAACCTCACGGCTGTATTGTGGCTGGGTGCGCTGGCTATTAATACCATCGCCGGCGTAGACATGATGTACGGTATGTTGTTCCTTGGCGTGTTTTCACTGGCCTATTCACTGTACGGCGGCCTGAAGGCTGTGGCCATGACCGATATCATCCAGGTAGTGTTGTTAGTGCTGGGCGGTCTGTTCCTGTCATACACTGCGCTGAACCTGATCAGTGACGGTAACGGTGTGATTCAGGGATTTGTTGATATCACAAACCGTCTGCCGGAAAAATTCGATATGATTCTTTCTGAAGATAATCCGCACTATAAGAGCCTGCCGGGTATCTCTGTGCTGATTGGCGGTATGTGGATCATGAACCTGTCTTACTGGGGCTTTAACCAGTACATCATTCAGCGTACTCTGGCTGCTAAAAGCGTTAAAGAAGCGCAGAAAGGGATCGCGTTTGCGGCATTCCTTAAACTGCTGATGCCTTTGATTGTGGTGTTACCGGGTATTGCTGCGGTCATACTGGTGCCGGATCTGAACCGTGCTGATGAAGCTTACCCGTCTCTGATGACATTAATGCCGGTTGGTCTGAAAGGTTTGATCTTCGCTGCTCTGGTAGCGGCTATCGTGTCTTCACTGGCGTCAATGACCAACAGTGTTTCTACCATCTTCACCATGGATTTCTACAAGCCTAAAAATCCGGATAAACCGCAAAATCACTATGTGAAAGTGGGCCGTATTGTCAGTCTGGTGTCGTTAATCATCGCTATGCTGGTGGCTAAACCGCTACTGGGTAACTTTGATCAGGCATTCCAGTATATTCAGGAATTCACCGGCTTCTTCACGCCGGGCATTGTTGCCCTGTTTGCCTTGGGTATGTTCTGGAAGAAAACCACTGCAAATGGTGGTCTGGTTGCTGCGCTGGGGTCATTCTTCTTCAGCCTTGCGGGCCGTATGTTCTTCCCTGACGTTCCCTTCATTGACCGTGTAGGCATTGTGTTTTTGATGTGTGTGGGTCTGGCCGTGCTGATTTCTCTGTCTGAGAAAAAGGGCAACCACGACAATGCTATTGAACTGGGTGAAGTCAGCTTTGCTACGTCCTCCGGCTTCAATATCGCAGCCATTGCAATCACACTGGTAACTGCAGCGTTCTACATTACCTGGTGGTAATAAATCGCCGGTGAGTATGAATTGAAAACCGCCTCCGGGCGGTTTTTTGTTTATTTTCTGTGCAAGTTTAATGTGTAAATAACTCTTTCCGCTGGTAGCATAGTCACCGGTACTGTTCGTACGTTCTGTTTCCCCTGACTATTCTTACTTGCGAGGCAATTATGTGTCGTATCCTGACGTTATGTTTTCTGACCGGCTTTGTGCTGAGTGCCCGCGCCGGTGCTGATGAGCCACTGCCTGAACAACTCACAATCACGCCATTAATAGAATCAGCGGGGATTGAACTGCCCGGTCAGTCCGCAGATGTTGACAATACACTTCGTTTCCGTGAAACCGGCACTACGCAGTGGCTGGATGCTAACCCGCTTTACTTTGACCCTGTTAAGGGGTCGTTATCCGGTGCCGTAGTGTACCTGAAGCCGTCTTCACACTATGACATTGAGCTGAGTGTGACAGATGATGCCGGAACCCGTTTGTATACAGATTCCTTCTATACCCGGGCTGACAAGCCGCCGGTGGACCCTCAGAAGATATATCATCTGAAAGATATTTATCAGGGCGGTACGCTGGATGTAGAAGCGCTGGGTATCGAAGGTGCGCCCGGTGCATGGGCCATGATTAAAGGCGATCTTAATACACCCATCGTAGCCCCGGAGGATGCTCTCTCGGCCATCCGCATCGGTGCGCAAAGTTATGTGTATTTCGAAGACATCACCATAGCGCAGGGCGGTCAGCTCGGTTTCTTTGCAGAAGAAGCACACCATATCTGGGTCAACGGATGTGATATTTCTCAGTGGGGAAGACGCCCGGCAGAGTACCGCAAAGGCATCGCTTATGACGACCGGGGCCGGCAGATTAACTACGATTCCGCTTTCTTTATGCGTCGCAGTGGCGTGATCACAGTAGAGAACTGTTACGTACATGACCCGGTGTTTGGCGCAAACCACTGGGGTAACGGCCACCCCAAAGGTACCAATGCTTTCCTCGCTTTTGCCAACCATCCGCAGGAAGTCTTTCAGGGGCAAATCATATTACGCAACAATACCTTCACCGGTACTGATGAGGTGCGCTTTAATGATGTGGTGGAAAGCCGGTTTAACCTCAACAGCGATGGCGGTTTCATCCGGGACTCGGCGATATATAACAACACGTTTGCTTTCGCCAACGATGACATTATCGAACTGGATGGTGGTCAGCACAACGTACTGGTTTACAACAATGATTTTTCCCACGGTTATGGCGGAATAAGTGTTGCGCCGGTGCGTCGCGGACCGTCTTATATTTTTAATAATACCCTTCACAGCATGGGCGACGAGCGTGGTATGATGTGGGCAGCTATCAAGGCCGGCGGCGTGTCATCTAATCCTGAAGGGCAGGTTAATCTGTTCAACAACTACGTTTATTCTTCAGGAAACGGTATCACCGCATCCTATGTCCAGGGTGATGACGGGTTCTGGGTAAATGCGGTGAACAATGTGATTATCACCGGTCCGGCAACAGACGTATCCGGCTTCAGCATTCTTGATAAGCAGTTCGATACCCGCAGTCTCTTCACAGGTAATTACCTGTTTAATCTGGATACCGCCAGTGAGCGGTTTCAGGCTGACATAACTGTGCCTTTTGCCGACTCAACTAAGCTCAACACCGCCTTTGCTCAGTCGCTGGCTGAACAGGCAGCGCCGAAAACCCTGAACATAGCTGATGGTCTCACCGTTGCTAATTTTTCGAAGTTCGCAAGCGGACTGATCACCGGAAAAACCCGCCCGGTGACCGGCGCGGCTCCTTACCTGTCGTTTAGCCATGTGTTACTTGAGGAAATGCTCAATTTTAATAAGTTTGCACCGGCAAGCTACGATGCGAAACAGGATGACACCGTCAATGGCGGAATGACCATAAGCGATGATGGTTCAACATTAACGTTATCCGGTAACGCATGGAAACAAATCGCAGGGCAGTTCATTGTCGACGCTGGCAGCCGGCTGGTAGCGACAGTTAAAATTGAAGGTCCGGCGGAAATTGCCGCGTTAGGCCTGGATACCAATTTAAAGCAGGGACCCGGCGTGATATTAAGCTTCGGTGGTTCGCAATCATACGGTCATCTTGTTGATGATCTGAGCGAACAGGACGGCTGGCAACGGTTGGTTATACCGGTAGGTGAGTATCTCAAAGCCGGTAATTATCAATACCTGACATTTATTCTCGATAATGATGCCACGCCGCAAGCCGGTAAAATCCACTTCAGACACATAGCGCTGATACAAAGTGGGGATGAAGTATGACCGCGACTGGTCAGGTAATAAACGGACCGTCAGTACAGCTCGACAGCCTCTCTGCGTGTGATAAATTTTGACTCAACATAGAAACAGGTTGGTGCTGCGGGTGTATAAATCCGGAAAAAACCTTGTGCGACAATTAACTGGCTGCCGCAGCTTTTATTTAACGAAAATATTCCCTTAGCCAGAGAAAAAAATCAGGTATACTGGCCCACTATCACAAAATTTACAGCGACTGCACGGGCAGGGAACAACGTTGAGCAGCAACGTTAAATCCGCCAGAAATCCGCAAAAAGTGTGCGGGGCGGGTGGCTGTGAATTCATAAGTCACAGACAAAGACAGAGTTAACAGGAGACATCGATGGCAACGAAAGGCGTCAACAAAGTCATATTGGTCGGTAACCTCGGGAATGATCCTGAAGTTCGTTACATGCCAAATGGAAACGCCGTAGCAAACCTGAGTCTTGCTACCAGTGAAAGCTGGAAGGATCAACAAGGCCAGATGCAGGAACGTACAGAATGGCATCGGTTAACTATGTACCGTCGTCTGGCGGAAATCGCCGGTGAATACCTGAAGAAAGGCTCACAAATTTACGTTGAAGGTAAATTGCAGACCCGTAAATGGCAGGATCAACAAGGTCAGGACCGTTACACAACGGAGATCATTGTTGACCAGATGCAAATGCTTGGCAGCCGCGATGGCGGTGGTCAGGGTGGCGGTGGCTACCAGCAACGTCCTCAAGGTGGAAATCAGGGCGGCAACCAGGGTGGTTACAGCAACAACCAGGGCGGCGGTTATCAGCAACGTCCACAGGGTAACAATCAGGGCGGCTACGGCGGCGGCAATCAGGGTGGAAACCAGCAAGGCGGCGGTAACAAGCCTCCTATGGCCGAGCCTGATTTTGACTTTGATGACGATATTCCGTTCTAGGAAAGTCATCGCTCTGAACAAGAACACAAAAATATTCATACTCACAAACCCTGCTTTTTGCAGGGTTTGTTATTTTTATTCCCCGGAAAATTCCAGTAATAATTATATCTGATAGGTTTAATGGTAAAAGGTGATTGGATTTATATCTGGCAAAACTTGATGATGTAGTACGTCAACTTATGACTGACTATTTCAGGCGTTTTTATGCACGCAATCAAATGGCCACGGCACTAAGCCAATTTTGCCGCTGCCAGTGGATGTGCCCGGTTTTGCCAAGCATCTTGTGTGGCTCGGGCGTACCCACCACAGCCCTGTGCACGGATGGATCCGGCAAGCTTTCAGGTTGTAGCCTGAAAGAGAGTGTTCCGGGAAGGGTTTTTCCTGTTAGTATTGCCGGCTTACCGTGCCGTGAGAAGAAGCCGGCACCGGAACATTACCTTTGAACGGACACCCTGGATTGCTCATTTGAAACTTTGGCTTAGAAGACTACACCTTGTGCTGGCGCTGATTTCAGGACTGTTTATTACCTGTCTGAGTGTGACCGGAGCGCTGCTGGTTTACGCCAAAGATATCCAGATTCTTTCACAACCTGATAAATGGCAGGTGTCATCACGGGATGAAGTACTTCCTCTTTCACGCCTGATGTTCGCCGTTGAAACGGAAACCGGACAACCCTTTGCCATGTTGATGCCGGAAACGGATCCACAGCTTGCCTGGCAGGGAAAGCTGGCGAACGATGAGTATGTCAGTGTCAATCCTTATACCGGTGGCGTTGTGTACCGGTATGACTACTACACCACTATCTACGGCTTCACGATGGCTTTGCACCGCTGGCTATTGTATGAGGACGGAGAGAAGGGTAAGCCGTTACGTAACTGGGTCTCGATAAGCGCACTGGTACTTATCTTCGAGCTTTTACTGGGTTTTTACCTGTGGGTGAAACCGAAAAACAGGTTAAAGCGGCTGGTAATCAAAAGCCGCGCAAAGTTACGCATCCTGATGTATCAGCTTCATACGGTGCTGGGTGTCTACTTGCTGGTACCACTTCTCTTAATTGCGTTTACCGGCATGGCCTTCAACTGGAAAAAGCCAACGCAGCAGGTCGTCGAAACCATCACTTTTTCAGAGGTGGAAATCAGGCCCGTACCCGCGAGGCTAACAGCGTCTGAATCGTTATTGCCTGCCGCCATCGATATCGCTTATGACCGGGCAACAACAATATTCCCTGATGCCCGGTTATTCCGCATCTATTTCCCTCTGAAAGCCGGTGAACATATTGGTTTCAGAATGCAAAATCCCGGCGAGTCTCATGCTTACAGCTGGGTATGGGCTCACCCGGTGACGGGGCAGGAAACCGGACGTTACGATGCCTCTTCGGCAAACGTTGCCACGCAGGTCTGGAATTTCAAATATAAGTTCCATACCGGCGATTTTGCCGGCCCTGTGGTTCAGTTCTTATGGTTCTTTGTTGCTCTGTTGCCTGCTTTTTTTACCGGCTCAGGGATCTGGTTCTGGTACAAGCGACACTACAAATAAGTCATACTCTGTAAAGATAATGAGAATGGTTTTCATTATCTTTACATTGCCTCCCTACACCTTTAGTATAACGGGCCTTTCTTCTTGTTATATTTCTTAAAAGAGTTTTCATGTCTAAATTTTCCCTTTCTCTCGTGGCGTTGGCTGTCAGCACCTCCTCAATGGCTGTCGAGACACAAACAGACGACATTGAACGTATTATTGTTTCCGGAAGCCGTGTTATCGAAAGTATTGATGAAGTGCCGGCGTCCATTACAGTCATCTCTCAGCGCCAGATTGAAGAACATCTTAAGGTTAATCCCGAACTTCAGAGCTTGCTGGCTCAAATGGTGCCGGGACTTGCTCCTGATACCGGCAGTTCAAGCAATACCGGTCAGTCGTTGCGGGGGCGGGCGCCTCTGGTCATGATTGACGGTGTGCCACAGTCAACGCCGCTGAGGAACGGCTCACTAGGGATTAAAACTATCGATCCCAGTGCTCTTGCACGTATCGAGGTGATTAAAGGTGCCACGTCAGTATACGGAAACGGTGCATCAGGCGGCATCATTAACTACATTACGAAGCAGGCAACAACACAGGACAGCCATAAAGGGCAGATCAGTCTGTCATCACGGTTCAGTGCGGTGAAAACGGAAGAGTCCGCCGGCGCCAGGGTATCCGCAGCGGTTAACGGAAAAACCGGTAACTTTGATTACCTGCTGACTGCCAGTTACGAAGAAAACGGCGTGCAGCGGGATGCTGAGGGCGATATTCTTGGCTTGCAGTACGGGCTTTCAGACGCAGAAACGCAGAACTACTTCACTAAACTGGGTTATGAGTTTGATGACGAAAAGCGTCTGCAATTCAGTTACAACTATTTCAGCTCTCAGCAAAAAACAGATTTAGGGGATGTGGCCGGCGACATTAATCAGGGTGAGAAAACCTACGCTATTCACGTTCCGGAAGCCCTCCAGAAACAGGGTAAGCCCCAGGGGCCTGACGGAAATGAAAACATTACTGTTAAATACACCGACAGCACTATTTTCACCAACACCGAAATGACCCTCGATGTGTATTCGCAGGACATAGAAAATGTATTTTTCTTTTCGCCGAACCTTGCAAACCCTGACGAGGGTTACGACGGGGGCCAGTCGATTATCCGTTCAGAGAAACGTGGTGCCAGAGCCACATTCAACACCATTGCCGACTTCGATGGCGTGGAAGCAACGTTTATCTATGGTGTTGATGCCTTGCAGGACACCACTTCACAGCCTCTGGTGGATGGCCGGGTATGGGTACCTGAAATGGACATGGACAGCATTGCCGGCTTCCTGCAAACCAAGTGGGTAATTCAGGATAATATTATTGTGAAAGCGGGCGTCAGAAGAGAAAGCATTGACTTAACTGTCGATGATTACGAAACACTCAAGCTTTGCCGTACCGCAACACAATGCTCTGTGCCGTTACAGGTAAAGGGAGATACCATTGATTATGATGCCACGACGTACAACATTGCTATCAAGTACAACTGGAAGGATGTATTCAGTCCGTTTATTAACTATTCACAGGGTTCAGATATCGCCGATATTGGCCGTTTACTCCGCGCAGCAACAGTAGACGATATCGGTCTGATTCAGACAGAAGCGTCTATTATCGATAACTACGAAGCGGGTTTCACCTCCCTGTTTGATAATGTTCGTATTGAAGTGGCTGCTTACCGCAGCACTTCTGAACTGGGCACCACAAACCAGTTTAATGCGGTTACCGGTGTGTATGAGCCGGTGCGTGCACCACAGGAAATCTGGGGATATGAAGGGCTGGTTGACTACCGTGTTTCTGACACCCTGGGTGTCGTTGCAACATACAGTTACGTTGAAGGAAAGAATACCGAAGCCGATATCTATTTAGGCTCGCGTCAAATCAGTCCGCCGAAGGCCACGGTAAATGTAAACTGGCGCCCCCTTGATAGTATGTCATTAACAGTAAGCTATTTGCATGTTGGCGACCGTAAGCGCTTTGCGCCCGATGCTGACGGGGAATATGTGGGTGATCAGGGCCCAGTCTCCAGCTACAACATTTTCAATGTGAGCGGGAAATATCAGTTTGCAGACAACTGGAATGCGTTTATGGGAATCGAAAACCTGTTCAACAGTGATTACTACCCGGCGAGGGCCCAGTCTTACACCTACGGTGGCTACAATATTAAAGGTCTGGGTACGACAGCAACTCTGGGCGTGACCTGGTCATTTTAAAGCGGGTCTTTTCCGGATGGTGGTCGGCGAACCCGCGACAGTGGTGTTCGCCGGTACATCGTCAAACACCACCGCACCGGCACCGACAATGGCCTGATCGTCAATAGTGACGCCAGGTTGAATAACCGCATTAGCACCAATCCACACATTGTCGCCAATTGTCACCGGCGCATTATTCATATTGACGGGGGGATGAACTTCTCCTGTGTCTAACGGCACGGTACTGATGATTGCGCCCGGCCCGACAAATACCCCTTCGCCAAGACGGATATTTTGTTCAGCAATAAATGTCACGTTGTGATTGAGAAAAACGAACCGGCCCAGTTCCACGGAGGCATTACCTGACAAACAAAATACCGGCTCAATCCAGCAGGGACCGCGGCATGTAAAGAGAGCTTTCATTGCCTGTTTTTTGCTTTTAGCCGGCGCGTCTGCTTTGTTAAGTACATCGAGGTAAGGCCCTTTTTCATCGCAGCGGGGAAGTGCCGCGCGTAACGAAGGCAGGCTCCGGTCTGAAAATGGTAGCGGGGTCAAAGTGCTTTCTCTTTTGTAAGGCTTTGTTTATTATAGGATTCCGGATTTAAATTGCACATATGAGCACAGGTGTGAAGACTGAAATTGTATTGATCCGGCATGGCAGACCCCGCTCAGCAGATAATATCCGTTGTACAGTATCAGGTTACGCGAACTGGATTCGAAAGTATAATGCCGCCGACCTTGACCCCAAAAGCAAACCCGCTAAATTACTGAGTCTTAACAACTACTTTGTCATGAGCAGCGATTTGTACCGGGCCCGTTTAACGGCCCGATATTGCTGCGGCCATAGTGCCTGTGAGTACAGCAGTTTATTCAGAGAGATGGATATCCCTTATTACCGGTTACCGTTCCGGCTCAGAGCGTGGACCTGGGTTTATTTCAGTCGTGCCCTGTGGATGGCCGGGGCGGGCGGCAGGTTTGAAAGCTATAAAGACGCTAAAGCCCGGGCAGAAATGGCCGTTAACTTATTGGAAGTGCGGGCAAAGACCCATAAAAAAATAGTCATGTTTGGCCATGGAATGATGAACAGGGAAATTCGCAAAAGGTTGCAACAGCGGGGCTGGGCAGTTGCAGAGAAGGATAACGGCTATTGGGGCGTTAATCGTCTACACTTATAACGGCTGACAGTACGCTGACACTTTTTTCTGCCGGCGCTGAATAATAACTAAGCGAATTAATCACTATGTACATTGGTTGGACAACTTATCTCAAACAACGTTTTCAATCGAAGCGTGCCGGCATGGCTGTCGGTGTATCGTTGTCTGCCGAAACTGCTACCTTCACGGCTTTGCGTAGTAAGGGCGGTGAATCTTATGTTGTCTCTGAAGTTTCTGTGCTTTATTCCCAGTGGCAGACGCAACTCAGTAAATGGGTAGCAAAGCAAAAGCTGTCCGGTGCAGAGTGTCACGTTGCGCTGGCGCAAAACTGGTATCAATTGCTGCAGATTGACCGGCCCGACGTTAAAGATGACGAAATCAATGATTCTCTGGTTTGGCCGGTGAAAGAGCTGATGGGATTCGACAAGCCCATGGTGCTGGACTACTTCGATCTGCCTGTGCCACTGGCCGGCAATAAAAAGGTCAATGTCGTTGCTATGCCTGAAGACACCATAAAAGAGATTGTCGCCGGTTGTATTGAAGCGAATGTACGGCTGGAAAGTATTTCTGTTGAAGAGCTGGCACACTGCGCGCTGTTGCCGGTTATGCAGGAACCGGTTATCACGCTGACGCAG
This sequence comes from Alteromonas sp. AWJ4_197, assembly GCF_056160285.1. Classification (NCBI taxonomy): domain Bacteria; kingdom Pseudomonadati; phylum Pseudomonadota; class Gammaproteobacteria; order Alteromonadales; family Alteromonadaceae; genus Alteromonas; species Alteromonas sp. AWJ4_197. The sequence goes on along the minus strand of NZ_JBSWWW010000001.1, from coordinate 276,464 downwards.
GAAGCCGGAGAAGAAATTATTCTGAACGTCGTCAAGGACAGTCACTTGTATCTCAGCCGAAGGCTGAAAGGCTTCGAGAACCTGGGGAGTTTTTCCGAAGAAGAACTGAGAATGGGCGTGCTGGATTCATTATGTATTCAAATTCAGCGTTCCATGGACTTTTTCGAAAGCCAGCTGCGTCAGGCACCGGTACGTAAGGTGATGATTCGCATCAATGCAGCACAAACCGCAATTATTTTAGAACAGATATCACAGGCAGTTTCTGCTGAGGTGACTGAGCTGGATCTTAGCGGGGTGGTCAACGACCCGTCGGAAGTTATCTCTAATCTGAGCAGTCTGGGCATGGCGCTGACGCCGGCACGGAATAAAACGCTGTCTGCAAAACCGATGGTGGCTGATGAAAAGTAATATCAACCTCTACCAGTCCCGCTTCGAACCACGCATTGATTATCTGTCATTGTCCAGCGTCAGTCTTGCCATTGGAGTAGTTGCTCTCATCGTACTGATAACAGGCAGTATTTATCATTATCTGGCCAGTAGTGCAGAAGCTGAATACGTGAAGCTGCTGGAACGTAACCGGATCCATCAGAGCCAGATTGATGAATTGCAGGCCGAGGTAACAAACTGGAAAGCAGACCCTGCGCTGATCAAAAAGGTAGAAGACATCAAACTGGATCTCAGTAAGCAACGTCGTGTACTGGAAGAACTTGCTGCCCGCGCCCCGCTGCGGTTCAAAGGTTTCAGTATTCTGCTGGACGACCTGGCTGACAAACATGAGTCTGATCTCTGGATCGAGTCTATGGCGGTGTCTGAAACTAACATGACTTTCAACGGGCAGGTGTCTTCACCCCAGGCTTTTCCCCGCTGGTTGCAGCGGTTAAGTGAAACAAGCAGTTTCAGAGGGCGCAGTTTTGCCGCTGCCAGGGTGTATATGGACGAAGATGACGCACTGAAATTCGAGTTATCCACCCGCAGAACGGCATCAGCAACGGCTGCTGCGCCGGCACAGCAAAGTGCGCCGGGTTTAACGCTGCCGGGAGGTGCTCAATGAGTAAGCCTTCATTACACGTTAAATTTGAAGCGTTATCCCGGCGGGAAAAGGTGATGACACTGGTATCCGGTATCGCACTGGTGCTGCTTACAGGCTTCACCTTCTTTATTGAGCCTGCCATGAATGACTTAAGCGGGTACAGAAAAGAACTGGCTGCCGAAGAAATGAAAAAGCAGACGTTACAGGCGCAACAGGCCCTGTTCGTGGAAGCGCTGTCGGTAGACCCGGATGCGGAAAAGCATGCTGAATATGATGATCTGGTGGCTAAGAAGAATGATTTGTCCGTCAGCTTTTCAACACAACTCGACGAGCTGGTGTCGCCGGATGAAATGGTGTTGCTGGTGGAAGAAGTGTTTTCCCATACCCACGCACTGACGTTGACTGAAATGTCGTCGGCGGAGCCCGTCTCTGTTTTTGCAGATAACGAATCTATGCAGGATGTAGAGCTTTATCAGCATGGCGTGACAATGACATTCAGGGGCAATTATTTCGACGTTAAGAATTTCATCGAAGTACTGGAAACCCGCTCAAGGCAGCTTTACTGGCGGTCAATTGATTACGAGGTGACGGCATGGCCGGCGGCAGATGTCACTGTGGAAGTGTATACCCTCAGTACAGATAAGGCGTTTATCGGTGTTTAACAGATACGGCAAATATTTGGTGTTTATCGGCATTCTGCTCATGATGAGCCAGCAAGTGCATGCCGGCGACCCGACCAGACCGGGACGGGGCTATAAAGGTCAGTCTTCTGCGGTAAAAACGCAGACCGGTTATCAGGTAACAGCGATTTTTAATCATGGCATGCGTCCTCAGGCCATCATTAACGGCAAGCTGGTGGCTGAGGGATATCAGTTCAGTGACGCAACCGTGAAAACAATTTTAAAAGATAAAGTGATTATCAGTCATCAGCGCGACGGCCGCTGGCAACCGGTGACGCTGTCAGTGAATCCGGCATCATCAGATAAGTTTAGTATCCGCACTGCGGACTCATATTAGGATCAGGCAATGCGTAAAGCCACCATCACCTTACTTGCAGCTTTCGTTTTGAGCGCCTGCCAGTCAGCGCCAAAAGAATCTGTTGTTGAGCGCTCGTTGAAGGACGAGTTGCAGGCACAGCTGGATGCTGAAAAGGCGAATAAGGCTACTTCTGAAAAATTGGATGAAGTACCTGATGCCGTGAATTCTGCGCTGATGACCGCGCCCGGACCTGCCGCTACGCCGGCGGCACTGCTTGGCCCTGAAAAATACGATATTAATGCCCAAAGCGTGGATGTGCGGCAGTTTTTGTCCGGGCTGGTTTATGACACGCCATACAGTGTAGCCGTGCACCCGGATGTGACCGGTTCGGTTACCCTCGATTTGAAGCAGGTGTCACTGGACGGGGTCATGTCATTACTCTCTGATTTATACGGATTCGATATCCAGAGACAGGGAAACGTATTTCGCGTGTTACCCGCGGGTATGCGTACCGAAACTTTCGCCGTGAACTACCTGCTGATGAAGCGTAACGGGGCGACCCAAACCAGTATCATTTCCGGCGGGGTATCGCAAAATGCCAATGGCGGAAACGGCAGTCAGTCCGGCAGCGGTAACTTCAGTAATTTTACCGGTAGTGAAATGGGCGGCAACGGTCAGTACAGCAGTATGTCCGGTAACAATAATGGCACAATGATCAGCACCCGCACAGAAACTAACTTCTGGGAAGATTTACAAACCAGCCTGGCGTCTATGCTTGGCACAGAAGGTGGTCGTGCGGTGTTTGTTACGCCTCAGGCCGGTCTGGTTACCGTCCGTGCTTTACCGTCTGAGATCCGTGCCATAAAACGCTTTTTGCAGGTGTCTGAAACCCACCTGCAACGTCAGGTAGTGCTGGAAGCCCGTATTCTTGAAGTGGTGCTGAGTGACGGCTATCAGCAAGGGATCAACTGGAATGAAATTATTGCCAATGTGGGCAGCACGAATTTCTCATTCGCTACCACCGCAGGTACGTTTGGCAACGCACTGACCCCGGATTTGGGCGGCATCACCAGTTTGTCTTTCCTCAATCAGGATTTCTCAGGTGTGTTGAATCTGTTGTCCACACAGGGGAATGTTCAGGTGCTGTCCAGCCCCCGTGTTACTGCAACAAACAATCAGAAGGCGGTGATTAAAGTGGGTGACGATGAGTATTTTGTTACCGACGTATCCAGCCAGAATACGATTACAGCCACATCGACTTCAGTGGTCCCGGATATTGAACTGACGCCGTTCTTCTCGGGTATTGCGCTGGATGTTACTCCCCAGATTGACGATAAAGGCAGTGTGCTGTTGCACGTGCATCCTTCTGTTATTGAAACCGAAGAGCAGACTAAAGTTGTCACCCTCAACGAAGAAGAAATTGTGCTGCCGCTTGCACAAAGCACTATCCGGGAATCTGACACGGTTATCCGCGCGTCTTCGGGAGAAATTGTTGTAATTGGCGGCCTGATGCAAACCACCATTACCGATAATGAAAGTAAAACGCCGTTGCTGGGAGACATTCCTGTGGTGGGGAACCTGTTCAGAAATAAACGTCAGCAGGAAATCAAAAAAGAACTGATCATACTGCTTAAGCCCACTGTGGTTGAGCCCGGCACGTGGAGTAAGCAAATCGAAATGAGCCGTTCGCAGATGGCTGACTGGCTGTACGTGGAATAAGTCATGTATCTGAGTCACTTTGGCCTTCAGGAGCCGCCCTTCACGTTGACGCCGAATACCCAGTTTTACTTCGGGTTGCCCAGCCATAATGAGGCAATGGAAGTACTGAAAACGGCGCTGGACGCAGGTGAAGGCTTTATCAAAGTGACTGGCGAGGTAGGCACTGGCAAAACCCTGTTGTGCCGGAAATTGCTCAACGAGTTGCCGGATAACTTTCCCTCCGCCTATATTCCTACCCCCATGCTGTCACCGGAAGAGTTTCGTCGTGCGGTAGCCGCTGAAATTGGTGTGGTGCTGGATGTGGGAGGCGATCAGCAGCAATTTACCCGTCAGATTGAAGCCAAACTGATTGAAAAAGCTAAAGTAGGGTTGTCGGTGGTGCTGATCGTGGACGAAGCCCAGGCCATGCCTGAGGAAACGCTGGAAGCGCTCAGACTTATGACCAATCTGGAAACGGAATCCAAAAAGTTACTTCAGGTAGTGCTGTTTGGTCAGCCAGAACTGGATCAGAAGCTGGCTACGCCAAGATTGCGGCAGCTAAAGCAACGTATTACCTTCAGTTACCGGTTGGCGCTGATGAATGTGGATCAGGTTGAGCAGTATGTGCATCATCGTTTGCAGGTCGCCGGATACAAAGGCTCTCCTGTGTTCGGGCACCGCCCCTGCCAGATGATGGTGTCTGCCTGCCGCGGAACCGCAAGGCTGATTAATGTGGTCTCTCATAAGGCTTTAATGCTGGCTTATGGCGAAGGAAAACATGAGGTAACACTGGCGCATATTAAATATGCTGTAAAAGATACTGAAGCCACACAACGGCGGATAGCCGGTATGCCTCTGCAAGCCATTGGTCTCGTAGCGACGGGAGTGGTTATCGCGGTTACTGTCATCGCAGGTATGTGGTTCAGTGGAGGCGCGGTATGAGTGTAATCAATAAAATGCTCCGCGACCTTGAGGGAGAGAATAATCAGGGCGACAACACAAAAAACTATAAACCGCCCTTATCGGGAGACGCTGGCATAAAGAGCCGGCTGATCATTCTGGGTGTGTTGTTGCTTGCCGCAATTGCATGGAGTGCTTTTACTTTTCTGGTAGATGGCAAAGACAGCGGGGACAGAACCGCCTCGGCTCTCACTGCAAAGACTTCTGCGAATAACGAAACCAGACCTGCGCCGTTATCGTTGAATTCAGCGTCTTCCAAAACCGAACAAGCTGGTATTCAGAGCACTGCGTCATCACCGGTCTCTGATGAATCTGAACCGCGCCTCACCGCGTCAGGAGATAGCAGCCTTACTGCAATTGCACCGCGTGATAATACATCACTTGCTGTTACAAATAGCTCAGAGTCTGCCCCCGTAACGCCGGAAAGTATACCGCAGGCCGGAGCACGGGCAGCGCCACAAGCCGGTGACAATGGTCCGGTCATTGTTTTTAATCAGGTTCAAACAGAACCACAATCCGAATCCCCACTGGAAGAGGTTGAAAAAAAAGCGGCTCCGGATCCTGCAGGTGACAGGGTGCCGGTGATCACACCGGAAAAAGCACATAGTAAAACCGCTGATACAGGGGTGATGAAAGTCACTAAGTCGCAGCCTGCCGCTGTGGAGGCTACACTGCGCGATCAGATTGCCGGTGAGATGAAAAAAGGCAATATGCGTGAGGCCACCCGTCTGCTGATACTGTTATCGCAACGGGAGCCGGATGACCTTGATGTCCGCAAGAAACTGGCATCGGTGTATTTCGCAGAAGGACAAGTAGAGCAGGCGCAGCAAATGCTGGAGCAGGCACTTGAGGAAGCACCGGAGAACACGAGTATCCGGTTGATGCTGGGGCGTCTTTACCGTCAGCAGAACATGGGTGAACAGGCGTGGGAGGTGATCAGTCAGCCGGCTGATACCACCGACATCGACTTTCTGGGTTTCCGTGCCGGATATGCCAATCAACTAAAAAAGTATGACGCAGCGCTAATTGATTATCGTGTGCTGACTGAACTTCAGCCTGCCATAGCACGCTGGTGGCTAGGTTTTGGAGTTGCCTCCGACAAGCTTGGAAAGCCGCATCTGGCGGTGCAGGCATACAAGGAAGCTCTTAACAGACAAGGGTTGGAAGACGCTGTTGAATTATTCGTCCGGAAACGGATTAAGGATCTCTCGGAGTAATTATGAGTCAGACGAAAATCCGTTTAGGAGATCTGCTGGTACAGGATGGTTTAATTACCGGTGAGCAATTAGTACAGGCTCTGGGGGAACAGCGTAAAACTGGCCGTAAGCTGGGTGCCACCCTTATTTCCATGGGGCTGGTGACAGAGCAGGAGTTATTAACATTACTTTCCCGTCACCTTAAGGTCGCGCTTATCGACCTCGACCAGTATCAGGTTAATGCCAGTGCAGTTAAGTTATTACCGGAAATTCAGGCCCGCCGGTACAGAGCGCTGGTTATTGCAGACAAAGGTGACCGGTTGCTGGTGGCGATGAGCGACCCGGCTGACCTCAACGCGCAGGATAACCTGTCGGATCTGCTGCCCAAACCATTTGATATGGCTGTGGTCAGCGAAGCGCAACTGTATAACGCCTACGATACCCATTATCGTAAAACCGATGAAATCGCCTCTTTCGCTCATGAGCTGGCAGAGGAATATCAGGAATCAGATAACTTTTCGTTAAGTGCCGGTGTGGAAGAAGAGCAGGACACCGCTGTTTCCCGGTTACTTCAGTCAATCTTCGATGATGCGGTCATTGCTAAAGCCTCAGATATTCACATTGAGCCGGATGAAAGCAAGCTGCGCATCCGTCAGCGTGTCGACGGTGTGTTGCAGGAAACTGTTATTCCGCAGGGAAACATTGCTGCAGCACTGGTATTACGCCTGAAGCTGATGGCCGGTCTGGATATCTCTGAAAAGCGTTTACCTCAGGATGGCCGTACCCAGGTAAAAGTACGGGGACACCGCATTGACGTGCGTTTATCAACCATGCCGGTTCAGTCCGGTGAAGCGGTGGTAATGCGTTTGCTGGATCAGTCAGCCGGAGTATTAACACTGGAACAGACCGGGATGCCCGCGCCGCTGTTGAAACGTTTCCGCACGCTGTTACAACGCCCGCACGGCATGATTCTGGTTACCGGTCCTACCGGTTCAGGGAAAACAACGACCCTTTACGGCGCGCTGAGTGAGCTGAATAAACCGGAAAGAAAAATCATTACTGTTGAAGATCCTGTGGAATACCGTTTGCCCAGGGTAAACCAGGTGCAGGTTAACAGCAAAATCGACCTGACTTTCTCCAGTGTACTGCGCACCACATTGCGTCAGGATCCGGACATTATCATGGTGGGGGAAATGCGGGACCAGGAGACGGTGGAAATCGGTCTGCGGGGAGCATTGACCGGTCACCTTGTATTGTCAACGTTACACACCAACGACGCTGTTTCCAGTGCTATCCGCCTGCTTGATATGGGAGCGCCCGGCTATCTGGCCGCCAGTGCGTTACGGGGCGTTGTTGCCCAGCGTCTGGTCCGTAAAATTTGTGACAGTTGCGAAAGTGTTTACACCCCCACCCCGGAAGAGGTGTTCTGGCTTAAACACGTGGATGAATCTTTGGGAGAGGTGGTATTTAAAAAAGGTCGCGGTTGCCAGAAATGTAATCAGACCGGCTACAAAGGCCGGATTGGTGTGTTCGAACTGCTGGAACTGAATGACGCCATGATGGATGCACTGAAGGTAGGGGATACCGTGGGCTTCGCGCAACATGCCAGAGAAAGTAATCGTTACCGGCCGCTTGCTTACGCCGCATTAACCTACGCGAAAATGGGCATGACCACCGTTGAGGAAGTGCTCAAGTTGTCTGAAATGGTCGCCGATACCTCAGATACCGATGTGGACAAAGCAGAGGACACGGGTGATGGCCAGGTTTAGTTATACTGCCCGTGAAAGGACGGGTGAGTTAACCGAAGGAACTATGGATGCCACGGACGAGAGCGCCGTGGCAAAGCTGCTGTTGGCCCGCAATGTCATCCCCATCAAAATTGTTGCGAGCAAAGATGAGGCGGCTTCCGGTGCTGAAAAATCCATGGACGTGCACTGGTACACGCCCAATGTGTCGCTGGACGAGCTGGTTATCTTTTGTCGTCAGATGTTTTCACTGACCCGTGCCGGCATTCCTATTTTGCGGGCCGTCAGCGGTTTGGCTGAGTCCAGTAACTCTGCGCGAATGCGTGTAGCTCTGCTTGATGTTATCGCTCAGTTAGAAAGGGGGCGCAGTTTGTCTTCGGCGCTGCATTTACACAGCGATATTTTCAACCAGCTTTTTGTGAGCATTATTCATGTGGGCGAGAATACCGGTCGTCTGGATGATGCGTTTTTACAGCTGGCTGAGTACCTTGAAAGGGAGCAGGAAACCCGTAAGCAAATTAAAGCCGCCACCCGGTATCCTATATTCGTGCTGATTGCTCTGGCAATGGCCTTTGTAGTGCTCAACGTGTTCGTTATCCCAAAATTTGCCACCATGTTTGCCAAATTCGGAGCCGAACTGCCCACCATGACCAAAGTGCTGCTGGCCATTTCTGATTTCATGCTTAACCGCAGTTATATTCTTATCGGCATTATCGCGTTAATCAGCTATGGCATTTACCGCTATGTAAGTACCGAAAGCGGCCGTTACAAATGGGATCGTCTCAAGCTTCGTCTTCCCGTGGTGGGAGACATCATCCGCCGCTCACTGCTGGCCCGTTTCAGCCGCAGTTTTTCTATGATGCTCCATTCCGGTGTGCCCCTTACCAATGCCCTTAATCTTGTGGCGGATGCGGTCGATAACGCTTATGTGTCAGCTTCTGTTATTGAAATGCGCCAGCGCATCGAGAAGGGCGAGAATTTAACCCGGGTTAGCCATGCCAGCGGACTCTTCACCCCGATGATCATGCAAATGATTAGCGTGGGGGAAGAAACCGGGCGGGTAGATGAGCTGCTTGCTGAGGTTGCCGGTTTCTATGAACGGGAAGTGGATTACGACCTGAAAAGCCTGACTGCGAAAATTGAGCCGTTCCTGATTGTGATTGTCGCCGGCATGGTACTGATTTTAGCTCTGGGTATTTTCTCCCCGATGTGGGACATGATGAGTGCGATAAAGGGGGGCCGGTGAGAAAAAGTAACGCCGCCGCAGTGAATGAACAGCGCAAGATGTTCCTTGGCATCATATCAACCCTGGTGTTTGCCATTTTGATGGGCAGTTTTATCGTCTACTTCTACGAATCAGAGCCGAATTTGAAAGGCCAGATCCTGTTCCGCTTCGGCGATAAACTCGAAGACAGTGCTGTCAGCGCACACTGGCAGTGGCAGGCCGAGGGCCGTCCGGAGCGTATTTTGCTGGTGCACTATAATAGCGAAGGTAAAGAGACTGATCGCCGTCCGGTGGTGATGGGAGTAACGGGCTGGCCCGGCGTTAAACATACAGATGACGGCTGCCGGAAGCTGTGGCAGATGTTGCTGAATCAGCCTATGGAAGTGGATGGTTTCAGAGTCCGCGGGGATTTTTACGAAGGTGATACAGATACAGAGTCGGGTGAGCCAGTTAATGCTTATTGCCGGTTCGGACTGAGCAGCGGTGACTATTTTGATTATGCAATTTATCGCGGAGATGTGACCTATGAAGATGAGTGACCCGGTACATCGCCAGCATGCAGAAAAACGGGAGAACAGAAACATGGATATACAGCGTTATCGGGCAACACAGAGTCAGGCCGGCTTTACGCTGATTGAGCTGACCATTGTTGTGGTATTGCTTGGCCTGCTGGCTGCGGTGGCCATTCCCCGGTTTCTGGACGTAACCGAAGATGCGGAAAATGCCACCGTTGAAGGTGTGGCAGGCGGTTTTGCCACCGGCGTGGGGCTGGTACGGGCGCAATGGGAACTTGAGGCCCGTCCGCAGGACAACGACAGCACGAATCAAACCTTTGTCACATTGGATGGCGTGCGTGTAGGGGTCGACAGTGACACCGGCTACCCTACCGGACAGCTGGCGAATGATGGCAGCTCGGAAGATACCAGTATGAGTAATGCAGATTGCCAGAGCATTTTCAGTCTGATCATGCAGAGTGCACCGACCATTACTGCTAACTGGCAAAATATTCCCACGGAACGATTTCGTTACTATACCGCTGTAAGCAGTGGTACAGGATCTGGCGGAAATGACCAGTGCTACTATTATTTAAGTCAAACCATCAAGAACTTAAACACCGCGCCGGTCGATAACACACAGGGAAATGGATTCATATACGACTCAAGGATAGGTCAGGTTATTGTGTTCACTAACAATAGCGATCAATCCATAACTAACTGAGCAAGATTTTGAGCCATAATATATATAGTTAATTTCCTATTTAGAGGTACTGAGCATGCAACAACGTGGTTTTACACTTATCGAACTGGTCATTGTGATAGTGATTTTAGGTATTCTTGCCGTAACGGCAGCGCCCCGTTTCATTGACTTACAAGGCGATGCCCGTGCATCTACCCTGCAAGGTGCTAAAGCGGCACTGACCAGCGGCATGCAACTGGTTTATGCAAAATCTGCCATTGCCGGTGAACAACGCACGGCCTATGCCGGTAACGCTACGACGCGGGTAACTATTGGAGGGGAAAACGTTAATACTGACTTTGGGTACCCAGATGCCGAAGTTGCTTCACTCGCAAACTTGAACTATTGGGTAGAGTTTGCTGATGCAGACTGGGACTTCACGGCGAATGCACCAGCTGCCGGTCAATTTACGATCACTCCAAATGGTGTTACAGCTGTAGCGATCACTTCATCTGATGCGTGTCAGGTGGTATATACAGAAGCTGCAGACGCGAATACAGCTCCATCCGTTGATGTTTACACAGACGGTTGCTAATACTCTGAAATAAAGAAGGATGTGTAATGCGAAAGCGCATTACGTCAAATTATGTTCAGTCGGGCTTTACCCTTGTTGAACTTGTCATCATCATAGTTTTACTGGGTGTGTTATCGGTGGTAGCGATTTCACGCTTCGATGATGGCAAGGGGTACAACGAGTTCCTGCTGCAAAAGCGCCTGCTTAGCGCACTAAGGCATGTTCAGATGCAGGCCATGCAGGACACCCGTGACGGATATTGTCACCGGCTGAACTTCAATTATTCCCCGTCATCGCTCAATTTCGGCCCGCCAGTAGCCACTCTGGCAACTGCCAGTTCATCCGCGTCCTGTCAGAGCGGCATTGATTTCAGCGCTGCCAGCCACCTCCGTACGGATAATGGCGAAATGAGTGCCATGGAAGTCACTATGTCGGGCTACGATGGCAATGCCTCCGCGCCGGTCTATATCGGTTTTAACAATGTGGGTAAACCATTGACCCCCGGCGCTCTGTGCGCTTCAGGTTCCGGTTGCCGTATTTCATTTGCCGGCAAATCAACCGCCAGTGTGTGCGTAAACAGCCAGGGTTTCATCTATGAATGCTAACCGGGGGTTTACATTACTGGAAACGGTTATCGGGATGGTGATATTTGCCATCGTGCTGACCACGTCTGTGCAGCTCATTGCTGAACAATCAAAGAAAAGCCTGGAACCCATCTGGCAAACCCGTGCAGCGGAACTCGGACGGGCATTGCTATCGGAAATTAACAGTAAAAAATTTGATGTGCGTTCCAGTTCTAATCCCGACGCCCCCCGGTGTAATGAGGGCAGTCGCTGTTCTTATACCAATGAATTCGGGCCGGGTAGCGGTGAGCTCAGAGCAAACTGGGATGATGTGGATGATTATCACCTGCTCAGCCAGTCGGGTGCCGGTATTACTGACAGCCGTGGTGTAGCGCTAATTGCGTCAGACGGCTCACCACTTTATCAGGGGTTTTCGCTGTTTGTCCGGGTGCATTACGATGACAATATTGATGGTATAGACGATGACGATATTAATCAGGATGGCGTATACGATACCGGTACCTATACCGGGAATATAAAACGCATTGTCGTCTTTATTACCACACCGGGTGGCGATACGGTGGTGTTCTCTGCATACAAGTGGAATATCTGATGGCGAAGTTCAGTGTACAAAAAGGCTTCACCCTGATTGAACTTGTCACAGTGATTGTGATCCTGGGGGTTGTGGGTTTGGGAATAAGCAGCTTTATGGGAAATACTATGCTGCTGTTTGCCGGCAGTGTTGAGAGAGAGCAACTGATGAACGAGGGCCGCTTCGCCGTAACGCGGATGCAGCGGGAAATGGCCCGTGCAGTGCCAAACAGTTTTCGCATCGCCGGAAACAGTGGTGTGCACTGCGTTGAATTTACCCCGGTCGTCTGGCCTGCCAGCTATGCCACTGCACCTTTTGGTTCAACGTCCAACCGCACGGTTAACATGTTCTGGCCACACGACCCGGATGGGAATTACCATATTGTCGCTAATGATCAGCACATCGTCATTTATCCCCTGCAACCCGCTGACGTATACGATCAGTCACGTAACAGAAAAGCGCGGGTAACAGGATGCTCAGATGACGGAGACGGGCATTGCCTCACCCGTGATGACAGTGATGATGTTATTCAGGTACAGGTAGACCGTGCATTTCAGCAGGCATCACCTCATCACTATGCCTATTTTGTTAACCGGACAATCAGCTACTGTGTGGCGAATGGCAACGTATATCGCAAAGAGGAAAATATGAATACCTCGCAATCTTTGTCGTTGTCTGGTGCTGTAATTGTGGCTGAGCATGTTACAAATTCCTTGTCAGGTAATCCGGCGTCTTCCTATGCCGCTAACGACCCGTTAATGGTATTTGCGGGCCCGGCCGGAAAAAGCAATTTCGTCAGGATAAACCTTCAGTTTAATGATAACGGTGAGCAGGTTAATCATTTTCAGGAGGTGCACGTTGCGTTCAAACCCTGAAACAACTTGCGCTTTACCCGCATCACAACGCGGCAGTATGCTGGTACTGGCGATGTTTGCTATCGTTGTGCTGTCACTCATTGGTATTTCAATGGCGTCAATGGTGCAGTCATCAGAGAAAACCATTGTGTATGAAGTCATGGGCGAGCGGGCAGAGCAGGCCTCTCTGGTGGGAGTAGAAATACTGGTCCACGCGATTAAACCAGTTAACGGTAATCTGCATATTTGCGACAACTCTTTCAACCTGAACAGTCTGGTGGTAAATATGCAGGGGTTTGAAGGCTGTACAATTGTAGTGCGGTGTACCACCCGTTCAATCCCTGTCAGCGGAAACCAGACAGAGTACCATTATGAAATTAAATCCACCAGCACCTGCGCTGCCGGTGAAATGGTGGCGACGAAATCCAACACATACAACATGACTAAACCCTTCAACTATTAGTCTTGCCTGGTATGTTTATCTTTGCCTCCGGATTTTCCTGAACTTTTCCTGAACGGAATGCCGTCTTCTCAGTCTAACGACTGTTCAGAGTGGTGATTGTCACTCTTTTTGCACACTTTTACATGACGAAATAATTCCCTTGCTGGCTGATTTTTGAACTAAAATTCTGCTCAATTATTTAAGCTGACCAGCGAAGCGGTATTTTGTGCGCCTCAGAGGGCTATTTGCTTGCCCAAAGTAGTACCCGTTGTTAAAGTGTGCGGATATATATCTTCATTTCGCAGTCACGCCGCAAGCCATACCCGAAGAAAGGTATGCAGGCGCAATAACAGGAACTGGCATTTCATGTTTAAAAAGCTTCGAGGCATGTTTTCCAACGATTTGTCCATCGACCTCGGAACGGCTAACACGCTCATCTATGTAAAAGATCAGGGCATCGTACTTAACGAACCATCAGTGGTAGCAATCCGTCAGGAACGGGCATCAGGACCAAAAAGTGTTGCCGCGGTGGGTTCTGAAGCTAAGCGTATGCTTGGCCGTACGCCGGGTAATATCCGTGCTATCCGTCCAATGAAAGACGGCGTTATCGCTGACTTCTATGTGACTGAAAAAATGCTGCAGCATTTTATTAAACAGGTTCATGACAACAATTTCCTGCGTCCCAGCCCGCGAGTGCTGGTATGCGTACCTTGTGGTTCTACTCAGGTAGAACGCCGTGCTATTAAAGAATCTGCACTGGGTGCAGGTGCCCGCGAAGTGTATCTGATTGACGAGCCGATGGCGGCTGCTATTGGTGCGGGTTTACCGGTATCAGAAGCTACCGGTTCCATGGTGGTCGATATCGGTGGTGGTACCACAGAAGTCGCAATTATTTCACTGAACGGTGTGGTGTATTCCTCTTCTGTTCGCATTGGTGGTGATAAGTTTGACGAAGCTATCATTAACTATGTGCGTCGTAACTTCGGTTCACTCATCGGTGAAGCTACTGCAGAGCGTATTAAGCACGAAATCGGTGCTGCTTACCCGGGTGATGAAGTACGTGAAATTGAAGTGCGCGGCCGTAATCTGGCTGAAGGTGTTCCCCGTGGCTTCGTGCTGAATTCCAATGAAATTTTAGAAGCCTTACAGGAACCGTTAACCGGTATCGTGTCTGCGGTCATGGTTGCCCTGGAGCAGTCTCCGCCGGAACTGGCTTCAGATATTTCTGAACGCGGCATGGTACTTACCGGTGGTGGTGCGTTACTGAAAGATCTGGACCGCTTACTGATGGAAGAAACCGGTATTCCGGTAGTGGTGGCAGATGATCCGCTTACCTGTGTAGCCCGCGGTGGCGGTAAAGCGTTCGACATGATTGATATACATGGCGGCGACTTGTTCAGCTACGAATAATCAAACCAGAAAGGCTACCGCAAGGTAGCCTTACTGCGTATCACGGGTAATATGGATACGATTTTCACACGCGGACCTTCACTGATTAGCCGCCTCATTCTTGCGCTGGTAATGTCGGTGGCGCTGATAATCGCAGATTCGAAATTTGATGCGTTTCAGTCTTCGCGCGTGTATATGAACTCACTGATGAGTCCATTGCAATATCTTGCGAACCTCCCCAGCGTACTGCTCAGCGCCAGTGCGCAACGCCTTACCTCCCATGAAGACCTCGTTGAAGAAAACCAGCGGCTGACCAATCAGGTTTTGCTGATGAGTGAACGTTTACAGCGATTCGATGTTTTACAGTCAGAAAACGATCAACTCCGTGCCCTACTGGATACGCCGGCAAAGCCGGACGTGCGAAAAAAGGTGGCAGAGCTGATGGCTGTTGAAAACAGTCCTTTCAGTCAGCAAATTGTCATCAACAAAGGAGCGCTGGACGATGTGTTCCTGTCGCAATCGGTGCTGGATGACCGTGGCGTAGTGGGCCAGGTGATGGAAGTGGGTACGACGAACAGCCGGGTGGTGCTGATCACTGATGTGACTCATGCTGTGCCGGTACGCTCAGTACGTAATAATATCCGCTTTATTGCCAGCGGTACCGGCTCTCTCGATGAGCTGCTGCTGGAACATGTCCCCCATAGTGTGGACGTAAAAGTCGGGGATATTCTGGTGACATCAGGTTTAGGACAGGTATTTCCGGAGGGTTATCCGGTGGCACAGGTCAGCCGTGTGACCCGTGACGAAAGCCGTCCGTTTGCCATTGTCGCCGCTACGCCTCTTGCACGGCTGGACAGGCTGAAGTATTTGCTGTTGTTGTGGCCGGAACATCATGACGGGGAAGCGGAATTTGATGGTGTCAGTACCGCCGGTGATGAAGGCCCGGAGGGAGAGAATGATTAAGACCCGCCACTCTGCCATTATTGCCACTTTACTTATTGCACTGGTTCTACAAATTGTGCCTCTGCCGATCCAGGTCGATATTTACCGGCCGGACTGGGTGCTCATTGTGCTGGCTTACTGGACCATGGCATTACCTCACCGCGTGAATGTAGGCGTGGCCTTCATGGCGGGAATTGCCATGGATATTTTGTTGGGGACGTCGCTGGGGATTCATAGTTTTTCCCTGAGTTTATCGGTATTTACACTGGCGGCTAATTATCAGCGTTTGCGCAACTACTCGGTGTGGCAACAGGCTATTATCATCGGCTTGATCAGTGCGCTCTATCACACCGTTTTATTCTGGCTTCAGCACCTTCTCACCGGCATTCCTTTTCAGCTCAGCTATTTATGGCCTGTCCTCAGCACGATGATCTTATGGCCATGGATATTCTGGCTGCTCCGTAAAGCACGCAGACAACTCAACATTAATTAGGAGGCGTTATGTCAGCGCAACTTATTCTGGCATCAGCTTCTCCCCGCCGCACTGCATTACTTGACCAGATGGGGTTTGCCCATCGCCAGTTTCCCGTCGATATCGATGAGTCTCCCCTCGACGGAGAATCTCCCGAAACCATGGTGACGCGGTTGGCGGCTGAAAAGGCAATGGTTGCCAGTGAGCGTCTGAACGTGGATGCGGATTCGTCTTATGTGGTGCTGGCTTCAGATACGCTCATTGCTTTTCAGGGCCGGCCGTTAGGTAAGCCGGCAGACCGTGATGATTGTTTTGCCACACTCAGAGCTTTGTCTGACAAGGAACACGAAGTGCTGACTGCCGTGAGTATTTATTGCGGCGGTAAATCAAAAACACTGTGCGTATGCACAAAGGTACTTTTCGCCCCTGTCACCGACGACGATATTGCCGCATACTGGGAGACAGGAGAACCTGCAGATAAAGCCGGAAGTTATGCCATTCAGGGCATTGGCGGTCAGTTTGTCAGATCGGTATCCGGCAGTGTGAGTTCAGTGATTGGTCTGCCATTGTACGAGACCCGTTGTTTGTTGAAAGAATTTGGAATTTCATCGTGAGTGCAGAACTACTAATCAACGTAACGCCCTCTGAATCCAGGGTCGCATTAATCGAAAACGGTATCCTTCAGGAAGTGCACGTAGAGCGGCACACCAAGAAAGGGCTGGTGGGGAATATTTACCGCGGGAAAGTGAGCCGTGTGCTACCTGGCATGCAGGCAGCGTTTGTGGATATCGGTCTGGATAAAGCCGCTTTTTTGCATGCATCAGACATCGTTGTCCACAATGAAATTGTTGATGAGGTATCCAGCAGTCAGCTGCAAAAGCGGGATATCCGCGAGCTGGTGCGTGACGGTCAGGACATTATTGTGCAGGTGGTGAAAGATCCCATCGGTACGAAAGGCGCGCGGCTGACTACCGACATTACCATTCCGTCACGCTATCTGGTCTTCATGCCCAGCGTCACCCATGTCGGCGTAAGCCAGCGAATTGAAGACGAAGCGGAGCGGGAGCGGCTGAAGAATCTGGTTCAGGAATACTGTGATGATGAAGGCGGCTTTATTTTGCGAACAGCCGCAGAGGGAGTATCGCAACAGGAGCTCTCTTCCGACGCGGCTTTTCTGCGCCGGTTGTGGAACAAAATCAAACAACGGATGGGCCGCAAGAAGCAGCATATCATGTATGAAGATTTGCCCCTCGCACGCCGGGTGCTGCGGGACTTTGTTGGCACCGAGCTGGACCGTATCCGTATTGACTCTAATTTGTCTTTCAGGGAGTTAGGTGAATTTACCGCCGAATATGTTCCCGAGCTTCAAAGCAAACTGGAGTACTACCGTGGCGACCGGCCCATTTTTGACCTGTATGATGTCGAAAATGAAATACAGCGGGCGTTAGATCGCAGAGTCGATCTTAAATCCGGCGGTTATCTCATTATCGACCAGACCGAAGCGATGACCACCATCGATATTAATACCGGTGCGTTTGTCGGTCACCGCAATCTGGAAGAGACCATTTTCAATACTAACATTGAAGCCACGCTGGCTATCGCAAGGCAACTCAGGTTGCGCAATCTGGGTGGTATGATCCTCATCGACTTTATTGATATGTCGGAACCGGATCATAAACGGCGTGTCTTAAATAGTCTGGAAGCGGCAACGGTGAAAGACCGGGCAAAGATTAATATTCACGGGTTTACCTCACTGGGTCTGATTGAAATGACCCGTAAACGCACCCGCGAAAGTCTTGAGCATACCCTGTGCGGACTATGCCCGGTATGTAAAGGCCGGGGCTCGGTAAAAACTATCGAGACGATTTGCTTTGAAATTATGCGTGAAGTGGTGCGTGTTAACCGTGCCTATGACGCAGAATTATTTGTTATTTATGCTTCGCCAAATGTGGCCGATGCGCTGCTGGGTGAAGAATCCCATGTTCTGGCTGAGCTGGAAGTGTTTGTGTCTAAGCAGATTAAAGTGCAGACAGAGCCGCTCTACAACCAGGATAAATACGACGTAGTCATGATGTAAGGCGGTGCCCGTTAAGTGAGTAAAGCAGGTAAGGTAGCCACCTGGCTGGTAAAAAAGCTGTGGATGCTGCTGGCAGTCTTTTTAGTGTTGTTTGCTGTCATGCTGAGCGTTATGCGCTACGCATTGCCCCATATCGACCATAAAAAATACCTGCTCGAAGACTATGTCAGTGAAAAATACGGTGTCGATCTCAAAATTGGCAGCGTTCAGGCTGACTGGGAAAAATCAGGCCCCAGTATCGTATTAAATGATGTGGTGCTCGCCAACGGCGACTCTTCTCCGGTGGCGCTTGGCATTAAACAAGTCCACATGGACATCGACTTCTGGGAAAGCCTGCGCTTACGGATGTTGTCTTCCAATGCCTTTACTCTGGACGCACTGACACTCGAAATCGATGCCGACCGTCTTGACGGTGCCGGCGAGAGTGATTTTCCTGTCGTCGATGCCCTTAAAAGCCTTTTCCTTGAGCAGTTACAGCGCTTTTCACTTACTGACGGTGAGGTTGCGATTACCCGCAATAATGAGCGGGAAGTACTGCAACTGGAGTCACTGAGCTGGATCAACAAAGACCGGCGTCACCAGGGCACCGGCGCTGTGCGGGTACAGGAACTGGCAAATAACTCCGCTTCTTTTATTCTCGATCTCACCGGTACCCCTGATTCACTGGATGGCGTGATGTACGCCCGGGCAGAGGATTTGGATATTTCTCCCTGGGTTAGCGGCTTGCTGGCAACACGGCGTCCGTTGCGTGAAAGCCGGGCGAATTTTGAAGTCTGGGCTGAAGTAAAAGAAAGTCACTTCAGTGCGTTTTATACCGAATTCCACGAAAGTAAGCTGGCGTGGGGGGGCGACGATGCGCTGGTGTTTAACTCGGGGATCCGCGGCGGCAGCATTCAGGCGCAACCGGTTAAAGACAAATGGCACTTCCGTGTTGACCAGCTTATTTTTGATGCCAACGATCAGAGTCTGGTAACAGACCTGGTAGGAACCGTATCGGATAATGAATTACTGGTGAATACGGTGAAGCCGGCACCGGTGAACCCTTTTCTGGTGTTATTACCCCTGTTCACAGACGATACCGCCGATGACAATATCCGCGATATTAACCCGGGGGGGCAACTGGCGACACTACAGGTAAAACTGCAGCCGAAAGGGTTCGACCTGGCAGCAAAACTCATTGACGTGAGTTGGGATCAGGATGGCTATGTGCCCGGGCTTTCTCACCTCGACATGGACATTTTCTGGCATAAGAAACAAGGTGTGGTGATGTTATCTGCAGATGACAGCACCCTGGACATCGATAATTTGCTACCGGAATCAGTGAAGGTAACCAAGCTGAGAGGGAAAGTGTTTGTTTACCGGCAGTCCCTTGATGACGGCAATCACTGGGTTGTCCAGAGCCACAAACTGGATGTGCAGTCGGACAAATTATCGTTTCAACCTGCATTCCGCTTTGATACCACTTCACGGGATTTGTCGGTAAGTGCTGACATCGCGTCCCGTCCGGTAAAAGATATACAGGACTTGTTGCCTGGTCCGGTAATTGGCAAGAACACAACGGCTTTTCTCAACCGCGCTTTCGTCGGGCCGGGGCAAATAGAAGGGGCCACTATACTCTGGCAGGGTAAACCGGCAGATTTTCCTTTCAGCGGCAATGAAGGGGTTTTTCAGGCCAAAGTACAGGTAACCGGCAGTACGTTCCGCTTCTCTGATGACTGGCTGCCACTGGAAGGGCTGGACCTTACTTTATTGTTCGAGAACGACAGCTTAACTATGCACAGTCCGGGCGGCACACTTGGTGGTGTTGCCGTTAGTGATATGACTGCTGTGATCCCTGCCTTAAGGGGCGATTCGGAAGTGATTATTGATGCCACGGGTAAAGCAACAGGGGCGGATGTTACTTCATTTATGCTGCAGAGCAGTTTATCCGGTTCGCTGGGACGATTACTGGAAAAAGATGTGCAGATAAAGGGAGACCTGTCTGCCGGCTTACATCTTGAAATTCCTTTCGACAGTAACCAG
This sequence comes from Alteromonas sp. AWJ4_197, assembly GCF_056160285.1. Taxonomy (NCBI): domain Bacteria; kingdom Pseudomonadati; phylum Pseudomonadota; class Gammaproteobacteria; order Alteromonadales; family Alteromonadaceae; genus Alteromonas; species Alteromonas sp. AWJ4_197. The sequence continues at coordinate 256,529 of NZ_JBSWWW010000001.1, read as the reverse complement.
GTCATTGCCCGGGGGGAAGTGACCCTGCCCGGGAACGATGTTCACGTGAGCAGCGTAAAAATGGATTTTGCCGGCGCTACCGGTAAAGTCATCTTTGAAAACGAAAAGGTACAGTTCACCGATCTAGAGGCGTCGTTGCTCGGGCAGCCGGTGAGTTTGTCTTTTGACGGCAAGCAGGAAGACGAAGATTATCTGGTGGATCTGTCGCTGGATGGTACCTGGAACATTAATCCTCTGCTGGCTGAGTTTAATCCTGACTTCGACACTTATTTATCCGGTGATGCCCACTGGCAGGCCGTTGTCGCATTGCGTATTCCGCCGGAAGGATTCAGCTACCGTGCGAATATTACTACGCCGTTAACCGGCCTTAGTTCAAAGTTGCCAGCTCCTTTTGCTAAAACAGCAGACAGTGATTTACTGTTCAATGTGATCAGTGAAGGGAATGAGCAAGCCTCAACGGTGAAAGCCAGCTTAGGTGATGATGTGCGCTTCGAAGGTGTACTGCCTCATCAGGAAATGCAGTTTTCCCGCGCCCACCTGGCTTTGGGTGACAGCGACTTTGTAGGCATGGGCATAGGTTTCAGCATCTCCGCCGCCATGGATGTCGTGAATGTGACGGACTGGTACAAAACCATCGAGTTACTGGTAAACGGCATGGGCAGTGGCGGCGAACCCGGTACGCAGAAAAACGCGTTATTTTCTGTGCCGGAACGTATATTTGTTAATGCCGGTAACCTGGTGATTGCCGGTCAGAATCTGCATAACGCTAAAATTACCACCAAGCAGCAAAACAACAACTGGATGCTGGATATCAACGCCACGGAAGCCAGAGCGACGGTGAATTTGTATGATGACTGGCTGGCGCGGGGCGTTGCCGTTGAAGCTGATTATATCCGTTTTGAAAGTTGGGAATCAGAAGATGAAGGCGTGGCCCATAACTGGGATGCGAATACGTTACCGCCGGTCTACTTCCACTGTAAACAATGCATATTCCTCGACAAAGATTTAGGCGAGGTAACACTGGATGTGGCGAAAGCGACGTCTGGTCTGGATATCCGGCAACTCAGTGCAGTGAGTAAGCATGGCAAGTTTTCGGCAAAAGGAAAATGGGTCTTTGACGGCGACGACAACAACACTTTATTGGGAGGTTCGCTGGAAAGTGATGATGTGGGCATGATGCTGAAAAACTGGGGCGTCGACAGCGGCATTAAAGACTCAGGCGCCAGAATGAATTTTGATTTAAGCTGGGCAAAATCCCCCATGGATTTTAGTGCAGAAAACCTGACAGGCGATGTAGAGTGGTCTTTGTCAGACGGTTATCTCAGCGAAGTCAGTGATAAAGGCTCCCGTATTTTTACCCTTTTCAGTCTGAATTCACTGGTGCGTAAACTGAGCCTGGATTTCCGTGATGTGTTCGCGAAGGGCTTCTTTTATGATGATATGAGCGGTACCTTGTCCATCGCTGACGGCAAAGCGTATACCGGCGATACTGTAATTGATGGCGGTGCCGGTGAGATCAATATCAAAGGTTATACGGATCTGGTGGAAAACCAGCTGAATTACAATGTGGTGTTTTCGCCTAACGTCACCGGCAACCTGCCTATCCTGGTGTACTTCCTTGCCACGCCGCCAACCGCACTGGCTGCACTGGCACTTGACCAGGTGTTAACATCAGCGAAAGTCATATCAAATGTGAACTACCATGTTACCGGCAGCTTAAGTGAACCGGTATTTGAAGAGGTGGGCAGGGACAGCAAAGAAGTTGCACTGCCTGCGAAAAACCGGCCGGCAACATCGCCGGATGATCCCATCACAGACCAGGACATGGAGCGTATCAAACTGGAGGTAAACAATGGTTAATGTAGTCGCGATACAGATGACATCCGGACCGGATGTCGAAGCGAACTTACAGTTTGTTGAATCTCAACTTGCGTTACTGCCAGACCCGGACGAAGTGACCAGCCTGGTTGTATTGCCTGAGTGTTTCGCCTGTTTCGGCACCCGTGACGGTACATTACTGACGATCGCAGAAGCAAAAGGTGAAGGCAAAATTCAACAGGCACTCAGTGCTATGGCGGCAAAATACCGGTGCTATCTGGCGGGTGGCACTATTCCGCTCAAAACCTCTGAGGAAAACCTGTTTACAGCTTCCTGCCTGTTTTATTCGCCGGATGGCGAACTGATAACCGAATACCAGAAGATTCACCTTTTCGATGTGGCGGTAAATGATCGCACCGGTACCTATCTGGAATCTAAATATACGAAACCCGGCAGCCGGGTGGTAGTTGTGGATACAGAGGTCGGGCGTATTGGTCTGGCAGTATGTTATGATGTGCGCTTTCCCGGCTTATTTACGGCAATGGGAGACATCGATATTCTGGTGTTGCCTGCTGCTTTTACGCAGCGTACCGGCGAAGCACACTGGGAAGTGCTTTTGCGTAGCCGGGCAATTGAAAAACAGTGTTTTGTGGCTGGCGCAAATCAAACCGGCATTCATGCCAACCAGCGCGAAACTTACGGTCACAGTATGGTGATTTCTCCCTGGGGGGATGTTCTGGCCTGCGAGCCTGAACAGACCGGGCTGGTAAGTGCTAAAATAGACATTAACGATCGGGTGAAGTTGAAGGCGAATATGCCTGTCAGCCAACATAACCGGTTCAGGAGCCAACTTGTTTAATAACGTAAAAACGCATCTGCTTACAGACTCAGGCCTTGATTTGTCATCGCTGGAAAAAGCGCTGGGTGAAATTTATCACCATGACAATGACTATGCTGACCTGTATTTTCAGTCCAGCCAGCATGAAAGCTGGGTGCTGGAAGACGGCATCATCAAAGACGGCAGCTACAACATCGAGCGCGGTGTAGGTGTGCGTGCAGTCAGTGGTGAAAAAACAGGTTTTGCATACTCTGACGACATCAATGAAACGGCCCTGCTGGACGCCTGCCGCGCAGCCCGCACGATTGCTCCTTCTGGTGGTAAACATCATGTTCAGTCACTGGAAACCGGCAGCTATATCACCCGTTACAAAGACAACAATCCCTTGCTTGCCATGCAGGACGCTGAAAAAATTGCGCTGTTAAAATCGGTGGACGCTTACATCCGTCAAAAAGAACCCGGTATTAATCAGGTGGTAGTGAGCTTAAGCGGCGTGTATGAAGAAGTACTGGTGGCTGCGACTGACGGCACCTTGGCGGCAGATATTCGTCCGCTGGTGCGTCTGAACTGCTCAGTACTGATGGAAAAAGGCGATCGCAGGGAGCGTGGCAGTGCCGGCGCCGGCGGACGCCACTCATATGACTTCTTCACCACAGATAAAGACGGCCGGCCTTATTACGAAACCCTGGCCGATGAAGCACTGCACATGGCGCGGGTGAATATGGAAGCGATCGCCAGCCCTGCCGGGACCATGCCGGTGGTGTTAGGTAACGGCTGGCCGGGTGTGCTGCTGCATGAAGCGGTAGGCCATGGTCTGGAAGGTGACTTCAACCGTAAAGGTGCATCTACTTTCAGCGGCCGTATAGGCGAGCGTGTAGCTGCCAAAGGGGTCACAGTGGTAGATGACGGCACAATGGCTGACCGCCGTGGCTCTCTTTCTATAGATGATGAGGGCACGCCGTCAGCACATAACGTGCTGATTGAAGACGGCATCCTGAAAGGTTACATGCAAGATAAAATGAATGCCCGTTTGATGGGTGTGAGCCCAACCGGAAACGGACGCCGTGAGTCCTTCGCGCACTTACCCATGCCACGTATGACCAATACGTACATGATGGCCGGTGAGCACGACCCGCAGGAGATCATTGCGTCAATCGACAAAGGTGTTTACGCACCGAACTTCGCCGGTGGTCAGGTAGATATCACGTCCGGTAAGTTTGTATTTTCCAGCGCAGAGGCTTATCTGATTGAGAACGGTAAAATTACTGCACCGGTAAAAGGCGCTACCCTCATTGGCAATGGCCCTGAAGTCATGCAGAAAATTTCCATGATTGGTAATGATGTGGCGCTGGATCGCGGTGTCGGTGTGTGCGGTAAAGATGGTCAGTCCGTGCCGGTAGGCGTCGGTCAGCCAACGCTGAAGGTGGATGAACTCACCGTAGGTGGTACTGCTTAAGCGCTCAACTGCTCTGATGAAAAAAGGCGTGATAAATTTTTATCGCGCCTTTTTATATTACCCTTCGTGAATCACTTCTTTTAAGTACTGAAATAACTCGCGGAACGCTTTTGGCGGTGCGTTGTTCTCCCGCTCTTTCCTGATTTGACGGTGGAACTGCCGCAGTTTCTGGCGATCCAGGGCAGGATGCTCTTCCATCAGGCGTTGTATGGCGTCATCACCCTCATTAATTACCGCTTCTCTGGCTTTTTCCAGCGCGTGAAACGCGGCATTGCTGGCCTGGTGTGCGTGCGTCAATTTTGCCAGCGCAGCTTCAATATCGCTGGTATCCCGGCTGCGCATTAATTTGCCGATAAACTGAAGCTGACGTCTGAAACCATCTTTTTTGCGGTTAATATTCCGCGCCAGCATCACTGCGTCTTTCAGTTCTTCGTCCATTGGAATGGTGGCAAGGTGGGCCGGCGTTAAGTTAACCAGGTCTTCTCCGAGCTTCTGACGTTCAGCAGACAGACGCTTCAGTTCGGATTTACTGATTAATTCACTCTCATCATCCTGATCAATTTCATTAAATAAGTTTTCTTCATCAGAATGGTGGTTGTTATCGCTCATTTGGCACTCATAAATGTTACACTGCAGTATTCGGTTATTGTGACATACAGACGGAAATAGCGAAACTCACTATGCAAATTGAAAAGCAAATTGCGGAAATTCAGAATGTCGTAGACGACGTTCTTAAAATGGCGCTGAAAAAAGGCGCGACGCAGGCCGAGGCCAGTATGTCGAAAGTGCAGGGGATTGCTGTGTCATCCCGCATGTGCGATGTAGAAAATGTGGAATTTAATAACGACGGTGGTCTGGGGATCAGCGTTTATGTCGGTAAGCATAAGGGCAGTGCGTCTACAGCGGATCTGAGTAAGGAAGCGCTGGCACTGACGGTAGAAAAAGCGGTGGATATTGCCCGTTATACCAGTGAAGACCCGTGCACTGGCCTGGCAGACAAAGAACTGATTGCCACTGAATTTCCTGATTTAGAATTGTATCACCCCATTGAGCTGGACCCGCAAAAAGGCATTGAGATTGCCATTGAAGCTGAGCGGGCCGCCATGGCATACGACAAACGCATTACCAACTCAGACGGCGCATCTTATAACGCAAACCTGGGGATGCGGGTGTACGGTAATACCCATGGTATCAACGCCGGCTATCCGAGCAGTCGTTACAGCGTGAGCTGCATGATGATCGGCTCTGAAAATGGTGATATGCAGCGGGATTACGCCTATACAGTAAACCGTCAGGCGCATTTGCTTAAACCTGCTGCAGAAGTGGGCCGTGAAGCCGCTGAGGCAACTGTCGCCCGTCTGGGAGCCCGTAAAATTGCCACAGGCAAAGTACCGGTCATGTTGCATAAGGACGTTGCCAGTTCATTATTCGGCCATTATGTCAGTGCCATCAGCGGTGGCAGCCTGTACCGCCGTTCTTCATTCCTGCTGGATAAGCTGGGCGAACAGGTTTTCCCTCAATGGCTGAACATTGAAGAAAAGCCTCATTTGAAATCAGGGCTGGCCAGTTCCAGCTTTGATGCTGAAGGGGTGGCAACACAAGACATGACGATTGTGGAGAACGGTTGTTTATCTCACTATCTCTACACGACCTATTCAGCACGCAAACTGGGCGTGATTTCAAACGGTCATGCTGGCGGTATCCACAACTGGATTGTGGGGGACACCGGGCAGTCAGATGCTGAGATGCTCAAAGAAATGGGCACCGGTTTACTGGTTACAGAGCTAATGGGGCAGGGTGTAAACACCGTAACAGGCGATTATTCCCGTGGTGCTGCCGGCTTCTGGGTTGAAAACGGTATTATCCAGTATCCGGTTCACGAAGTGACCATTGCCGGTAATCTGAAAGATATGTTTATGAACATTGCTGCCATCGGCGCCGAACGCGAGCTTCGCGGCGGTGTTCAAACCGGCTCAGTGCTGATTGGTGAAATGCGTATAGCCGGCAGCTGATTGCCGGCTTCAATCAAATAGCCGTATCAGAAACATCAGACACAAAAAATGCAGCCAGAGGCTGCATTTTTTCATCTGTGGAATGTGAAAGCTAATGCCCGGCGGGCTATCAGCTGTCTACAGAACCGCAGAAACGGTAACCTTCACCGTGGATGGTTACAATCAACTCTTCATCGCTCGGCTCGGATTCGAAGTGTTTACGGATCCGGCGGATGGTTACGTCAACAGTACGGTCGTTCGGGCGCAGTTCACGGCCTGTCATTTCCATAATTAGCTGTTCACGGGTAAGAATTTTGCCAGGGTTGCTCAGGAACAGGTGCAGTGCACGGAATTCAGAGCGTGGCAGACGGAATTCCGTGCTGCTTGGTGAAATCAGAGAGCGGCTGTCGCCATCCAGAATCCAGCCGTTGAAGCTGACGCGGCTTGGTAAGTCGTCGTCTTCTGCAGAACTGGTAGTACGTGCAAGCAGGTTGCGGGCACGAATAGTCAGTTCACGCGGATTGAAAGGTTTAGTCAGATAATCATCTGCACCGATTTCCAGACCCAGAATACGGTCTACATCGTTGTCACGGCCAGTCAGGAAAATCAGACCTACATTCTTACGGTCGCGTACTTCACGCGCCAGAATAAGACCATTTTTGCCCGGCAGGTTAATATCCATGATAACCAGGTTAATAGAGTGATTTTCGAAGAAATCATGCATCTGATCGCCATTCTCGGCCTCAAACACATTGTAGCCTTCAGCTTCGAATAAGCTCTTTAGTGTGGTACGCGTTACCACTTCGTCTTCAACAATTAATATATTTGGCGTCTGCATGGTGTTTTACACTCTTCTACAATCGATTAAGCTAGCTTCTGACAATTCTAATATCCGGGTGACTATTTTAAAAGCGTTTATCGGATAACTTGTCAACGGTATAAGGATTTGTACAAAATTTACAAGGGCTTATTCACCTTTTAACGGTAAATTTCCGGTTTCAGAGCTTTCGACAGGGAAAATGATAATAAATTCCACGCCGTTTCCTTCTTCACTGGTAATTGAGATGGTGCCGTTCAATGCCTGTGTTACCAGGTTGTAGACCAGATGCATACCCAGTCCGGAACCACCTTGCCCCCGCTTAGTTGTAACAAACGGGTCAAAGATACGTTTGCGGATATCATTCGATATGCCTTTTCCGTTATCTTTGTAAATTAATTTCATTTTTGTCGGTGTCATCATTTCCGCAATGATGTCTATTTCACCGTGTTCTATATGCTCAAAGCCGTGTATGACAGAATTCATGATCAGATTTATTATTATCTGATTGATAGGGCCGGCTTTGGTCTCCACTGATAACGTCGGATCGCAGTCTACGCGAATATCATGATGGAGCTTTTTTAATCTGGGACGTAAGGATAACAGTATCTCATTAACCAGCTGTGCAAAGCAAAATCTGCGGTTACTTTCTGAAGACTGGTCTACCGCAACCTGTTTGAAGCTGGAAATCAGCTCTGCTGCACGGTTAAGGTTCCGGTAGATGATATTCAGGTTTTCCTGACTCTCATTTAAGAACCTGGCCATTGTACTGGCTTTTAGCGTTTTACTCTCGAATTCTTTTTGAATGATGTGCAATCTGTCCAGCATCATGGTGGAAGCCGTAACACCAAGACCAATTGGTGTGTTAACTTCGTGGGCCACACCGGCAACCATATCTCCAAGTGACGCCATTTTTTCGTTCTGAACGATTTGTCGTTGAAACTGGTGTAACTTCTCCAGTGTCTGGATTAACTCCTGGTTGGCATCTTTAAGCGCGTTCGTGCGCTGACTCACCATATCTTCCAGGCTGGCATTCAGTTTACGGTGCTGCTCCTCCGCCATTTTTTGTTTTTGCATGTATTCCTGGATACGACTCAGCATTACGTTAATCGATTCAGATAAATACGCCAGCTCTCTGATATTGCCGGGTTCAGCACGGGCGGAGTAATCTCTTTGCCGGGACGTTTTACTGAGAAAATCTCCCAGACGCTGGATAGGCGCAGTAATGAGCTTTTGCATTTTGAGAGAAACAATAAAGCAGATCACCAGCATCAGAATAATGACGGTGACAGACGTCAAAATGGACTGCTGGATTTTTTCATTCAGACGATGTGTGGACACCTGAATATAGATGTACCCCGCCGTTGAGGCATCTTCATTCTCGATGGCACGTGCAATTTCAACGATTTCGTTTGAGTAAACCGGACGAAAATAATTACTGACAGAGGACTCTTTCGAACTGGTGCGGGTTTCGCCTTCTTTGGTGTAGTTTGCCACCATTCTGAGCTGACCGGATATATCCTGCTGGTAAATATGCACGTTGAGCAAATCAGGAGAAACCGCCAGGTTTTTAAGTTTATTACCCAGTAACCGTTTATCTCTGTCTGATTGTACTTTAAGAAGGTCGTCTTTAAACAGGGCGGCGAGTAAGTCAATAAAGATAGTGACATCTTCGCGCTGTGCTTCGCGGTAATGATTCACCTGGTTGTAGCCGGACAGACCCGCAGATACAAGCAAAGACGCTGTGGCGATGGCCATAACCATCCACAAAAACAAACTACGTATTGATAGCTGCACAGCGTGCTGACTCATTAAACAGTGTCTTATTCTAAGCGCGTCCCTTCACTCAATAGTGGCTTATAGTTGCGTAAAAATAAAGCAACATCCGTGATTTATTCCTTTAAATCATCGTCCTGTAGAGTGCGAGGTAAGATTCTGCTGACGCTTCCCAGGTGAAACGGGTTTGCATGCCACGGATTTGCATTTCTCTGAACTGCACCGGGTGTTCATAGTAGAACAACAGGGCACGGCGGATACACGCCAGCAGCGCCTCCGGTGTAGGGGCATCAAAAACAAAGCCTGTTGCGTTTTCTTTATCCTGACACTGATCAATGACAGTGTCTTTCAGGCCACCCACTGAACGCACGATGGGTAATGTTCCGTAGGCAAGGCTGTACATCTGATTCAGGCCACAAGGCTCGAACTGGGATGGCATCAGGAAGAAATCCGCGCCGGCTTCCACAAGGTGGGCGTGGTGGGTACTGAAACCGTTTATAAAGGCAAATTGTTGAGGATGATTCTGGGCAAACTCATCCAGATCCATACAAACTGTGGGATCACCGGTGCCGACAATGACCATCTGTACGTTGTGGTGCATCAAATCCTGCAAAATAGGGACAAGGTAACCGAAGCCTTTCTGTTCTGTTAAACGGCACACCATGCCCAGCAGCGGCACATCGGGATTTTGAGGTAAATGGCTGAGTTCCTGTAACGCCAGTTTGCAGGTTTTCTTATCGTGTAAGGTGTCGGCAGAATAATTTTGCGGCAGATAGGTGTCGTCCTGCGGATTCCATTGCCCGTAATCACAACCGTTCAGAATACCCGACAAATCTTGCTGGCGCATGACCAGGCGGTCGTGCAGGCCGTGTGAGCCCAGGTCTGTAAGCAACTCTTTTGCGTAATTCGGACTGACAGTTGTTACCTTGGTGGCGAATTCGATGCCCGACTGCAACATATTGATGTAGCCGCCGTGGATCTGAGACAAAATCGCAGGGTGATGGCGAAGATAAGGAATGTCGTCCAGTTTGTGCACGCCCTGAAAGGCTGCATTGTGAATAGTAAAAACCGTCTTCGTCTGATTGAAGTAGCCGGACTGATCAAAGCGCAACAGAAATGGCAGCATGGCCGTGTGCCAGTCGTGGCAGTGGATAATATCAGGCTGAATACTCAGAGCCTGCAATGCATTCAACGCTGCTCCACAAAAGAAGCTGAAGCGTTCAGCATTGTCCTGGTAGGCTTCATAGGTACTGCTGTATAAACCGTCGCGGGCGAAATATTCAGGATAGTCAATAAAGTAGATATTGAGTCCCTGCCAGGACAACTGTTTGATGTTGTAGTGGTATACCTTACCTTCGGCAAATAATGTCTGTTGTGCGCAGGCATCGGCGAGTTTATATTCGTCCGCAATCGCCTTGTAATAGGGCATGATGATGCTGATTTGTTCACCGGCATCCAGTAAAGCCAGAGGCAATGCCTTTCCTACGTCGGCAAGTCCTCCTGTTTTGACTAAATCTTCCACTTCTGAAATGGCGAAAACAATATTCACAACAAGACTCCCGACAACCTCAAAGCAATGGCGCTGCTTTGTTTACCAAACAGTTAAATCAACACCGGTTATGTGATGGTAAACGTTACCACACAGTTCAAAATCTGCCTATCCGCAAATACTCAAATACAATGAAAAGCGGGAATCCTGCGCCACCGTGTGGGTTTGCGGAAAAATATCACCAAGCAGTCCGGGGTAGGGTAAGAACCGGTTGGCAACCATTTGTAATGTGCCTTTTGAGTTCAGGCAGCGGCGGCTGTCTTCAATAAACCGGCGGGTCACTGTGTAATCTGTTTTTACGCCGGTATGAAACGGCGGGTTGGTGACAATGTGTGAGAAAGATTTGTTCACGCCATGCAAGCCGTCTGATGCAATCAGTGTTGCTGACTGCTGATTTGCGGCCAGCGTTCTGGCACTGCAATAAATGGCAAGGGCACTGACATCCAGCAATGTCATATCCAGATGGGGAAAGCGACGGAGCAAATGTGCACCGATAACACCGGCACCACAGGCAAAATCCAGTACTTTACCCCGTAAACGGTCAGATCCTTTGTCCAGCAGCATACGGGTACCGTCATCCAGTTCACCGTGACTGAACACGCCGGGCATGGAAACGACTTCCCATTGGATCCCCTGAACCTCGAATTCTGATTCGTCAATCCAGTCCCCCGGCTTAAACGCAGTTCCCGCTTTCTCAGGCATCACCGTAACCAGACTACAATGCCTTGCTGAGTCTACTTTCTGTGACGGACCGGTCTTTTCAATCAGCTTGCCGATACTCTTAATGCCACCTTTATTTTCACCCACAATGTGAATGCGGCCGCCTTCCTGCAACGCAGAGACAGCCATGGCCAGCAACATCTGCATGTGCGCTTTTGATTTAGGCATATAAATCAGAATGTCAGAAAAACAGGTTTCTGCCGGAATGAACGGGGCAAACAGATGGCGGTGAGCGCCGGTCTTTTGTTCAATGCAAAAGCCGGTCTCAGAATGACTGACATCGCGGCTGTCGAACTCACAGCAGGGGATCACCCGCACACTTTCACTGAAAATGTCGAAGTACTGGTGAAGAAAGGTCACAGGTCTGTGATCTATCTGATCGGCAAAATACGCGTCGGCAGGGTTGATAATCAACCAGTTACCTTCTTCAAAAAGTGCCAGGTTTCTTTCCATTAACTGGCTTTGCGGGCTGAGCATGTGTGTTTTCCGGTTATTTTATTATTCTGTACGTTGGTATATGAGATCCCACACACCGTGGCCAAGCTTTTGTCCGCGGACTTCAAACTTCGTTATTGGCCGGTAGTCCGGACGGGGCACATAGTCTCCGTCTGTCGCGGTATTCTCATAGCCGGGAGCCGCATTCATCACTTCCGCCATATACTCAGCGTAAGGTTCCCAGTCTGTCGCCATGTGGAATTTACCGCCGACAGCAAGCTTTTCACGCACCATTTGTACAAATTCAGGTTGTACGATACGACGTTTATGGTGACGCTTTTTATGCCATGGATCAGGAAAGTAGAGTTGAACCCGGGCGAGGCTGCCGTCAGGGATCATTTTCTTAAACACTTCTACCGCGTCGTATTCCATGACACGTAAGTTCGTCAGGCCTCGTTCACCGGCTTCCGACAAACATGCGCCTACTCCGGGACGATGTACTTCAATACCAAAAAAGTTTGATTGCGGGTCGTTCTCTGCCATTTCTACCAGAGATTTGCCCATTCCGAAACCTATTTCCAGCACCACCGGCGCATCGCGACCGTAAAGATCCTGTAAAGACAGCATTTCATCTCTAAACTCAATGCCCATGGTTGGCCAGAAAGATTCCAGCGCTTTAGCCTGTCCTTTGGTTAATCTGCCTTCACGTTTAACAAAGCTGCGTACCTTGCTGATGTAAACGCCGGCGGCTTCCGCCTCTTCCTGATTTTTGTATTGACCCATTTTTTCGTGTCCGCACTATTACCGGTTAAACAGGGGCGGCATTATGCCCGCTGCCCGGGTGATTGCAATATAGAGTGGTTAATTTTACTGCAATAACTGTGGTACTGCTGTGAAATCCGCCGGATTAGTCCAGAATCGACTGTAAAATGCGGCTCATAGTGTCCGGTTGCTCTAAAAGACACATGTGGCCGGCGCCGGGAACCGATGTGTATGAGGCTGAAGGAATAGTTTCTGCGGCGTCTTTAAGTACACTGGCTGTGACTACCTGGTCGTCAGCGGCGGCAATGATATGAACAGGGAAGGAGCAGGCTTTCAGTTTGTCTGTCAGCGCTGGTCTTGGCGTGGTCGCTTGTGTGTGAGCCAGTAAGGTGGCCGCACCGAGATCTTTCCCCATGTCCTGCACAACACCGGCTACATCGGGGTTGTTCTGGTGGTCAGGGTGAACAAAGCGGGTAATGTAGGCCGGGCTGTCAGGTTTGAAACTGCCTTTTTTCAACATAGTGACCAGTTGGGCACGGCGTTTTTCTTCTTCTGCAGTTAAACCGTAAGGAGAGCTGGCGATCATCGTCAGTGATGCAACGCTGTCAGGATTATCAATCGCCCAGCGTGCAGCGATATAACCGCCCATGGAAAAGCCGGCAAGGTGCACTTTTTCACCTGCCAGAACACGGTCGGTGGTCAAAGCCAGCATCTCATCCATAGAAGAAGCCCACTGCAAAGGTACGTAGCGACGCTGATGAACCTGCAGTTTCTGCCATACCGGCAACCACACTCTTTCATCACACAATGTGCCCGGAAGGAATAATGTAGGAAATGACACGCTTAAACCTGCTTAACTTTGGTATTCAGCGCGGCATGTTATCATAGCGGTGTAGCAGAAAGAGTGAATAAATAGCCTAAATGACAAAGCAATTCTCAGAACGTGTACTGGACTGGTTCGATGTGCATGGCCGTAAACATCTTCCCTGGCAGCAGAATATCACGCCCTATGGGGTTTGGGTGTCGGAAATCATGCTCCAGCAAACGCAGGTTTCAACAGTCATCCCTTATTACCAGCGCTTTATGAATAGTTTTCCTACGGTAAATGACCTGGCAGATGCATCGCAGGATGCCGTACTGGATCACTGGACGGGATTGGGGTACTACGCCAGAGCCCGCAATCTTCATAAAGCGGCAGGCATTATCGCCGGGCAATATCATGGCCAGTTTCCGGCTACCCTTGATGAGGTTGTCGCTTTACCCGGCATCGGCCGTTCTACTGCCGGTGCTGTATTGTCTATCGCTTGCGGTCAGAATCATCCAATCCTTGATGGCAATGTTAAACGGGTACTGGCGCGGTTCTATGCCGTGGAAGGTTGGCCGGGACAAAAGCCGGTGGAGAATCAGCTATGGGAATATGCCGCTGCGAATACCCCTGAGCAACGTTGTAATCACTACACTCAGGCCATGATGGACTTAGGGGCCATGATATGTACCCGTTCAAAGCCCCGTTGCGATGCGTGTCCGTTGCAAACAGATTGCCTGGCCTATGCGCAGGGACGGCAAGGCGAGTTTCCCGGTAAAAAGCCAAAGAAAGTCTTGCCTGTTCGGACCACGTCTATGGTGGCAGTGCTTTATCACGGCAGTGTGTTAATGGCGCAGCGTCCTCCGGCCGGCCTCTGGGGCGGATTGTACGGATTTATAGAAACAGATAAAGCGGTCACAGAACTGACAGATGAGTTACCGGTGAGTGTGGGCGAAATGCAAGCGCTTGAGCCTTTCAGGCATACCTTCAGTCATTTTCATCTGGATATTCAGCCCTGGTTGATTTTGGCTGACGGCATTGAGCAGCAGCGGGTTGAGGAAAATAATCAGCGCTGGTTTAATCTTGATGAGCCTTTGGGTGTAGGTACTGCAGCACCCACGCAAAAAATTATCTCGCAAATAAAACAATTCCTTTAGACTATGCCCACATTCGCGGGTTTGTCAGCCCGGCTTAAGGAGACACCATGAGCAGACAAGTATTTTGCCAGCACCTGAATAAAGACGCAGACGGACTGGATTTTCAGCTTTATCCCGGCGAACTGGGAAAGCGTATTTTTGACAATATTTCTAAAGAAGCCTTTGCCGCATGGCAGAAAAAGCAAACCATGCTGATTAACGAACAAAAGCTGAATATGATGGAACCTACAGACAGAAAGTTCCTGGAAGAAAAGATGGAGGCCTTTTTGTTCGAAGGGATTGAGCCGACCATCGAAGGCTACGTACCCCCGAAGAAGTAGTGTTAAACGGTTGAAAAATGCACGGGTTGCTGTTTTTTTCTCTGAATTGCGCAACTAATGCGCAGTTGAAAAAAATATGCAGAAAAACGGTTGACTTGAAGCACGGAAATCCGTTTAATACGCACCCACAGCAGGACAGGCTTTAAAAAGTCTCCTCGCTACCAAGTTTCGCCCAGATAGCTCAGTTGGTAGAGCAGCGGATTGAAAATCCGCGTGTCGGTGGTTCGATCCCGCCTCTGGGCACCATTCTTAGAAGCCTCGCGTAAGCGGGGCTTTTTTGATTCCGGAAACTGAAAATACCATCCGTTCCGGTGCCTTACCTAAAAAATGAAAAGCACGGCAATGAACGGAAAAATAACCGCAGTGACTGCCAGAGCCAAAATCCACTCCCGTCTTTCATCAGCTGCCATTTGCTTTTTATGCTCTTCCCAGGTTTTCATTTCCGTCTCCGCCTTTCATTGAACGTTAAGCATAGCTCAGATAATCATCACTATTACAGCTATTGGCCCGGCAATCAATTCTGGTTGGCCTTCTTTGACCGTCAGCAAATTTTAATGCTTATGGCGCACCGCTAATAGCAGTACCGGATTGATATTTATCATAGTGGCACCGTGCGGCGGGGGATAGTCTCGGGAGTAAGGTCATTGCTTTTAGTATCCCGGCTACTCACTTAAGGGTTGTTCATGTCATCTGTATCCGCTTCTGTAAAAAACGCTCAGTCTTCTGCTTCACAAGAATTCAAACAAGGCTACAAAGTGCTGCTGGCTGCGTTGATTGGTGCCGGTTGCGGACTCACATCGGTTTGTTTTTACACGAACAGCGTGTTTGTTGCGGCGATAGATGCAGACATGCCCTGGAGTCGGGGGGAAATTCAGCTCGGAATAAGTATCATGATTTTAGCTGCGGTGATCACAGCACCGCTTACCGGCCTGGTTATCGATCGCTTTGGTGCAAGGGCTGTGGCTTTGGTATCAATGCCACTTTTTGCGCTGAGTCTGATCGGGCTTTCCTTTACAGGCAAACAAATCTGGATGTTTTATACAGGTTGGGTGGTGATGTCTGTGTTGGCCGCCGGCACATTACCCGTAACCTGGACGAAAGTTGTGAACGGGTGGTTTGACCGTGCCAGAGGACTGGCGTTGGGGCTGACTCTGATGGGAACCGGCATCGCAGCGGCTGTCGCGCCCGGCTATACAGCCTGGCTGATTACAGAGTTTGGCTGGCGTAATGCCTACGCGCTTTTGGGTATCACTGTCATCGTCATCGCATATGTTCCGCTGCTGCTTTTCTTTCGTGAAGCGGGCAGGGCTAATGTCGTCGGGGCTTCTTCCTCTGAAGCGGAAGACACAAATTTAGTCCCATCCGGACTCAGTCTTAAACAGGCACTGAAAGGTTATAAACTTTGGGCCCTTTGCATAGCTTTATTATGTGTGGCAGTGGGTATTTCCGGGGTTATTACCAATCTGGTTCCTATCCTGACTGACCGGGGCTTGTCAGTAAGTGATGCCGCGCATTTTGCCGGATATATCGGTATCAGTGTTATCGCCGGCCGGCTGCTGGCAGGTTTTCTTATGGACAAGGTTTGGGCACCTGCGGTTGCAGCGCTCTTTTTAGGTATGCCTCTGGTGTCTGCAATCATTTTGCAGCAACCGCTTCTTAATGAGATGGAAATTATGATTGCTGCTCTGATTGTGGGCCTCGCGGCAGGTGCTGAACTGGATATTATGGCGTATCTCATCAGCCGCTACTTCGGGCTGGCGCATTACGGTTCGCTGTATGGCTTTCTCTATATTTTCTTTTCGGTGGGAGCCGGGCTGGCGCCATTCGTCTTTGGCCGTTCTTTTGATGCCTCTGGCAGCTATGATTTCACGTTGCATGCTGTGGCCATACTCTCTGCAACAGGAGCCGGATTAATCATTACACTGGGCCGCTACCCTGAACAGATGAAGCACTGATAAATACAGCCTGTTTTACCTTAAGAGAGTAACGGCTCAAATTTACACCAGAGTCTGTGATATACTTGAATGAACTGCAACACGTATCTCTTCATTTTTTATTTCAAAGGTTCTTCTATGATTCATCCCCGTTATGCACCGGTGGTTTTTGCATTATTCATGGCTTTCTTTATGTCCGGCATTATGTCGCTGGTAGTAACCACAATTAATATCGGCTTTACAGATGGGGTGATTATTAGCTGGCTGAATTCCTGGCCGCTGACGTTTGCCATCGCTTTTCCGGTGATTATGGTGGTGTCGCCGGTGGTAAAGCGCATTGTTATGCGCCTTGTGGCAACAGAGGCGACCGCGCAGAGGTGAAGGGTCAACCCGGCAGTAACGCCAGTGCCGCGAGTAAGGTCATGATGATAACCAGCCAGCGGTAGTGAGCTTCACTGATACGTTTTACCAGCCAGATCCCGCAATATACCCCTGCAATGATGAGTGGCAGAGCGAGCAAATTCAATTTCAGGCTTTCCCAGCTGATGGTCTCCCACACAAAAACATGAAAAGGGACTTTAAACAGGTTGATGACAAGGAAAAACCAGGCAGCAGTACCAATAAATACATTTTTGGGTAACCGCATACTCAGCAGGTAAACAGCCATCACAGAGCCGGCCAGATTGCCCACCATAGTGGTGAATCCCCCCATGACACCGGTCAGCACAGCAAACGTTGTATTATCAGGCACGTCGGCTTTTCGCTTTTCCAACCAAAGCATTAACGCCACACTGGCGAAAATAATCACTGCCATGACCCGCATGAACATACCGTCGTCGATGTGGTCGCCCAGCCACGTGCCAAGCAATACTCCGGCAATCGCAGGAGGAAACAGTTTCATCAGAAACTGCCAGTTTGCGTGTCTGTGATAGTGATAGACTGCAAAAACATCAGCGGCAATCAGCATTGGCAGCATGATGCCTGAGGAACCTTTTCCGCCGAACAGTATGGCAAGTAAGGGAACTGACAGCAGAGATGTACCATGGATGCCGGCCTTGGCCAGACCGACCATAAAACCAATTGCCAGCACGATACTGATGTCTGCAAACGAAAGTTGTTCGATAAACAAAAAGAAGCTCCTCAGATTGACTTCTCTGACGAAGAATAAAAAAGCGTCAGCGTTGAGGCGGGGATGAAAAAATAAATTATAAAGCACTTACAACAGGGAACAAACAATGAAACGAATGAAGAGCAAACGACTCGCGTGCGGCATAGCAGTGCTGCTTGCCCTCTCTGTATCGCAGGCCATGGCGGCTCCGGGGTATTACCGTGAACCGGTTTTGCATAATGACCAGCTGATATTCAACGCTGAAGGCGATCTCTGGTCTGTAGATTTGAACACCAAGAATGGCGGTCAGTTTGGAGCGACACGGTTAACTACCCAACGGGCAGAAGAAACGCAGCCGGTTATTTCTCCTGATGGCACACAACTGGCGTTTGTTGCTAACTATGAAGGCACGACAGAAGTTTACATAAAACCAGTGAGAGGCGGTGTGGCAAAGCGTGCCACCTTCGAAAATGCGGCAGTTAAACTGCACCAGTGGACGACATCCGGTGTGCTCCTTTACAGCACGAACAGCCATACAGGGCCAGCCAATAGTTATGTTCTTAAACTGCTGGAGCCGGACTCTGGCAAGGTCTCTACTTTACCTCTCGCTGATGCAGTAGAGGGGGTCATTGATGACAAAGGTGAGTGGCTCTACTTTGTTCGTTTTGGCTTACAGGTTTCTGGCGACAATGCAAACTATTATCAGGGTGGAGCAAAAGGTGAACTCTGGCGATGGAAACTGCATTCCGGGCTGGAGGCTGAGCGGTTAACAGCAGACCATAACGGTTCTGTACGCACCCCAATGCTGGCAGACAACCGCATTTATTTTATCAGTAACCAGGATGGCCCGGACAGCCTCTGGTCGATGACTCCCGACGGTAAATCTTTGCGAAAAGAATCCGGAACAGCAGACTGGACGGTACGCGGTGCCAGTGCCGACAGCAACCGGATTGTGTACCAGCAGGGTGCGGATTTAGTGTTGAAAGACTTGTCATCAGGCAGCAGCGAAATTGTACCGGTTCAGCTGATTTCAGATTTTCCCTACCTGCGGGAACACTGGGACAATGCGCCTCTTGAGTTCCTTACCAATACGGCCTTCGCGCAATCTGGTGATGCTGTTGTGCTGACGGCCAGAGGCCGCATTGCTATTGCCAGAACAGATGGTTCAAGATTGGTTGAAGTGGATACGCCGGAAGATTCACGCAGCCGGAAAGCCCTGCTCAGTCATGACGGGAAGTGGGTTTATGCATTAAACGACGCCAGCGGTGAAACGGAGATCTGGCGTTTTGCAGCAGATGGTTCTGACCAGGCTGAGCAACTCACAAAAAATGGTGATGCGTTTCGCTGGCAGTTATCCCTTTCACCTGACGGTAAGTGGCTTGCCTTCGACGACAATGAGGGAAAGGTTCAGGTTCTCAATACTTCTGATAGCACGGTGTCCACGGTACTGGACGACAGTGACGGATTGTTTGCCACCCCGGACCTGGTGTGGTCTGCGGACAGCAAACTGCTGGCTGTCAGCCGTAATATTTTAGGTAACGAGCGCAACAGTATTTATCTGTATGCCATGGCTGAACAGCGGGGGATGGAAGTAACATCGGATAAATACCAGTCTTACTCTCCGGCGTTCAGTGCAGACAGTCAGTGGCTTTATTTTCTGTCTGACCGGCATTTTGTTGCTTCACCGTCGAATCCCTGGGGCGACCGTGCCATGGGGACTGCCTTTGACAAACCGACACAAATTTTTGCTCTTGATCTTACCGGTAACGGTGATTTCAGTTTTGCCGCGCCAACCGAGCTGAACCGTAAAATTAAAGGCTCAGAAAAAGATGAAACGGGGTCAGAGCAGGAAGGTGAGCAGTCCGGCTCCGTTGTAAAATGGGATGGCCTGACTTCGAGACTCTGGCAGGTGCCAGTCAGTCCGGCTAACTACGGTCATCTGACTATGACTGACTCAACCTTATTTGTAACGGAACAAAGTGGCAGCGCAGCCGTGCTGAAAGGGATGGCAATTAAGCACGACGGTAAGCTGAAGGCGGTGACCTCCGGTGTGGCCGGTTATGCCTTATCCGCAGACGGAAAGTCCCTGTTTGTACACAAACAGGGTAAGGGCAATAAGCACATGTATATCGTGCCTGCCAGTACCAGTTTTCCGAAAGACTTGTCAGGTAAGCAACTCGATACAGCAGGCTGGCAAATGCGCATTACGCCGCAGCAGGAATGGGCGCAGATGTTCCATGATGCCTGGCTGATGCACAGGGAGTCACTGTTCGATCCGGCGATGCGGGGGCTCGACTGGAAACAGGTAGAAAAAAAATACGCTCCGCTGCTTGCACGTGTAACACACCGGAGTGAACTGAATGACGTTTTTGCCCAGATGATGGGAGAGCTCAATGCGTTACACAGTCAGGTGCGGGGCGGTGAAATGCCGGAAGATAAAAATGCAGCCAAAGCGGCCATGTTGGGCGGCATCCTTGACGACACCGCTGATGGTGTACTTCTTTCCCACATTTACCGTTACGACAGTGAAATTCCGGCAGAGGCACCACCTCTGGCAAAGCCTGGTACCGATGCGAAAGAAGGCGACATTGTCCTTGCGGTGAATGGCCATGAAACACAAACCCGTGCAGACGTAGTACGGGCGCTCATGAACACCGCCGGCAAGCAGGTGTTGCTGACACTGAAACGGGATGAGGAAGTAGTGAAAACCGTTGTTACCCCGACAGATGTGAATACAGATTTTGCACAGCGCTACCGTGACTGGGTACTGGCGAACAGCGAAAAAGTGAATCAGGAAGATGCTGATATTGGCTATCTGCACCTCTATGCAATGGGGGGTAATGATGTCGCGTCGTTTGCGCGGGAGTTCTATGCCCAATATAAAAAGGATGGCTTAATCATTGATGTCAGGCGTAATCGTGGTGGTAACGTGGACAGCATGATCCTGGAGAAGCTGCTCCGGCGGGTATGGATGTTCTGGCAGTATCCTACCGGTAGCGTGGGCACAAACATGCAGCAAACATTCCGTGGTCACCTTGTGGTACTGGCCGATCAGTTTACCTATTCAGATGGCGAAACTTTCACTGCCGGAGTAAAAGCAATGCGCCTGGCTCCGGTTATCGGCAAGCAGACCGCAGGTGCCGGTGTGTGGCTTACCGGACGCAACCGCGTTGCCGATAATGGTATGGCGCGGGTGGCTGAGTTTCCTGTATTTGCTGCAGACGGACGCTGGATAACTGAAGGGCGGGGGATCAGTCCGGACAGGGAAGTCGATAATCTTCCGTATGCAACATTTAACGGAAAAGACGCTCAGCTGGACGCTGCAATCCGCTATTTAAAAGAGCAGATAAAACTGAATCCGGTAAACCCGCTGGAAGGGGAGACACTGCCGGATGTCCGCACACCGGCGCATGATATCCGGCCGTAGGACAGAGCAGCAGGTCTATACTTTAGTTTACTTTTTGGCCAGTTAGTGTTGTTATGATTGTCTAAAAAACATGGAGTGTGTCATGAAAACAAATACTTTCGTAGCAACATTTCTGGCCTTACTGACAGGGAGTTTGTCTGCCAATGCTACCGGCAAGGAGCCGGAATTCCTCAAGTATTACCCGACGTGTGATTACGACGTACTCGATACCACTGTAGTGAGTGTGATGTCTTATGTACGCGGTGACAGAATCAGCGACGCTGCGCACAAAGAAATGATGGCTGAGGCCAGGGACGATCTGTTTTACGAAGCCCTTGATGTCGATGCACAGGGTGTTGCGGTATTACGGACAAAATTTCAGCAAACCAGCAATGACCGTGGCATGTTAAGGGTAACGGCCCAGTTGTTATCTGAATGCAAAGATGGCAGTGAATATGTTGATGGCGATCTGACCCCGTTTACTCCGGACGGATTCAAACAATTCGGCATGAATGTCATCCGCGCCAGACAAACGGTCTCAGTGCCGGCGTTTGACGCTTCCGATGATAAAACCCCGCCACTGCCTCAAAGTACTGAAGTCAGTATCGGGCAGGGCATGTATGGCATCAAACCCGGTGATAAGCAGGAAAAAGTAGAAAAACTTTTCGGAACGCCCTCTTTTACGTTCAGGCAGGATGAGCACTGGACAATGCTTGCCTATGGCCGCTCCCACTGGATTACCCTGAAAGACGGCATCGTGGCAGAGGCCCGGTACGGCTCAGCATTTTTTGGTAATGAACTGACCAACTTTTTCTTTTTTGATGATCGCTTCGACTACCGTAAGTGGTCAATTAATGGCATCGGGAAGGGAGAGAGTTATTCAGGCAAACAGCAAATGTCTTTCAGACAGGGAGATATTACCCTTACGCTCACCGGCGAAACCTATCTGGTGAACGATCAGAAAGACGTAGAGCGGGAAGCTACCGGTTTTGTATTGCGCAATGAAAAAGTGATGGCGTCGTTACCTGAATTTACATGGCAGGAAAACAATGAGGCTGTGGCATTTCTGGATGACTTTACAAATCGGGACGACAACGGGGAAAGTCTGGATATCTCCGCACTGCCCGGTGAAAAGATTGGCTGGACGAACCGGCGATTTGGCAAAGGGTATGTGTTAATAAACCCCTGGACGCTGGTAGAAGTCATCGGCCGGAATGTCAGTAAGGTCAATGTCAGCCCTGACTTTATTCAAAATGAATACACCCAAAATCATCACTGGCGCTTTGCGCAGTTCTTTAAAGGGCAATCTAAAAACGATGCCTTATCTGCGGTGGGCGAGGACAGTTTCGTGATGAATGATGTTATCGAAGTGGAAGCGCCTAATTATCTGTATAAAGTCTATATGTCAGAAATAAACGGCAAAGAGCAGGTGTACAGCATGGAAATGCGTATTTTTTAACGTATGCCCTGCTTGACTGGTGTAGTGGTTTTTGAGTTCTTTTTGCAGATCCATTATCGTGCTCAATCGCAAACGATGAAAAAGGTACGCTGATGACACAGAATGAATTTATAGGTTATTGCCGGGAGCAACTTATTCTGAGTTTCCGCAATACCTTATCAGGCAAGCCGGACGATGTGCAAAAGCACCGGACCGAAGGCCTTATTCAGGCAGCAAAACTGCTTGGTATTGCCAGCCATTCTGATATCTCGCAACTCATCGAAGAAGAGCATCTGGCTGTATTTGGTGAAACAGTCAGCGAGCGGACCGCCCGAAAAAAATCCCTCACTGAGCTGAAAGAGCAGTCTCCGGATATTTACTACGACATCCCTGCTATCGAACGCCTGTAAAGTGCGCTGCGTCCTCTACTCAGGACGCAGTTGAATATACGAGCGTGACATCAGCTGGTTGTATACGCCTTCAATATTCAGTGGCATCCATTCCTCAAACATTTTCAATTCTGACCACGGGCTGAGCGCTTTAGTGGTCTGTATTTCCTCTAACGATTTGCCAGCCAGAATACCTTCCAGCACGGTGTCATGCAGGGTCACCAGATAATTTCTGTAGTTTTCCACATCCCTGTAGCTACCTGTGTCTGCGTGCCCGCCGATAAACAAATTGAAGGGCTGCTTCAGCACCTCTTCTACCGAAACTATCATTCCTTCAATGTCGTATCCCATTAAATCTTTATAGGGTAAACGTCCCAGTGTTATCCAGTCGGTCACCATCAAAATGTTGCCGGGCTGAATCCTGATAGCCACGTTGCCATAACCGTTATTTGGCCCCAGGTAACGCATTTCAATCGAACTTTCGCCGGCGTGCAGGATGAAGGTGTCACTGAAAACCAGCTTCGGGATAGTCGTCTGCGCTTTTGTTCGTACTAAGTTAGCTCTCGCATCTTCGTGACTGATAAAAACTGTATTACCGTCATCGAACACGTTGCCACCGTAACTATGGTCAGGATGGCTGTGACTGTAGATCACGTAACGTACTGGTTTATTAAAGCGCTCTTTTACTTCTTTTTTCAGCCAGTTTGCAGCATCCGTGTTTAGCGGGTCGACGACCACTATACCGTCGCTGGTATTGATCACCACGGAGCGGTAGTTTCCGGCCACATACCGGTAAACATCATTTCCGGTATCTTCGAGGCGATATTCCTGCGCTGATGCCGGAGAGATTATGCAAATGGTTATGAGAATATATCTGGTGAGAAATGACATAAGTGGGTCCGGAGTAACGTGTGATGGCTCTAATTTCAGTTATATAAATGTATAACTATGTATGTTTGTCACTGATTTCACTGATAATTTCAGTATCTTCTTTCATGCGACTCATTCTTATTTCAATGTTAAGCGATTAATTTATAGTCAAAATTTAATGCTTACACTATCTTTGTCGCAAATGTCGTTAAAATTCACTATTGTCGCCAAATAACCAAAAGTATAATTTCGCGAATTTGGATCTTGTTCATACTGTGTACTACGTTTATTGGCATCACCGATCACTTTCTGTCCGGTTTAATGCCAACACCGAATAGTGAGGAGTAATCAGGTGAGTACACGGGTTTTAGTTGTAGATGATTCCGTTTCGATCAGACAAATGGTGGAAATGACATTGCGTGCGGCTAACTTCGAAGTGACATTAGCCGAAGACGGTCAGCATGCACTGGATATGTGTTCCGGTTCCGCATTTGATGTTGTGCTTACAGACCAGAACATGCCACGCATGGACGGACTGACACTGATTAAAGCGCTCAGAGGCAAACCGGCATTCCAACGCGTTCCTATCGTCATGTTAACCACCGAAGCCGGTGATGACATGAAAGCAAAAGGGCGCGCGGCCGGTGCCACCGGCTGGATGGTTAAGCCCTTTGACCCCAATAAACTTGTGACAGTTATCAATAAGTTGGCCAGCTGATTCTATGCTTCACGGGAGCGTAAAATGTCCATTGATGTTGGGCAGTTTCATACTGTCTTTTTCGACGAAAGCGACGAACATTTGCAGGAAATGGAACGCATCTTATTGGAAATTGATGTGTCTGCCCCTGATGATGAGGAACTGAACAGCATATTTCGCGCCGCCCACTCCATTAAAGGCGGCAGCGGTATTTTTGGTTTCGACGCACTTACCCGTCTGACCCATGTCATGGAAAACCTGCTCGACCAGGCCCGCAAACACCTTATGCCACTCACCACGGAATCCGTGGACTTACTGCTTTCCTCCACAGATGTGCTGAAGGAAACCCTCGAAGCTTATAAAGCGGGAACTGATACTCCCGACGACAATATTTCTGCCCGTATTGCTGAACTGGAAACCGTCCTTGGGAGCGGGAGTCAGGGAGAGAATAGCGGTCAGGACAGCCAGCCGGCGGCTTCCTCTGAATCCGGTGATGACGGTGAAGGGTTTGATTTCGGCTTTTTTGATGATGAAGAAGAATTCCCTGTTGTTGCAGAAAGCGCAGGTGAAACCCCTGCCGCGAATACGACAGATGTTACGGCGGATGCCAAAGCGGCCGGGCAATCTGAACCTGCTCCGGCGGCCGTCGCAGTGAAACCGAAAGTACCGGCGAAAGCCTCACCGGCCAAAGAGAACGCCTCTATCCGCGTAGATACTACCAAGATCGACGGGTTGGTGAATCTGGTGGGAGAGCTTGTGATCACCCAGTCAATGCTCTCGATGGTGGGCAGTGAAGTAGACGGACAGGCAAGCGACCGGTTGCAACATGCAATCACCGAGTTGCAACGCAATACACGGGAAATTCAGGAATCGGTGATGTCCATGCGGATGTTGCCTGTAAATATGACCTTCAGCCGTTTCCCCCGGGTTGTCCGTGACTTGTCTAGAAAGTTAGGTAAGCAGGTCAATCTGGTGATGGAAGGTGAGCATACCGAAATTGACAAAAGTTTGATTGAAAAGCTGGTGGATCCGCTCACCCACCTGGTGCGCAATAGTATTGATCACGGTGTGGAATCCCCGGAGGTCCGTAAGGCAGCCGGTAAACCAGAGGCGGGTACGGTGACTCTGAGTGCGGAGCAAAAAGGCGGCAATATCGTCATCGGTATTACAGACGACGGTGCCGGTCTTAACCGTGAGCGCATTCTGGACAAAGCACGTCAAAATGGTCTGCCATTCAGTGACGATATGCCAGACAGTGATGTGTGGAATCTGATTTTCGAACCCGGCTTTTCCACTGCTGCGGAAGTGACTGACGTCAGTGGCCGGGGAGTTGGCATGGACGTGGTCAGACGAAATATTGAGTCGATTGGCGGAAGAATTGAGATAGTTTCAAAAACTGGTGAAGGATCAGGGTTTTACATTCAGTTACCCCTCACTTTAGCCATTCTTGATGGCATGTGTGTGAAAGTTGGAAGTCGCATTTTTGTGATTCCTCTACTAAATATAATTGAGTCATTCCAACCAAAACCTAACGAACTGAAAAATATCCGGAATGAAAAACTGCTGTGGATCAGAGAACAGTACTGGCCAATGGTGGCACTGCACCAAATGATGGATATCGATGATGCCGTCACGTCGGCTACTCAAGGCATTGTTGTACTGGTGGAAAGTAGCAAAAAACGCTACGGCATTCAGGTTGACTCCATTTTAGGTCAGCAGCAGGTGGTGATTAAGAGTCTGGAGCGCCATTACCGGAAAATCCCCGGTCTGGCAGGAGCAACAATTATGGGTGATGGCACCGTGGCCATGATACTGGATGCAGACGCCGTGGCAGAACATTGTCAACTGCCCGCAGAAGAGGAGTTATGTGTATGAGCGAAGCCGCCGTACAACAGTCGGTGATGGCCGGAGATGATCGTGAATTTCTCAGTTTTGTTTTAGGTGAGGAGCACTACGCGCTGGACATCACCACTGTGAAGGAAATCAGAGGTTACGAGCAGGTAACAAAAATCGCCAATGCTCCTGACTTTATAAAAGGGGTCATGAACCTGCGGGGCGATATTGTGCCTGTGGTTGACCTGCGCATTAAGTTCAATGTGGGCGAAGCCACTTATAACGAATTCACCATTGTCATTATGTTGAATGTGGATGAGCGCATTGTGGGTATTGTGGTTGACGGTGTATCCGATGTTATCCGTCTAACTGAAGAAGAAATGTTGCCACCTCCGGAGTTTGGCGTGGCGTTTGATAGTCGGTATTTACATGGCTTGGCGGATGTGGACGAAACCATGGTCATTCTTGTCAATATTGAAAGTTTAATTAACAGCAATGAACTTGGGCTGGTGGAAGTCGGTCAGGCGAGTGTAGGAGAGTAATCGATGGGTGTTTTTAAATGGTTAAGTGGTGAGGACAATGCCGTAGTAGGATCGCTGGAAAGCATCCAGGCCCTTGAAGCATCGTCTGCATGTCTGCTGATTCTGGATGGTCAGTGCAACATAGTGGTCGCAAACAAAGCGGCAAAGGCGCTGCTGGGGCAACTGGAAAGTAGTATTAAAGCCCGCAATAGCGGTTTTTCGGTCATGACCCTTATTGGCAGTAACATCAGTGCCCTTGGCTTACAGGCCAGCAGTCTTCAGCAGGCCGCGGCGCACTCGCCGGGCGGTGGCGAGGTGTTACTGGAACTGAAGGACCGGAATATTAAGGTTACGGTGGCCGGGCTGAAAAACGTGCGTGGCGAGACAACCGCCTACAGCGTTGAACTGATTGATAATCAGGACGCCATTTTAACCAATGCTATTACTGACGCACTGAATCGCGTTCAGGCAGTTATTCAGTTCTATCCGGACGGTACTATCATTACGGCTAATGAAAACTTTTGTGGCGCAGTGGGTTATGACCTGGAGGAAATTCAGGGTCAACACCACCGTATGTTCTGCAGAGGTGACTATGCTTCCAGTCAGGAATATAAAGATTTCTGGCGCAACCTGGCCCGCGGTCAGGTGTCCTCGGGCGAGTTCTGCCGGATTCGCAAAGACGGCAGTGAAATTTGGATCAATGCATCTTACAACCCGGTATACGATGAAAACGGTAAAGTGATCCGGGTTGTTAAATTTGCCACAGACATCACTGACGAGAAAATCAAAAATGCTTATTACGGTGGTCAGATTGAAGCATTGAACCGTGCTCAGGCGGTTATCGAATTTAACCTGGACGGTACAATTATCAACGCCAATGAGAATTTCCTTGGCGCTATGGGTTATTCACTGGAAGAAATTCAGGGCAAACATCACAGCATGTTTGTTGATGCGGAATATAAGAAAAGTCCGGAATACCGTTCATTCTGGGAGCAACTGAGCAAAGGTATTTACTTCGCCGATGAATTTAGACGCATCAATAAAGCCGGTGACGATGTGTGGATCCAGGCTTCCTACAACCCGATTTTCGACCAGAATGGTAAACCCTACCGTGTGGTTAAATATGCTGTAGATATTACCGCGCGGGTTAAGGCAGTTCAGGCTATCCGCGCCACCATGCAGCGCCTGGTGGTGGGTGATCTGGATACCGACCCGCTGCGACTGGATGGTGATTTTGCTGAACTGGGTAATTCAATTAACCAGTTTGTTCAGGACAATAAACGTATCATCGGTACTATCAGCGATGTTATGTCTTCAATGTCAGCCGGTGACTTAACACAGCGGGTAGATGATGACTTCCAGGGTGAATTCCAGGTGCTGGCCAACGCCATCAACTCATTTGCCGAAGAAATTTCAGGGACTATCCGTTCGATTAACGAAGCGGTAGACACCATTAATACAGCTTCGTCGGAAATTGCCACAGGTAACGCCGACTTATCCAGCCGTACTGAGCAGCAGGCGTCCAGTCTGGAAGAAACGGCTTCCGCTATGGAAGAACTGACCGGCACCGTGCGTCTGAATGCAGAGAACGCAGAGCAGGCAAACATGCTGGCTTCACAGGCTTCAAAAGTTGCCAATGAAGGCGGGGACCTTATTCGTCAGGTGGTCGATACCATGGGCGATATTAATGCGTCAGCTCAGGAAATCTCAGACATCATCGGCGTCATTGACGGTATTGCCTTCCAGACTAACATCCTTGCACTGAATGCGGCTGTAGAGGCAGCCAGAGCCGGTGAGCAGGGCCGGGGCTTTGCCGTGGTAGCATCGGAAGTGCGTACGCTGGCACAACGTTCAGCGGAAGCCGCGAAGGAAATCAAAGAGTTAATTTCTGACTCAGTGGGCAAAATCAACGGTGGTAACCAGCTGGTTAACAAATCCGGCGATACCATGGCTGAAGTGGTTAATGCGATTCAGCGCGTGAACGACATCATGTCTGAAATCTCTGCAGCGTCTTCTGAGCAGGCTACCAGCATCGAAGAAGTGGGCAAAGCCGTGAACAGCATGGACGAAATGACGCAACAAAACGCGGCACTGGTTGAAGAGGCTGCGGCTGCGGCTGACAGCTTGCAACAACAAGCCATTGGCCTGACAGAACGGGTTGCGATGTTCAAACTGGATGGTGGTAGTCTGCTTGCACCACCGCCAGCTAAGAGAATGAACGGCTCTGCAAAGCCGGCCGCACGTATGACAGCCGTGAGTACGCCTAAAGCTCTGAAGCCAGGCTCGCCAAGCGAAAGTGAGTGGGAGACATTCTAAATGACCGCCGCAACCGCTGAGCAAGTCGACAGAGAATATGCTTATAGTCAGGACGACTTCGAACGGGTGCGCGCCACCGTGTTTAAGATTGCAGGCATTCGTCTGGCAGACTCTAAAGTTACCATGGTGTACAGCCGGTTATCCCGGCGCCTCAGGGCGCTGGGGCTGAAAACCTTTAGTGACTATTTAAAAGTGGTAGAGCGCAGTGACATTGAACAACAGGAATTTGTTAATGCGCTGACTACTAACTTAACGTCATTCTTCCGTGAGCCTCATCACTTTTCCGCGCTGGAAAAATACCTTCGTAATCATTCCAATGTGACCGCGATTTGGTGCGCGGCGAGCAGTACAGGAGAAGAGCCTTACTCTATTGCTATGACAGTAGCTGAAACCTTTGGCTCATTCCGGCCGGGTATCAAAATCTACGCATCGGACATTGACAGCAAGGTGCTGGCAACCGCAAAAAATGGTGTATACAAAGCGTCGTCTATCGAGAAAATGTCGCCGGAAAGACAAAAGCAGTTTTTCTACCGGGGCAAAGGCTCGAAATCCGGCATGGTGCGGGTGGTCGATGAAGTGCGGGAGATGGTGGAATTCAGGCAAATCAATCTGTTACATAAAGATTATAGCTTCAAAGAGAAAATGGATGTCATTTTTTGCCGTAACGTAATGATTTACTTTGATAAACCGACTCAATATCAGATTCTGAACAGGCTGGTCGGTCATCTCAAGCATGACAGCCTGTATATCGCCGGGCACTCTGAGCATTTCGCTGATGCATCGGATATTCTCAGACCGGTTGGTAAAACAATTTATGCGCCAGTCAGGTAGTTACACATAACGTGTCCGCCCATGATTTTAGTCAGCCTCCTTCCTACTACGACAGTCGTTTTGGCCGTGATGCGGTAAAAATTTTACCTGGTCAATACTATGTCACTGCGGCAGACAAACTCATTGTGACGGTACTCGGCTCCTGCGTGGCAGTATGCCTGTATGATCCCATCACTGAAGTTGGCGGCATGAACCATTTCATGCTGCCAAATAATAAGCAAATCGACAAAATGTCTTTTGAAGCAAACCGCTACGGTGTGCATGCCATGGAAGTGCTGTTAAATGATTGCCTTCATCTGGGCGGAGAAAAGAAACGTTTGGTTGCTAAGGTATTCGGCGGTGCCAGAGTGTTGCCCGGATATGTGCAAAATGATATCGGCGCAACCAATTCTGAATTTGCCATCGACTTCTTAAGAACCGAAAATATTCCCATCCTGGCCAGCGATCTGATGGCTAATTACGCCCGCAAGATTTATTTCACCCCATCTACCGGTTCGGTGCTGATGAAGCGCATTTACGACATGAACAACAACACCATTCATGACCGTGAAGCGGAACTCGCCATGCGTGTTAACGAGGAAACGAAAGCGACCGGTTCCATTGATATGTTTGGGAATTAAGCGTTCTGCCAGCGCCCTTATATAGTCCGGGGCCTTTAATCTTCATAAAAGCTTCAACAAAACCGGTTTGCTCACTGAGTTGATATGATATAACATCCTGCGCCATTTGGTTCCCCCCTTACAGAAGATTTTATGAAAAAGCAGTTTTTATATTCATTACTCGCACTATCCACCAGCGCAGCAGCACAAGAGAGTGTTATTGCCGCGCAGGAAAAGAAGGATGACGTGGAACACATTGAAGTGAAGCGACACTTCCAGCCTTACCGTGGCAATGTTCCGTTAATTCAAACGCCTCAGGCAGTTGATCGTATCAGTGCAGATCAGTTAGCCAGTGAAGGCATTACCCGTTTCATTGATGCGCTGGATTTTTCTCCTGCTGTCGTCAGACAGAATAACTCCGGAGGCATGTTCGACAGTTTTGCCATTCGTGGTTTCTCAGGCGATGAAAACAACGCCACTGGCTATCTCATTAACGGCTTTAATGTTCGCGGTTACAGCGGGAACCGCGGCACAGTAAATATTCAGTCAGTTGAAGTAATGAAAGGCCCCGGTTCTGCCTTGTACGGACAGGGAGAACCCGGCGGTACCATCAATATCATTACTAAAAAGCCGCAATTTGAAGAACAGGGCTACGTTCAGGGCACACTGGGTAATTACAGTAAGAAACAGGTTGAATTCGATTACACGAATGGTCTGAATGATGACATGGCTTACCGGCTCAATGGTTCATATGAAGACTCTGACACGTACAGAGATCTCGTTTTCTTTAAAAACCTCAATATCAATCCTTCGTTCATCTGGAACCTGTCTGATGTCACCAGTGTGAGTTATCAGATGGAAATCCTTGATCAGGAAAAGCCGCTGGACCGTGGTGTTTATGTACTGGACAACGATTTTGATGCGGTGAACCCGGAAGACTTTTACGGTGATATCCGGGACGGTGCACATGAGGTGAAAACCTTCGGTCATCAACTGGTGCTGAACCACGAACTGACTCACAGCTGGCACCTGCTTACAGGCATGGCGTACCGCGATTCGTCCATGAAAGGACAATCTTCAGATACTGAGCTGTCGGCTGGCCGTCAGTTATTACTGACTGATCCGGATATTCTGTCGCGCCAGCGGAGAACCCGTGATTATGAAGCGCAGGATTTATCCTTACGTGCAGAATTGAGTGGCGAAGCAGAGGTTGCCGGTTTAACCAATAACCTGCTGATTGGTCTGGATTACTACAATTATCATATCGATACTGACTATCGTCGCTGGCGAACAGCCTGGGGCGCCGGTGACACCACTTACAGTATTGATCCGGCCAATCCTGATTACACCATAGCCCGTCCTGATGTATCGCCTGTTACCCTTACTGCAGAAAAGCAACAGGGTCTGGGTTTTTATGCGCAGGATCTCATCGAGTTAAATGAAGCCACTAAACTGCTGCTGGGTTTCCGTGTAGACAAATTTGAGCAGGAAATTTATGACCATCTTGCAGGTGCCGGTCAGAGCCAGGATCAAACAGTGGTCACGCCCCGTCTCGGTCTGACTTACGCTGTAAACGAAAAGGTGAGCCTGTATACCAGCTATGCTGAAGGGTTCAGACCCAACCCCGGGCTTGATTCCGACCGCAATGCGTTTGACCCGGAAGAAACTACCTCGTTTGAGGTGGGTGCTAAGTGGGAAAATCTGGCTGAGCGGTTCTCCGGTAGCATTGCTATCTTTGACGCTGAAAAAACCAACATGCTGACAGCAGAGCCCAACACCGGGTTGTCGGCGACATTAGGTACAGTGGAGAGCCAGGGCGTTGAGTTTCAGCTGACCACAGACTTAACTGCCAATACCCGTCTGGATTTCTCGTATGCTTACACGGATGCGCAAACCGCGAATGAAGTGAATAACCTCGATTGGGGCGTGACCATTCCGAAAGGCTCCCGTCTGATCAATGTGGCGAAACACGCAGGCTTTATCTCGTTGAATCACTATACGCAACTGATGGAAAAAGAAGCCTTCTTCGGCGCCACGGTGCGTTATGTGGGCGACCGCCTGGGGGAAACCACTGACGCCGGATTTATACTGCCTTCCTATACGCTGGTGAACCTGTCGGCTTCGCTGGCATTAAATGAGAAGCTGAGTGTGAAGTTCGACGTCAACAACCTGTTTGATGAAGTCTACTTTGAAAACTCATACCATAAGCTTTGGGTAATGCCGGGCTCGCCGGTGAATTACACTGCCAGTGTGAAATATCAGTTTTAAATAAATATACTCACAAAGCCGGTTCCGCTGCCTTCAGGGGCCGCTGACCGGTTTTTCTATATTTAAGCCGCTACCAGTCCTGATAAATCACAGTGACGCCAGGAAATTACCGATGCGCTTTATACCTTCATCCAATGCAGTTTCTGAAGCCGCGAAGGACAAACGCACATAATCATCACCGGTAGCCTCGCCAAAATCATTACCCGGTGTCAGGGCAACGTGCTGTTCTTCCAGTAACCGCTCACAGAAAGTCATGGCATTCAGACCGGTAGAGGTGACGTTGATATATACATAAAACGCGCCGTCCGGCTCCACATCCACGGATAATCCAGCCTGCTTTAAGCCATCAAGAACCCGCTGACGCCGGTGCAGCAGAATATCTCTGCGTCCTTCGCAAACGTTCAGGGTTTCCGGGGTGAAACAGGCCAGCGCCGCATATTGCGCGGGGGTCGACGGACAAATGTATAAGTTCTGCGCCAGACGCTCCATCACCGGCACCATGTCATCCGGCACTACACACCAGCCTAAACGCCAGCCGGTCATACCGAAGTACTTTGAAAAGCTGTTGATCACAATGGCGTCGGGGTCAAAAGCCAGTACTGTCTGAGCGTGACCATCATGGCTGAGATTCAGGTAAATTTCGTCAACAATACGCCAGCCACCGCGGGATTTTACAAAATCGCATATTGCCGCCAGATCACTTTCAGGCACCGATGTGCCCGTGGGATTAGACGGTGATGCCAGCATCACACCTTTGGTATCGCTCTGCCAGTTTGCCTGCACGCTTTGTGGTGTCAGCTGAAAGCGCTGTTCAGCGCCGGCGGGAATGCTTTGCAACTGCCCGCCAAAGCTTCGGATAAACTGACGGTTGCACGGGTAGGCCGGGTCGGCCAGCATCACTTTATCGCCGTGGTTAACCAGTGCGGCACTCACCAGAAGCAGCGCGGCTGATGCTCCTGCAGTAACTACAACATTGTCTGGATTGACAGCAACACCATGTCGCTGAAGATAGAAACCGGCAATGGCTTCCCGCAAGGCCGGTAAACCTAAGGCTGAAGTGTAGGGCAGTTCTGCCCTTTCCATGACATCCTGCATGGCCTGCACAACCGGACCAGGAGCACCGAAATCCGGTTCGCCAATATTGAGTCTGACGACATGATGCCCTTTTGCTTCAAGGGCACTGGCTTTCTCTGAAAAAGCCATGGCATAGAAGGGTGTAATGGCGTTGGCACGATCTGAAAACTTCAACAAAACAGGCTCCCCGTAAAAACGAAGAGCCATGATACAGCAAACCGGTCAGCGCCAGCCAGCTTACTTGTAGATCACCTGGTTTACGATGTTTTCCAGGCCTTCCTGTTTGCCGGATACCGGCTTGGGATCCAGTGCGTTATCGCTGGCGAACTTAGCTACGTCTTCCAGCGACATTTTACCGTTTAATACCTGTTGGCCGAAATCTTCTGACCAGCCGGCATAGCGTTTCTCAACGGCGTCACCCAGTGCTTCAGACTCCAGCAGGGCAGCGGCTTTTTTCAGGCCCAGCGCACAGGTATCCATGCCGCCGATGTGGCCCAGGAATAAGTCCTCCGGCTCGATACTTTGACGGCGTAATTTGGTGTCAAAGTTAAAGCCACCTGAGGTGTAGCCACCATTTTTCAGAATTTCGTAACAAATCAGTGTCATTTCTTCTACTGAATTAGGGAACTGGTCAGTATCCCAGCCTAATTGCGGGTCGCCGCGGTTGGCATCAATAGAACCGAAGATCCCCAGCGCAAATGCAGTGGCTATTTCGTGATGGAAAGAGTGGCCGGACAAGGTGGCGTGGTTAGCTTCAATGTTTACGGCAAACTCTTTCTCTAAACCAAATTCAGACAGGAAGCCATGAACGGTTGCTGTGTCGTAGTCGTACTGATGTTTCGTCGGCTCCTGTGGCTTAGGTTCAATCAGCAGCAGGCCGTCAAAGCCGATTTTGTGTTTGTGCTCAACCACCATGTTCATGAAGCGCCCCAGTTGCTGACGTTCACGCTTTAAATCGGTGTTCAGCAGGGTTTCGTAACCTTCACGGCCGCCCCACAACACGTAGTTTTCACCGCCCAGTTGTTTGGTGGCATTCATCGCATGAAATACCTGAGTGGCTGCGCGGGCAAACACGGCCGGATCCGGGTTGGTTGCTGCGCCTGACATGTAACGTGGGTGGCTGAATACATTCGCCGTGCCCCAGAGCAGTTTCATGCCGGTTTCTTCCTGCTTGTGCGCCAGCACTTCAGTCATGGTGGAAAAGTTGTGCACGTATTCCTTCAGAGACTGACCTTCCGGTGCCACATCAACATCGTGAAAGCAGTAATAAGGCGCGCCGAGCTTTTCCAGAAATGAGAAAGCCGCATCCGCCTTCGCTTTGGCTTGCGTCATGGCATCACCCTGAGTCAGCCAGGGACGATTAAATGTGCCGCCACCGAATACATCAGCTCCGTCCCAGCAGAAGTTGTGCCAGTAGCAGGCAGCAAAGCGCAGGTGCGCTTCCATGGTTTTACCCATGATCACTTCTTCCGGGTTGTAGTGTTTAAATGCCAGCGGATTGGTCGAGTCCGCGCCTTCGTATTTGATCTTTGGAATTGCGTCGAAATAGTTGCTCATATTCTTTTTCCTGTTCAGGCAGGGTTATGGTGAAGACAGTGTGAAAGACCCTGCGCAGTTCAACAATTATGTTAATTCGTGAAAGTTTTCTGTTTTTTCGGTGACGACCAGAAAGGTTCTATGGCGTAGTAAAGCTCACGGAACTGCTGACGTTTTGCTAAATAGGCTTCATTAACTTTGGGGTCTGGTTGATATTCCGCTTCTGCTTCGGGCTGAAAACAAATGTCAGATAAGGATTTGTCAGGATTCACCGCCAGTTGCGCAAGCCTTGCAGCTCCGAGCGCAGGACCAACATCGCCGCCTTTGCGGTAGGTGAGAGTCTGACCGCTGATATCGCTGAGCAATTGTCGCCAGAAAGGACTTTTCGCTCCGCCGCCGATCAAGCTGATTGACGATACACTCACGCCACTTTGATGCACTGCGTCCATGCCGTCTGCCAGTGCCATAGAAACGCCTTCAATAACTGCTCTGGCCATGTGCGCGCGGGTAGTGCTGGCTGTGACCCCGAAAAAGGCTGCTTTCGCATAAGGATTATTATGTGGTGTCCGCTCACCTGTCAGGTAAGGCAAAAACAACGGTGTTGCGTCATCAGAGTAAGAGACTGACTGCTCAACATCATCAAGCATCGCCCCTACATCCTCATAGCCACTTTGACCTGCGTACCATTGTAAACAGCTTGCAGCACTCAGCATTACCGACATCATATGCCAGCGGGAAGGCAGGGCATGACAGAAGCTGTGTACAGCCTGCTCTGTGTTAATGCGAAAGGTATCGGTGACGGCAAAGTAAACCCCGGATGTGCCCAGTGACAACATGGCCTGACCCGCATCAACAATACCGCAGCCAATAGCGCCGGCAGCGTTATCGCCACCGCCGCCGGCAACAGGGACGGATTTCATGCCCCAGCGTTCGGCAAGGCTGGCCGTCAGCTCTCCTGTGACCGCATTCCCTTCGAAAAGTGCCGGCATATGAGATTCATTCAGCCCTGTGGCAGCCAGCAATGTGCTGTCCCATTTACGGGATTCCGTATTCAGCCAGATAGTGCCGGCTGCATCTGACATTTCGCTGGCAAATTCACCGGTCAGTTTGTAACGCAGGTAATCTTTGGGCAACAATACTTTGTGAATGCGTCTGTAGGCATCAGGTTCATGGTGCTTAACCCACAGGATTTTAGGCGCGGTGAAGCCTGCCATCACGATATTACCGCTGCGCTGACGTGCGTCGCTCACGGCCGCTTCTATTTCATGACATTCATCATCGCAGCGGCCGTCGTTCCACAGGATGGCAGGGCGCAACACGTCACCGTTTTCATCCAGCAAGGTTGCCCCGTGCATTTGTCCGCTCAGTCCGATAGCCTTCACGGTACTTAAGTCCTGCGATGCTTTCAGCGCATCCAGACACTGACAGGTCGCTTCCCACCAGTCTGCCGGATCCTGCTCTGACCATAAGGCCTTTGGCATCGACACATCCAGAGACGCATGGGTGGTTCTTAACACCGCGCCCTGTTCGTCTGTTAACACCACTTTTACCCCTGAGGTGCCTAAATCAATGCCTATGTACATGTTGTTTCCACTTCTGGTAATCCGCTATTCCTCTATGTTGATTATCAAAAGCGATCAGAGCAATTATGAAATTTTGTAATCTTTTTGTTAATTGCTTTGCGGTGGTTTAGGATGCGTAAAAACAATATTCATAAATTGCTTTACGGAATCTTATTAGTCGGGGCCAGCTATGTTCGAAAAGTCACACAGTATCACGTTGCTGTTTAATGCCAGTAAGGTTTATGACCGTCAGATTATCGAAGGTATAGGCCGATATTTGCAAACGTCGAAAGCCGATTGGGACTTGTATCTTGAAGAGGACTTTATGACCCGGCTGGAGCATCTGGACGAGTGGAGCGGAAACGGGATTATTGCAGATTTTGACAATCCTGCTATTGAAAAAGCGCTGACTAAAGCCAGAGTGCCGGTCGTGGCAGTGGGCGGTTCTTATCAAAATCAGGCTGATTATCCCCAAGTGCCCTACGTCGCTACCGATAACTTTGCATTGGTTGAAGCTGCATTTGAACATTTAAAACAAAAAGGCATAGAACAATTCGCCTTTTACGGTGCGCCTCTTGACTCTCAGAACCGGTGGGCACATGAGCGTGAGCGAGCCATGCTGGAATTGACTCGGCGGGAAGGCTATGAGTGTTTCGTTTATCGTGGTCATGCCGTACGTCCTGAAACCTGGCAGTATTCTTTAAAACGACTCACCGACTGGCTGAATAGTTTACCGGAACCGACCGGAATCGTGGCAGTTACCGATGCAAGGGCCCGTCACCTGCTGCAAGCCTGTGATCATCTTGGCTTACTCATTCCTGAAAGGTATTCAGTGATAGGTATAGATGATGACGAGCTGGCCCGGTACCTGAGTCGTGTCAGTCTGACATCAGTGAAGCAGGGCTGTTTTGACATGGGGTTTCAGGCTGCAAGAATGCTGCACCGGCAATTGCAGGGTTTACCAGTCAGCAAAGCGCCGGTACTCGTACCACCCGAGCGTGTAGCTGAACGGCAGTCTACCGATTACAAAGCGATTAAAGACCCGCTGGTAATGCAGGCTATGCATTTCATACGGCATAACGCATGTCGCGGCATTAAAGTTGATCAGGTGCTGGACTACGTAGGTATATCCCGCTCAAACCTGGAGGGCCGTTTCAAAGAGGAGCGGGGACACAGTATTCACACCGAAATTCATAACGAAAAACTCAGCCGTGCCTGCAAAATGCTGAAGGAAACTGATGAAGCCGCAGTTGAAATCGCAGAAATTTGTGGCTACCCGTCGATTCAATACATGTATGCCATATTCCGCAAGCATTTTAACCAGACTCCGGTGGAGTACCGTCAGGCACACCGGCCCCAAAGTCTGGATGACTTGCCCGTGGAAGGTTTATCAAAGTTTGCCGCTATCTAGAGAGCAATGAAACTTAAATGACGCAGAATTATTAATAACGGAGAATCAGTACCCTATGGACACCGTGTTATCAGCAAGTGCAGACAAGCCCTCTGAAAACAGGAGTTTTATACTCTTCATCAGTGTTGTTGCCACTATAGGTGGTTTCTTATTCGGGTTCGACAGTGGCGTTATTAACGGCACTGTTGACGGTTTGCAGGCCGCCTTTCAGTCAGAAAGTGTGGGTACGGGATTTAATGTTTCCAGTATGCTTTTAGGTTGTGCTGTAGGTGCTTTTTTTGCCGGGCGGCTGGCAGATAAGTACGGCAGAAGAGCATTGCTGCTGGTGGCGGCAGTATTTTTTATTATCAGTGCCTGGGGCTCCGGCGTTTCAACCAGTGGTGGTGAGTTTGTTTTTTATCGTATCCTGGGTGGACTTGCGGTAGGCGCTGCCTCTGTCATGGCGCCGGCTTATATTGCCGAAGTCTCGCCTGCCAGATACCGCGGCATGCTCACGTCGATCCAGCAAATCGCTATTATCAGCGGGTTATTTGCCGCTTTTCTCAGTAACTATATTCTTGCCGATTTCGCCTCGGGTTCTACGCAGGCTCTGTGGATGGATTATGCAGCCTGGCGCTGGATGTTCTGGATGGAGCTGATCCCGGCGTCGTTGTTTTTACTGATGCTGTTATTTATACCTGAAAGTCCCCGTTTCCTTGTAGTAAAAGGAGATAAAGTCAAAGCGCAGCAGGTTCTGGGTAAGCTTTACGGTGATGCAGGAGCGGGAAAGCTGACTGAAATTGAATCCACACTGGCAAATGATCATCAGCCGCGCCTGAGCGACCTGAAACAACCGGATACCGGAAAGGTCAGACCCATCGTGTGGATTGGTCTGGGACTTGCCACCTTGCAGCAACTGGTGGGTATTAACGTGGTATTCTATTACGGCGCGGTGTTATGGCAGGCCGTCGGCTTCTCAGAAAGTGACGCTCTTCTGATCAACGTGATAAGCGGAGCCATCAGTATTGCTGCCTGTCTGGTTACCCTGGCAATCATCGATAAAGTGGGCCGTAAACCACTGTTGAAGTGGGGTTCTGCCGGTATGTCTGTAACGCTTATCGCGCTGGTTGTCGCGTTTGGTAACGCAGAGCAGGGGATGGACGGAAAACTGATAATGGGTGCCTGGGGACCTGTTGCACTGATTGCTGCCAATCTGTATGTGTTCTGCTTCAACTTCTCATGGGGACCGGTCATGTGGGTGATGCTGGGAGAAATGTTCCCCAATCAAATCCGTGGCTCCGGTCTGGCGGTGAGCGGATTGATTCAGTGGCTGACAAACTTCGCCATCACATGGACTTTCCCGATGATGCTGGCCGGTATTGGTCTGGCAGGTGCATACGGCTTCTATGCATTGTGTGCGGTGCTGTCAGTAATTTTTGTCAGCAAGTACGTGTATGAAACCCGCGGTCGTGAACTGGAAGATATGCAAGGCTGAGCCGGCGGGAAAAACCTTACATCCACTGAGTATTAAAGGCATACGAAAAGCGGTAGTATGCCTTTTTACGTTTCAGCCTTTTACCGCAAACAGATACCGGAGTGTAAAGGGCTGCATCACAAGGATGCCTCATGTCACAGCCGGTCAGACTCCTCAGTTTTTCCATCGCTTTTGCCTGCATATTGTTATCGCTCAACTTTGGATTGCGCTCTTCCATGGGCTTCTTCATGGAGCCTGTTTCCTCAGAGTTTGGCTACGGCCGTGAGGTGTTTGCTTTTGCGCTGGCGATGCAAAACTTATGGTGGGGACTCTTTCAGCCTGTTGCCGGGGCAATGGCAGACCGTTTCGGTACCGTAAAAACCGTTATTCTTGGCGCCTTCCTGTATGCCGGTGGTTTAGCGGTTACTGCCTTCAGTGACAGCGCCGGCAGCCTGAACGTGGGAGCCGGCTTGCTGATGGGGATGGGCATCGCCGCCTCCGGCCTGGGTGTGGTATTGCCTGCGATGGCAAGAATGGTGTCTCCGGAAAAACGCTCATTTGCCTTAGGTCTTGGCAGTGCAGCCGGCTCCGCCGGACAGTTGCTGGTAGTACCCGTTGCACAGCATTTTATTGCCGCTTATGGCTGGAGCAATGCGTTGTTACTGATGGCGGGAAGTGCGCTGATGATGAGCCTGATGGCCGGTTCATTAACCGGCAGCGGCGGGCAGCAGGCGGCGCAGGGCAACACACAGGTGCGTCAGACTGTGAAAGAGGCGCTGAAAGAGGCTTGTACCTACCCCCATTACTGGCTGATTGTGGTGGGGTTTTATGTGTGCGGTTTCCAGCTGGCATTCATTACCGTGCATATGCCTGCATTTCTTGCTGACAGGGGCTTTACCGCTGACATCGCGGTCATGAGCCTGGCGCTCATTGGATTGTTTAACATCATTGGCTGCCTGTTGTCCGGCTCATGGGCGGGTAAATATTCCAAGAAAAATCTGCTCACCCTCATTTACGCATTGCGGGCTGTTGCCATTGCCGGCTTCATGTATTTTCCCATGTCATCAACATCGGTCTACATATTCTCTATTGTGACTGGTTTGTTGTGGCTGGCCACGGTGCCGCCTACATCCGGGCTGGTGGCGCAGTTATTCGGTCTGCCGCACATGGGGCTGCTGTACGGCATTGTATTTTTAAGCCATCAGCTGGGCTCATTCAGCGGAGTCTGGCTGGGTGGTTATCTGTACGATACTACCGGTTCTTATGATGTAGTCTGGTGGAGTGCCTGCGTGATTGCCGGTATCACTGCGCTGATCCACATTTTCATTGATGAGCGCCCGGTGTTAAGATTGCGAACGGCACAGGCATAGTGAAGACGGGCGTGATGTCACGCCTGTCTGTTGATTCAGATAAAACGTGACATATCCGGATGGGCGATCTCAATCCATTGTTTCAGTGACGGTTCCTCAATGAAACTGAAGTCGGCGAAGTCAAAGCCCGGCGCTACGCTGCTGCCCACGAGAGTGTATTCTCCGGTGGTTTCAGCGGCCTGAAAGTTGCCGGCCGGAATGACAGCTGCATAGCCATGTTCCCTGCCACCAATCCGCTGTTCTCTCAGCTGTTGCTGATGAATGTGGTACAGACGCAATGGCGCTCCCTCGTAATGGTTCCAGACTTCATCGTGTAAAACGCGGTGGAAGCGGCTTACCTGACCTTCAAGCAACAGAAAGTAGATATGCGTCATGGCGGGGCGGCCCAGACCGTGTGCAGGTGAATTAACCTGTTTATCAGACTTGAATATCTGCCTGTAAAATCCGCCTTCCGGGTGGGGTTCCAGTTGCAGTTGATCGATTAATTCGTGATGTCGCGTTTTGCCCATGTTTTTATAATTCTTCTTTTGTGTGTTTACCCTGTACAAATAGCATACCGTGCCCGTTAATCGAAAACATCATCTTTATTAACCAATTCTAAACAAATCCGATGTGGTGAATGGGTGAACTTTTTTTCACAACATCACCGTATGAATGAGAAATTCTCCGGCGCTTTTTTGTCTGTTCAGGCCATACAGAACCGCGCACTCATTCAATTTGAAAGGTGAAAACGTGAAATATCAGAAGTTTACGACCGTTAATGTTGGCGATAATGCATTCAAAGCAATCAGTTTCGATTCCATTGGGCAGCAATTCGACCTCGACCGTCTGCCTTTCTGCATAAAGATCCTGCTGGAAAACTTAATCCGCCACGAAGACAAGGAATTCGTAAGCAGCGAAGATATTGAGAAAGTGGCGAAGTGGGATATCAAAGATGACAGTCAGCATGAAATTTCCTTTGTGCCGGCCAGGGTAATTCTGCAGGATTTTACCGGCGTCCCGGCCATTGTTGACCTCGCCGCCATGCGTGATGCGGTTAATAATTTAGGAGGGGATGCACAAACCATTAACCCTCTGAACCCTGTAGAGCTGGTTATCGACCACTCTGTTATGGTGGATTATTTTGCCTCAGAGGATGCTTTCGAGAAAAACACCGGTGTTGAAGTTCAGAGAAACCGTGAGCGCTATCAGTTTCTGAAATGGGGACAGTCTTCTTTCGACAACTTCAAAGTGGTACCGCCGGGCCGGGGTATCGTGCACCAGGTGAACCTGGAATATCTCGCACGTTGTGCGTTT
This sequence comes from Alteromonas sp. AWJ4_197, assembly GCF_056160285.1. NCBI lineage: Bacteria > Pseudomonadati > Pseudomonadota > Gammaproteobacteria > Alteromonadales > Alteromonadaceae > Alteromonas > Alteromonas sp. AWJ4_197. Next base: position 214,173 of record NZ_JBSWWW010000001.1, on the reverse strand, counting down.
ACCAAACAGGAAGGAGACGACACACTGGTGTATCCGGACACGCTGGTAGGCACAGACTCTCATACCACAATGATTAACGGTCTTGGCGTACTTGGCTGGGGCGTGGGTGGTATTGAAGCCGAAGCGGCCATGCTTGGACAACCCGTTACCATGCTGCGCCCGGACGTTGTAGGCTTCCGTTTAACCGGTAAGTTAAATCCCGGCGTAACTGCTACTGACATGGTTCTGACGATCACTGAACAACTGCGAGAGCATGGTGTGGTGGGTAAGTTCGTTGAATTCTACGGCCCGGGCATTAAATACCTTACCACTGCAGACCGCGCGACTATTGCGAACATGGCGCCTGAATACGGTGCCACCTGCGGTATCTTCCCGGTAGACAGTGTGGCACTGGATTACCTGAAACTGACCGGTCGTCCTGACGAACAGATTGAACTGGTGGAAGCCTACGCAAAATCAGCCGGTCTGTGGCACGACGATCACACGAAAGATGCCATTTATCATGAAACGCTGGAATTGGACCTGGCTGATGTGGTGCCTTCTATTGCAGGACCCAAACGTCCGCAGGACCGTATTGCTCTTGATACTGCCGCGAGTGCCTTCACTGACTGGTATCAGTCTCAGATTGATATAAAAGTCGAAGGTGAAGAAGCTAAATTTGTTGCTGAAGGCGGCGACATGGCAGAGGTGGATGAAGAGCAGGATTCTTTCGTCGACTTCAATGGTGAGAAATTTAATCTGGAAGACGGTGCAATCGTTATTGCTGCCATTACCAGCTGTACGAATACGTCTAATCCGTCAGTGCTTATCGGTGCCGGTTTGCTGGCGAAGAAAGCCGTGGAGCTGGGTCTGACCCGTAAGCCCTGGGTGAAAACTTCACTGGCGCCGGGTTCACAGGTGGTCACACAGTATCTGGAAGATGCAGGACTGATGGAGCCCCTTGAGCAACTTGGCTTTAACCTGGTGGGATACGGCTGTACGACTTGTATCGGAAACTCCGGTCCGCTGCCTGAAGAAATTTCCCGTGCAATTAACGATGCGAAACTCACCGTTACCTCGGTATTGTCCGGTAACCGTAACTTTGAAGGTCGTATCCATCCGGATGTAGCGGCTAACTACCTGGCTTCACCACCGCTGGTGGTGGCGTACGCGCTGGCTGGCAACATGAAAGTGGATATTACCCGTGAGCCAATCGGTACAGATAAGAACGGAAAACCGGTTTATCTGAAAGATCTGTGGCCATCAGAACAGGAAATTCAGGCGAAAATTAACGACTATGTATCGGGCGATCTGTTTAAGCAGAAATACGCGGATGTATTTAAAGGCAATGACATCTGGAACGAACTGAATGTGTCTTCAAGCTCTGTGTATGACTGGCCGGATTCCTCTTACATCAAACATCCGCCGTTCTTCGCTGACATGGGCAGTGAGCCTGCGGCACTGAGTGCCATTGAAGGTGCGCGTTGTCTGGTGAAGGTGGGTGACTCCATCACTACCGACCATATTTCTCCTGCCGGCGCCATTGCCCCGGACAGCCCCGCGGGACAATATCTGCAGGAGCAGGATATTAAGCCGGAAGACTTTAATTCTCTGGGATCACGCCGTGGTAACCACGAGGTGATGATGCGGGGTACGTTTGCCAATGTGAGACTGAAAAATCAGTTAGCACCCGGCACCACCGGCAGCGCAACCACCCATTATCCCAGCGGTGATGCTATGTCTATCTTCCATGCGGCCATGCGCTACCGTGAAGACGGTGTGCCGGCTGTGGTTATCGGAGGCAAAGAGTATGGTACAGGCTCAAGCCGGGACTGGGCAGCCAAAGGGCCGTCATTATTAGGTGTCAAAGCCGTAATGGTAGAGAGTTATGAGCGTATTCACCGTTCTAACCTCATTGGTATGGGTATTCTGCCGTTGCAGTTTAAAGAGGGCGACAGCGCGTCATCACTGTCATTGCGTGGTGACGAAACCTACAGCATTGCACCGGTTGAACGTGGTCAGAAGGAAGTGCAGGTAACTGTCACGACTGACGATGGTGAGGCCCGTCAATTTATGATGGACGTACGGATTGATACCGCCAATGAGTTTACCTACTTCGAAAACGGCGGCATCCTGCACTATGTTATCCGCGAGTATCTGAAGAAAGGCGCTTAAATATAGCGCCGTCTTTCGGCAAGTACGCCCAGAATGATGAATGCACTGATAAAGCCCGCGCCCTGTAAATACCAGGGCAGGTATTTTATCAGGTAGAGCAGGAACGGCGCACCGTGAATAGTGAGCAGCCCGTATCCGAAAGCACACAGCAACACGAACAGTGTGGTGCGGATAAGAAAATGATACGGCGCCAGCATGCGTTTGATATGTTTATTGATGATATCGCCGTACACCACCAGAATGGTGGCCATCAGCATGATACTCAATTGGGTGTAATAGGGAGATAGCCACTGGCTTAACTGGCCAAATAGTTCTGTCATAAATTCACTGCAAAAATGCCCGCTTTGATAGCGGGCATTTTACGTTTTGCGGCAAAGAAAACCTACGTCTGAATTAAGGTTCAGCGTATGTGCATGACCACTCAGGTATTAGCCGGCCAGCAAGGTGGATACGGCTTTGTAACCCTGCTGAATGGTTTGCAGTTTATCCGGTGTCTGGTCGCGTTCAACGAAGCGGTGCTCTACGCCTGCCTGCTTCGATGCGGCAAAGATTTTGGCAAAGTTAATTGTACCGGTACCTACGTCAGCGAACTGGCCCTGCTTGTCCATGTCTTTGACGTGCCACAGCTTGAAGCGGCCGGGATGTTTGGCAAAATAGGCCAGCGGATCTTTATTGGCTTTGAACATCCAGAACAAATCCATTTCCATCGCCATTTTGTCGGCATCCACTTCATTCAGTAACACATCGTACGGCTCGACACCGTCAGTAACGTGGAATTCGAAATCATGATTGTGGTAGGCCAGTTTCAGTCCCTGACGGTTACAGGCATCGCCCCACTTATTGCATTCTTCTGCCAGCTTTTTGTACACATCGATGGTTGTACCGCGCTGTTCTTCAGTCAGATAGGGGATAACCACATATTTGTGGCCTACTTCGAGGGCGGTTTCGATAACTTTATTAATGCCTTCTTTGCGGAACATATCCAGAGGAATGTGTGCAGAAGGAGCTGAAAGGCCTTCACCATCAACAATTTTGCGGATTTCTTTCGGGCTGTGACCAAAATAACCGGCGAATTCCAGTTCTTTGTAGCCTACCGCTGAAACCAGTTTCAGCACGGCTGGCACACTGACGGCCATCATATCGCGCAGTGTATACAGCTGTAGTCCTACGCGGGTTTCCGCTTTAGCCTGACCAAATGCAAATCCCGGTGCCATCAGCAGGCCTGCTCCGGCTGCGCCCAGTTTTACGAATTGACGACGGTCCAGTGAAGACTGGCCGATCTTGCTGGCAATATGACTTGCCTTATTGTTTCTGCCTGACATGTTATTCTCCTTCGTCATTTGCACTTGCTCACGAAGTTACAGCGTACGCAGCAAGTAAATATCATCGTTCTGTTTAATCCGGAGCCTTTCCGGTGCTGCCCCGTAAAATGAGTTTGAACGGCATAATTACTTTAGGTGCCGTTGTCAGTTTGCCTTCCAGTACGTCCACTAACAAGTTTACAGCAGTGCGGCCGAAGGCTTCTGCCGGCTGTGCAATGGTGGTCAGAGGGGGATCGCAATAGGCGGCAAAGTCGATATTATCAAAGCCGGCAACCGAGATATCCTGAGGTACCCGCAAACCTGCGTTTTTAAAGCCCTGAAGTGCACCCAGAGCGGTTTCATCGTTCTCACAAAATACCGCAGTAGGGCGGTTATCCAGTGCCAGCATCCGGCCGGCAGCTTCATATCCAGCCTGCAACGTAAAATCGCCGGCGAAAAGCAAAGATTGATCGTAAGGAATATCGGCGGCCTGTAACGCGTCACGGTAACCGGCAAGCCGCTCCTGTGTGAGGGGACTGTCTGCAGGCCCCTTAAAAAGCGCAATACGTTTGTGACCAAGAGAGAGCAGATGCTCCGTCATGGCTCTGGCCGCGGCGCGGTTATCCAGTGTCACGGTCGGGCAAATATTCGAACTGAGCACCTCACAGGCATTCACCATGGGCAGCATGCTGTCGTTCTTGCCGGTATCTTCAGAAAACGGGTTGTGTGCGCGAAGCTGAATAAGTCCGTCAGCTTGTGATGTTTGTACCATCTTGGCGTAATTTGCCTCGATGTCTGCATTACCAAGCGTGTTGCCCAGTAACAGTGAATAGCCGGATTCGGCTGCAGCTTCCTGCATGCCACTGATCACCCGGGCAAAAAATACGTTTGCCACCGTCGGAACCAGTACTACCAGACTGTGCGTTTTACCGGAGCGGAATTTTACCGCCATCAGATTAGGCTTATATCCTACTTCACTTACTGCTGACATGACCTTAGCCCGTGTTTTCGGAGAAACACGTTCAGGCTGTTGCAAAGCACGCGACACAGTTGCCACGGAAACTCCGGCTAAATCAGCGACATCTCGGATATTTGGCATTACCTTTTTCTCAAACCACTTTTTTATTCTTTGCAGTGCGAAGTGAGGTATTCACTTCTGTGCATATGTAACGGATTACATTTTGTCGCGACAGGATTACCCAAATGTAAGCATAAATCCAGTTTTAAATGTGAAATATACACAAAAAATATACAAAATTTCCGTGTATTCATTACATTTGGTCGTTCGAACTACGACGATGGTAGAAAATTCGTTGACATCAATTTATGTAATCCGTTACATTTTTACAGTAATTACATATTTGTAACAACGATGTGCACAATTGGGGGAATACATGGCGAAGTTGCAGCGGGTTCGCATGGGTATGGTCGGTGGTGGTGAAGGTGCTTTTATCGGCGCCGTACATCGTCACGCAGCAGGCCTGGACGGTCAGTACGATTTAGTTTGCGGGGCATTCAGCCGCGATACTGGGAATAATCAGCGTACCGGTGACAGTTTGGGTTTAAGCAGCGACCGCGTTTATGCGTCGTGGCAGGAAATGCTGGAAGCAGAAAATAAATTACCTGCTGACGAGCGTATGGAAGTGGTTGTGGTTGTCACGCCGAACCATCTTCACGTGCCGGTCACCATAGCCGCGCTCGAAGCTGGCTATCATGTATTCTGCGAAAAGCCTGCCGGTCTGAATCTGGCGGAAACCAAAGAGCTGGCGAAAGTCGTTGACAGTTCTGATCGTCTGTATGGACTGGCACACACCTACCTGGGGTATCCCATGGTGTGGCAGGCTAAAGCCATGGTTGAAGATGGCAAACTGGGCAACATCCGTAAAATTCTCGTTGAGTACCCGCAGGGCTGGTTAAGCGGCGAAGACGATCCTGATAACAAACAGGCTGCATGGCGCACAGATCCGGCATTGTCGGGCGGTGCAGGGTGTATGGGCGATATCGGTACCCATGCCTTTGGTCTGGCCGAATTTATCAGCGGCCACACGGTAACTGAACTGTGTGCAGACATGAACATCATTGTGCCGAACCGCCGTTTAGACGATGACGGTGCAGCATTCTTCCGCACTGCTGAAGGCGCTAAGGGCGTGCTCATCGCCAGCCAGGTGTGTGCCGGTGAAGAGAACGCGCTGAAAATTAAAGTGTACGGTGATAAAGGCGGACTGGAATGGCATCAGATGGAGCCTAACTCCGTTATTTTCCGCACACTGGATGCACCTTACTGCGTATACCGTGCCGGTTCCGGCCAACCGGGTTTGTATCCTGAAGCGTCCGATCGCTGCCGTACTCCGTCAGGTCATCCTGAAGGCTATCTCGAAGCTTTTGCTAACCTCTACCGTTACTTTGCCATCGCTGTACGCGAAGGTCAGACAGGTAAAGCTGAAGGCGTGCCCGGTCTGAAGTCCGGTTTACGCGGAATGGCATTTATTGAAGCAATGGTTGCCTCCGGCGCCAGCGACGTGAAGTGGCATCCGATCCCGGATACCGAGTAACAGACCCGTATACAGAATTTAGGAGATTACCATGGCAGCAATTAAAGGCCCTGCGATTTTTTTAGCACAATTTGCAGGTGACAAAGCGCCGTTTGATACCCTGGAAGGGATGGCAAAGTGGGCAGCTTCACTGGGCTATAAGGGCATTCAGGTGCCTACTGACCCCAAATTATTTGATTTGGAAATTGCCGCAGAAAGTCAGGAATACTGCGACAAAGTAAAAGCCATGTGTGCTGAAGCCGGTGTTGAAATTACCGAGCTGTCTACACATTTGCAGGGACAACTGGTGGCTGTTCACCCTGCTTACGATGAGTTATTCGATAACTTCGCGCCTGAGCATTTACACGGTAAGCCGAAAGAGCGTACTGAATGGGCAATCAATCAGCTGATGCTGGCAGCAAAAGCCAGTAAACGTCTTGGCCTGAAAGCACACGTGACTTTCTCCGGTGCACTGATGTGGCATCTGGTCTACCCGTGGCCGCAACGTCCTGCCGGTCTTGTTGACGAAGGCTTCAAAGAACTGGGTAACCGCTGGAGACCTATTCTGGATGCATTCGAAGAAGCTGGTGTTGATTTGTGCTACGAAATCCACCCGGGTGAAGACCTACACGACGGTGCAACATTTGAGCGTTTCCTGCAGGAAGTCGACGATCACCCCCGCGCAAACATCCTGTTCGATCCCAGCCACTTCGTGCTGCAACAACTGGATTATCTGGACTTCATCGACCGTTACCACGACCGCATCAAAATGTTCCATGTGAAAGATGCTGAGTTCCTGCCAAATGGCAGAAGCGGCGTATACGGTGGTTACCAGGGTTGGGTAGACCGTCCGGGACGCTTCCGTTCACTGGGCGACGGCCAGGTAGATTTCAAGAGCATCTTTACTAAGCTTACCCAGTACGGTTTTGAAGGCTGGGCAGTGCTTGAGTGGGAATGCTGTCTGAAAGATTCTGCGCAGGGTGCAGCTGAAGGGGCACCATTTATCGCATCTCACATTATTGAGCCAACTAAAGTTGCGTTCGATGACTTTGCCGGTGCTGGCAGCAGCACAGAAAGAAACCGCCGGATCCTGGGTCTGGACAAATAATAATAATGCCCGGGGCCAAAAGGCCCCGAAGTAGTAAGAGGATATAACAATGATAATGACCCGCCTGAGCATTATGATGTTTCTCCAGTTTTTTATCTGGGGTGGCTGGTTTGTGACCTTAGGTACCTTCATGGGGCAAACACTGGGCGCTTCCGGTAGTGAAATCGGTATGGCGTTTTCTACCCAGTCCTGGGGTGCGATTATTGCGCCTTTCATCGTTGGCTTAATCGCTGACCGTTTCTTCAATGCAGAACGTATTCTGGGTGTGCTTCACCTGATTGGCGCAGCGCTGATGTACATGATGTACACCTCCACAGATTTTGCTTCATTCTACCCTTATGTACTGGGCTACATGATTGCTTATATGCCGACGCTGGCGCTGGTTAACTCGGTATCATTCGGCCAGATGACTGACCCGTCAAAACAATTCGGTAAAGTACGTGTTTGGGGAACCATAGGTTGGATTTTAGCCGGTCTGGTGATCAGCTATGTGTTCTCATGGGATTCTGCCAGCGGCATTTCTGAAGGCGCACTGCGTAACACCTTTGCGCTTTCTGCCATTGGCTCATTAATTCTGGGTATCTTCAGCTTCACGTTACCTGCAACACCACCTAAAGCGAAAGGTACAGCTTCGGCAAGTCTGGGTGAAATGCTGGGTCTGGATGCACTGACACTGCTTAAAAGCCGCAGCTTCCTGGTGTTCTTCCTGTCTTCGGTACTGATTTGTATTCCGCTGGCGTTCTACTATCAGAATGCGAACCCGTTCCTGGCCGGCATCGGCGTGGAAAATCCGACGGGTAAAATGGCGCTGGGTCAGGTTTCAGAAGCATTGTTCATTCTGGCACTGCCGGTATTCCTGAACCGTTTCGGCATCAAGGCAACGTTATTGCTGGGTATGCTGGCGTGGGTACTGCGTTATGTGATGTTCGCTTACGGTGATGCTGACGGCGGTATGTTCTTATTATTAATCGGTATTGCACTGCACGGTATTTGTTACGATTTCTTCTTCGTATCCGGACAGATTTATACCGATGCTAAAGCCGGTGAAAAAATCAAAAGTGCGGCGCAGGGCCTTATCACATTAGCCACCTATGGTGTGGGTATGCTGATTGGTTTCTGGGTTGCAGGTAAGATCACCGACACCTACACATCAGAAGCCGGAGCGGATTGGAGCAGCATCTGGTTGTTCCCTGCAGGGTTCGCGGCTGTCGTACTGGTACTTTTCTTCATCCTGTTCAAAGACGAGAAGGTTTCCACCGATGCGTAATTCGCGTAGAGCGGTGCTTAAAGGGCTGGCGCTGTCAGGGGTTGGGCTGACAGCGACCAGTGCTTTATCTCTTCATGCGCATGCTGGCACAAGCCAGCATGCCGCCCTCAAAGGAAATATCAAACACGCAGTGGCGCGTTGGACATTTCCGGATCTTTCTTTAGAGGAGCTTTGCCTTGCCATTAAAGATATGGGCTTTTCAGCGATTGACTTAGTGGGTCCTGATGAGTGGCATATCCTTAAGAAACATGGCGTGCATTGCTCTATGTGTAATGGTGCTGAACTGAACCTTGAAGACGGTTGGTGTGACGACCGTTTTCATGAAGCGCTCATCGAACGTTACATTCCGCATATAGAGAAAGTGGCGGCAGCCGGTTACACCAACCTCATTTGTTTTAGTGGTAACAAACGGGGTATGGACAACGAAACCGGACTGAAAAATGCCGTTAAAGGGCTATCACAAATTCTGCCTCATGCTGAAAAGCACGGGGTAGTGCTGCAAATGGAACTGTTTAACAGCAAGGTCAATCATCCTGATTACATGGCCGACAATTCAGCCTGGGGTATCGAGCTGTGTCGCCGGCTGGGATCAGCGCATTTTAAATTGCTGTACGACATCTACCATATGCAGATAAGCGAGGGTGACATCATTCGCACCATACGTGACAACCATCAGTATTTCGGGCATTACCACACAGCGGGTGTGCCGGGGCGTCACGAGATTGATGACTCTCAGGAACTGTATTATCCGGCCATTGCGAAAGCGATTAAGGATTTACCGTTTGACGGGTATCTGGCCCAGGAATTTATTCCAACTCCAGACAGTAAGGCAGGCAAACTGAAGTCGCTTAACCAGGCGATCCGCATTTGTGATGTCTGATCAGTAGAAACGCTTTTGCCGGACGTGTTTAAGGGGACAAAACATGGCAAGTAATAACTATGATGCGATCGTTGTCGGATCGGGGATCAGTGGCGGCTGGGCTGCCAAAGAACTGACCGAGAAAGGCCTTAAAGTACTCATGCTGGAACGTGGCCGAAATATTGAGCACGTTAAAGATTATATTAATGCGCATAAAGAAAGCTGGGACTATCCTCACCGGGGCCTGGCTACGCAGGACATGAAAGAAGTTTATCCTGCACTTTCCCGCGATTACCCGCTGAATGAAATGACGCTTGGCATGTGGGCTAATGAGCAGGAAGCGCCTTACATTGAAAAAGAACGCTTTGACTGGTACCGCGCCTACCAAATGGGCGGACGTTCACTGTTATGGGGACGTCAGAGCTACCGTCTGAATCCGGAAGATTTCATGGCTAACGGCAAAGAAGGTATCGCCGTTGACTGGCCAATTCGTTATGAAGACCTGTCGCCATGGTATGACTACGTTGAAAAATATGCGGGTATCAGTGGTACCCGTGAAGGCCTGAGCGTACTGCCTGACGGTCACTTCATGCCTCCTATTCCGTTGAATGCAGTTGAGAAAGACGTTGCTGCCCGCGTTAAGAAAGCGTTTGGTGGTTCACGTCATTTCATCCACTCACGTTCTGCAAACATTACCCAGGGGATTAATGATATCCGTGTGGGTTGTCAGTTCCGTAACAAGTGCTGGTTAGGCTGTCCGTTTGGCGGCTATTTCTCAACGCAGTCTTCTACGCTGCCGGCAGCAATGGCAACCGGTAACCTGACAGTGCGTCCTTTCTCCATCGTAAAAGAAATCAAATACGATAAAGATAAGAAACGAGCAACCGGTGTTGAAATCATTGATGCGGAAACTAACGAGACTTACGAGTTCAACAGTAAAATTGTATTCGTAAACGCCTCTGCCTTTAACTCTGCATGGCTGCTGATGAACTCAGCAACGGATGTGTGGGAAGGCGGTCTGGGCAGCAGCTCTGGCGAGCTGGGTCACAACGTCATGGACCACCACTTCCGCGTAGGCGCAAGCGCCAGTGTTGAAGGCTACGAAGACAGTTATTACTTCGGCCGTCGTCCGGCTGGCTTCTATGTGCCCCGTTTCCGTAACTGGGATGGCGACAAGCGTGATTACGTACGTGGCTTCGGTTATCAGGGTTCTGCAAGCCGTGGTGGCTGGCGTAAAGACATCGCCGAACTTGGTCTGGGGTCTAACCTGAAAGATGCGATGTCTGAGCCGGGTGACTGGACTATTGGTATGACAGCGTTCGGTGAAATGCTGCCGCATCATGACAACCGTATCTATCTTGATAGCAAGAAGAAAGATAAATGGGGTCTGCCGGTACTTGCCATGGACGTTAAGATCCGTGAAAACGAATACAAAATGCGTAAAGATATGAAGCAGGACGCCATTGACATGTTTGAGGCTGCTGGCCTTAAGAATGTTCAGGGTTATGATGCTGATTACGCACCGGGTATGGGTATTCACGAAATGGGTACGGCGCGTATGGGCCGCGATCCGAAGAGTTCAGTACTTAACAAGCACAATCAGGTTTGGGATGCACCAAACGTGTTCGTGACCGATGGTGCGGCAATGACTTCAGCATCGTGTGTTAACCCGTCTCTGACCTACATGGCAATGACTGCCCGTGCAGCAGACTTTGCAGTAGACGAACTGAAAAAAGGAAACCTGTAGCCATGAACCGTCGTGACTTACTTAAATTCATCACTGCTGCCACAGGTGTTGCATTTGTCGGTGGCAAAGCGCTGGCTTACGAAAATCTGCCAGTGGTGCCGCTGTCCGACACCGGTTTCAGCAAGGAAGACGTAGCCTTCTTCAACGAACTGGGCGAAGTTATCCTTCCCCGTACCGACACACCGGGAGCAAAAGATGCCGACGTAGGTAGCTGTATGGCCGTACTGGTAGCAGACTGCTATCACCCGACTATGCAGAAAACCTTCAAAGAAGGCCTGGTAACCCTGAAGAAGCGTGCTGAAAAAGAGTATGGCAAAGACTTCCTGTTGCTTTCTGCTGAGCAGAAGATGGAATTGTTGTCTGCCCTCGACGAAGAAGCTAAAGCCTATAATGCTAAGAAAGGCATTTATGGTGATGTGGCCATGAGCAATCCTAATGCGGGAGCGCCATGGGATGAAGAGCTGGTTGCTCCTCATTACTTCTCGTTGATCAAGCAACTGGTACTGTTCTCGTTCTTCACGTCAGAAGTTGGCTCGACGAAAGTACTGCGTTACGTTGCCATTCCGACTAAATACGAAGATATCCCTTATAAGAAAGGTGACAGAGCCTGGGCTACCTGAGGTAGCCTTTTCACCAACACCATCATTTCAATATTAAGGGCACATAATGAAAAAGATGACAAAAACAACATTGCTATCCGGCTTAGCACTGTCACTGGCGTCAACAGCGTCAATGGCGAAGGAACTGAGTCCGGAAGAGCAAGCTGCAAAATCTGAAGTGTGGGAACCTGTTCCTGCTATGGTTGAAACTGCGCCGGGCAAAGCACCTTCTGATGCGGTGGTACTGTTCGACGGTACTGACTTATCCGCTTTTGAATCACTGAAAGGTGGTGAAGCGAAGTGGACGGTAGAAGACGGCACGCTAACTGTAAAACCGGGAACCGGAGACATTGTCAGTAAGCAGTCTTTCTGCAGCGTGCAACTGCATGCCGAGTGGAAAACGCCAGAGGATGTTGAAGGGCTGGAAAGCCAGCAGCGCAACAACTCAGGTATTTTCCTGCAGCAGCGTTATGAAGTTCAGGTTCTGGACTCGTATAACAATAAAACTTATCCCAACGGTCAGGCAGGCAGTATCTACAAGCAGGCTATCCCGTTGGTTAACCCGGTGAATCCGCCGGGTGAGTGGCAGAGTTACGACATCATTTTTAATGCGCCTGAATTTGACGGTGATGAACTGGTGAAACCGGGTTACCTGACCGTTTTAATCAACGGTGTGCTGGTACAAAACCACACTGAAATCTTAGGTAAAACGGAATGGATTGGCGGACCTTCTTATGAAGCGCATGGTTGTGCACCTATCCAGTTACAGGACCACAGTAACCCTGTGAGCTTCCGTAATATCTGGGTACGTGAAATCGGCCAGAATACTCTGACGGATTTCCGTTAAGCTTTACAGTGATAATCTTTCAAAGCCGCGAATTATCGCGGCTTTTTTGCTTGTCTGGTGAACAATTGATCTATATAATGCGCGCCCTTACAGCCATCAAACCTATCTAGTTCCTTGTCTCTATACAGTTTGGCTGTACTGTCGAGGCTACAACCGTAAGGAGCGTGTAATGCGTCATTACGAAATCGTATTTATGGTTCACCCTGATCAGAGTGAACAAGTACCTGGTATGATCGAGCGTTATACCACTATCCTGAAGCAAGAAGGTGGTCAAATCCATCGTCTGGAAGACTGGGGCCGTCGTCAACTGGCTTACCCAATCGAAAAGCTTCACAAAGCACACTACGTTTTGATCAACGCTGAAGCAACTGCAGAAGCTGTTGACGAGCTGGAAAATGCTTTCCGCTTTAACGATGTGATCCTGCGTAACCTGGTTATGCGCACGAAGAACGCTGTGACTGAACCTTCTTCAATGATGAAGGAAGAACGTCGTGAGCGTCGTGACGATTCTGCTCCACGCGGTGAGCGCGCGGAAAAGAAAACTGAAACCACTGAAGACAACGCGTAAGGAGATCTATCATGGCTCGTTTTTTCAGACGTCGTAAGTTCTGCCGTTTTTCTGCAGAAGGTGTTGAGCAAATCGATTATAAAGATATTGCTACACTGAAAAACTACATCACTGAGAGCGGTAAAATCGTTCCTAGCCGTATCACTGGTACCAGTGCAAAGTATCAGCGTCAGCTGTCTACTGCTATTAAACGTGCGCGTTTCTTAGCACTGCTGCCGTACACAGATTCACACAACAAGTAATTGGCGAAGGAGTAACTTAGATGGAAATCATCTTATTAGACAAAATCGCTAACCTTGGTGGTCTGGGCGATACAGTTAACGTTAAAGCTGGTTTTGCGCGTAACTTCCTGTTCCCACAGGGTAAAGCAGTTCCTGCAACTAAAGCTAACGTTGAAAAGTTTGAAGCTCGCCGCGCAGAGCTGGAAGCGAAAATCGCTGACCAGTTGTCTGCTGCTGAAGCTCGTGCTGCTAAAGTTGCTGAACTGGGTGAAGTGACTATCGCTGCTCCTGCTGGTGACGAAGGCAAACTGTTCGGTTCAATCGGTACACGTGACATCGCTGAAGCAATCACTGCTGCCGGCGTTGAAGTATCTAAAGCAGAAGTTAAACTGCCTACCGGTACACTGCGTGAAACTGGCGAATACGACATCGACCTGCAGTTACACTCTGAAGTAATGACATCTGTTAAGGTTGTTATTGTTGCAGAAGCTTAATTGCCAGTTGATTAAGTAATACTGAAAACCGCTGCACTTGCAGCGGTTTTTTTATGCCCGTTAAAATGTTTCCCGTATCAACTTACAGCATTAGCTGCATTTGTATATCGCACCGCGCGTAGGGTGAAGGTGTGGGTTTATCCACTTCTTTGAACCCCAGTTTGCGGTAAAGGCTGATGGCCGGTGCCAGTTTCCTGTTACTTTCCAGGTAAAGCTTCTTCGCTCCGGCATCCCGGGCCTTTTGTATGGCAGCTTCCCCAAGGAGTGCTCCCAAACCTTTGCCCTGTTTGCTGTCTGCCACAGCCATTTTAGCCAGTTCATAGCAGTCATCATCCATGGCTATCAGTGCTACCGTTCCGCAAATATCACCGGCAGGATTTTGCACCAGCAAAACATGGCCCCCTTTTTTCAGAATATAATTTTCGGGGTCCCCCAGCGAGGCATGATCAGAGCTTTCCATGGTGAAATAGCGTTCTATCCAGTGCTTATTGAGCTGGTAAAACGCATCACGATGCTCAGGGGAATAGTCAATTACGCGGAATCCCCGTGTTGCCTTTTGTTTTATCAGGCCCAGCAAAGTCGTTTGTGATAGCAGGGTTTCTACGGCACCCAGATGTTCAAGGAAGTCCGGCGCCACGTCGTTCAGTGCTGAATTAAGGGCATTGCCGATGTCGGCTATCTGCTTTTCAAGCACCGGTAGCATCGTCAGAGCTTTATCTGACAATGAAAGCAATTGCACCCGCTTATCCTGCTCAGAAGGACGGGTGACAAGTAATCCTGCGCTTTTCATCTGAGCGGTGGTTTTACTGACAAACGGGTGAGACTGGCCGGTAATTTCTGCAATGGTACTTACACTTAACGGCGATTCCTGCATCAGACTATACATGACAGGGAACCAGCTTGGTTCCATGGAAACGTTATACGCTCTATAGACTTCACTGGCCTGCGCAACCAGCTTTTCAGACAATCTTCTGAACCGGCTGCCCAGTGCAGCTGCACCTGCCAGTTGTAAAACATCACCCATTCCCTAAACCCCATAATATACGTAACTAGTTACGTATATTAGATCTCAACGGGTAATGTGACAAGGGGAAATGATGTAGTTTGCAAGAGAACTCTCTATACGAGACTTTTATAAAGGTCCGTGTAAGCATCCGCCATGGCGGCGATACTGAAATGCTGCTGCACATGATGATACGCGTTTTCACCCAGAGCCCGGGCTTCTGCCGGGTTATCCAGCAGACGAAGAATTTCCCGCGCCAGTGCGGCCGGGTCTCCCGGCTCAACCAGTAAGCCGGTTTTTTCGTTGTGAATAATTTCCGGAATGCCGCCAACAGGGCAGCTTATCATGGGGACTTTACAGGCCCCGGCTTGAAGAAGGATTATGCCAAGGCCTTCTGCATAAGCAGGGTGAACCATCACATCAATATTTGGCAAAATACGCGGAACATCTGATGTGAACCCGCACAGCCTGATATTTTTACCGGCTCCGGAGTCATCTGCCAGTTGCTGATACGCAGCCTGTTGTTTACCTTTACCGAACAGTAAGCAGGTCACATCCTGTCTGCGGGCAATTACAGCTTGCATGGCCATGATGAGATCTTTCTGACCTTTCCTCGGGATAAGCTGGGCAAAGTTTGCGATGACCTTATGGTTTGCAGGGATGTCATACTTTTCCCGAAACCACTCAGCGTCCCTGCTGTAGCGGAAGTCATTCAGATCGACTGCCGAGTGGATCACAGGCTGCAGGATCTGTTTGCAATGCCGTGACACCACATCATGTACACCTTGCGAGATACTGACGACAGCTTTGTAGTGCCGGTACTTCAATGCAGCCAGTGCAGACTCTTTATTATCTACTCTGCGGGTACATACAGCCGGAATACCGAACAGTGCACTCACCAGGCCGCCCCACACATCAGCACCCCGGCGGCTGTGAATGTGCAGAATATCCGGTTTAGACCTTTTTATAAGCCGGTAAAGGCGGAAAGGAAACCTGAGATCCGTATCGCCGGAGTAAGGGACCGGATGCTTGATACAGCCGGGCGCCGGGATGTCAGAAATCGCGCTGTCTGATGCGCACACCAGGTGGCTGGTAATGGTGTCTTCTGGCAACGCATTGATAAGATATTCAACCTGTTTGGCACCGCCATACAACTGTCTGCCAAGTTCCACATGCATCACCATTATCGTCATAGCCACTTCTCCAGCCATGCGGTGACTTTTTGTGGCGTGATAGCCCGCATGCAGTCATAGGCTCCGTTGCAAACCGGCTTACGCTTACAGGGGGCGCAAGGTAAGTTTTCGTACAATACTGTCGCATCCGGATTATCTGTTTTCGTATACGGACAGGTGGAACCGAACAGGGCCAGAACAGGTCGCTGATGACAAATCGCCAGGTGAGTCAAACCGGTATCCACACCAACCACAACACGTGCATTTG
This sequence comes from Alteromonas sp. AWJ4_197, assembly GCF_056160285.1. Lineage (NCBI taxonomy): Bacteria > Pseudomonadati > Pseudomonadota > Gammaproteobacteria > Alteromonadales > Alteromonadaceae > Alteromonas > Alteromonas sp. AWJ4_197. The sequence continues at coordinate 198,034 of NZ_JBSWWW010000001.1, read as the reverse complement.
CCAGTAATGCCCCGCTGGCAGCAAGAGACAGTTTTCCTGTGAAAGAGAATATGTGTTCTTTGCCTGATGCCAGTTCTGATGCTGTATCCGCATCGTCAGGCCCTCCGGCAATAATCACCGGAAGACTGTCATGATTGTTTAACCACGCTATGACATCTTTCCAGTGTTGCACTGGCCAGTGTTTCTGAGGACGGGTGGTAAAGGGACACAGAACGATATAGTCGTGATTGATACCGCTGGCAGCAAGGGCATCCTTCGCCTGGCGAACAGCTGACGGGGAGGCAGGGAGTGTCATGGTGAATTCATGTGCACCAAGATAGCGCCCCAGTGCTTTGTACTCCGAGCTGATGTCATCAGAGTCCGGTTTATTCAGTGATTCTGTCAGTAGCCAGTGACTGTGCTCTTTGCTTTTAAACCCTATGCGACGGCCTGCGCCGGACAACCAGCAAAAAAAGGCGCTTTTAAGCAGTCCCTGTGCATCTATAGCGATATCGAAGTGATGTGATGACAGCTCAGCCTTAAATGCTATTACAGCGCGACAGAGGCTCAGCCAGCGCTTTTTTTTTGCCAGTGCTGACCATTCTTTCTTCGGCCAGGGAATAACCTGGTCAACATCAGGATGAGCAGCAATGAAACTGGCATAGGGCGCTTCGGTAAGCCATACAAGACGTGAAGCATTTAGTGAGGATTTTATGTTGGATGGCAAACCCGAGGCCATTACAATGTCACCGATGGCGCTTAGTTTAACCAGAAGTACAGCAGGCTTGTGACTCTTGTCCGGCATAACAAACACAATAATTGAAAACTGATTTTTAGTTAAACAAAGCTTCACGACAGTTTAATGACGAAAGGACGCAGAGTACGTATGACTGCCAGCAAAAACCAATACCGGCCCGGCCTCAGTGAGACGTTGTTTCGCTGGTTTTATTCACTAGTGCTGGCGCTGATCGTTCCGTTCGCTTTTCTGAATCTCATCATTCGCGGGCAGAGAAGAAATAAAGAATATAACCATCGCCGGTTTGAGCGGTTTGGTTTTGTACGTCAGCCGGCCGCACCGGGAGGATACCTTTTTCACTGTGTGTCGGTAGGCGAGGTGGTTGCGGCGTCTGTGCTGATTAAGCAGTTAATGAAAGAAGAACCGGAAACACCGGTGACGATAACCACCACCACGCCCACCGGTTCGGCGCGGGTCAGATCTATATTCAAAGATACTGTTCACCACTTCTATTTACCATACGATTTACACATGGCTATGGCGGGTATGCTGCGGCGGGTGAAGCCCAAAATGGTGCTGATCACTGAGGTGGAGCTGTGGCCTAATCTGATCCATAGTTGCTGGCGTCGAGACATTCCGGTTGTAGTGATTAATGCGCGAATGACAGATCGCTCCGCCAGACGATATAAGAAATTGAAAATACTGTTTGAGCCCATGCTCCACAAGCTTTCCCATGTATGTGCCCAGGGCATGAGAGACTTTAAAAATTATCAGTTTCTCGGTATCGAAAAAGAGAAGTTAACACTTACTAACAACATAAAGTTTGATCAGGCAATGTCTGCACCGGATGCCGGTGATTCATTTTACGGTCTTGAGAAAAATGTCCGCAGGGCACTGATTGGTGGAAGTACTCATGAAGGTGAGGAAAGTGCCTTACTTGATGCTTATCAGAGCCTGAAGCCGGGATTTCCGGATTTATTGCTCATTCTTGTACCCAGGCATCCGGAGCGGTTTGCCCGTGTAGCGGATCTGCTGGAACAAACAGGGTTACACTACCTGCGCACAGCTTCACCGGGCGCACAGGTGAGCAGTGAGACTGATGTCATGCTGGTAGATGAAATGGGCAAGCTCAATACGGTTTACACATTCGGCACCATTGCGTTTGTCGGTGGCAGTCTTGCGGATAAAGGTGGTCACAACGCCCTGGAGCCGGCTGCACAAAAATTACCGGTAATCATGGGCCCCAACGTTTATAACAATCCGCTTATTTGCCAGTACCTGCAAGAATGTGGTGCGCTCAGCATTGTAGAAGATGCAACGCAACTCGCCGCCAGTTGTAAAACGTTGCTTGATTCTCCCGAAGCTGCCCGTGTGGCGGGTGAGGCCGGATTTGCAGTGATCAGTGCAAACCGCGGCGCGACCGGGAAGACACTGGAAGTCATCCGTACATCCCTTTGAGCCTTTTTGGTGCATGTGAATTGAAATGGTGCGTGCTGTTGGTGCGTCAACAGTGGGTAATGGTTGGTAAATGCCCTGTAAAAGGCATAAAGCATTGATAAATATGTTTTTTTGAAAGTTGGTCTGTCTATTGCTTTCATAAGCGCCGACGGTGTAGCTCAAGTAAAAAATAAACAACAACGCATCCAATAATAATAATAGAGGGGAGCGCTTGAATACACGTTATTTCCAGGGAGAGGCACCCTGCCCCAAGGGTAGGGTGCCGTTCTGGCCTCACACCGGTTCACTCTCCGGTATAATCAAGCTGATTAATTTCCATCCTGCTTTCGGCGCAATATCTTTACCATTCAAAAATGCATGAGAACGTCCGTTCTCGTCCAGAGCAATAAGCGGAATAGCTCTGTCGCCGTATCTTGCGGAATAATCTTCGAAAGTAAATTCTTCGCTCAGGCGTGTTGTTTTCACGGATGCATCATGAGAGACAGCAGAAGCCAGGTATCCGTATGTGACTCCCTCAGCAAACAGTGTCAATTTCTGCGCATACTGGGTGCTAACCTGATGCGATGGCCGTGCACTTTGTTCGTTGTTGGTTAAGCCCCACACTTTATCTTTACCCATGGTGTACTCAAAATGATAAGCAATCATAGGGTTAAGTTGTTTGTAGGGGGACATGATCAGTACAGTACCGAATAAACCTAAATCCAGGCTTCGCGCTGCGTGATCCGACATGGGGTTCCCGAAATAGGCCGGAATATCCATCATTCTGGTTTCTTTAATGGCATCCCAGTTGGTATCGGCAATACAAACCGGTAAATCATGTGCTTTCAGTTCCTTTGCCAGCATCCGGCTGAACTTACTGCCGCCGAAAATTAAAAAGCCGTTTGGCGCAGGGGAACGAACCTTCAGAAGTTTGGCCACAGATTTAGATGACAGACTCTGCACAACGACGGTGGTAATAATGACCACAAAGACGATGGGAACGATAACCCCTGCACCCTCATAGCCAATTTCCTCCAGCTTCAGAGAAAACAGTGCGGATACGGCTGCCGCTACAATACCTCTGGGCGCTATCCAGCTGATCAGCGCCAGTTCACGCCAGTTTAGTCCGGTGCCCACAGAGGAAGCCAGTACGGAAAGGGGTCTGGCGATAAACATAATGGCCACCAGAACCACAATGACGCCGGAGCCGACCTCGAACACAGAGTCGAGATTCAACCGTGACGCAAGAATAATAAACAGGCCGGAAATCAGAAGAACACTTAATGTTTCTTTAAACTCCAGGATGTCTTCCACGTCCACATTTTTCATATTTGCCAGTACCATACCGGCAATGGTCACTGCCAGCAGGCCTGACTCATGGGCTACATGATTAGAGATGGCAAAAACACCCAGTATCAGGGTGAGAACAGCTGTGTTTTGCAGATAGTGGGGGACCAGTTCTTTACGTAGCGAAAGACCAAGCAGGTAGCCGGCGGCCAGACCAAGGACGGTGCCCATGCCTACCGTCTTACCAAAAGCCACCAGAGTATGTACCAGTGCCGTGTCCTGAGAGGCCACAATGTACTCGTAAACCAGCACCGCCAGAAGTGCACCGATAGGGTCAATGACAATGCCTTCCCAGCGCAGAATGTTAGCGATGTTACTTTTCGGTCTTACAGTTCTGATCATCGGCACAATGACCGTCGGGCCTGTTACGGTCACGATGGCACCAAACAGGGCTGCAAGCTGCCAGGATAAATCCAGGCTCAGATGGGCAGCGATGGTTGCAACCACCCAGGTGACCAGCACGCCAACGCTGCACAGGTTTCTCACCATATTGCCGTGACCCGCAATATCACTGAATTTCAGTGTCAGCGAACCTTCAAACAGGATGATGGCCACCGACAGGGACACTACAGGGAACAAAAGATCCCCGAACAGTGCGTCTGCGTCGAGCACGCCAAATACCGGGCCAACGATAATACCGGTTATCAGCAAAGGTAAAATGGCTGGCAGGCGTATTTTATAAGCCAGAAACTGACAGAATATAGACAGCAGGCCGACACTGACCAGGCTTAATAACGGGTCTGACACGTGGTGTTCCTTCTTAAAGTTGAAGTTATGCCGCTGATGCCCGGCATATTTATTATTTTCCGGCTTTTATACTGACCTCAGGTCAAAGCAGATTTATCGTTAGTCATTGCAAAAAATAATCGTCACAATGGTATAGTAGTCTGAACTTGTGCATATCACATTGTTTTATTTAGATTAACCTTATTTACAGCAGAAAGAGAATATCAGTGAACCGTATTGTTTTCATTTTAAGCCCGTTATTGTTACTGGCAGGTTGCAGTGTGTCAGCAGATCCACAACATGGTGTTGAGGTGCTGTCCACCTATACGCTGGATAACGCGCTGAAGGAAACATCGGGCCTGTTCTGCGACAGCAACAATATTTACACCGTCAATGACTCTGGCAATGAGCCGGAATTGTTTACCCTTGGACAGGATGGAGCGCTGACCGCAAGGGTGACGCTGGATGCAATAAACCGTGACTGGGAAGCCATTACCGGTGACGATGAATATTTCTATATTGGTGACATCGGAAATAATGCCGGTAAGCATAAATCACTCACCGTCTATAAAATTAACCGTGCAGACCCCGTGCAGGAAGCAGTAAAGCGCCGTTTTACCTACGCAGGTAATACGCCGCAGGAAAATGCTCCCTATGCTCACGATTATGATGGTGAAGCCATGACAATGCGGGATGGAAAACTGATCCTGTTTTCAAAAAGCTGGGCTACTGAGCAGTCACACGTCTACGTTTTACAGGATATAAAAGCTAAGCAAGTACTTACTCCTTTTGCATCTGTAGACGGACTTCCCGGCGTTGTCACCGGCGCAGACTGGAACAGTGATACACAGGAGTTTGTTCTGGTCGGTTACCGCAGTAATGCCCTGGGCATGTTTAAACCTTTCATCGCCACTGTCAGTGGTGAATATCAGCTTAAAACTGTGGACTTTCTCTCACAATTCGCTCAGGTCGAAGGTGTTTGCTATGGTCCTGACGGTAACGTATGGATCTCACAGGAAAGCACGCCTTATACCTCTGCAAAACTCGCAAAGCTAAAATTTCATTAATGGCTATAAAATCAACACACTGATATTTTTTGGGTATAGTTAGACTAATTGAGGATGGTTTTATATACCCAAAAAGCTGCCCGTTTGCTTATACTTTAATCACTCGCTGAGGTAAGCCCTTTGCAGAATGATAATAAAGCGGAGCAGAACCATGTTGAAACAGGTAACCACTTTAGCACTTTGTGCCCTGCTGACACCTCAGGTATGTCTGGCCAGTTCTTCTATTGGTGACCAGGCTGAAGCCTGGCTGGAAGAAAAACTCGATTACTCCGGTGATATCTCCGTTTCCCTGTCGAAAAATAAAATCAGATTCAATGGTTGCCGCCAGAAAGATTACAAACTGAGTCTGGCAACCAGAATCAGCGATACAGTTAATCTTGAAGCAGTGGCATCTTACGGTCGGGCTGTAATGGACTTTGGTGTGTTCAGTCAACGGGTGACATCGAGAGCGTATGAGTTGATTACCTGGTGGGAACAACCAGCTTACCGGGTTGGGGTAGCGTCCGGCGTGCGTCCTGCTCATGATATTGATTTACCGGTAAGCGGCTCTTTTGCCCTGCCTGACAGCAACACCGTATCAGTATATCTGGAAACGGAAGGTGCTGAAGAAAATCACACCATGTCGTTTGCTGTTCGCAGAGAAACCTGGCACGGCGATACATCAGATATCACTTTGTCTCAGGACAAGAGTTACGACAATCAGGTGCAGTTGGGTTACCGCGTAAGCTTTTAATTCAGTGTTGAGAGGCTGATAAAAAAGGGGCGATTATCATAATCGCCCCTTTTTCGTTATTAAGCGGTTTACTCAGGTACCGGGGCTTACTCAGGTACCGGGAACCCCCGCGCACGCATCAGTGCATCTGTTTGCGCATCGCGACCACGGAACAGACGGTAAGCTTCGGCCGGATCCATTGCATTTCGGACAGCAAAGAGATATTTCACCAGCTTTGCCGATAATTCTTTATCGTAAAAGCCGCCGGGGGCTTCTGCGAATGCTTCCGCTGCATCTGCAGAGAGAACGTCTGCCCACATGTAGCCATAGTACGCTGCTGCATAACCTTCACCGGAGAATACATGTCCGAACTGTGTGCTGCGGTGACGCATCACAATCTCTTCAGGCATATCCAGCGCCTTCAGTTGATCCCGTTCAAAGGCATCAGGCTCAATCTTCTCAGGATCGGTGGTGTGATACAGCAAATCCATGATTGCCGAAGCCATGTATTCGGTTGTCCCGAAACCGGAATTAAAGGTGGATGCATTCTTAATTTTTTCTACCAGTTCAGCGGGAATCGGCTCGCCGGTTTTGTAGTGCACCAGGTAGTTATTGATGACTTCATCAGTGGTGAGCCAGCGCTCCAGTAATTGTGACTGGAACTCGGTATAGTCACGTACACCGGAGTGGGACGTGGGGTATTCCACATCTGAAGACAGGAAATGCAGGGCATGACCAAATTCGTGGAAATAGGTATTGGCGTCATCCCAGGAAATTAGCGTGGGCTCGCCCTCAGGGCCTTTAACGAAGTTAGAATTGTTAGAAGCCAGCACAGTGGTTTCACCGTCAAAAGTGGTGTAACTGCGGTATGTGGTCGCCCATGCTCCTGAGCGTTTGCCCTGACGTGCGAAAGGATCGAGATACCAGAGACCAATCAGCTTACCGCTGTCCTTGTCTTTTACTTCCCATACCTTCACATCAGGGTGAAAAACCGGTACCGAACCTTCAGGAACCGGTGTGAAGTCAAAGTTAAACAGACGGCCGGCGACATAGAACATTGCTTCACGGAGTTTATCCAGTTGCAGATATTGTTTTACTTCGTTTGAGTCCAGGTCGTATTTAGCTTTACGTACTTTTTCGGCATAAAAACGGTAATCCCAGGGCTTGATAGTAATGTTTGCGCCTTCTTCATCAGCGATAGCCTGCATGTCTGCTACTTCTTCGTCTACCCTCGCAATGGCTGCCGGCCAGACTTTCATCATCAGATCCATGGCATTCTCAGGTGTTTTTGCCATACGGTCTTCTAAACGCCACTGGGCGTAATTGTCATACCCCAACAATTCGACCCGTTCATCACGTAACGTCAGGATTTGTTTGATGATGTCATTGTTATCATATTCATCGCCGTTATCACCACGGTTGTAGTAGGTGTTCCACACCTGCTCACGAAGCGCCCGGTCTGTGCTGTAAGTGAGGAAAGGATCCATAGATGAGCGCGTGTTAGTAATTGCATACTTACCTTCCTGACCACGTTCTTTTGCAGCAGCGGCTGCACCTTTTACAAATGATTCCGGCAGGCCGCCCAGTTGCTCCGCGGTGATATAAGTCACGTAGTTTTCTTCGTCGGCCAGCACATTCGTTGAGAACTGGTTGTACAGCGTTGCCAGCTCTTTATTGATTTCGGCATAGCGTGCTTTTGCGTTACCATCCAGGGTAGCGCCGTTACGGGCGAAGCTGTTGTAGGTGATCCATGTAATACGTTGTTCTTCGGGCGTCAGCGATTTCAGTTCTTCACTTTCGTAAACCGCTTTAATACGCTCAAACAGCGCTTCATTTTGGGTAATTTTTGTTGAGAATGAGGAAAGTTCCGGAGACATTTCTGCCCGCACATCCCGAAATTCAGGGCTGGATTTGTTCGAGCTGAAAATACCGTAGTAACGGAATACACGGTCCAGTGCACTGCCGGCACGTTCCATGGCGACAATCGTATTGTCGAACGTAGGCGGTTCAGGGTTATTTGCAATGGCTTCTATTTCTTCCAGGTTAAGTGCCATTCCTTTTCTCAGGGCTGGCTTAACATCTTCAACCTTCATTTTGTCGAACTGGGGAACGCCGCCGTAAGGCCCGGGGAAGGGTTGCAGTAACACATTGTTAAATTCCGGATACTGTTGCTGCGTTTGTGCACTTGCATCCGCTGAGGTCGTTGCAGCCTGGTTGGCTGCCTGGTCAGAACATGCGCCGAGGGTAAGCGCAACAGCCAGCGCTGTCAGCGAGGCAGTAAATTTTTTCATTATAGAGTTCCATCGTCGTTATTATCAGCGGTTCAGTGTATAAGAATGCGGCGCTGAGGGCCATATAACGACGACGGGTTCCGGGACAGGTACGGTGGACTGTGGTCTTTACGCGAAGACCACAGTTTTGTTGCGGTGAATAATGACCCGGTCTTCCAGGTGATAACGCACACCGTGGGCCAGCGCTGTCACTTCGCAATCCTTTCCTTTGCGGACCATGTCTGCGGCTGAATCGCTGTGACTGATGCGCTTTACGCTCTGCTCGATGATAGGGCCTTCATCGAGATCCTTCGTTACGTAGTGGCACGTGGCTCCAATCAGCTTAACACCGCGATCGTAGGCCTGCTGATAAGGTCTTGCACCGGCAAAAGACGGCAGGAAGCTGTGATGAATATTAATCGCTTTTCCCTGCAACTTTGTGCACAACGTATCCGGCAGAATTTGCATGAATCGGGCAAGGACTGTGAGGTCAATTTTGTATTCGCTGATCAGCGTTTCTATCTGCGAGAACGCCTGTTCTTTACCCAGAGCTTTAAAATCCACCCAATGGAACGGTACTTTGTACCAGTCAGCAAACTGTTTCATCTGCGGGTGATTACCGATGATCACCGGAATGTCGCAGTGCAGTTCGCCGGTGTGCCAGCGGTGCAGCAAATCTACCAGACAGTGGGATTCAAGGCTGGCCAGCAGAGCAACACGCTGTTTTACGCGGGAGTCGGTTAGTTTCCAGTTCATCCGGAATTCATCTGCAACCGGTGTAAACGCTTTTACAAACCCGTCATAGTCCAGTTTGATTGAGTCAGCCCCGATTTCATGGCGCATAAAAAAGCGGCCGGTTTGCAGGTCGGTATGGTGATTAGCCTCGACGATAGTGGCTCCGTGACCGGCAAGAAACTGGGAAACTCTGGCGACAAGGCCAATCTGGTCCGGACAATCAATTACAAGACGAAAAGTTTGTTGCATGAGATGTAAAGGCTCTGACAAATAGGTTGTTGAATTCAGTGTGTTGTTTTACCCATGCAATTGGCATCTGTAAAGCCTCAATTGATATATCTCATACCAGGCCCCGCCGTAATCGCTCGCGAACGGAGATATCAGGCTCCAGAGACCAGGAGTGCCGCACGGGGTAGCGGACACCTGATGGCGTAGAGACAGACTCAAAAAAGTGAAAGTCACGGAATTGCAGTTTGATATCCGGAGGCAACAGAGGGGCAGGCTGGTCGCTGCCGGCCTTCCTGACAACAGTGACATGAGGTTTGTATTCACGGTTTTCCAGCGGTATTCCCGCTTCACGGGCGGCTTTACGTACACACTTAGCTAACTGCATCAATGGCGGGCACGGCTCATCAGGGCCCGCATATAAAATTTTAGGTCCGTCCCACACTCCGGTGGTGTTGAGGGTCACAGAAAAAGGTTCTGCAGCGACGTCGTCCAGTGCGTGTAACAGTGCTTCATGCTGTCTCTGGTTGATGTCGCCAAGGAATGCCAGTGTGAGATGATAGTTCTCCGGTGGCACCGCAGCAGGCGGGGCTTTCTGACCGTGAGCGATAATGGCACCTGTTTTCCTGAGCGCTACAGCCGGAAGAGCCCGTTCCCGCCAGCCGGAAAGCGCGAGCTTCTCCTGCAAAGAAAGATCAAGGCCGATAAATGAACGCATTGCGGTAACCCGTGTTTTTCTGTGAAAGGCGTACAGTAAACCAGGCTTGCAGGGGATTCAAAGTAAACCGGGTTAATTTACTGCCATGCTTCAGCGGTATGCTCCGGTTCAGAAATGCTGACCGTATTCCGGCCTTCTGCTTTTGACTGGTAAAGTGCTTTGTCAGCACGGTCAAACAGCGCTTGCCAGCCTGAATCATCGTGATGACTTAACGCACTGCCTATGCTGATTGTAATATTCATTGGCTTATCGTTCATCATCACCGGCCGGCTTGCCACAGACTGCCGCAATCGTTCACTCACCCGCTGCAATTGTTCTGCATTACAACGTGTCAGAATAATCAGAAATTCTTCGCCGCCGATCCTGAAACAGTTGTCTTCGTCTCTGACAATATCTTTTGCCCGCGATGTAATTTGCTGGAGAGCAACGTCACCGGCATGGTGACCCCATTTATCGTTAATTGCTTTAAAGTGATCAACGTCAAATATGATGATGCCGAAAGTGTGTCCTGTCCGCTGCGCTGTTTCCCGGCATGAAAGTGCGCAGGGCTCAAGTGCTTTTCTATTCAGCCAGCCGGTGAGGAAATCCGTGTTCGAGAGCTTTTTCAGCATCTGCTGATGTTCGCCGTTGATGACGTAATTTAATGTTACTGCCAGCATTGAAATAAAAGTAATAACGGCCAGCGAGCCTGCAATCTGAAATATGTCGTTACCGGTAAATGCCAGTGCGTCGTGAGAAGTGAGTAACGCCACAGTGCGTATTAACATCTGGAGGGCGAAAATGGTAATTGTGATAAGCAGTGGCCACAGGAATCTCCCCTTTTTACGCATGGCGGTGTGCCACAACATGGTAATGGATGCGCCACTGAGCATCACTACAACGGGAGTCAGGATAATAAATCTGGCATCAACCGACCCTCTGAAATCCGGGCTCAGATGGAGCAGAAGCGTGAAAAGCGCCACACCGGTTGCCAGATAAGGCGGAGCCTTACCATAAATGTACAGGGCAATACCCGAGGTGATAAAGGCATGGCCTGCCATGTATAACACATTCGCTATTCCCGGGTGGAGCACGCCTTGTACGTCGAGTTTAATGCAGACAAAAGCGGTAAGGTTGGAGACGAGAAAGCAGGCGCCGGCACACATCCAGTGGAAGATATAGTTTGATGCCTTGTGACTTTGCCAGGCCATGCCCATAGTAAAACACAATGTCATACTGGCAATGGCCGTACAAATAATGATGGTCTGTAAATCCATTTACTCACTTCATTTATCTGATACGAAATTTGAATATATGAAAGTAGAACTGTATTCGGAAAATAAAAACAGTTCGCTTACAGTCTAAAATCTAAACGGAAGTGGCTGACTTATCAATGACTTTATGTATTTCTTCCGGGGCACAGGTATATACTTGCCAGATTATCTGTTGAACCTGTTTTCTTGTTATGCAAAGTAAATTACCTGCCGCAGGCCTGATCCCTGAACTGATAACTGCTGTTGCCGCCGGCAATGTCATTGTCGGTGCACCGCCCGGGGCGGGCAAATCTACCGTACTGCCTCTGGCACTGCTGGAGCTTGTTCCGGGGCGCATTGTCATGTTGCAACCGCGGCGGGTTGTGGTACGCAATCTGGCAGCTTACCTTGCTTCATTGCTCGGAGAGGAAACCGGACAAACTGTGGGTTACCGTATCCGCGGTGAAAGTAAGGTCAGTAAGCAAACACGTCTGGAGATTGTCACAGAAGGTGTGTTGTCTGCCCGTATTCAAAGGGATCCGGAATTAGCTGGTGTTGACTTAATCATCTTTGACGAATTTCACGAACGCAGTATTCACAGTGACTTTGGTCTTGCGCTGGCGCTGGAAGTACAGGAAGGGTTGCGGGAAGATTTATCTCTGGTGGTGATGTCTGCCACTCTCGATGTGGATGAATTACTGACGCTGATGCCCGATGCCATGGTGCTGAAATCTGCCGGCAGGCAGTTTGAGGTAGAGGAAATCTATACCGGTCAGGTACAAAGCCATACTTTGCATGAGCAGGTTACCAGGCAAATTCAGTTCAGCCTTGCACAGGATGACGGCGATATTCTCGTTTTTTTACCGGGCGCCGGCGCGATTAATAAAGTTGCCACCTTGCTGGAGCAGCGGCTGAATGCATCTGAATATGTGGTGCATCCTCTGTATGGCGCGTTGAGTAAACAACGGCAAACTGCCGCTATTTTACCGGATAGCCGGGGAATGAGAAAAATCATTCTTGCTACTAATATTGCCGAAACCAGCCTGACGATTGAAGGCATTAAAGTAGTCATTGATGCCGGTCTTGAAAATGTCGCTAATTACCATCCTCCCACCGGGTTTACCCGCCTGAATACGCAAATGATTTCGCAGGCCTCGGCTATTCAGCGCAAGGGACGGGCAGGGCGCCTGGGGCCCGGGAAAGTGTATCGCATGTGGCCGAAAGAGCAGCATGACAGACTGGCAAAATACCCGCTGCCACAAATTTTGCGTGAAGATATCTCCCCGCTTACTCTGGATGCGCTGGCCTGGGGAACTGAATTGCATAATATGCGCATGTTGACGCCTCCTTCTCAGGCGCAATCTGCAGCAGCATTACACCGCCTGCAACAAGCCGGTGCCGTAGACCGCGATGGTACGTTAACAGCACATGGTCGCGGACTTAACAAATTATCGGTGCACCCGGCTCTGGCAAATATGTTAGTGAAGGCAAAAGAAGCCGGAGCGCAGACGCGCCTGCCTGAACTGGAGGATGTTGCCTGCTATGTGGCGGCTGCCTGTGAAGAGCATTCAGCTTCTGAGCGGCAATTTCACGTATCAGCCTGGCTTGAACAACTGGCAGAACCCCAGTTATCCGGTTTGAAATCCAGGGCCTCGCGGTTTGCATCTGCACTTGGCATCTCACTGAAAGCAGAGCCCCGAAAGTTAAATGGTGAAGCTGTTGCAGTGTGTCTCGCGCTGGCTTTTCCTGAGCGGGTTGCGAGACGTAAGCAGGGTAGTGATTATAAGCTGGCCAGTGGCCGTGGCGCTGCTCTGCCTGAAGGAATGATTGAAAAGTCTGACTGGCTGGTGGTTAAGGAAGGGCAGGTTAACGGTTCCGACGTGATCATTCGTCAGGCCGAACCTGTTAATGAAACCTTATTAAGACAGTTATATTCGCAGGCTTTCAAACTTAAAGATACGGTGACGTACAACAGTCAGAAGAAGCAAATGGAAGCGCGCAAAACCGAAGGTTTCCATGAAATAGTGTTAAGCAGTGAACCGGCAACTAACGTGCCGGCCCGCATTCGCGGTGAGGCCTGGGTATCGTTGCTGGAAGGATTGCCGTTATCCGCGTGGCCTTTCAGTGAAAAAGACTGGCAATGGTGGTACCGGTATCAAATGGCCTGCGGGTGTGACTTACATCAACCGCAAGCTTTCGACAGCCCGCCGGTATGGAAAGACCCTGAGTCACCATTGTCGCTTCTGGACCGTAGTGATATTTCCGCACGATTATCTTCGTTTAAAAGTTGGGAGCAACTTGCCGGCCTGTCCTGGGCGACACTGCTACACCAGTCACTCCCCTGGAGCCAGCAACACGCCATGGACAATGCTTTGCCACTGAGCATTACCGTGCCTTCCGGTGAAAAAAGGAAACTGGTCTACCGGTCAAACGGCGAAGTCGTGCTTCCGGTCAGACTGCAGGAAATGTTTGGTTGTGCAGATACGTTCACTGTTGCAGACGGCGCAAAAGTCATTACGCTGGAGTTGCTGTCTCCTGCGGGAAGACCAGTACAAACTACATCGGATTTGGCCGGCTTCTGGCAGGGTAGTTATCTTGCTGTGCAGAAAGAAATGAAAGGACGATATCCGAAACACCGGTGGCCTGATAATCCGATGGAAGCTGAAGCCGGACGTTCAATGAAGCCGCGAAAATAAACGGGGGGTTGTTCCTGAACTATTGTACCCGTCTTACAACTTTAATCATGTTTGAACGGTGTATACAACTAATTTACGTGCTGCAATTATTATGCAAGTATTTGTTATTAAAAGAGATCCTCTGACCAGTTAATAGCTAAATACTTGTTCATTTTTTCAACTGCATGATAAGTAAGAAGTTTCTTATTCACTATAGTCATTCATCTGGACACGGGCATTGACCCCGCGCAAAAAGTCTTCAGGTTTCCGTTGTCAACATCTCATCAAGCATGCTTATATAGAATTGTTGTACAAATATGAGTCAACATTTGAGGGAGACGAAATGAGCAAAGTTGCACTGGTCACAGGTGGCACCCGGGGAATAGGTGAAGCAATTTGTGTAGCGTTGAAAGATGCGGGTTACACTGTTGTGGCAAATTATGGTGGTAACGATGAAGCGGCTAAGGCGTTTACTGAACGCACTGGCATACCTTCATTTAAGTTCGATGTCTCGAATTTTGAGAAAACGAAAGAAGCAATTGACCAAATCGCGACAGATTATGGTCCGGTGGATATTCTAATCAACAATGCCGGGATCACCCGGGACGGCACCATGCACAGAATGAATTTTGAGCAATGGGATGCCGTTATTCAAACTAACCTCGCTTCCTGTTTTAACACGTGTCGCTCAGTGATTGATTCAATGCGCGCCCGTGGTTTTGGTCGCATTGTTAATATCGGTTCGGTTAACGGTCAGGCTGGTCAGTATGGCCAGGTTAACTATGCGGCAGCTAAGTCCGGTATTCATGGTTTTACTAAAGCGCTGGCACTTGAGGGTGCAGGTAAAGGTGTAACCGTAAACGCTATTGCGCCGGGTTATGTTGATACTGACATGGTGCGTGCGGTACCGGAAGAAGTATTGAAGAAGATCATTGCAACAATTCCGGTGGGTCGTTTGGGGAAACCTGAAGACATCGCCCGCAGTGTTATGTTCTTAATAGGCGATGAAGCCGGATTTATTACCGGTTCTACATTGTCCATTAACGGCGGACAGCACATGTACTAAGCTGTACGGTTACAATGTTCACAGAGCACGCCCGTGCTCTGTGAACTGACCGTATCCGGATCCAGCTACTCGCTTTCTTTATTGCCGTCGCTCTCTTTGAGTTCATCCGGCAACACACCAATCGCTTTCATCACATCCAGTCCCGGAAAACCATCAGCAATCAGGTTGCTGGCCAACTGATATTCGCGGATCCCTGCACGGGTTGCCGGTCCGATAATACCGTCGGGTTTACCTACATTGTAACCGGAAGCATTCAGCGCTGTTTGCAGTTTCAAAATGTCATCCCTGGTATAAGCCGGTAATTCCGGTAACGCTTTATCAATACCGGCTTCACCGGCAATCTGGTCAGCCAGCTTACCTACGGCGATGGCGTAGAATTCAGAATTGTTCCAGCGCATAATAATTCGGAAGTTGTGATAGGCAATGAACGCCGGACCGTTATGACCGGCAGGTACAACGACATAGCCTTTTTCATCACTGTTACCCAGCGCACTACCGTCTGCTTTTTTGATCCCGCTTTCGTTCCACTCAGTAATACTGCGCCGGTTTTTATATCCCGTTTCGCGATAATCGAAATTATCCGGTAACTGAATTTCCCTTCCCCAACGGAATCCGGGTTGCCAGCCTAATTGAGACAAAAAGTTAGCCGCTGAAGCGAGGGCATCTTCTTCACTGTCCCACAGATTGATCTGGCCATCGCCGTCGCCGTCAATCGCATAGTTCATATATGCTGAGGGCATAAATTGTGTATGGCCCATGGCGCCTGCCCAGGAACCTACCATTTTGGTCTGATCTAAAGATTCTCTTTCAAGAAGCTTAACCGCAGTGACTAATTCTTTGGAAAAATAGCTGCTACGTCTTTCATCACAGGCAAGAGTCGCCAGTGAATTCAGTACATTCATCTTACCTTTGTAACCACCAAAATTGGTTTCCAGCCCCCAAAATGCCACCAGATAATGGGCAGGCACACCGTATTTATGGCTTAAGCTATTTAACAGTTCTTTATGTTTAGCGTACATTTCCCGGCCTTTGCCGATACGCCATGCCGTAACGCGTTTGCTGTAGTAGCCCGGAAAGGTTTGTACAAATTCAGGCTGGCTGCGGTCCAGCGAGATCACGCGGGGCTGATATTGAATGTTGGCGAACACGGCCTTTGCCGTTTCTTCTTTCACGCCCTGTTCTACGGCTTGCTGAGATAACTGTGTTTTACACTGTTCAAAATCTGTATTGGCATAAGCTGAAGAAGTCGCTGTCAGCAGTGACAGTATTGAAAAACCAAGCTTACGCGGCATCCATTTAGACATTGCATATTACCTTTGTTGATGAGGCGTTCATGCTACCTTATCTGAGCCCCCGGGGGCGAGGGAAACATGGGGAAAATACGGCGCGCTCCGCCGGTGAGATCAGGAGCGCTGCAGGAAAGAGTTATTTGTCTGGGAAGGCTTATGCGTACTTGTGGATGAAATCAGTGATAACCGGGCGTACCGATTTGCGGAACTTAGATCCACTGAAGATACCGTAATGACCGGCTCCCTGTTGTACGTGATGTTTACGCATATTTTTCGGAATATTTTTACAAATATCCTGTGCCGCTTCTGTTTGTCCTAAGCCGCAAATATCATCATCAGCACCCTCTACGGTAAGCAGAGCAGTATTGTCGATGGTTTCAAAATCTACAGGGTTACCCTGATAAGTAATCGCACCGCGGGCAATCTCGTTATTCTTGAATACCCGTTCAATGGTTTCAAGATAGAACTCGGCGGGCATGTCCAGTACTGCCAGATATTCATCGTAAAAGGCGCGGAAACGATCAGCATCTTCTTCTTCACCAAATACCAGATTTTGGAAGAAACTCTGATACTTTTTCATGTGAGTTTGCTGGTTCATACTGATAAAACCGCCCAGCTGCATGAAACCGGGATACACCTGACGACCTTCGCCCGGATAACCATAAGGTACCGACATAATCGCCACATTACGGAACCAGTTCATCGGATGTTCCTGAGCGAACTCGTTCACCCGTGTAGGATTCTTGGAGCAGTCAATGGGGCCCGCCATGAGAGTGAGCGACTTGGGCACACAGGCATTTTTCTGTCCGGCCATCACTGCGGTGGCGATTAAAGCCTGAACAGTAGGCTGACATATCGCCATTAAGTGCGTGCCCGGCCCTAAGAACTCAAGAAACTCGATAAGATAACCCACATAGCAATCAAAACTGAACGGACCGTCTTCCAGCGGTACTTCTCTGGCATCAGCCCAGTCAGTCACATAAATCTCGTGATCCGGAAGCAGCGCTTCCACCGTGCCTTTCAACAAGGTAGCAAAATGGCCGGATAAAGGCGCAACAAGCAAGACCTTATGATCATCTTTCACACCGATCCGGTTGAAATGAATGAGATCACAAAACGGCTTGCTCATTACGATTTCTTCTTTCACCTTATGGCGTTTATCGTCGATTTTGATTTCGTCGATATTAAACCCCAGCTTCTCGTAGCGTTGTGTCAGCCGCATGGCAGTTTCCAGCGAAGCGCGGGTTATGCGGCCGGGTAAGGTATGTGCGAAAAGATTGGAAGGATGGTTCGCAATATCATTAAGCAGACTGAAACCCTCGTGCATAATGTATGCGCCGCGCGTCAAATAATCGTAAGCCTGATAATTCATTACGTCTCTCCTCAAATACTGGCTGGGGCTAAGACCTTTTGGGGGATGAAAAGGTTCACTTGATGTGGGGTAACCTGAGCGGCCTCTGAAGGCCGCTCAGGAGGGACTTATGCTTTAGCTGCGCTTTGGAATTTCGCAGTCATTTCGTCGCTTAAACCTTTGAACATCTCGCCAGCTTTCTGCTGTGCATCAGAAATTACTGCATATGAGCTTTTCGCTGCATCAGTAACAGTTTCCTGAATAGTTTCAACATATGCCTTGTTCATCTCAGCCAGACCAGACAGATCTTTCTGCTGAGAAGCTTTTTCAAAATAAGACATATTTTCAGATAACAGAGATGAATACAGGGCGTTCTGTTTTTCTGCCAGATCCTGCATTGTACTCATGTTCAATGTCGCAAGGTCAGTCATCGGCTTCATTGCGCTTTTCATTTGCTCGTTCATTTGCTCAAACATTACTAGTCTCCAGTTTCCGGGGTAAGTTAGCTAGTTGATTTAGTCGTTGTCGCAGTCTTCTTAGCAGTCGTGCGACGGGTACGTGTTGCTGGTTTCTTTGCTGCTGCGGCAGGTTTTGCCTCAGCAGTCGCTTCCTTTGCTTCTTCAGCAACGGCTTTTGTCTCTTCAGCGGCCTTCTCAACAGTTTCCTTTGTTGCTTCAGCCACTTTTTCTGCTGCCTCTACCGGCGCTTTCGCGGCTTCAGGCGCAGCTTTTTTCGGTGCGGCAGCTTTTGTGGTTTTCTTCACGGCTGCTGTCGCTTTTTCAACTGTTTCTTTGGTTTCTTCAGTAGCGGTGGCCAAACTGGCCGCCATCACTTCGGTCATTTCTTCACGCATAGCGTTAAGGGTGGAGTAGGTGTCTTTTGACGCGCTGGTCATGCGTTCACGCACTGACTCAGCCAGTTCAGAATTCGCTGTCATTACACCTTTAAACTCTGTTTGTTTCGTTACCGCTTCAATGTAACGAACACTGTCGCTCAACAAACCCGTGAATAACGTGGTTTGGTGTTGAGACAGACTTTCCAGCGTTTTTGTATTCACAGCAAACAGCGTATGTACCGGTTTAGTGGTACTTTTCAGCTGTTCTGAAAACTTGCCAAACATACTCTTCTCCCGACCAGTTGATAAAGTCCTTCTGCTGCGTTGCAGCAAGATTTGATTAGATATTAACCAGGACATTTGCAGAGATCAACAAAAATGTTGCGGTGCAGCAAGAATGTTTAGACGAATATTTAATAAGCAAATAGCTTTTTATGCTGCTCTGCAGCATTGAAGAGGAAATGTGGCAGGTCTGTCCGTTCTGGGGCAGGATAATTGCTCCCCTGCCAGTATGTGATACTTACTTCTGGTTCTTCTTCCAGGCATCCATATTTTGTTCGATGATTTTGTTAAACATACCGAAGGGCGTGTTATCCATCATATTTTTCATCATACCCTGCACCTGATCCTGTTGCTCTATAAAGGTAACAAGAGATTGTTCAAGGTACTGTCGCAGAAAGTCCTGCATGTCAGTGTCGTAATAACGGATTAGTTGTTTGAGTAACGAATTTGTCAACAGTGACTGATTTTCGTTGGCTTCGGATTCACTGATAATTTGCAGCAATAATGACTTGGTAATGTCATCTTCGCTTTTGGAGTCAATCACCTTAAATTCCTGACGTTCATTGATTAACGCCTTTATATAATCGAGGTTAACGTACTGGCTCTGAGATGTGTCGTACAATCTGCGATTAGGATATTTTTTAATGATGATCATAATGTTACCTCCGGCGATGCTGAAATGAGAGTAACGCACAAAATGCCGCTGCGGCAACCTAAAAGGTGTGAAAATAAGCGACACTCTGACTACCTTTTTCACTGATAAGAAAATCTGATTTTTATTAACATTCTGAAATTATTGATTAAATCGTGATTGGCATAGTTATCGCTGTATCACTGTTGAGAGCCTGAATAGCCGGATTATCTTTCTTTTAATCACATTCATTTGAAGATAACGCATTTCAGGCAATTCAAATGAAACCGGAGATTATTATGACTAAACTTGTCAAATCACTTGTGATGAGCCTCGCTGTTGCTTGCACGTTAAATTTCGCTGCACAGGCAGCTCAGGAAACCAGAGAGGCTGCCCCGTCAAGTGCGCCGATGACACAGTCGAAGGATTTCGATGATGCAACTCTTGAGAAATTTACAGTCGCGATGAATGCGGTCAGTGATGTTGCAGATAAATATCAGTCTGAACTGAAAGGTGACGAAACACCTGAGAAGATGCAGCAAATTCAGCAGGCTGCACAAACTGAAATGGTAACCGAAATTGAAAAAACCGGTCTTGAGGTGCAAACCTACACGACCATTGCACAACTGGTACAAACGGATGAAAAACTGAGATCCCGTGTACTGGACATCGCTAAAACACAAAACAGCGAATCGTAATACTGAATCCTCATGTAGACAGAAGCAAAGCGGGGCGTTGAACGCCCCCTTTTTTTGTCTGCCGGCTTATCCCAGCTGTTTTTTCACGTAACTGCCCGGGGCTGCTTCGATGGCCGGATATTTTTCACTTTCACCGGGCTGCGGGGCATTCACTTTTGTTTTCCGGTGACCCTGCAACCATGCATGCCAGTCTGGCCACCATGAGCCTTCCTGCTTCACAGCACCATCAAACCATTCGCTGGCACTTGCCGGTAAATTGTCGTTAATCCAGTGCGGATATTTCCCGGGATCTGGCGGGTTAATTACCCCTGCAAGGTGTCCCGACCCGGCGAGTACAAAGCGTGTATCGCCTGATACCAGCTGTGTACCTTTGTAGGCGCCCTGCCACAGCACAATGTGATCTGCCAGAGTCGTCAGGAAATAAACCGGCACATCGATATTTCCAAGGTCGATGGGAATGCCGTCAATTTCTACTGCCCCCGGCACTTTCAGTTTATCCTCCCAGTACATGGTGCGGATGTATTGCTTAAAACAGGCCGCGGTGATGTTGGTGGCGTCGCTGTTCCAGAATAAAATATCAAACGCAGCAGGGTCTTTGCCCTTAAGGTAGTTATTAATAAAATACGACCAGAAAAGGTTATTTTCCCGCAGCAGACTAAAGCTCAGGCCCAGAATGCGGCCGTCGTAAATACCCTTAATATCTGCGTTCTGCTCCATCACAGGTAATGCATCTTCGGTCAGGTAATTACCAATTTCACCAGGTTCACTGAAGTCCAGTAAGGTGGTCAGTAAAGTGAGTGACTCAATGCGGGTGTCTTTTTTCGCACGCAGATAAGCCGTCGCTGTGCTCAGTAATGTGCCACCTACGCAAAAGCCCGCCATATTCACTTTCTTCTTACCGGTGATATCACAAACCACATCAAGGGCTTCCACCGGACCTTTCTTCATATAATCGAAGAAATCCTGGTCCGCCAGTTTTGCATCCGGGTTAACCCATGAAATCATAAACACAGAAAAACCGGCATCAAGCAGGCCTTTTACCACGGACTTACGTTCGTCGAGGTCAAGAATGTAGTATTTGTTGATGAAAGGAGGCACAAACAGTATTGGCGTTGCGAAGGTTTTCTCATGCTTCGGTGTGTAATGAATTAACTGCATCAACTCGTTCTGATAAACGATCTGGCCTTCGGTGGTAGCCAGGTTGACACCTAACTCGAAGGCATCCATATCGGTCTGTGTGATTTTGAACGCTTCAAGAGGACTCTTTTCCAGATCCCGCATGAAATTCTCAATACCTTTCACCATGTTCTGGCCTTTGGTTTTCAGAATTTCTTCACATACTTCCGGGTTAGACAGCAAGTAGTTAGTTGGTGATACCGAGTTGATATATTGGCGTGTGTAGAATTTTACCTGTTCTTCCGACTTAGGATCTTTGAAATGCATGGATGAAATCATGCCTTGCAGCATCTTAGAATTAATCAGGTAAGCCTGTTTCATGTAGCTGAAAATGGGATTGTCCTGCCAGTCTGTATGAGAAAAACGACGGTCGCCTTTTTCTTCCTGCATAACAGGATGGGCATTCTCTCCCAGCATGGCCTTAGTGGCCTGCTGCCACAATTCAGTTTGTTGACGCATGAAATCCATTTGCGTCTGGATAAGCTTTGCCGAATCTACCTCTACCGTGTCGTTTGACAGCAGCGAACCTAACTTTTCCGGGTCGAACATAGCGGAAGTCTCCTCACTGCTATTTTTCTTCGTCAGAATGTTATGAACCATGGCGTTAAACTGCTGTGCGTATTGATTCAATGTGTCCAGAATATGATCTTTGTCCTGCTCGTGCACAAAAAACCTCCGTGCTTATTTTTTGCTGGTTCCTGTGGTTGCCATGCTTTCCAGCATCTTTTGATAGAATGAGAATGCTTGCTGACTGCCGTCCAGGTAGGGCTTCAGCATGGACATCATGGCTTCCTGATTTCCGCTTTTGATTTGCTCGCTGAGTTGTGAGATGGTGGCCTCATGAAGTTTGCTCATATCCGGCCATCCCATGAGTTCTCTTGCTTCCTTGGGTGAAAGGTCGATATCGATGGAAATTTTCATGTTTCACTCCTTTCTGGCGCCTTCCGGGCCATCCGGATTGATTGTTCTGGCGTAATCATAAGATTACTGCAAGATGACAATGATTTGCACGGTTAGTTTCAGGCTGGAAATTCAGCCGCGAAAACCGCAAAATCCCCTTTGACGTTTTCTATATTGGCATGATAAGTGGCTAAAAAACAGACGAAAGTTAATAAACCAAAGAAAATTGGCAGCAAGCCCCGCCGTCGCTGGCCCGGGCTGTTGTTCAAGTTATGTATTGTCGGGTTCGTGGTGCTGGCAGGGTACATGGTGTATCTGGATGCCCAGATTAAGCACACCTTTACAGGCAATAAATGGGAAGTCCCGGCGCAAATATTTGCCCGGCCACTAATGTTATCTGAAGCGCTGGAAATCACGCCAAAAGAAGTGCTGGATGAACTGAAACTGCTTGGTTACCGGAAGGTCACGAGTCCCGATAGTAGCGGAGAATATCGTTATACCGGCAATAAGCTGGTGGTTCAGCGACGGGCTTTCAGTTTTCCTGACGGCGATGAGCCTTTACGCCAGATCACCATTACCTGGCAGGGCAGCCGCATCAGCAGTATCCGGGATGACAGTGCCGGTATTTCACTGCCGAAAATTCGCCTGGAGCCCTGGCTTGTCACGCGGATGGTAAGTGGCACCCGCGAAGACCGTATGCTGGTGAAGCTGAATGAAATTCCACCTTTATTGCCGAAAGCCCTGATCCTTGTAGAAGATAAAGATTTCTACAAGCACCACGGGGTCGCACCACTTTCTATTCTCCGCGCGCTGGTTGCCAACATTCAGGCAGGGAGAACCGTGCAGGGGGGCAGTACTTTAACGCAGCAGCTGGTGAAAAACCTGTACCTCACCAGAGAAAAAGCGCTGACGCGGAAAATAAAAGAAGCATTGATGGCACTCATCATCGATGCCCGTTACAGCAAAGATGAAATTTTGCAGGCTTATCTGAACGAAGTTTTTCTGGGTCAGAACGGAGATATGGCCGTGCACGGTTTTGGCCTTGCCAGCTATTTCTATTTCGACCGGCCGGCCAATGAACTCAGCGTACCTGAAATCGCCACGCTGGTGGCCATGATTAAAGGACCATCCTATTACAATCCGAGACGCTATGAAGAACGGGTTATTGAGCGGCGTAATCTGGTGCTGCGTATTTTATTTGAAGCCAACGAACTCGACCGTAAGCAATACGAATTTGCTGTTAACTCTCCTGTAGGTCTGGCGTCCGGCGCGAGCTTAGCCAGCGGGAAACATCCCGCGTTTATGGATAAAGTGCGCCGTGAACTGAACTCCATTCTGGCCGATCCTTCCCTGCGTGACTCCGGGGTGAAGGTATTTACCACGCTGGATATATATGCCCAGCGCAGGGCTGAAAAAGCGGTTGAAAACACATTGAAAGGCTTGCAGTCAGATCGCAAAGCTGAGTTACAGGCAGCGATGATTGTGACGGATATCGCCAGTGGTGAAATTCGTGCCATTGTGGGCAGTAAAGATACCAGCTTCAAAGGGTTTAACCGTGCGCTGGATGCCAAACGTCAGGTGGGATCACTCATTAAGCCGGCAGTGTATCTCACTGCTCTGGAAGACCCGGTGATGTTTAATCTGGCCACTCCGTTACAGGACGAACCCATTACCCTTGAAAACGGCAGCGGACAGACCTGGTCACCCCTGAACGCGGATAAGAAATTCCGTGGACAAGTACCTCTGATTGAAGGTCTGACAGAATCGTTAAATGTGCCTACAGTGAATCTCGGTATGCAAGTGGGGCTCGACAATGTGACAGAAACCATTCACCGGCTGGGAGTAGAGAGTGACTTCCGCGAGGTGCCGGCTATGACACTCGGGGCCATGTCGTTATCGCCGCTGGAAACTAACCAGATGTATCAGACCATTTCGAACAATGGCCGTTATATTCCGCTGCATACTGTGACATCGGTTGTTTCTTCGAATAACCGGCTGGTATGGCAGAATGCCGATTACTATTCACAGCGGGTAGATGAGGCCGCCACATACCTGCTGAACTACGCGTTGTATAAAGTGACCACGGAAGGTACAGCGAAACGTGTGGGCAGTAACTTCCCGAATATCAACATGGGCGGTAAAACCGGCACCACAGATGATTACCGCGACAGCTGGTTTACCGGCTTTGACCGGAATAATGTGGCAACTGTATGGGTAGGGAATGATGATAACCAGCCAGTGCTGTTAACCGGTGCCGGCGGGGCCTTACCTGTGTTTGTAAACTATCAGAAAAGTCAGTCGCCCAAGTCACTGTCACGACGTTTTCCGGAAGGGTTAGGTATTGCTCATTTCGACAGTCAGACGGGGGCACTGACCATTGCCGGCTGTCCTGACTCCATGAGTGTGCCGGCTATTCTTGATGTACTGCCGCCGCCGGCGCAGGATTGCTATGGTAAGCCTGTAGCGCCTCCGGGCAAAGAAAAGAAAAGCTGGTGGGAACGTTTGTTTGGAAATTAAGGCTTTTTCTTATCGAAAAAGCCCTGTAGTCAGAACTGGCAGCGACATACGGCTCAGTAAAAATCTGTCCCGCTACCAGTTCTGACTCAGGGAAGGCCCTACGGGAGCTCGTTGGGATTAGTGAAAGCGGTCTGCAATGTGTTGCACACCGCTGAATAACACTGCGCTGGCGAGATACGCGACAACCGGTCCCAGCGCAAGCAACAACAACGCACCTGATGTCATCATCATTACTCTCCTTTGATGTCTTCAAAAGACATAGCATCTTCCTGTTTAAGATCACGGATCTTGATGTCAGCAACCAGTGTTTCTTCAGCTACTTCAGGTTCGGCCTGATACGTGGTGTTGGCCACTAGCTGAGTCACTTCAGACAGGATTTCTGTGCGCACATTATCGATTTGTTGCTCAACCATCTCAGATAAATAGCCCTGAAGCTGGCTTTGCAATGATGTTTCAGCCATTGCCGGTATAGACAGAACAGAAGTAGCAACAAGTGCAAGTGCAGTGAATTGACGACGTAAAGTAAACATAATTTCTCCAAAGTTAAGGTTAATAAACTGCACTCTTACTGACTTCCCGGCAGTTAATTGTTAAGTCGCATTAACTTTAGCGATAGTTGTGCCAATACGAATAAAAATTTTAAGGTGTTGATTTTAAATGTTTTGTTTTGTCGGTGTGGAAAAGCTTAGATAAGTGTAAATAGTATAAACACTAAGAATTAGTAATTTTGAAAACTCTATTTGGCGAATTTGACCAGGTATGATGTACGGGGCTGACAGGTGAGTCAGCCCGCGATGATTTTGGTAATGGCCAGCGCAAAGCTTGCCGCCCCGACAGCATCAGAACAGCTTAATGCGCGTCTTTCTTTTTAGAAAACAGCGAAACAATACCCACAATTACCGAGCCGGCAATCAAACCAGCCACACCATCGGTGACAAGGGAAATGACAAAGCTGAGTTGCTCCACACTGTGATTAATGGATTCAGCGAGGTGGTGCATAAACGGAATATTGTGAGTAAGGATGCCGCCGCCAACGAGGAACATAGCAATGGTGCCGACTAAAGCGAGGGTTTTCATTAACAGAGGCGCAGCAACGAGCAGGGCACGGCCAGTGACACGCTGAAAACCGTTGTAGCCGCCGGTGAGTGACTTTCTGAGGAGATACAGACCGACATCGTCCATTTTCACAATGCCGGCAACCAGACCATACACACCGGCGGTGATCCCCACACTTAACGCGCACAACACACCTACCTGAGTAACAAAATCAGCCTGCTGTACGCTACCCAGTGCAATGACGATAATCTCTGCGGACAAAATAAAATCAGTCCGGATGGCGCCTTTAATCTTGTCTTTCTCAAGCGCCACAAGATCAATATTTTCCTGTGAGAGTTTTTCAATTCTGGCTTCACGCTCTGCTTCATCTTCTTTATGGAAAAGCCGGTGCAATACTTTTTCAGCCCCTTCGAAACACAGGTACAGACCACCAATGACCAGCATGACGGTGATCAGAACCGGAATAAAAGCAGAAATAAGCAGCGCTGCAGGTACCAGGAACACTTTGTTGAGCAGCGAGCCTTTTGCCACAGCCCAGACCACAGGCAGTTCTCTTTCGGCACGCACTCCCTGAACCTGGTTGGCATTTAATGCAAGATCATCACCCAGAACCCCGGCAGTTTTCTGCGCAGCCACTTTAGACATGGCGGAAATGTCATCCAGCAAAGTAGCGATATCATCAATCAGGGCGAGTAAGTTAGCGGCTGCCATAGGTTTTCCTCAATAAGAATCGGGGCATAGGTTATCTGTAGAAGCCCTTATACGCAATACAGACTAATTTTGATTCTCTTCTTCTTTGACCCCTTTATTTATCCGCGCATCAATGAATTTCTCAAACCCTTTGCCCCTGTC
Source organism: Alteromonas sp. AWJ4_197 (assembly GCF_056160285.1). NCBI lineage: Bacteria > Pseudomonadati > Pseudomonadota > Gammaproteobacteria > Alteromonadales > Alteromonadaceae > Alteromonas > Alteromonas sp. AWJ4_197. The sequence continues at coordinate 171,522 of NZ_JBSWWW010000001.1, read as the reverse complement.
TGAACAGGTCGCCCGTCCACCGGTAAAACGTGAAATAAATGCCAGGGTTTGGGTGGTTTTACTACTGCAATCCACTTCAACGGCAGGGGGCGGGGCAAGAGGATCTTCTTTTTCTGCGCCTTTGCGGGGATCGCTGATATCCGGTGACGTTTTTGCCCGCCTGAGTTCTTTGGCTACCTGCTCAGCATCCTGCTGTGTACTGGCAGCCTGTTGCCGGCTGAAAAAAGCATCCAGAGCACGGCGCGATGTTAATGACGGTCTGGTTGAAACCGTGCCTGAATCTGTTGGCGCAGCCGGCTGCGCAATATCAGAAGACACAGGCGGTTGAACCGGCTCTGACGTTTCAGGCTGCACAGGTTGTTGCGGCAACGGCGCTTTTACTGCCGGCGGTGTTTTGATCTCAGGCGGGGCTGCCTGTTCCGGAGCTGGTTTGGACTCCGGTGCGGCCAGTTCAGGTTCAGGCTTGGCGGTAGCCGGTGCTTCCGGAATGGTTTCCGGTAGTGTGTCCGGTAGTGTGTCCGGTTCCCGGGCAGCCTGAGGTTGTGGCAGACGGATTAACGTCGCCGTGATGGGTTTACTGACCACGGGCTCCGGAATATCGCGCTTACTTTCCATCAGCGCCAGTGCGGCAAGCAATATAAGGTGAATAATAACAGACACGACAAAGACCCCGCTTTTCTTTCCTGAGCGGGGTGGATCAAAAGTTGGCCTTTGAGGGGCAAAGAAAGCGGTGTCCGTGGTTTCCATACGCGACAGAAGACCGCTGAAATAAGATGAAGTTCCCGGTCTTTACACAAGCACGATTTTGGCTGCCCAATTATGGTGCGCTATTTTGCCTTCGCACGATCATGGTGCGTAATTTTTAAGCTCTTCATTCGTTTTAATGCATAAATATCTGTTTTTTATAGATTAAAATTTGTGGCATAGGACTTGGTTTACTTCAGCAACCCCCGCTAAAAGCGAAAACAAACAACCATTATTTGGGAGCAACACATGAAACTAGTCACAGCTATCATCAAGCCATTCAAGCTGGATGATGTTCGTGAAGCCATTTCAGAGATCGGTATCGACGGTCTTACCGTTACCGAAGTGAAAGGGTTTGGACGTCAAAAAGGACATACTGAATTATATCGCGGCGCCGAATATCAGGTGGATTTCTTACCAAAAGTAAAACTGGAAGTTGCTGTTCAGGCAGACCAGGTTGATCGTCTGGTAGAAGCCATCGTTGGCGCAGCAAAAACGGGCAAGATCGGTGACGGTAAAGTATTCGTCTACGACCTTGAACATGCTGTTCGTATTCGTACCGGCGAAGCTGACGCAGACGCGCTGTAAAACAACACAATAAGAAATTGCGGAGAAAACAATGGAAATCACATTTGAACTCGGGTATGCATTAGATACCTTCTATTTCCTTATTTGCGGTGCGTTAGTCATGTGGATGGCTGCCGGCTTTGCCATGCTTGAGGCGGGTCTGGTTCGTGCTAAAAACACCACTGAAATTCTGACCAAGAACGTGGCGCTTTATGCCATTGCCTGTACCATGTATATGATCTGCGGTTACAGCATCATGTACGGCGGTGGTGACTTCACATTATTCCTTTCAGGTATTGTTGGTGACGGTGCAACAGGTGTTGCAGAAGAACCGGCTACCTACGCGCCTTCAGCTGACTTCTTCTTCCAGGTAGTATTCGTTGCCACTGCAATGTCTATCGTATCCGGTGCGGTTGCTGAGCGTATGAAACTGTGGGCCTTCCTGGCATTCGCAGTTGTGATGACTGGTTTCATCTATCCAATGGAAGGTGCATGGACATGGGGCGGTGAGTCTGTATTCGGTATGTACGTGCTGGGCGACAACGGTTTCTCTGACTTTGCAGGTTCCGGTATTGTTCACATGGCAGGTGCTGCTGCAGCCTTAGCCGGTGTACTGGTACTTGGCGCACGTAAAGGTAAATACACTGCAGATGGCAAAGTAAATGCTATCCCGGGTGCTAACCTGCCTCTGGCGACTTTAGGTACATTCATTCTTTGGATGGGTTGGTTCGGCTTCAACGGTGGTTCTGTTCTGGCAACAGCTACTGTAGAAAGTGCTAACTCTGTTGCGGTTGTATTCATGAACACCAATGCCGCCGCTGCCGGTGGTGCAATTGCTGCTCTGCTGCTGGCCCGCGTAATGTTCGGTAAAGCTGACCTGACTATGGTACTTAACGGTGCACTGGCTGGTCTGGTAGCCATTACTGCTGAACCTTCAACGCCAACGCCTCTGATGGCAACACTGTTCGGTGCGTTAGGTGGTCTGCTGGTTGTTCTGAGCATCGTGTTCCTGGACAAACTGAAAATCGATGATCCTGTAGGTGCTATCTCTGTTCACGGTGTAGTTGGTCTGTTAGGTCTGTTACTGGTTCCGGTAACTAACGAAGGTTCTACTTTCGGTGGTCAACTGTTAGGTGCTGCTACAATCTTTGTATGGGTATTCGTAACCAGTCTGATTGTTTGGGTAATCCTGAAAGCTGTAATGGGCATCCGGGTTTCTGAAGAAGAAGAATTTGAAGGTGTTGACGTTGCTGAATGTGGTCTGGAAGCATATCCTGACTTTACTTCAGGTCGTTAATCTTCAACACGGAGACTTGATTGGGCAACCTATAACAAAAGCATAATGCTCAACTCACCAAAATTTGAACCCCGCATCTGCGGGGTTTTTTCTGTTTAATAGAAATAAATAATTAACATCTTTTAAAAAATAGATTGGTCGTTTTCCGGCTCTCTGTTGTACGCATAGTTACACCAACTATCGTGCTTTTCCCAGGAGACCGTTATGAGTAAAAAACCAACTCTCACCACCAGCGCGGGCGCGCCCGTCGAATCTAACGAAACCAGCAAAACAGCGGGCGCAAGAGGTCCGGTTCTGCTGACAGATTATCAGCTTGTTGAAAAGCTGGCACACCAGAACAGGGAGCGTATTCCTGAGCGTACGGTGCATGCCAAAGGCTGGGGTTTGCAGGGTACATTTACAGTGACCCACGACATTACCCGGTACACCTGTGCCGACCTGTTCTCTGAGATTGGCAAAAAGACCGAAGTGCTGAGTCGCTGGTCTACCGTTGCCGGCGAATCAGGCGCTGCTGACACCGAGCGTGATGTACGCGGTTTCAGTCTTAAGTTTTATACCGAAGAAGGTAACTGGGATATGGTGGGTAACAATACCCCAATCTTCTTTATCCGCGACGCGTTTAAGTTTCCGGATTTTATCCGTACTCAAAAGCGCCATCCGAAAACGAATCTTCGCAGCCCGGAAGCGATGTTTGATTTCTGGGCCGGACAACCTGAGTCTGTGCATCAGGTCACCATTCTGATGTCTGATCGTGGTATTCCTAAGAACCCTATGTACATGAACGGCTACGGCTCACACACTTTCAGTATGTGGAATGCCAAAGGCGAGCGTTTCTGGGTGAAATTCCACTTTAAAACACAGCAGGGGCATGAACATTACACCAATGATGAGGCTGAAGAGATCATAGGTAAAACCCGTGAGTCTTATCAGGAAGACTTAATCAATGCCATCGAAGACGGCAAATATCCTAAATGGACTCTGTACATTCAGGTGATGCCTGAAGAAGAGGCAGGGAAGCAGGCTTATAACCCTTTCGACCTCACCAAAGTGTGGCCTCATGGTGATTTCCCTCTGATTGAAGTGGGCGAACTGGAAATGCACACCGTGCCTGAAAACTACTTCCAGATGATTGAGAATGCAGCCTACAGCCCGTCAAACGTGGTGCCCGGTATCGGCTTCAGTCCTGATAAAATGCTGCAGGCCCGGGTGTTCTCCTATGCAGATGCTCACCGTTATCGTTTGGGAACTCACTATGAAGCCTTACCGGCTAATGCGCCGAAGAAAGCGGAATTGAACCATTATCATAAAGACGGTGCGATGCGCTTCTTTACCAATGATTTTGGTAATCCTGACGCCTATTACGAGCCAAACCAGCACAACGGTCCGGTGGCTCAAATTAAGAACCCGGAACCACCGCTGCGCATCGATGGCGATGCTGACCGCTACTATCAGGAAGAATCGGACATTGATTACGTGCAGCCAAGAGCCCTTTACAACATGTTCTCTGACGAGCAGAAAGAAAGGTTGTACAAGAACTATGCTGCCGCGATGGGGCCATGTTCAGACGGCGTAAAAGAGCGCTGGTACGCTGTTCTTGAAAAAGTACATCCTGACTACGCTGCAGGTGTCCGAAAAGCGGTGGAAGCGTTGGATACAGACGTTAACGCGGTGCCCATCACCGAAGACACGCCTCTGGAAGATAAGTAACAGTTGCCCGGTCACGGGCAATTAAACTGAAAAACATAACACCCGGCAGATGCCGGGTGTTTTCGTTGTGAAGAACCAATCGCGGGGAACCGGACCCCGCGTAATTTCTTACATCAGGCCGTTTGCTTCAATGCACCTGTACGGGTTAACGTACCAGCCGGAGCTGATGTGCCTTCTGACGCCACACTATCCGGTTCTTTTACCAGGTAAGTCGCCAGCTCTTCATCTGTAACCAGACGTACCACACGCATACCAGACTCCTCATAATCTGCGTTAATAAGCCCGAGTTCAGCGAAGCGGGCGAACAAATCACAGGACGGATACGCACCCCATTTCTGTTTGAACACTTCAGCGTTCGATACGATATCGCATAAGTGATTTACCGGTGGGTTGTAGTGAGCGTGGAATTGCTTGAATACATGACGGCCGGTGTTAACCAGATAAAGGCCTGCCTGGCTGCAACGTGCAGCAAAATCCAAATCGCCGATACCAAAGCCATGATAATCGAGATCGAACCCGCCTACACGCTCATAATCCTTCCGGGTGATACCGAATATATTAGTATCGAACTGCACAAACGGGACTTTTTCTGCGGCAGTGGCCTGAGGAAGGGCAAGCTGCTGCACATAGCTTTCGTTAATATCTTCCGCTTTTTTATCAAGCTGGCATACATTGGCGGTGACAACCTTACCGATGGCGAGTGAACGGACCAGATTTTCCAGTAAAGATTCAGGGCAGATGCAGTCCACATCAAGGTAAATAAATTTGTCGGTTTTGCAGGTATCGAAACCACGGTTACGGGCTTTCGGGATCGGAAGTTCATCACTTGCTGCAAAACGGTGCACGATAGGGAAGTTTTCGCTACTTAATAGTGATTCGTCACTTGGCGGAGCCATCCATACAATCACCATTTCTTTTGGTAAAAGTGTAGAGCGTTCTATGCTGCTAATCAGGTTAGACAACTGCTGGGTACGTCGCTTAACAATAGTAACAATACTAAAATCAGTGCTCATGGCGTCGTCTCTCTGTCGGTTCATGTCCCTGCGGGACGGGTTAATTTCCAACCACAGATACGGCTCGTGGTGAGTCTGTTAGAAAAACAGTGAATAAATCCGCAAAATTACTGCAAACTTAGTTCCACCTTTAAACTAAAGTATAGTGAACGGGCTAACTTCGCGTTAATTCGTCATTTTTTGCTTTCTGGCCTGCCCGGATGAATTGCAGGGCGGAGTGTGTTAAATATGAATTTACAGAAAGCCGGTAATTTTTACAGTGGTTAGACAGAGCGGGGAAATGCATTTGCGACTGATAAGAAAGAGTCTGAAGCCGGTTATCACCGGTATGGTATTACTGGGCGTGTCTGCCGTTGCCGGGGCATACGACCGGATCACCGGTGAAATGTTTGCCAGCCGTTCCGAGGTCATTGCACAGCACGGGATGGTAGCCACCAGTCAGCCTCTGGCGACCCAGGTGGGGCTGGATATTCTTAAGCAGGGTGGCAATGCTATCGACGCAGCGATTGCAGCGAATGCCATGCTTGGTCTGGTGGAGCCCACCGGAAGCGGTATCGGTGGTGATCTGTTTGCTATCGTGTGGAGTGCAGAAGAGAAGAAACTCTATGGTCTGAATGCGTCCGGCCGCTCACCCCGTACCCTGACCAAAGCCGTGTTTGCAGAAAAAGGGCTCAATAAAGTGCCCTCATTTGGTCCGTTGCCGGTATCGGTTCCCGGTGCTGTGGATGGCTGGTTTGAGCTGCACAGCAAGTTCGGCTCTCTGCCTGTGACTGCCATTTTAACCCCGTCTATTGAATATGCCCGTAATGGTTTTCCGGTTTCTGAACTCATTGCGTATTACCTGCAAATGAATGCCGACCGGATTGGTCAATATGACGGATTTGCTGAAACCTTTATGCCCGGCGGTAAAGTACCTAAAAAAGGGGATGTGTTTAAAAATCCCGGACTGGCTGCCACCTACGAAAAAATCGCCACCGGCGGCAGAGATGCCTTTTATAAAGGCGATATAGCGCGGACAATCGCTGCCTACATGAAAGAGCAGGGCGGTTACCTTACCTTAGATGATCTGGCCAGCCATACGTCAGAGTGGGTTGAACCGGTATCCGCGAATTACCGGGGGTACGATGTATGGGAGTTACCCCCTAACGGACAGGGTATTGCTGCTCTGCAAATCCTGAATATTCTTGAGCGTTACGATATTGAAGGGATGGGGTTCGGCTCTGCAGACTACATTCACACTTTCGTTGAAGCGAAAAAGCTGGCATTTGAAGACCGCGCAAAATTCTATGCAGATATGGCATTTACTTCAGTGCCCGTAGACTGGCTGGTTTCTAAAGACTACGCCGCAGAGCGGCAGCAACTTATCAATCCGGAAAAAGCGGCCAAACGCTATGATGCCGGTGTGTACGAAGGTGATACCGTGTACCTGACCGTCGCCGATAAAGACGGCAACATGGTGTCTCTGATCCAGAGTAACTACCGTGGTATGGGCTCAGGCATGACGCCACCGGAACTGGGATTTGTGCTGCAGAATCGGGGGGAGCTGTTCACCATGCAGGAAGGACACGCGAATGAGTATGCGCCGGGCAAGCGTCCCTTCCACACGATTATTCCTGCCTTCGTTACCCGCAATGGTAAGCCGTGGTTAAGCTTTGGTGTAATGGGCGGTGCCACCCAGCCACAAATGCATGCACAAATCATCGTCGATCTGATTGATTTTGGCATGAACTTACAGGAAGCCGGTGACGCGCCCCGTATATTACATTCCGGTTCCAGCAGCCCTACCGGACATCTCATGCTGGATGGCGGTCAGGTACATCTTGAATCAGGCTTCAGTGAAACGGTTAAACGTGAACTGATGGAGAAAGGTCACACTCTGCAACCTGCCGTCGGGATCTACGGTGGTTATCAGGCAATTATGCAGGATAGTCAGCGGGGCGTGTATTTCGGTGCCTCTGAAAGCCGAAAAGATGGACAAGCCGCGGGGTATTGAGCCACACTATTACTTACTGGCCCGGGAAAATGCCCATAAATCAATAATCAGCGGGCAAACGGAAGGATGTCATGAGTCAACCTCAAAAAGGGGTGTGCGCCGAACCGAATCTGCATGCGCAATATTTATTGCTGAATGTCGTGGATGACGATGCAGAAACGGTGAGGGGAAAGCTTGCCCGCGTGTTGGATATATTCGATTTTTACGAAAACGAGCACTATGAAGCCATGCTCACCGGCATGATTGCCATCGGTGCCGGTTTCTGGTCTGAATTGTATCCGGGCTTTATTCCCACTGAACTGGCTCCGTTTCCGGATATGCAGTGTGAAGATCGCACTGCCCCTTCCACGCCCTGCGACCTGTTTATTCAAATACGTGCTGACCGTGCTGACATCTGTCATGCGGTAGGCATGGAAGTGATGGAGCTGCTCAGGCTGCACGTTGAGCTGGTGGAGCAGGTAAGAGGTTTCCGTTATCTCGATGGCCGTGACTTGAATGGTTTTATCTATGCGCCGGATAATCCGCGTGGAATGCAGCGACGCAAAACCGGTATTATCGATAACGACGAACTGGCTTTTAACGGCGGCAGTTACGTGCATGTGCAACGTTACCGCCACGATTTGCGACGCTGGGAAAGTCTTACTGCCCGTCAGCAGGAACAAATTATCGGTCTGACCAGGGAACACAACCTGGTGAGTCAGGAGCAAAACCCCATGTCTCATTGTATCCGCGCGTCGGCGAAAGGGCCTGATGATGATTTACCGGGGTTAATTAAACAGGGAATGCCTTACGGAGATCTGACAACTCAGGGGCTTTTCTTTGTAAGCTGTTCAGCCAGTGCACGGCCTTTCAAGTCTATGTTGCACAGCCAGGTTTTCGGTACCGGAGACGGTGATTATGACCGCTGGCTGGATTACACCAGTGCGGAAACCGGGGCATCTTTCTTTGCGCCGCCGGTTAACTTTATCCGCGAGCACGCAAAAAAATAACCAGGTTAGTGGTGCAGCTTCAATGCACCGTCCCAGTCTTCACTGAGCGTTAAATTACGGTATTGCAGGCATACATCGATGTGATGCTGAGGCAGTTGATCCTGCGGATTGATATCTCTGGCTTTCATGAAGTGAGCAATGGCGTCGTCCCACTCCCTGCGCATACGACAGGCCAGTCCGGCGGTGATTTGTGTTTGCACAGAGAGCCTGGCTTTCTGTTCTTCCTCACTCAGATGATCGAGCACTTCATACACTTCAATGGCACTTTGCCGGCCTTTCACTTTAACCCAGTCAAGTAAACGGGTTTTAACCGGATAGCCCGCGCCTACCGTTTCCAGGGTTTGTGCGCTGACAATAATGTCAGCATTGTATTTTTTGGTCAGTGACTCAAGTCTGTAAGCAATATTCACACTGTCGCCGAGTACCGTGGTGTCCATGCGGTCATCTGAACCGATAGTACCGATGATCACCGGTCCGAAATGAATACCGATCCCGATATTAATGGGCAGATATTCACAGTTATCCCTGTGAGAGTTGTACATCACCAGTGCTTTTCGTAAATCGATAGCAGCCTGAAGGGCATCGCGGGCTTTATCTTTAGCGGTGCCGCCCGGGTGGTCGAACAGCGCCATAATGGCATCGCCAATAAATTTGTCGATAAATCCACGGTTCTGATGAATAGGATCATTCATGCGCAGGAAATAGGAATTCAGGAAGCCCATGAGTTCCTGCGGGCTGAGATGCTCTGACAAGCCGGTGAAGCCGCGGATATCACAAAACAGGATAGCCACTTCGTCTTCGTCTGCATGTCCCAGTTCCAGCGTGGCTCCGCTGCCATGTTTGGCAAAGTGTTCAACGAACTGACGGGGGACGAATTTCTGGAAGGTTTTACTCAGTTGCATCGCCTCATTGGCTTTTTCGACGTAACTGGCTTCACGGCCGTCAGGGGTATCAGAAACAGGCGTTTTCTTCGGATGTGTTCTGTCGAGTTCAGCCTTCAGTTCGCGGATTTGTGCAGACTGTCTGAACAGGAAATATGCGGCAACACCGCCCACAGCGATAAGACTATAAATGAGTAGCCAGCTTAACGTCATGGTGTCACCACATATCCAACACTACAGAGAGCCTAACACTTTATCAGCAATGCTGAGTGTTTTATCAATTACGTCTGCAGTGTGCATTTTTGACACAAACCCTGCTTCATAAGACGCCGGAGCCAGGTAAGCACCGTTGTCCAGCATGCCGTGATAGAACACACGGAATTGCTCCTGGTTGCAGTTGATGGCCTGCTGGTAGTTCGTCACGCGGTCAATGCCGGTAAAGAACAAGCCGAACATGCTGCCGGCAACGTTGGTGGTCATAGGGATGCCGTGTTTATCCGCCAGAGCCTGAAAACCGTCTGCCAGTGCCTGAGTTTGAGCGAAAATCCCTTCATACATGGCGTCATCATCAAGTTGAGCCAGTGCGGCAAGGCCGGCTGCCATGGCTACCGGATTACCTGATAAAGTCCCTGCCTGATAAACCGGGCCGGTAGGGGCGATATGTTCAATAATGTCGCGGCGGCCACCGAATGCACCCACCGGCATACCGCCACCAATCACTTTACCCAAACAGGTAAGGTCCGGCCTGATGTTGTATCTTGCCTGTGCACCGCCTTTGGCGACACGGAAGCCTGTCATCACTTCATCGAAAATCAATACACTGCCGTGGTCATCACAGATCTTACGTAAGCCTTCAAGGAATCCTTCTACAGGCGGAATACAGTTCATGTTGCCGGCAACCGGTTCAACGATGATGCAGGCGATGTCATCGCCGTGTTCACGGAAGACTTCTTCAACGCTTTCAAGGTTGTTGTATTCCACCGTCAGCGTATGCTGCGCCACATCCGCAGGTACACCCGGTGAACTTGGTACGCCCAGTGTCAGTGCGCCGGAACCGGCTTTTACAAGCAGTGAATCGGCATGACCGTGGTAACAGCCTTCAAATTTAACCAGCTTGTTGCGGCCGGTATAGCCACGGGCCAGCCGGATTGCCGACATGGTTGCTTCGGTCCCTGAATTTACCATGCGTACCATTTCCATTGACGGCACCATGCTGCTGACCATTTCGGCCATGATAATTTCTGATTCTGTAGGCGCACCAAAACTCAATCCGTTTTGTGCGGCATTGATAACAGCTTCACGGATTTTATCGTTGTTATGACCCAGTACCATGGGGCCCCAGGACTGCACGTAATCAATGTACTGATTGTCGTCAGCATCCCAGATGTAAGCGCCGTCTGCTTTAGTGATGAAACGGGGTGTGCCGCCTACCGCTTTAAAGGCACGGACCGGGGAGTTCACGCCACCGGGAATCGTTTTTTGCGCGCGGGCAAAGAGGACTTCAGATTTTGACATAATGCTTATTGGCTCTTGTTAGTGTACCAAACCACGTCGCGTTCATATTTCGCGACCAGATCTTCAACGCCCAGTGTCAGCGCGAAGAGTGCCATTCTTACCAGCACGCCGTTATCGGTCTGCCGGAAGATGGCCAGGTTCGGGTTGGTATTCAAATCGTTATCCAGCTCATTAGCTTCCATACGGGAATCCCGCGGAAGTGGATGCATGATCACCGTTTTTGACTGGAAATGCTTAGTGTAAATAGACTGGTTGAGGCGGAAGCGGCCACGGTATTTATTGGCTTCTTCCTGAGAAGGAAAGCGTTCTTCCTGAATGCGTGTCTGATAACAGATGTCCGCATCTACCGTGCCGTCGATATGCTCAGAGATAGTCAGTTTGTGACCGGCATCTTCAATGGCAGAGACAATGTAGTCCGGCATGGCCAGCTCTGCTGGTGCGATAAGTGTAAAGTGAATATCCTTATACAAACACAGCAGTTTCGACAAAGAATGTACGGTACGGCCATATCGCAAATCACCAATCATGGCGATGTGGAGTCCGTCGATGCCTTTACCATTGTATTCCAGCTCACGCTTTATGGTAAATAAGTCCAGTAATGCCTGCGTCGGGTGTTCGTTTGCGCCGTCGCCGCCGTTGATGACCGGTACACGGCTGCCGTCAGCAAATTCGCTTACTGAACCCGCGTGCGGATGACGCATGGCAATAATATCGGAATAGCCACTTAATACACGGGCTGTGTCGTAAAGCGATTCACCTTTCGCAAGCGCAGAGTTGCTCATGCCGGTGGTTTCCCGTACTTCCCCGCCAAGCAGGTTAAAGGCAGTCCCGAAACTTACCCGTGTACGTGTGCTGGGTTCGAAAAATAAGTTACCCAGGATGGCGCCGTCCAGCACCGTGGTGCGCTTCTGACGCTTTGCATAAGGCTCCATGGAATGGGCCACAGAAAAGACTTTCTCGATGGCATCACGATCGAATTGATTGACCGAAAGGATATGGTTGCCGGTAAACTGTGACATAGTGCTCTCAACAAACAAAATAAACCTGAACAGTTTATCAAAAAGCCGGCGATGTGTAGAGATAAGAACCTTAAATAGGTTTATGAGTTTTTCTGCGCAGGCCGGGGTAAAATCAAACTTTCTTCAGATAATCACCGGATGAATGTGACAAAGCGACCGCAGGCAAACAAACCATCCCGTTCATGGTGGCGGACTGACTGTCCGCAATGCCGGCGTCTGCGTATGATATTCATCTGGGCGGTTATCGTATTTGTGGTGTATTTTTATGTCTGGAACTGATTCTGACCCTATTTATGTCAGGGCAACGTCAAAGGGTAACGGCATCACTGCATTGGTGCTGGGTGTGGCCGGACTGATAATGTCGGCAATATGGATGAAATTTCTGCCGGACTGGCTGTTTCTGGCTGCTATTTTCCTGACCAGTGCGTCGATTGTATCGCTGCTCATCGGCTGGTTCAAAGTAAGAGAGCCTCAGTTCAGTATCGAAATTTCTCCGCAGGAAATCCGTTATCATCACCGGTTGGGCAACTGGCTGTTACAGTGGGATAACGTGCAGCGTATAGACTGCCCGCGGGTGCAGCAGGGTTTAGAACAGGTGGAGCTTGAAGCGGTAGGTTTCCGGATTAAAGACTACGGTGCGTTCTTAAATCATGTTTCCCCCCGGCTGGCCACCCATTTACTGATGGAGCAACGTCCGTTGCTGCTTCACAGGGATGAAAAAAACTGTAAAACCGGTGCCTGTTTTGAGCAGGAAATGTTTGATGATAAACATTACACCACTGCAGACAATCAAACTTTTACCGGCGTTAAAGCCATGCTGGCGAACAGAATGTCTCAGCTTCGTCAGTCGCTGGGGTATGATGTGTTTATTGCCGCCTCTGATATTGATCGTGAACCTGCTGACTTTGCCCGCTTTATGCGCCAGTGCCAGCAAGCCCGTCAGGACAGACTGATGGATACTCAGGCAGGTTGATGCCTGCACCTTCCCCTGAGTCTCCGGCTCAGGGGAAGGTGTAATTCATTTCTTCCAGGAAGCGTCTGGCTTCTGTCATTAATATTTCGCACTCATTCAGCAGGGCAGGCAGATGCTCTGCAATCAGGAAGTTTTGCTCAAGCTTTAGTGCGATTTCCAGTTCTGAAGCCAGTTCCTGTAACTTCGGTACACCGGTGTAGCAGCAGGCTCCGTGAAGTTTGTGCACTTCCGCCTTCAGGCCGTCGAAGTCTTTTTCTTTCCACATCGATTTTAATGTGGAAATGGTGGGCGGCAGCAACACCACAAAATCCCCCAGTAACGAGCGTGCAGCTTCCGGGTTCTGGTGGGTGCGTTTAACCGCCAGTTGCCAGTCCAGAGTAGGTAAAGCCATGGCTGTCGGGGTGGCGTTCTGACACCAGCGCTTAATCAAATCGAGAAGGGCGCCCATTTCGATAGGCTTGGGCAGATAATCGTCCATACCTGACGCCAGCAACCTTTCCTGTTCCTCTTTGAAAGCATGGGCGGTGACTGCAATGATAGGGGTACCCATATTCAGAGCCGTTTTGCGGATCAGTCTGGATGCCTGCAAACCATCCATACCCGGCATTTGAACATCCATCAGGATGAGATCATATTCCGTGCTCTGACAACGGTTAACGGCATCCTGCCCGCTCATGGACGTGGTCAGACTGACCGGCGAGTGATCCAGCCAGGTATGCAGCAGCTTAAGATTCATTTCCATGTCATCAACAGCCAGAATACGTGCCTTGGGCAGGTTATTCATCTTATCCTGCATCGGATTACGGCGACGGGCTGTTTTCTGATGCAGCAGGCTTTCCAGTTTGGTGAGTGTGACAGGCATTCTTACCTGTTCATGGAAGTGCTGGGTCAGGCTGGGATACTGGTTGAACGGTTCCGGACCGGAGTACCACAGGATGCGTTTTTTCGCCGGAAACTCCACCAGTTCACTGAGGTACGTGTTCCGCTTCTCCAGATGGGAAACCGGTACAGTAGCAAACAGTAAATCAGGATGCATATCCAGCATGTTCAGGAAGGCTACGGAATCTGCTGATGTCACCCTGGCTCCCAGCGCGGTGAGCATGGAGGCTGTGGCTCTGCGGGTGTCCGGCACAGGGTCGAATACCACAACCCGTTTTCCAATCCATTCGGCGTTCGGTGTCAGACTGTATTTCTGACTAAGCTGATTCGCCCGCAGACGGATGTCAAAGACACTGCCAAGCCCGGGAACACTGTTTAAATCCAGTGTGCCGCGCATCAGTTTAATCAGCTCCCGGCAGATAACCAGGCCGAGCCCTGTGCCCTGATAACTACGGTTCAAGGCATCATCAATCTGGGAGAAAGCATTAAACAGTTTTTTCTTATCCTGACGGCTGATACCAATACCGGTATCTTCAATCCGGAAGTGTAATTCATGGATGCCGTGGGGCAGGGACGTGCCTTTCACTGTGAGGGTGATGGTGCCGGAAGAGGTGAACTTCAGTGCGTTACTGAGAAGGTTGTTCAGTACCTGCTTGATTCTGAAAACATCGCCGATGAGTTTTTCCGGTAACGGGCCGGTATCAAAAACAAATTCCAGCCGCTTGGAGTGGGCAGACTTAGACATCAGCGTCACCATGTCTTCCAGTAACTGGTTCGGTGAGAATGGCTGATTGTTAATTTGCAGTTTACCGGCCTCAATTTTAGAGAAGTCGAGTACGTCATTGACGATACCCAGCAGGTTATCCGCCGCTGTGTTAATGATTCGAACCTGCTCCTGTTGTTCCACCGGCAGGGCAACATGGGTGAGCTCTTTACTGAATCCGAGAATGGCATTGAGTGGTGTACGGATTTCATGGCTCATATTGGCCAGGAACTGAGATTTTACGTTACTGGCTTTAATAGCGTCTTTGCGGGCAATGTCCAGACGGGCATTCTGCTCTTCAATGAGTTCCATATTATTGCGAAGCTCATTGGTTGCCTGGCTAACCTCAGAGGCCAGTTGGTTGCGACTCTTTTCCATGAGGGCGAAGGAGAACAACCCGGCTTCGATAAACACGCCGACCTGGAAGCAGTATGTGGTGTAGTCATTGGAAGGTAAAACATTCAGTAAGCTCAGAATGCCCACAATTGCGCCGCTGGCCAGCATGCCCCAGGCGAAGATGAAATAGAGGGCGGGTTTGAACTTATTAAGGTAAGCCTCAAAGCCGGCATAGATGTAACTGCAAATCGCAATCATACCCACGCCATACACCAGGTTATTCTTCCAGATGTGAGGCAGCAAATCGATGAGACAGCCTGCGCCGATAACGCCCTGCAAAACCAGCAGAGACATGATCACCGGATGGGAATTCGGGGCATGTTTTCTGGTTTCCAGAAAGGTAACCGCGAACAGCCCGGAGCTGATCCCGATGATGACGAAAATCATCTCTGTATGCGCAGCAAACCACGGGTCAAAGCCGTCGCGGAATATCAGGTGAAGATGGCCGCCCCAGACAAATTGCCATAGCAATACCGCCACAATGTAGCCCACATAGGCGACCAGGCTTGGCTCTCTGGAACCGAAGAACAGCGCGAAGTTGTATATTGCCAGAATGATCAGGCCGCCGTAGAACAATCCCCACAGCAGACTGTCCAGTTGTACGCCGAAACTATGGCGGGTTTCCGGCTCCACAGATAACGGTACAATCAGGCTGGAAGAGGAACTTTCGACCCGCAGGTATAACTCCAGCGGGGCGTCCACCGGCAGCTCAGCCCGCATGGTCGGTACGCGGAATATCTGCTCGGTTTGCAGCTTACCCTGATGACTTTGCTTTAAGACTTCATCGCCTCTGACGAGATAAAAATCGACTTTATCTAACTGGCTGAAATCGATATTGAATACCCAGTCACGGGTATTACTTGTGTTGTTGAATTTGGTAACCAGCCACAATGCGCGGGACTGAAAACCGAAGTTAGGATTCGGGTCGGTATAAAAACGGAAATCAGGACGACGCTTGATTGCTTCACTGATAGTCAGCTGCGTGTCTGTCTCGAAGTAAAATTCAAAATTGTCCGTCAGGCTGGTTTCAATATTTTCATTGATGAGCTGATGGGTAGTCTGAGCCTGAGCCGGCGCAGTGCACACCCCAAAAAACATCAAGATGCTGAACCAGGACCACAGTACTGCGCGCATTTTTGATAAGCTGGTTGGAAAAACGTGCGCCTATTAAACCACCAACAGGCGCGTTTGTACAAAAAACAGGGTGTAAATTGCTGCTATCTGTAAAATTAGCCTTCCGCATTACGGAAGGCTTAACGGTTATTTAAGCATAGGCAGATTCAGGTCGTGTTTCTGCGCACATTTCTGTGCCAGTTCGTAACCTGCATCAGCATGACGCATCACGCCGGTGGCCGGGTCATTCCAGAGTACACGGCTAATGCGCTTGTCAGCCTCTTCAGTACCGTCACATACAATCACAACACC
This sequence comes from Alteromonas sp. AWJ4_197, assembly GCF_056160285.1. Classification (NCBI taxonomy): domain Bacteria; kingdom Pseudomonadati; phylum Pseudomonadota; class Gammaproteobacteria; order Alteromonadales; family Alteromonadaceae; genus Alteromonas; species Alteromonas sp. AWJ4_197. The sequence continues at coordinate 155,361 of NZ_JBSWWW010000001.1, read as the reverse complement.
TGAATGCTGGCTGAAGCCCATGCCCACACCACCACCATGATGCAGCGATACCCAGGTGGCACCGCCCGCTGTATTCAGCATGGCATTGAGCAGCGGCCAGTCGGAAACCGCATCCGAACCGTCCATCATGGCTTCGGTTTCACGGTTCGGGCTCGACACAGAACCGCTGTCCAGGTGATCACGGCCAATAACCACCGGCGCTTTAAGTTCGCCGTTACGGTACATTTCGTTGAACGCCAGTCCGAGACGGTGACGGTCGCCCAGTCCCACCCAGCAAATGCGTGCCGGTAAACCCTGGAAGCTGATCCGTTCCTGCGCCATATCCAGCCAGTTGTGCAATGAAGCGTCATCAGGCAGCAGCTCTTTTACTTTGGCATCGGTTTTGTAAATATCTTCCGGGTCGCCTGACAGGGCAACCCAGCGGAATGGTCCTACACCTTCACAAAAGCGCGGACGAATATAAGCGGGTACAAATCCCGGGAAGTTAAAGGCATTGGTTACACCTTCCTGCAAAGCCACCTGACGGATGTTATTACCGTAATCAAAGGTAGGGATACCCATATCATCAAAGGCCAGCATCGCTTTTACATGTTCTGCCATAGACACTTTCGCTGCTGCAGTCACTGCTGCCGGGTCGCTCACCTGTTTCTCACGCCATTCTTCCAGCGTCCATCCCGCAGGCAGGTAGCCGTTAACCGGGTCGTGGGCTGATGTCTGGTCGGTAACCATATCCGGCTTAATGCCACGCTTAACCATTTCCGGCAGTACTTCCGCTGCATTTCCTAACAGGCCTACCGATACCGGTTTACCGTTTTCTTTTGCCCGCTCAAGGATGGCCAGAGCTTCATCCAGTGTCTCTGCCTTTTCGTCCAGATAGCGGGTGCGCAGGCGCATATCAATGCGGGTAGCATCGCACTCAATAGCGAGCATGGAGGCACCGGCCATGGTGGCCGCTAAAGGCTGTGCACCGCCCATACCGCCCAGTCCGGCAGTCAGGATCCAGCGTCCTGCCAGATCGCCGTTGAAATGCTGGCGGCCGGCTTCGACGAAGGTTTCATAGGTGCCCTGAACAATGCCCTGAGAGCCGATGTAAATCCATGAGCCGGCGGTCATCTGGCCGTACATCATGAGTCCTTTTTTATCGAGTTCGTTAAAGGTGTCCCAGTTCGCCCAGTGAGGAACAAGATTGGAATTGGCAATCAGTACCCGCGGCGCATTTTCGTGGGTGGGGAACACTCCCACCGGCTTCCCTGACTGCACCAGCAGTGTTTCATCGTCATTCAGGTTTTTAAGCGTATCGACAATCTTGTCGAAACATTCCCAGTTTCTGGCTGCTTTACCAATACCGCCGTAAACCACCAGATCTTCGGGACGCTCTGCCACTTCCGGGTCCAGGTTGTTCATCAACATACGCAGGGGCGCTTCGGTCAGCCAGCTTTTAGCGTTCAGTTCACTGCCTCTCGGGGCACGGATTACTCGGGATGTTGTCATGATCTTTCCTCAGGATTTTGCCCGGTCAATCAGCCGGGAGAGTAACTGTTTTAATTCGTTTTGAAGCGGAGCAGCAGAAGCTGCATCGTATTCAGGCCGGCCGGGTTCTGCCGGCTCACGCAGGTAGCAGCGCTGGGCGATTTCCAGTTGCAGTGCATGAATACCTTGTCCCGGATTGCCGTAGTGACGGGTGATCCAGCCGCCTTTGAAGCGACCATTGCTTACCGCAGAATGTACGCTGCTTTGCAGCGCAGAAAATGCAATGGTGGCGTAGTCGCTGTGGCAACTTTTATCTGTGTTTGTACCCAGATTCAGGCCCGGTAATTCACCTTCAAATAAACGGGGACACAGCGAACGGATGGAATGGGCATCAAACAGGACGACCTGCCCGTGCTGACGCTTAAGCCGGTTCAGCTGGTGGGACAGTGCGTTGTGATAGGGCACAAACCACGTGGCTTTACGGTATTCCGTTTCTTCTTCAGAAAGCGGTGCGGGATAAAACGGAACGCCGTCAAAACGTTCCTGCGGGCAAAGTTGTGTGGTGGTCTGGCCCGGATAAAGCGATACGCCGGACGGGTCCCGGTTTAAATCGATAACCGTGCGGGAAATATGGCTGCGCACCACGGTAATACCGAGTTCAGGCGCGAAACTGTATAGTTTGTCTACCCACCAGTCTGTGTCAGCCAGTGCCGTTTCTTTATCGCATTGCAGCTGTTGTGCTATTTCATCCGGTATGGTCAGCCCGGTATGAGGGATACTCAGCACAAGGGGCGCATTGCCCTCGCTGATCTCCAGCCAGTTACTACTCATGCTGACGCTCCGCCGGACTGCGCCGGGTTAAAAATCTCTGCGACCGGTCCTGTGAGGTCTGAGCCTGCTACGAGCGCAAAGGCGGCTGCCATGTCTTTTGCCATGTAGCGGTCATCCTGCAACATAGGGACTTCACTGCGCAGTGTTTGTCTGACGGTTTCCAGATGAGGACTGGTTTTCATGTCACCATGTAAATCGATGCCTTGCACAGCGATCAACAATTCTATGGCCAGAATATGCTGCAGATTAGTGTTCATTCCAGCCAGTCTGCGTGCACCGTGCGCGGCCATTGAAACATGATCTTCCTGATTCGCGCTGGTGGGGATGGAGTCCACACTGGCCGGGAATGCCTGTTGTTTGTTTTCAGATACCAGGGCCGCTGCAGTAACCTGCGGGATCATAAAGCCTGAATTCAGGCCCGGACGGGGCGTTAAAAATGCCGGCAGACCTGACAGCGCCGGGTCAACCAGCATGGCAATACGCCGCTCGCTCAGTGAACCGGTTTCGCACACGGCCATGGCAATCATATCGGCTGCAAAGGCAACCGGTTCGGCGTGAAAGTTTCCTCCTGACAGGGCTTCATCCGTATCACTGAAAATAAGGGGGTTATCTGACACACCATTGGCTTCAGTAAGCAGGGTGGTGGCGGCCTGATTCAGTAAGTCAAAAGCGGCACCCATGACCTGGGGCTGACAGCGAAGACAGTAAGGGTCCTGCACTTTCTCGCATTGCAGATGAGAGTCACGGATTGTACTGCCTTCCAGAAGCTCACGCAGCGCTGCAGCTACGGTGATTTGACCCTGGTGACAACGCAAGGCGTGAATGCGTGGATCCATCGGGGCGGTTGAACCTTTGGCCGCATCGGTAGACATGGCACCGGTAATAAGTGCGGTGGCGAAGCCATGTTGTGCGGCGAACAGTCCTGCAAGGGCCTGAGCCGTAGAGTATTGGGTACCATTGAGGAGCGCCAGACCTTCCTTCGGTCCGAGGCTGAGCGGAGTGAGTGAAGCTTTAGCCATGGCGTCAGCGGCAGGCATTTGTTTGCCGTTGACCAGCACATCGCCCAGTCCGATGAGCGCCATAGTCATATGCGATAAAGGCGCAAGATCGCCGGATGCCCCGACTGAGCCTTTTTCCGGTACAACCGGAGTGATCCCTTTATTAAGGAAAGCTTCCAGCAGTTTAACCGTTTCCAGCTTCACACCGGATGCGCCGTGTCCCAGGCTGGCCAGTTTAAGCGCCATCATCAAACGGATAACGTTAACCGGAGCCGGCTCACCCACGCCGGCAGCATGAGAAATGACGATGTTGTGCTGCAGTTGTGCCAGCTGATCATCAGGAATACGCACATTCGCCAGTTTTCCGAAGCCGGTATTAATACCGTATACCGGTTTGTTGCGGGCGATAATGCGCTGTACTGCCTGTTCTGAGGCAATCACCCGGGGTAGAGCATCTTCGTGCAGAACAGCCGGTGCACCTTCGTAAATCGTACGCCAGTCTTTAAGTGATACCTGACCAGGTTGCATTATTATTGTTGTCATTTTTCCAGTCCTCTGAAGATTCGGCGACGTAAGGGATTAAGTCCGATTTGATAAATAAGGTGTGCTGGTGACGGTGCGTCCCAACAGGCAAGGTCGCAGTACTTTCCGGCTTCCAGACTGCCGGTCTGAGATTGCTGACCCAACGCAGCGGCGGCATGAAGTGTCATACCACTGAAGGCTTCCGCAACGGTAAGTCCGAAAAGGGTACAAGCCATGTTCATGATAAGAAGTGGAGACGTTACCGGTGACGTACCGGGATTGGCATCTGTAGCAACAGCCATCGGAACATTGTGTTGTCTGAGTAATTCAACCGGTGGCTTCTGCGTTTCTCTCAAACAGTAAAAGGCGCCTGGCAGCAGCACAGCTACGGTGCCGGAAGCGGCCATGGCTTCCACGTCTTTCGCGGTGGCAAATTCAATGTGGTCGGCAGACAGTGCCTGATAGTTTGCTGCCAGCGACACGCTGCCATTGTCTGACAGTTGTCCGGCATGAAGTTTTACCTTGATCCCGGCCTGTTTGGCAGTGTCGAAAATCCGGCTGGTTTGCTGTGGCGTAAAGGCAATGTGCTCACAAAATGCGTCCACTGCATCAATGTTGCCATCTGCCAGTGCAGCCGGGAACAGCTGTTCACATACATACGACACATAGTCGTCAGCGCGGCCTTTAAATTCCGGCGGTACCACATGCGCGGCCAGCAGTGTGGGGGAGACTGACACTGCCCGGTGCTGCGCCAGTGACCGTGCAACCCGTAACTGCTTAAGTTCAGACTCAATATCCTGTCCGTAACCTGATTTTATCTCTACCGTCGTCACACCCTGTGCAAGCAGACTGTCGAGCCGGGGCAGGGTTTCATCCAGCAGGGTTTGTTCTGATGCGGCGCGGGTTGAGGTGAGCGTAGACATAATGCCGCCACCTTGTGCGGCGATGTCAGCATAACTGGTCCCTTCCAGCCTGGCTTCAAATTCATTGGCACGGCTGCCTGCATACACCAGATGGGTATGACAGTCGATGAGGCCGGGTGTTACCAGCAGGCCCTGTAAGTCAATAACCTGGTCAGACTGATACTGCGCAGTGACGGCGGCAGCAGGACCGGCGGCCAGAATTTTGCCATCAGCCATCGCGACCGCACCGTATTCTGTTATCGCCAGAGGGGCGGCGGGATCGGTCATGGTTACCAGCCTTGCATTCACCCAAATCTTTTCAGCTTGTTGCTTCATGCGCTTGTCTCTGTGGACGCTATTTCAATTTAATATAGCCAACAATTTTTAATATGTATAGTCATATAAATCCAAATATTTATCCATTTCACCGCAATATCTATGTTACGTCTTGTATTTATTGCCAGCCCCCGATATAACAGAACAATAAAAATAAAATTGCCTGTCATCATTAATATAAGTATAGACATAAGAGGTAAGCATGAATTCAGTGTTGATTGCGGTGTGCATAATGCTGGCGCTAAGTCTGGCGCGGGTGCACGTAGTTATAGCGCTTATTATCGCGACGTTTGCGGGTGGCCTGCTCAGTGGCTTGGGTACCTTAGGCACGCTGAATAACTTCAACAGCGGACTGGGTGCAGGCGCGACGGTAGCACTGTCGTATGCTTTTCTGGGGGCCTTTGCGGTGGCAATTTCCCGCTCGGGTATTCCTGATCTGCTGGCCGGGCAGGTGCTGAAAAAACTTGATAAGAAGCAGGGGGAAAATCCCGCGCTGGCACGGAATATCCGTTATGGCGTAATGGCTGCTTTGTTAGTGATGGCGGTATGCTCGCAAAACCTCATTCCAATTCATATTGCCTTTATTCCTTTGCTGGTACCGCCTCTGCTGCTGGTCACGCAAAAGCTGAAGCTGGACCGCCGGGCCATTGCCTGCGTGCTGACGTTTGGTTTGATCACCCCGTACATGTTTCTGCCGGTGGGGTTCGGTTCCATTTATCTGAATGACATTCTGCTGGTAAATCTGCAGGAAAGCGGTGCTGATGTGTCCGGTGTATCTGTCATCCGGGCCATGGCATTGCCTGCCCTTGGCATGCTGGCCGGTTTACTGGTTGCTGTGTTTATCAGCTACCGCAAACCGCGGGAATACAGTGATAAAAAGCTGAAACGGGCTGAGCATACAGAGGTGAAATACAGCGGCCGTTCACTGGCGGTGTCAGGTGTTGCCGTGATTACTGCATTTGTGGTGCAACTGATGTTTGACTCTATGGTGCTTGGTGCACTGGTGGGCTTTGTGATCTTCAGTATCAGCGGGGTTATCCGCTGGAAGCAGGCCGATGATGTTTTTGTTGAAGGCATGAAGATGATGGCCAACGTGGGCTTTATCATGATCACAGCGTCCGGGTTCGCGGCAGTGATGCGTGCAACCGGAGATATTCAGTCTCTGGTTGATACCAGTGCGGCGTTGATTGACAACAGCAAGGCGTTAGGCGCGCTGATGATGTTAGTGGTGGGTCTGGTGATCACCCTTGGCGTGGGCTCTTCTTTTTCCACTGTCCCGATTATCGCCGCGATTTTTGTGCCGCTGGCCTTGCAACTGGGTTTTAGTCCGCTGGCCATTGTCACGCTGGTGGGCACGGCAGGTGCACTGGGCGATGCGGGCTCTCCGGCTTCAGATTCCACTTTGGGACCCACTGCCGGACTCAATGCAGACGGTCAGCACAACCATATCTGGGACACGGTTGTACCTACCTTCTTACACTACAATTTACCCTTGCTGGCAGGCGGTTGGGTTGCTGCCATGTTGCTATAGCAGGAAGCCGCAGCCTTTATAAAGCGTGGCTGCGGTTAACCGAAAGCGGGTGAGAAACGGGCGAGAAGATTATAGGCATCGCCCGGAAATAACTGTCTTACGTAAGTGATCCCTTCGCCGCCACGCCATGTCTGACGCTCCAGTAACAGGCATGCTGTACCTTCTTCAATACCCAGCGCTTCAGCCTGTTCTGCATTGGCTGAAATGGCAGAGATACGGTGCTGGGCTTTACTCCAGGCTACATGTTCAAGCAGCCAGTGACCCGGCGACACATCCTCAAACGTGATGCCTTCAGCCTCAGGGACGGCATTCAGGTTGATGAGACGCATTTCCAGTGCAAAGGGCCGGTTACTTGCCAGATGAAGACAGCGTAATTCCAGTAACGGATTGTCAGCACCCAGTTCCAGTTCTTCCGCTTTCCGTTTCTGCGCGGTGCGTTTGCGCCGTGATAACAGAGAGAAGCCGTATGGCTGCCCCCGGTTAGCGATTTCAGTTTGTATATCAGGAATATCCACAATGACAGACTGAATTTTCGGACGCGCCACAAAAGAGCCGGCGCGACGGCGGCGGTGAATCAATCCTTCATCTACCAGAGAGGTAATGGCTTTGTTTACCGTCATACGGGAACACCCGTAGTTCTCAACAAGTTCATGCTCAAAAGGGATTTTGTAACCCGGAGGCCAGGTGCCCGAGAGGATCTGCTGACGAATGTCGTTGCAGATTGTCTGGTGCAGCGTATCTTTGACCCCTTTTTCCTGCGGTTCTGGCGGCATTACTGAAATACTCTGTTAATGGTCTTAATGAAGGCGCGTTGCGCGTGTTCTCTGCCGGCATGACGGCCTTCTTTTACTGTAAGCCGGCCATTTACCCACACACAGTCAATCAGGTCTTTATTGTGACAGAAAACCAGTTGCTCGATAATATTATCGTGAGACCTTAGCATATCGGGTAACCCGCTGATTTTCAAAGAAACCATATCGGCACGGCTCCCGGGTTGCAATCCGGGAGCCGTGCCGAGTGCCTGAGCGCCGCCGGCAACGCTTTGTTGCCACAAAGACTGACCACAGCGTTCACCTGCATGGCGCTGGCTTACATTCCGGTTTTGCAGTTGCAGGCGCTGACCATATTCCAGCAGACGTAACTCTTCCGGTGCATCAATTTTTACGTTGGAGTCTGAACCCACACCAATGCGGCCGCCGGCTTCCAGGAACGGGTTAAGCGGAAAAAGACCATCGCCCAGATTGGCTTCGGTAACAGGGCACAACCCGGCGACTGCCTGTGAACGTGCAATACCGGAAATTTCGGCGTCATCCAGGTGAGTAGCATGCACCAGACACCAGCGCGCATTAACGGGCTGATTGTCCAGCAGCCACTGAACGGGACGGGCGCCGTAATGGGCCAGACAACTGTTCACCTCTTTCATTTGCTCTGCAATGTGAATGTGAACCGGTCCGTTTCCCAGCGACGTTAAAAACTGCAGCTCTTCTCCGGTCACCGCCCGTAAACTGTGAGGGGCTACGCCGGTTACGGCACCGTCTGTAGTCAGCAGCCGGCGTTCAATATGTTCATAGAGTTTACCGAAGTCGTCAGTGCTGTGAATGAAGCGTTGCTGTGTGGCTTCAGGTGCCTGACCGCCGAAACCACTGTGCGCATAGAAAACCGGAAGCATTGTCAGGTTGATGCCGGTACTGATGGCAGCATCGATGATGGCATCACTCATGGCGGCGGGCTGGCCGTACGGTTTTCCATCAGGCGTATGGTGAAGGTAATGAAATTCGCCAACACGGGTAAACCCGCTCTCCAGCATTTCAATGTATGCAAGGGTGGCAATTGCTGTAAGGTCGTCCGGTGTGAGTTTTTCCAGAAAGCGGTACATGACCTGCCGCCAGGTCCAGAACGAATCTGCGCCCGGTCCTTTCACTTCTGCAAGCCCTGCCATCCCTCTTTGAAACGCGTGACTGTGCAGGTTTGGCATGCCGGGAAGCAGCACATCAATCACACGATCTGAAGGTTCAGGGCTTGCTGGTGTGATATGACTTACTTTCCCGCCGGCAATACTGATTCGCTGATCCTGATGCCAGCCGTCAGGGAGCAATACACGACGGGCGAAAAGGGTATAGTCAGAAAGCGAAGCAGTTTGTGATGTCATGGTAGCTACCATTCGGGGGATGATAGATTTATTGTATAGACATAATTTGAGAAAGGGAACAAAAATACCGGCTCAGTCGTCGACAGAGCCGGTTGCATAGTTATGCGTTGTGGCGTTACTTGTACAGGTTGTTGAAGATAAACTTGTACGTGCCGTGTGACTGGGCGCGCCATTGAGGCTGGAAGCCCAGCAGGTACACCTCGCCGTCACCGTAATTCACTTCCATAGCAGCCGCTTTGCCATTTATCGCTTCAGGGTGCAGCAACACACCACTCAGCAATACGTCACCTTCTTCAGGATAGGAAGACAATATGGTGCCGTCAAAGCCGGGTAATGTATCAAAGGCAGGACCATGAGAGAACATCACTACCGGGGCATCCGGCAGACCCAGTGTTGCTGCACTGTCAGCTTCTTTGTTCAGTTCGGTTTGTACCAGCGCACCGGCACAGTAGAAAACGTCGCTGCCCACACCGGCGAGGACATTTTTTACCGGCAGTCCCAGTAAGCTGATAGCGGCATCAGACGCCTGGTTGAAGGCAATGAGTTTACCGCCACGGGCAACAAAATCCCGTAATGCCTGTGCACCTTCTGAACCAATGCCTCCGGCATATTTTGCCGGTACAGGATCCTCTGTGGCACCACCTGTACGGTTATACCAGCTGTCGCTCTTAGGCGCACTGAAGCCCTCGGTGATCCAGCTTAAATCGATGTCCGGCAGTACCAGTACATCAATTTTCGACAGTAAATCTCCGGCTTTCATATCGTCGTTGTACAGGGTAACCGGGTTGTAACCGTACTGCTCAAATATCCAGCGGGTCCAGCCTTCATCCATAGACGGTTTCCACGGACGGTAGAGTCCAACTCTCGCCGTCTCTACTGCCTGCGCATTTTCAGGTGCGCGGGAAGTGCCTTGCAGAGTAACATCGTGGGCTGTGGCCAGCGCTTCAGCGCTGTCTTTGTCTATCCCTGAAATAAAGAATGCGGGTTGCTTGTCATGCATTCCGCGGCTTACCGAAGCACCTTTTGCAAGGGCTGCATTAATGAGAGCGAAGCTGGCATTCTGATTATGAGGAGCAACAAATACATTACCGCGGCCTTCAATGCCGGAAGGCAGATCTGCTGTTGTAACAGCTTTCAGTTTCTTCTTGTCGCGGTCAGACAGTTTGGATGTCAGCGCTACTGTATCCACACCCATTTGCAGGGGTAATGTCCAGCCTGTGGCATCGTAGGGCAGATTTTCCGGAAGGCCGTCTTTATCAACAAAGGTAGCGGGATACGTTTGACGTTCAAACAACTCCTGTACCAGTCCGGCGAACGGCTGATCCATGGGGATAACCCAGCTGCCTGCAGCGACTTTGGTGTCGCCAAATGTAGCGGATTTGCTTACCTGATACACTTCAATCTGCTGGCGCAGCATGACTTCAACCAGTTCACCGGCCTCTGATAAATCGTGTTGCTGAGCCGGAATTATCCAGGCAAAAGGCCCTTCTTCTTTAAAACGGGCGACGGTATCGCGACCTGACTGATAGCGGTCATACAAGATTTGCTCGCGGTAGCGTGATGCAGTATCCAGCGTAGAAAGTGAGGCCACTTCCATATAGTGTACGGCATCACCCAGCGTCCATTTGCCGCCTTTCCACGGAGATGGATACATCACCTGAGGCTTCAGATCTTTGCGGTTATCCGGAAAGTCTTTGGCATCGTATTCCCAGGGCGTGGCGTAAAGGTGAAGAGCCGTTTCCGTGAAATAGGAAATAGTGTGGCGGAAGGCGTGGGTGTAATCCAGAAAGCCCGGGAACCAGTTATCAAACCGGGCCTGCGCGATAGCTCCCGGTAACTGCTGGTGCTCGAACTCGCCAATCATGTGCATGCCAATCAGGCTGGTCCAGTGTCGTACCAGCGGGTCGATATTTTCTGAAATAGGATCTGAAAACGGCGGTACCCAAATCCGGGCAGGGAAGGGCGCTTTCTGGTGCTGGGAATAGAAAATCGCCGGCGCATTCTCCTGAACCTGAGCGGTGACAGAGCGGCTTTCTGTCATATTTAGCATATAGCCGTCGCGGTTGTTGTCGTGGCCGACGTACTCCTGATACAACCACGGCATGGGGCTGGTTTCGTGCTCTGTTCCGGTGTTCTGGCGATACCAGTCAACCACCATGTCCTGTCCGTCCGGGTTCAGTGTTGGCCATAAAACCAGAATCACATCGTCAAGGATGCGGCTGATTTTCGGGTCGCCCGGGGTCACCATGGTATGAGCCAGTTTGATAGGGAGCTGATGGTCAGCCACTTCAGAGGCGTGCATGCCGCCATCAATATGAACGATAATTTTTGACGTGGCAGCCAGTTTCCGGGCTTCCTCATCCGTCAGATCTCTGGAGTCAGCCAGCCTGCGGGAAATGGCTTTATACTCTTCCCACTTCGCCAGGTTTTCCGGTGTGGAGATGATGGCGTATTCGAAGGTTTTACCTTGCGTGGTTTTACCCGCCGTGAACATCTGCATTTTATCCGTGCTGTCTGCCAGCGCATGAAAATACTTCAGTGAATCTTCGTAATTCGCCAGATAAAAATCATCACCCGGCGCGTGCCCCAGCACATCAACCGGAGCCGGTATGGCATCGTTTTGTGCCAGTACCGGCGCAGAGGTGCCAAGCAGGCCACTGATCATCAAACCCAAAGCCAGCTTTCTAAAGGATTTAACGGGCTTTGTTGTAAAAAACGCCCCGTTGGAAAAAGTCATATTTGTTCCTTTTTTAATGTTGTTATCCGGCAACCGCACTGTAGTGCCATTGCCTGAGTGTCCGTCAGAAAAAGTCCTTACGTACGGTTATACCAACTGTTCCGGGTTGAGCGCTACTGGCAAACACATTGGGATATGATGAACTGCCGCTGATATACATGTGTGGCTTTCATTATCGCATCCTTATGCAGGTGGTATTTTAATAGGTCTATACATTTAAGGGTTGCGGGTGCAATAAGTCTGCCTTTGATACTTTTGTATAGTGTGAGTATCCTATTTATCGCGTTGAATTTCGTATTTATGAGGATGGCTTTACTAATATTTCAGTTAAAGTGCAGCGGGGTTTTCAGTTTTTATAGATATATACAAGATAATTTTTGGTGAATAAATATGCTATTTAGCTGAATGTTGAGCTTGGAGAGTGCAACTTGCACTAATGTTGGGCGGAGGGGCTTGCGGCGGGAAAACACGGAGGCGCGGTACTAACCACACGCCTCAACAATCATGACATCGACGCCGTGCTGCCTGATACGTTGCACGGCTTCAGGGTTGGCCTGGCTGTCGGTGATCACAATGTCTACTTCCTCCAGGCCACAGAAAAGCAGGTTGCCTTTCACACCAATTTTGGTGCTGTCAGCCAGTACCACCAGTTTGTCAGCACGCTTGCGAAGTTTCTGCTCTGCGAGAATTAACAGCGGGTCAGTTTCCATTATGCCGAATTCGCTGACGCCGGGCGACCCCATGAACATCATGCTGCCCCGGTATTTTTGCGTAGTATCGTTTTCAAACGAGCTGAGAATAATGCTCTGGTGGCGGTAAACCTGTCCGCCGGGCAGGGCAACCTGATTCTGGCTGCTTTCCAGCAGTTCGTGGGCAAGAATGAATGAGTTAGTCAGGATGTTCAGTTTTCTGTCCGCCAGGAACTCGGCCATCATAAATGTTGATGTACCGCCGTTTATAATGATGGCCTCACCGTCCTGAACGAGCTGGGTGGCTGCTTTGGCAATCATCCGCTTAGTGTTCGCATTACGGCTTCTGTCCTGTGCAAAAATGCTGGCAGACAGCCCGGGTTTGCTGTCCCGTACCGCATTCTCTTTTACCTGCGCACCGCCACGAATTTTGCGGATTTTGTCCAGTGCCGCCAGCTTGACTAAATCCCGGCGGATGGTGGCTTCTGACGATTTTAACTGTGAGCAGAGATCTTTCACGCTGAGAAATTCGGTTTCATCCAGGGCGCTGATGATCAGTTGATGCCGTTGTTTTTCAAGCATGTGCGGTCTTCTTATTTTTCCGTAAATAACAAGGGGCAACGAACCCCGGTTTATCCTGCCGTTTCCGGACGGGCAGTAGTTTCTGTGTCGCGGAGCCGTTTTAATGCCTCAGTGAATGCGGGTTCCGGCACAATGGCTCCCGGAAACCGGATAATGGTGGACGCCACGTCAGCCCCCTGCTGCGCGGCCTGACGGACGCTTTTTCCGTCGAGACGTGCTGCCAGATAGCCGCCGGTAAATCCGTCACCCGCCGAGGTGGTATCGACAACATGGGCTACCGGTGTCACGGGAATGGTCACCATGGTTTCATTAAAAAGCACACGTATCTGGTCGGTTCCGTTCTTCGCAACAACTTCTTTCACGCCCCAGCCAGCCACAATATCCATCACATCAAAACAGTCTTTGTGACCGAAAAGCAGTTTGTGTTCATCCATGCCGGGAAAGGCGATATCAGCAATGCGGTAAGCCCGGCGGGTCCATACTGCGGCTTCATCAACAGATGCCCACAGTTGCGGCCGGTAGTTAGGATCAAATGCTACTCTGATACCGTTTTCTCTTGCCTGATGCAGCCAGTCGAACAATAAAGCCCGTTGGGTTTCATCCAGCACCGCCAGTGTAATTCCGCTCAGGTAAATTAAATCTGCCTGCGGTAAAGGTGTTGGTTCTGAGCCGGTGAGGGTTTGCTGCCACAGCGTTACCCACTCCCTTGCTGCTGCGTCATTGCGCCAGTACTGAAAGCTTCTTTCTCCGCTGGCGTCGGTATGAATGGCGTAGAGTCCGGGCCCTTTTTCGCGATGGGTGAGTATGAAGCCGGTGTTGATACCCTCCTCAACCATGGCCTGTTTCATAGCTACGCTAAAGGGATCCCATCCCACAGCGGTGAGCATGCTCACCTCGCAGGCGGGCAGGCAGCGCTTGAGATATACCGCCGTATTGTAAACATCGCCGGCAAAACTCTGCCTGAATAATCCGGGTTCCGCGAGGGATAATTCCACCATCACTTCGCCGGCAAGCAGGCAGCGTGGCATAGTTGTATTAAAAAGCGAATCTGCTGTCACAGGCACCGACCTAATTGCTTACCCGTTCAAGCTGATAGGCATCTTTATAGATGCCTCTGGCTGCTTCTTTAACCATTTCAGCCACTTTAGGCACGGCTGTTTTGGGGAATACAGCGGCCGGTGCGGTGATACCCACCGATGCCACTACGGTGCCGAGGCTATTGCGCACAGGAACAGCAACACAACGTACGTCCTTGTTATATTCTCTTTCGTCTACGGCATAACCTAATGCCCGTACCCGGTTAAGCTCTTTGCGTAAATCGGCGATGTTAGTGATAGTAAATGGCGTATGCTGCTCCATGGGATGTTCGGCCAGCAACAGTTCCAGGTTGTCATAATATAAAAACGCCAGAAACACCTTTCCTGTTGAGGAGCAGTGCATTTGGGCTTCTACGCCAGGGCGTTTGGATACCATTAACGGATTCGGGCTGTCGAACACTTCTACAATTAGCGCTTTACCGTGATTCGGTACAGCCAGGTGCGCGGTATGACCGGTGCGCAGGGCCAGACGCTGAATATGGGGAATGGCCATTTGCTGCATACGATCTGAGTGAATGATTTGCAGACCTAACTGCATCAGATTGGCACCACAAAAGTAAATTTTGCCGCGTTTTTCCAGCATTTCTTCAGCAACCAGCGTACGCAGTAAACGGAAAACCGTGGTTCTTGGCAGATCCAGTGCAGCTTCCAGTTCCTGCATGGTCATGCCGCGATCTCTGCTGGCCAGCAAGCGGAAAACTTCGCAGGCATGCACCACACTGGGTATCAAATATCGTTCTGTCATAACTGTGTCCTTTTTTGCTATGTAGCTAACCTTTATCCGCTGCCGGAAGGGAACTGCCAATCCCGCCCGGTACGGGTTACCGGGCTAAGAATCCGCCATCCACGGCCAGAATGTGTCCGTTGATGTAATTGCTTGCTGCGCTGGCAAGAAAAACGGCTGCCCCCTGTAAGTCCTGCGCCTCGCCCCAGCGGTTAGCCGGAATACGCTTGAGAATTTCAGTGCTGCGGTTTTCGTCATCCTGCAGGGCCTGAGTATTGTCGGTACGGATGTAGCCCGGTGCGATGGCATTAACCTGCACATTATGCGCGCCCCATTCATTGGCCAGCGCTTTGGTTAAACCGGCAATAGCGTGTTTGCTGGCGGTATAGGCGGGAACCGTAATGCCTCCGCTGTAGCTCAGCATCGATGCAATATTGATAATTTTCCCCGACTGGCGCTCTACCATGGTTTTGCCGATGGCTTGCGACAAAATAAATGCAGAATCAATATTCACCCGCATCACTTCCTGCCACTTCTCCAGCGGAAAATCAGCAGCCGGTGCCCGGAAAATCGTTCCGCCGTTATTGAGCAGAATATCCACGCCGCCATAGACAGATAACGCTTCTTCAGCGAGGGCCAGTGTTGCATCAGCGTCACTTAAATTGGCTGACAATGCGGTGGCTTCGCCACCGTTATCGCGGATTTGGGCAACAGTATCGTCACATCCGCCGGCGCGGCTGCTGGCACAGATCACTCTGGCGCCTGCACTTGCAAGTCCGGTGGCGAGGGCCAGGCCTATTCCACGGCTCGCGCCTGTCACCAGGGCTGTTTTGTTCGTTAGATCAAATGAAACAGACATAACCGGTTTCCTTAAGGTTGTTGTGCTTTGGCCACTTCTACGGCGTAAACGTGCACCGGGCCATGCATATTGGAACGGAAGACCACCCACTTGTTATCAGGGGTAAAGGTAACGTTAGGTTCAAGGCGGTAGTCGTGGTCAGCCATATTGACCAGACGCTCTGCCTGCAAGGTTGCCGGTTTAATCAATGACGCTGCATCAGGGGCACTGATCCCAGCCACATCGTTTATTGGTTCATCCCTGAACAGATAAATCCATTTACCGTCTTTGGCTCTGGCAACCATTTCTTCATCGCCGCCGTCACCGGCAAACAGCTTGCCGTCGGGGGAAATGTTGAAATGCACTGACCAGTAGTCCCGGGGCATGTGCCGCCAGGTACGCTCTCCTGAGGAAAGATCGACACTGGCTAACCAGAACACTTCCCCGCGGGGCGTTTGTAAGTCGTAGAAAATACGGCTGCCGCTGTGGTCAAAGAACTCATGACCGGCAATTTCCATGTTCATGCTGCGGGTGTGCATTTTTTGAATATGGCTGCCATCCACATTCATCGTCCAGATGCGATCCACTTTATGCCAGGGGCCTTCATGGCAGAACATGATTTTGTCCGGGTCAGCGGGGGAGAACTGAATGTGATTCAGCCAGTCAGTCGCTTTGTGAATAGTTCGTTGTTCGCCGGTTTGGGTATCCACCACAAACATTTCCATGGGAATACGTGCTTCCAGCCGCTCGTTAATGCGCACTTCTTTGGCTTCTGCAAAGGTCAGCGGTTTCCCATCTTTACCGGTCGCTTCATAGCGCGCTTCGAAACGGGCGTGGCGGGGACCGGATTCAATGCTGTATTCGCGCTCTGCAAATGCACCAATGAGCAGGTTTTCATCCTTATTGATGGAATGAATTTTTCCCCGTGGTACGGTGGCAACATGCCGTACCCGGCCATTGTCTATATTGATAGCCAGAACTTCTGTGGGCTGTTGCAGCTCATTTTTGGCAACGACTTCACCACTTCCTGCGCCTTCTATACGGGTCACATATACATCACGGCTGGCAGGGCCCATGAACAATATGCCCGCGTCAGGGTCTTCAAACAGCCGCTTAACAGACCCGTCTTTTAGGTTAACAACGGCGACCCCTCTGGGGTTATCCACCGAAATAACCATGCTGTTGCCATCTGCGCTGTAGGCATTTTGATGAAAGTACAGCGAGCGGGAACCGGGTTCTTCTGACAGGCGTATTACCCGGTGGCCGGTGTCTTTATCAATCCATGATTTAGGAATGTCTTCAGCATTGACTGCCGGAGACAAAGCCCCGGCCATCAGGGCAACCACTGCGGTGAGCAATGTTCTACACATTAGCATTTTCATGACGACTCCCCGCTGACGAACCGTTGTCCTGTGCAATACCAACCGTGTTATTACCCCACAAGTCGCGGTAAGCGAAGCCTGATAAGTCTTCGACAATGGCTTTGTTTTCTTCGCTTGTTGGTGTGGTTGCTCCGCGCTTTAAGTGCTCAATTTCGTTCATCAGCACTTCGTGGGTTTCTTTGGATAACTTAAATTTAGTCGAGACCCAAAAGCCGAAAATAAGTACTACTACCGGGCCAATGGCGAGCATCAGGACGATGGTGGAAATGGCCTGGTTGCTTTGGGTTTCTGCACCGGAAATAAAGCCGCCGGCTTCCAGAATAATACCCACAGACATCACTGCAACGGCCTGGGTTGCTTTACGGATAAAGGTCATCACGCCGGCAAAACTGCCTTCACGGCGTCGGGCGGTCACAATCTGGTCCACATCAGCCATGTAATTGTATGTGTTCCAGGGAATGTAGTTCAGTGCTCCCCGGCCTAATCCGGCAACAATGACGCCCAGCATCAGCCACATGAAGTTAAAGTTGTCGGTGGTGATGTACATGGCAACCAGAGACACAATGGCAATGATGTAAAGCAAAATGGCAACACGGTAACTGGGGGCCGGACCAAATTTCATCACCATGGGGATTGCGACTGCGACGGCAAAGAGCTGTGCAACATAGGTTACGGCCATCATTTCTGATGCAATGACCACAGAGCCGCCTATAGCGAACACCACGAAATACGTGAACACGGCATTAAATACGTCCTGACTGATGTAACCACCCAGATACATACCCAGGTGCAGCCTGAAGGCACGGATTTTCATAGTGGAGGTAAGGTTGGTGTACAGCGCTTTAAGCGTGCCGGAAACCGTCCAGCCTTTGCCTTTGGTCAGCTCCTGCTCTCCGACTTCTTTGACGTCACGTTCCCAGGTGAAAAGCCATACGGTGAACACAACCACCATAAACAGCACGGAGAAAATGACACCCATGATTAAGAAGGTGGAGGCTGACTCTTTGCCGCCAACTGCACTGACTATCCAGCTTGGCAGAATGCCGGCCAGGATGGCTGACACCTGACCCGTCAGGATGCGGGCACCGGCCAGTTTAGCCTTTTTCTTATAGTCATCTGTCATTTCTGCAGCAAGGGTTTCATAAGGAATGATGACCGCCGCGTAGACCAGCTCGAAGAAGACATACGTCACGAGGTAGTACAGATAATGCTGACCACTTACCCACATCAATGCAAAGCTGGGTAACAGAGGAATGGAGAAGATAAGAAATACCCGGCGTCGCCCAAAACGACGCCCCAGTTTAGTATTGCCTAATCCATCAGAAATATGACCAATAAGCGGGCTCGCCACTGCATCGAGTATACGGGCGATGGCGAAAATACTGGCGGCCTGAACGGCTGACAAGCCGCAGAATGTGGTATAGAAAAATAATATCCAGCCACTTATCACGGCCATGGAGCCGGCCCCGAGAATATCATTGAGGCCGTATGCTACGTAGTTTACCGGTTTGAGCTCGCGTCGTGCCATGGTGCGCTCCTCCTTGATTAAATCAATCAGATGTATGCGTTCATGTACTCAACGAGTGCCAGAATCGCCATGGACTGGCCGTAAGGCATCGACGTCAGCGGAATATCCTTGTAGCCCTGTAAGGTGTCAAACACCGGCGTACCAAAGGAGACCTGCTGTAACTCGCCGGTTTCATCGATGTTTTCAAGCACAGCTTTAATGGCTTTTTCTGCACAAGGACGGTATTCATCGCTAATGTAGCCTTTGCGTACCGCTTTTAAGATGCCGTATGCGAAACCGGCTGCGGCAGATGCTTCAAGGTAAGAAGTGGGATCATCCAGCAGTGTGTGCCACAAACCGCTTTCATGCTGCGTTTCAACCAGCGCTTTGACCTGAGCCTCAAGGGTTTCAATCAAAAACAATCGCAGTGCGTCGGTTTCAGGGAGATCCAACAGCTCTATAAACTCAGGAATGGCAATGGTGACCCAGCAATTACCACGGGCCCACAGTGCGTCAGCGAAGTTGTGACGGCCGTCGAATGTCCAGCCGTGGAACCATAGTCCGGTTTTACGATCAGCCAGGTATTTGGTGTGTACCATAAACTGGCGCTTAGCTTCTTCAACATAGTGAGGTCGGTCGAGTAACAAGCCGATTTTTGCCAGCGGCATAACACTCATCATCAGCGTGTCATCCCACATTTGCTGGTAGTTTACCGAGTTGAAAACAATATGCTGAATACCATTTTCCTCAGTGCGTGGAATACCATCCATGATCCACTCTGCCCACACATCCAGATACGGCAGGTAGCTGCGGTTGCCCGTGCGTTCCTGCATGTATGCCAGTGTCAGGAACGGCGACATGGTGTTGACGTTTTTCGTGGGAGTGCCTTCTGCAAAGCGGTTAGCAAACCAGTCTTCTATAATTTCACGGGCCTTATCGTCGCCGGTGATATCCCAATATTTAAGCAAGCCATATAAACCAATGCCGTGGGTCCATTCCCAGTCATTCCAGCCTTTGGTGTCTATCACTCTGCCGTCTTCCAGCTTTAGCAAGAATTCTCCGGTTTCATCGGTGATGTTCACCAGATTATCGATGAGTTTGTCTATGTTCTGCCGGACGGTGGAATACGCGATGTCGTTAACTAATGCAGGCATGATAAGTCCTTCTTTAAAACCAAACGGGTAACGGCGTTACCGAAATAATCAATTTCAATCACGTTACCTCGATTTACATTGGCTTAACATCGAAATGTTAAAATATGTGACATTAATTTCACATTTGAAACAGAGGGTTCAGCGAAGTGAAATCAAAAAAGGAAGGACGTTGAAAAAAGGGCGGCAAAACTGCCGCCCGAAGGGTAGGTTTGACTGACACAAACCTTTTCCACACACTGTTGCGCTTTACCGGTGAAAGCGCGTCATTCTATGAAAGTGCTGACTTCACCAGCGCCAGATTCTGAATAGCGGCCAGGCCCCACTGGGCGGCATCATTTGTCGATACCCAGGCGGCTTCATCAACGGGGTTTAGCACATCAGGACCCGTTACCCGGGTTGTGCCAATGGATTTCTCTCCTCCCCATTCCTGCCTGAATTCTTTCCAGGCGCGTCTGGCCAGTTCAGGATCATTTTCCTGCGCAGCCACATAGGCGGTTAACCGCGAGTGGGCCACGGTAAGACTGTTGCCGCGCATCACTTTCCCCAGCGCAGCTTCCTGCTCTTCATCCGGCGCGCTGTAAAGCCGGCCGTATTTAAGCCAGGCTTCCCGGTAAGCCGGAATATCGATGAGCTGATTTAGTTCTGTGGACATTTCGATGAGGCCGAACACTGAACTTAAATGAGACAGGGTTGGGTCAGCTTCAGGGTAGGGTACTAACGCCTGTTTCTCAGGATCATACCCAAATGCTCCGGCGAAAAAGCCCTGAGGGTGATTGCCGATGACTGTCATGGCATCCGCAAGACGTGCTCTGTACTTATCATCGCCGGTACGCTCCCATGCAGTCAGCCAGTTTGCGGCGGCAGAGCCCCAGTCTGTGCCGGCTCCCATTTTCGCCAGGCCGGGGATCGGGTTTGTCCTTTCTACCTTGCGGGTGGGGTTGAGCACGGCCAGCGCTTTATCTGCATCCGTCACTTCGCTGAGCACATCACCTGTGCGGTCATCGCCGGTAATGAAATAATGAAAACGGCGATAAGACGCGGTGCTGATCCGCATTTGCTTGGCACTGCATCCCCAGTGCTGCACATTGTGACGGGTGCCTAATCCTTTAAAGCGGCCTGCGTGATAAATGTCCACATCACGGTTATGGCGGGTCATTCTTTCAGCCAGATGGAAGGTGGTGGGATCGCCGGTGCGGAGGAAGGAGTACCAGAGCCACAGGTCCGGCGAGAGCTCTGAGTTATCCCAGGCATATCCGCCTATGTCATAGCGCCACACGTGCCGGTCGCTGTCGTAGGTATGCATAATGTCGCCATAGTTCCAGAATCCGTACCAGTGACGTTGCTCAACTTGCCCGGCATAATATTCCACTTGCCAGGCCAGGCGATCTTCAATTTTCTTCATGGCAGGGGTTGATGAGTCCGGTAGGCTCCAGGAGCCGCCGAATACGTTGGCTGCCAGGTAGTCCTGCGGTGCGGCAATCAGTCTGGCCGGTTCGCGAATTGCCGCTGCCATATCAATAGTTTGCTGGCGGGATGGCGTACTGCCGGTTACGGCCAGAGTAAACTCTGTGGTGCGCGCAATACCATGAGCATCGCCGAATCCGGGCTCATAGTCTTCGTAAATAATATTCAGGGCATCGAGTTGTTTGTCGTAGGTATCCTGACCCATGCCGTCATGGTAAAAACGTAAATCCATCGCGGGGGCTTCAGGAGAGTAGAACCAGATAGTGGCAGAGGATTCATCCTGACCGGTGTCCCGCAAATCAATTTGCACCGGGTGTAATTGCCAGAAATCCCGCATGCCAAACAGGATCCCGCCGGACACGCCTCCCAGGTAGCCGACGCCGCTGGCACGATGCCCCTGATCTGAACCAATCCAGCCATGCCCGGCTTTGGTACGTTTGCGGATTTCGAAACCGTTTGCCGTTGTCTGGGTAAGGGTGACATCGTTCCACACGGGAATGTAATGCAAACGGCTGGTTACCCGTTCATCCCACTCTGACTCAGGTGGCAGAGCTATACCTTCAATTTGCGCTTTCCGGACCGCTTCACCCGGGTCACGGCGCAGCCCGGTGATGCCTCTTGCCGCCTCGCCCCACAAACCGTTGTCTGCGCCCACTAAGCGAACGTGGCGGTTGTAAAGCTCGTCTCTTTGCACCACGTTAAACCTGAGACCTAAACCACTGATAAAGTCGGATTCTGCATCTCCGTCGAAGATAAATGAATGGGTGAGTTGTACGGTTTCACCGCCTGCATAAGCATACATGCGTAACGTGAAAGGTAGCCAGTCACGTTGTGATGCAGTGCGGTTTATGCCGGTTACTTTAATTACCGCCCGCACCGGACCGTTTTGTTCCACAACGACCTGTTGAATTTGAGATTCAAAATGCTCATTGGTGGCGTCGTTATCAGGCGACGCTTTTCGCATTCCCACCAGTTTGGCGTCTTTCCCCGTTACTTTGCCATCGCGGGAGAGCGTGCTGATTAACGACGAACCTTTTTTGGGAACAGAAAACTGTATGACACCGGTGTTTACATTGATGTGCTGATTCGATTCATCAACGGATACCGCCTTAGCAGGCGTGGCGGGTTTACTTTTCACTATTTTACACGCATCACCGCATCGGGCGTCTGCCGGAATAGCATGCGCAGTCCACTTAACCGAGCCATCGGGCCAGTAAGCGGTGGGCCAGGACTGCAGCGGGAGCTGCGTGCCTGATTCATGAACCAGCGACAACGGCGTTTCAGCTTGTAATTCGCCGCGGGGCCAGGGATAGCCAAACGTGGTGCCCGGTTGATAAGCGGGTTGTTCTCCCTCCAGCCAGCTCAGTGCTCCGGGCAGTCGCGTTACCGGCTTTATTGCCTGTTGCCCTGCTGCCTGTCCCGCTACCGTTGAAGCACAACCTGTTGCTGACAATGCAAAAGGTACGGACGCCGCCATACTGCTGTTAACGATGAATTGCCGTCTGTCCATGAGATTCCTTTTATACCAAATCTGAAACTAAAAATATTAACCGCTTGTTAATCTTTGTTTAACTTCTATCATACGAGAACGAAAATAACACTATTTGACCGGTTGTGATTGCCAGTGAATCGTCAAAGAGTTTCACATTTGAAAAATAGTGTTATGGCACACGGAGGGAGTATGGTTTCAGTCAGAACGTATTTTGCTGCAGGCGCTTTATTTTTTCTGGCCTGTGGCTGTAGTGGTAATGCATCACCGGGGATGACTGCCAGTGCACAGGTGGTGGAAGAAAAATGGACAAAAGGCGACATTATTTATCAAAATCCGTTATCCCGGGAGGTGGATATGGCGGGCTGGCGTATGGAAGGCCCGGGCCGGGCAGCCTTTCAGAATGGTTGGATGCAAATGTGGTCGCCCGACGAAGCAGGTCACCATGTGTTCTGGATGCCTGAGACGCTGCCTGACAGTTTCATTGCAGAGTGGGATGCGCAGGCGCTGAAGACAGATGCGGGACTGGTTATCGTGTTTTTTGCCGCAAAAGGCGTACGAGGTGAAGACATTTTTGATGCAAGCCTTGCTCCGAGGGATGGCACATTCACCCAATATACCAACGGGGATATTCGCAGTTACCATATTTCTTATTACGCGAACGCTGCGCACAATCCGGCAAGGGGGCACGCTAATCTGCGCAAAAACAACACATTCTCGTTACTGCAACAAGGTGAGCCCGGCATAGCGGCAACAGAGACCCGCATCAATCATATTCGCTTAGTGAAACATAAGAATCATATTCAACTTTCGATCAACGGGCGCACCGTTATCGATTACACCGACGATGTGCCGGTGGTAGACGGCATCGACACCGGCCCGCCGTTACAGGACGGGAAACTCGGCTTCCGGCAAATGCAGTGGACAAAGTTTCAGTACCGCGATTTGAAAATTTGGGCGCTGAAAGGAGCTGGCCATGGGAAATAACGATAAACAACGTCTTTCCCGGCGGGATTTCCTGCTCGCATCATCGTCCGCAGCCTTGCTGGCTGCATGTCAGCAATCTTCAGTTATCACCTCATCTCAGGCCGGTATGAATACGCAGTCGTTTAAGACCAATACACCTTTTGCTATGCCGGATATCATTGTTCCCGACTTTGCTCATACGCCGGAGTTTGATATCCGCGCCTTTGGTGCCATCGCGGGTGATAAGCACGCCAACAACCGGGCGATCGCAAGTGCAATTGATGCCGCTCATCAGGCTGGTGGCGGGCGGGTGATTATTCCTCAGGGTGAGTGGGTGTGCGGTAAAATCCATTTAAAAAGCTTTGTGAATTTGCACGTCCGGAAAGGTGCTCAGCTTACTTTTTCAGGGGATCCGAAAGATTACTTACCCGCTGTAAAAACATCCTGGAAGGCATGGAGTGTTATAACTACTCGCCGCTTATTTACGCTTACGGATGCGAGTACATTGCGCTCAGCGGTGAAGGCAAGCTTTTTGCCAACCTGGATACCTGGAAAATCTGGTATAAGCGTCCGCCTGAACATATGCAGGCGCTGGCGAACCTTTATCATATGGCAGCGAAAGGCGAGCCGGTTGAAGTCCGTAAAATGGATTATGAAGATGCCAACCTGCGTCCTCACTTCGTGCATTTCAATCGTTGTAAACACGTACTGATAGAAGATATTGATATCGAAAACAGCCCGTTCTGGGTACTGCATCCTTACATGAGTGAGCATGTTGTCATCCGCGGCGTTTCGGTAAAAGCGTACGGACACAATAATGATGGCGTTGACCCTGAAATGACACAAAACCTGCTGATTGAACATTGTGAGTTTGACCAGGGGGATGATGCAATAGCCATTAAGGCTGGCAGAAATCAGGACGCCTGGCGCTTAAACATGCCGTGCAAAAACGTGGTTATCCGGCATTGCCGGATAAAGCGGGCTCATCAGCTAATCGCCATAGGCAGTGAATTATCCGGTGGCATTGAAAATGTGTTTGTCGATGATTGCCATTTTGAAGGCGGCGCAGCATTTACGTATGAAGGCACGGGCAATCTGGTTCTGATAAAAACCAACGAGCGCAGAGGCGGTTATGTACGAAATGTAGTGGTGCAGAATATCACCGCACCTGCCATCAACGGCGGCGCACTGACCATTGCCACAGATATACTGTATCAGTGGAAAGATCTTGTACCCACTTACGAGCGCAAACTGACGACTATCTCCGGCATTCATTTGCAGAACGTCCGGGTGGGCAAAGCCGGGTATCTGTGTAAGATAGAAGGCCAGGCAGAATTGCCGGTCAGCAACGTCACACTCAGCAATGTGGTTGCAGAAAACACCCGCGAAGAGGCGGTTCAGAACGTTAATGTTGGTGGTTTTGAGTGGTATAACGCATAAATTATCAGCAATGGTGGCAGGATAACTACTGCCACCTTGTCTACTCAGCCTGTGTCAAAAACTCATAAAAACCGGCAACACCGGCTTCAAGAAAACTGTCTACCGGGCCGAATTCTTCTTCGCCTGAAAGGTAAAGCGCTTCACGGCCTTTTTCCAGCAGTGTGCAGGCCACTTCATCTTCTTCAGCGGTTTCCATGTAGGCGTTTTTCTCTGCCGTGAAGTATTCCGGCGATTTTGCGTGGAATGCTTTCGGATAATAAAACTCTACGTGGTTAGTACAGTGTCGCGGACCGTCCGGATATACAGTGCTGACAACCAGTACTTCGGGATACCACTCAATCATGATGTTGGGATAGATAAAGCACCAGATCGCACCGTACCGGGGGAGGTTGCCGGCGAAGCGCTCAGCCAGTGCATCCTGGAAATGGCGGTAGTGAGGTGTTGTCGCTTTCAGTAAATCCTGACCCAGTCCCACTTTCTGTACTGAGAAATCATTGCCAAATTCCCATTCCAGGTCATCGGCTTTCACATACTGTTTTAAACCCGGGTGCATAGAGAATACGTGGTAATTTTCCAGGTAAATCTCAATGAATGTCTTCCAGTTAAAGTTATAGCGGGCCGTTTCCAGATCAGCGAAAAAATAATCATCGAAGTTAATGTAGCTGCTAAGACCCAGTGCTTTTAAGTCCATGTCCGGCGCGCGGTCGCGGAAGAGTAAGCCGTGCCAGTTCACCAGTGACTCTTTTTTCAGTGCACCGGTTTGCTTTTCGCCAAATTGCGGTGTGCCACGCAGCGTGCCCAGGTTGTCATAGCCCCAGCAATGCAACTTACAGATTATATTTCGTGTGCGCCCTGCGCCTTCAAGCAGTTTTGCCTGTCTGTGCAGACAAACATTCGACACGATGTCGTAACCATCACCCTGATTAAAAAGCACGTAGCGATCATGCAGGTGAGGCAGGGTAAAGTAGCTGAACTTTTCGGGTACCATAAGAGTGTGGCCTGCATAACGCAGCCCTTTTTCGAAGGCAAACTTAACCTCAGCATCGCATGATGCAGCGTCGAAATAGCTCTTCACCGGCGGATATTGAAATGCCATTGAGTTCTCCGGCAATGACAAAAAAGTAAGCTGCAAGACTGGCTGGCAGAGTAGGATCCGGCTTACCCGAATTTGGCGCATTTTTACTCTGTAAATGAGTCCGCGTAAAGAATAATTTTTAAATAAAATGGTGCGGCTAACCGAAATCTCAAGTGTTGCTCTACCTGAGATAAAAAACCGGCTTCAGTGGCACGCTGACGGGGCTGTTATCGGGATTGTGGTCCATAATGTCGCCCATATACGCCCACCATTTTTGCATTATTGCCTGCTCTGGCAGGGTATCCATTTTGTGATTTTCCGGGCGCTTAAGTGTGGCGAACAGTTGCAGCGTTTGCGGATGCAGGAAAATGGAATAGTCTTCTATTCCGGCTTCTTTCAATAGCGTCACCAACTCCGGCCATATTTCATCATGGCGTTTTTCATATTCCGCTTCAAAACCGGGGCGTAATTGCATAACAAATGCGATGGTTTCCAAAGGTTGCTCCTGGTAAGTAAACAAAGAAAGGCTTCCTGTCAGGAAGCCTTATGTAACAAAGTTAACTATGTCGGTATCAGAACTGGTAAGTCACACCTACAGCGTACTCACGTCCGGACCACTGCAGATCTGATAAACGGTGCGGGCCTGCAGTATAAGTTTTCACTTCACCGGTTAAGTTACGACCGTCAGCGTATACGCGCAGGTTTTCTGTGACGTTGTATACAATTTTTGCGTCCAGATACCCCGAATCATCAACGAAGACGGGGTTCCCGGAACGGTCTGCCGGCGATGCCAGGTATTCGTCGCGATAGTTGTATGCAAGGCGAACACTCCACATATCCGTTTCATAGAACGCAGTCAGGTTATAGCTGTTTTCAGATTGTGACGGGAAGGGCAGTTCCTCACCGTTTAACTGGTTGAACAAACCAACATCATCAGCAGACATGCGGGTGTAGTTCACACTACCGCCGAAGCCGTCGAAGGGCGCCGGCAACCAGGTGAATACAGTGGAAGCCTGAAGCTCGATACCCTTGGTGGTTACACCTGAGCCATTGATTTTCTGGCGCACATCAAACAGACGGCCGTCGCCGAAGAAGTCCACATCAAAACGGGTTTCTGCATCAATGATCCAACTGGTGATATCTTTGATGAAGTAAGCACCGGAGATGACTGAGTTCTCATCGGGATACCAGTTCAGTGAAATATCAAACTGATTCGCACGATACGGATTCAGAGCGGGGTTACCGGCAGTACAGTAATCGTGAATATCATCTTCGACAGAGCGTCGTGTTTTATAAATGGTACAGTCAGCGTTCACGTTCAGGTCGGTGGTTTTTGGCCGTGACATAACTTTTGCTGCACCCATGTAAAGCACCAGCTCATTAGGAATGATACCGAGGTTCACGTTAATGCTTGGCAGCGTGTCGCTGTATTCACCGTCAACAGTTTTACGGCCCTCGAAATCCTCCGGATGATCCGGATCTTCCACACCTGCTAAGTCTTCGCCGGTGATTGGGTCAGTGAGAACATCACCATTCTCATCAACCTGGTCAACAATAATCCGTTCCCAAACATTACCGTTTGCAGCCGTTTTCGTTTTAACGTACCGCACACCGGCATTACCCCAAAGACGCATTTCACCCACGTAAGTCTCGAAGTTACCCTGCAGATAGATGGCCTGGGTTTCTACCGATACGTCGTAGTTGCCTGAACGCACATCGAGATCTTCACGGGTTGTGTTGTCGTCCGAAATGGCCTGAATTGCATCGATGAAAGGCTGGGTATCAACGGCCTGATAAGAGCCTACGGTACTTACCGGTAAATCATAGCCGTCAAACAACTCATCTGACTGGAAAGTATTGCCGCTGATCAGCGCAATCTGGTCATCAACGGTCCACTCAACACCATTATATACCTGACCCACATCACGAATGATGTTGTACTGATAATCGGCGTTGATCTGTTCCTGTTTCGTGTACTGCACACCGGAGCGCACCATAGTGATGAAATCTGAATCCGGCACATAAGTGAAATCCAGTTTTGCCATGGTTTCGTCTGATTCATCGGTATGCGGTGCATATTTATAGCGTGAGCGTGAGCGGTAGCTGCCCGGGTCGTTTACATCAAAACGGTCGGAGGTATCGGTAGGGTCATCGGCATTATAAAAATAGCCGTCGTTGAAATCCCATTCCGGCATGCCTTCATCATTCAGTGTAACAGCAATGCCAGCAAGACCTTCGGCAGTAATATGGGTATCCCGGGAATCAATGTCCTGCTTAGAGTCTGATTTGGAGAGCAAGCCTTCTACGCTCCACACATCGGCATCATATTCGAAACCTGCTTCGAAGATAGACGTTGTCTGATCCCAGGCGAAATTCAGCGTACGGTTGGTCACACCGGCGGCAATGGTCTCAAAATAGGTCACATTGTGCTGGTCATCAACCACTACAGATGCCGGATCGACACGGGCGGCGGAACCTGATTCCAAGTGCAGGTTCAGGTCAGTTGCGGTCTTATCACGGTCGTTATAGGTGTAACCCACATGTGTCTGGAAACGATCATTGAAACGGTACTGTACCATCAGGTTGGCGCTGATCCGGTCTTCCTCACGACCCCAGATACCGTAGCGGGGGATACGGGGTGAGAAGTCATACCATTGTTGCTCACACAGGTCCTGATCACTGGATGTGGCGCAGTCTGCTTTGTCAGTAATATCTGCAAAATCCTGATTCACGAACGTCTTTTCTGCGGTGTTGTCGTAATCATCGAACAGCATCCACTCGGTATTCCGGATAGCATGGATCATGGTGTTCTTTTTCTCACTGGTTACGTTCGCCAGTACACCAAAATCTTCATTAAATTTGTATACACCAACAAAGTTAAAGCGGTTATTGGGCTCGCCGGTAAGGTCGTTGTACTGGCCTTCGGCGTTCACAGACAGGAAGTTCTCAGTAAACTCGTTAGGTTTACGGGTGTTAACCTGCACGGTACCACCGATACCCCCTTCAGTTAGCCGGGCTTCTGAACCTTTAATTACATCCAGTGAGCGGATGAGTTCTGACGCCATGGCGCGGAAGTCGACACCACGGTCGCCGCCAAAGCCCTGGGCTGATACATTGTTAACTTCTACACGGAGCAAGCCGGGCTCAACACCCCGGATACTGATTGACGCACCTTCTCCAAAATCACGGTCAAGTTGAACGCCGGGAATACGTTGCAGGGCTTCACCCACGTTTTTGTCGGGGAACTGGCCGACATCTTCAGCTACAAGGGAGTCCATAATGGTGCCTGCCATCTTCTTACGGTCGATAGCGCCACGCTGACTGAAACGGATACCTTTGACTTCAATAACTTCTGTTTCGTCATCCGCATTTTCTGCTTCTGCAGTTTCAGCGTTATTGGCATTAGCAGTAGCGGACACCTTAATGGCGTCTTCCTGCTGCGTAGCGGTATTCTGCTGTGCAAATGCCGGCACTGCTGCCAGTGAAAGGGACGCACAGGATCCTGCAATCAGTAGGTTTGAAATAAGTGTGGCAAGTGGCTTGCGGGCAAGGGTAGGGTTTTGCCCGGTGTTTCTTCTGTTGTCCTTGAAGTTTTTCATTTTAACCTCGATTTGCTGTTATCGGCCAAGTTCGATGTAAGTCTTCCGTACATGTTTTTAATATTTTGTTTACATCGAAAATGATGGTAATCCCGGCCCAAAAAGCCGTCAACACAGCCCAATCATTTCCAATCAAGCGTTTTCATCCACAATCAGCCGTCAAGGGATAAATAAGCTTTTAACTATAAAGTTCCATAATTGAAATGGGAGCGGTTGGCGTGTGTTTAAGGTTATGATTAATAATGCTTTTTTAGGTGATCAAATAAGCGAGTTTGATGTCATTTACCGGTGTGTCAGGTCAGTCATCGTGCTTTTCGGGGGCAAAATTACCGGTCAATAGTGGCCAAAACTATTTTCGGAAAAGTACAAAAAATTTAATATATGAAACTAACAGGTTTTTAAATCTGTT
Organism: Alteromonas sp. AWJ4_197; assembly: GCF_056160285.1. Classification (NCBI taxonomy): domain Bacteria; kingdom Pseudomonadati; phylum Pseudomonadota; class Gammaproteobacteria; order Alteromonadales; family Alteromonadaceae; genus Alteromonas; species Alteromonas sp. AWJ4_197. The sequence continues at coordinate 125,470 of NZ_JBSWWW010000001.1, read as the reverse complement.
TTGACGGCTGGTTTACAATTGTTTCGCGGGAATTGCCGGTGTAAAAATAACAGGATAAATTGCGTGTTTGCCCGGAGGGTTGGGTACAGAGGATTGAGCAAACACGCTTGAAAAGGGTTGAACTACAATTGATTATCCAGAAAGGAAAGTACCTTGTCGATGTTGCCGGCAGATGTATTTTCTAGAATGATCTGAATATCCGGTTTAAATCTGGCCAGCCAGGCAAAAAGATAGCGGTGATTCATCTCACCTGTGCCGGAAGGTAAATCCCCGAATTTTTTGTGGTCTTTAGTGATGAAGTCTTTACAGTGCACTGCGACGATTTGCTGTCCAAGCTTTGCAAACATCTCATCCATGGCAGCCTCCTGAGAGACAGGCATGTTTACCGGAAAGAAGTTTACCGGATCATAGATCACTTTGACGTTTGGGGAATCCACCGCCTCCAGCAACTGACACAAACGTTGCGGTGTATTAATAATGTGGTGATGCGCCACACCTTCAATACCGACGATTACCCCGAACTTCTCTGCGGTCAGGGCAAGCCTTCTCACTGAAGTAACCAGTTCATCAAACGCTTTCTCTGAATGATTATCGGGATGCCAGAGGCAATCTGCATTAATACTGCCGGTTTCCGTTCCCACGATTTTGCAACCGAAGTCGCTGGCAAACTGCAAATGCTCTTCAAACCATTGCAGCGATGCTTCACGGATTTGCTTATCCGGATGCACGGGGTTGATGTAGCAACCCAGCACAGCAATATCGATATTGTGTGCAGCGAAGGCGTTTTTCACTTTGCTGGCAAAGCCCGGCGTAATACGCCCTGCATCCGGTCCCATAAAAGGAAAGGACTTGGGCAAAGCCAGTTGCACGCAGGACACATCATACTGGCCAATGCGGTTGCTAACTTCCTCGATACTGCCCTGACCAAAATCATGGGCGCGTACGCCGATATTCAATGCACTCATGTTTACAGACCCAGCATAGGTTTTAAGCGCTCAGCGACTATTGCTGCAGTGACTTCTGCGCCTACTTTGCTGGTGTGGGTATGGGCATCACCAAAATAGCTGTCGATTAACTCATGGGGTTTACCGTCGTAAGCGCTTGCAACCAATTCGTGTAAATCGATGAAAGCCGTGTTGCCAGTGCGGGCCACCGCCTCTGCCCATTGGGGATAACTGTCACGGGCGCGGGCAGTACGAAAGCCGTTGTCTTCCCATTTTTTACGGGGAACCGGAGAGCAAATTACCGGGATGACGCCCTGCGCTTTGGCCTCTCCAATCATCTTACGTAAATACCAGCCATAGGTGTGAACAACTTCAGGTTCGCCGGTAAGCATGTTCTCAATACGCTTTTGCTCCATGCCTGTGCCCTTAATGGTACCGCGGGCTCTGGAGTCATCGTTAAGCGCGCCGGCATCATTATGGCCAAATTGTAACAGCACAATATCGCCGGGCTTCATCATATTCAGTGCCCGTTGCCAGTGTCCGCCGGTGACGAAAGTCCGGCTGCTCAGGCCTCCTACGGCGCGGTTAACAAAGTTCACATTGGCATCAGGCAACGCGGCGGCAATGAAATCACCCCAACCCCACTGACCGCCGGCACCATCGCCACGACCATTTCTGACAGTAGAATCGCCCACCATAAACACACTGCGAAGTGCCTGATTTTGCACCACGGGTAAATTAACGAAGGTCCAGTTGTTCGCAGTAACCGCATTACCGGTTTCTGAATACAGTTCTGGTGAAAGAGACGGGCGCATACCTTTTATGGCAGCGACAACGACTTCAGCGTGAAGCTTTGCCCCCTGCGTATGAAAGTGAGTATGATCCTTTGGATAAAGCGCAGCGGTGTCTTCCTTGCCCAGTGCTTCTAACTGATCAGCCGCAGCGTTGGTCACATCAATAAATGGTGTATGCAGTTCCATGGCCAGACTGTGCATCCAGCCACCATATTCACCGGAGCCCCGTTCGATACGATCGCCATGCCAGATATTTCTGGCCGTCAGCGACAGTAAAACAGGGGTGGCTTTTTTCTGTCGGACATCTGCCACCATCTGGCGAATGTAGTGACCGAAAGAAAATACCCGCTCGTCTTTGCCGGTCAGTAAATTGTGTATGTCGCGGTATTCTTCAGTCAGAGACTTCAATGTCCCTCTGGCTCTGGAGTCGTCATTGACGGGGCTGGCATCATTGTGACCGAACTGGATAAGCACGATATCCCCCGGCTTCACATCGTTAAGTAATTTGTCCCACCAGCCTTCAGCAATAAAGGTTCGCGTGCTGCGGCCTCCTTTGGCACGGTTATCAACGGTGACCTGTTTGTCGTCTAAGTATTGTTGAAAAACCGCTCCCCAGCCCTGGTGATCAGCATTGTTATACGTGGCTGCAGTGGAATCGCCGGCGATAAAAATGGTGGCTGGTGTCAGATGCTTTTCATCATCTGCCAGTGCGGTAAAGGAAAACACCACGCAAACACTGGTAACGAAGAACGCGAAAACGGGGCGTAAGAAGCGTGATAGATAAGGCATATTATTTCTCTGCTTTGTCATGTTGCGATACACGGAGGTAACTGGCCAGGTCTGATTGCTGACGGCTGATTTCATCCACTATAAATTGTGCGAATATCCCTGCGCCGTGCTCGTTTGAATGGGTCTGATCGTCATCCACAAAATAGGTTTGTGCTTCAGCCTGTCCCAACCGGGTGGCCCAGTCATGGGAAAGCGACATTAAATCAATGTAGGGTACATTCGCGGAGGCGGTGATTTCAGGCAGTACGTCCCGCACAACAAGATCGCCGTATATGTGCTGCTGCGTGAGCGGAATATTGTGATTGCGGATCATCGGAGAAATTACAACCGGATGTGCTCCCTTACCCTGAATGGTTTCAAGTAATCCGGTCATCCGTGACACGTAAACGGACTTTGGGGTTTTCTTATCGTTGTGCCCGAGTTGGATTAATACCCAGTCATCAGGCTGGATTTGTCCCGCCATTTTCTGCCAGAGCACGCCATCAGGCACAGAGAATGCTTCGGTGCCTTCTCCGCTGTCTGCATAGTTAATGACAGTCATTGACGGCGCAAACCAGGCTGGCAGCAACTGCCCCCAACCGGTATAGCGATCTTCGCTGGCCTTTGACCATTGCGGTGTTTGATCGCACACCGTTGAATCACCGATGATAAACAAAGAGCGGCTGTTCCTGACAGGTGTCACTTCAATACTGCTGATGGTATCAAGGGGCTGCATAAAGGTAAGGTTCAGTCCATCCGTTGACGGCTCGCTGACATCCTGAATGGGCTGGCCTTCCGGGTCGCGCACATTAACCGCGAAGTAAGCAGTGGGAGACCCGGGGTTAGCAGACATATCGCTGGCGACCGCCGGAGTGAACATTTTTCTGCGGCTCTCTGCGTAGATATCTGATGACAGTGTGCCGGAAACTGCGACCTGGTAATTGCCCGTGCCGCCCCCCAGTTTGCAGGTTAACGGTACACCACTGCACACTGATTTCAGTGAATCTGCTGACCAGTGCGTTGTGTCATCACCCCGGGCGTTAAGCAGTGTCTGAAGTTCTTCTTCGGTAATGGGAATAGCACTACCATGACGGGTGCCGGCAGGCAAATTAAGCTGAGGCGTTCTGTCTTCAAAGTGAATGAAGTCTCTGGTGAACATAGCACCAAACCGGTGTGTCATATAGGCATCGTAATACACCAGGAAACCGTCTTTTACCTTAAGCGTCGTCGGGCCTTCTACCCATAAACTATCCGGAGAAAAAGACGATTCAGTGAACCTCCATGGCCCGTTGATATTGTCACTGAATGCCGTATGTAAGCGTTTGGCGGCAGGATAACGGGTCTCGTCTTTTACCAGCATCACGTATCCTGAATCCAGCGCCGTAATGTTGGCATCAATGACATTGAAGTCCGGCTGATAGAAAAGCGTGGTGGGGGTAAATCCGGCGAAATCTTTCGTACGGGTTGCATAGATGCGGTGATCCCAGCCCTTATCTGCCTGAGCCTCAGTTTTAGGATATTTTCCGGCCAGAGTAGATGCCCAGAAGATGACAAACTCCTGCTCTGTTTCGTCATAATAAATTTCCGGCGCCCAGGCATTTTTAGCGGCAGGATAGGACGACATCACTGGGACAAACTGCTGGTCGCTCCAGGTGACCAAATCATCACTGTGAGCTATACCAATACCTTTGTCTTCCCAGCCGGTGGTCCACACCATGTGAAAAGATTCCGGTCCTCTTATTAACGTGGGATCCCGCATCAGCTTCGTGCCGACGTCTGGTGTCAAAACGGCATAATCGTTATTCAACGCAGTCCAATTCAGACCGTCTCTGCTGTATGCCAGATGCAAGCCGTCTTCACCATTACCTCTGAACGACGCAAACAGGTAAGCGGTATAGTCAGGTTCGGATTGGGGAGGAGGGGATTTGGCACAGCTTGCCAGGAAAAAAGCTGTGAAGGTAATGATGCTTGCAAAAAGAGCGGTGTGGCCGGCAAGCCTCGCGGCAAATGGATTGGTTAGTTTCACTGTGATTCATCCTGAAAAGTACAGTCAAATTCAATCACAAGGATTCACAATGCGTAAACAGGTATGTAAAAATAATTTCACATTTGAACCGGCGGGTTCAAAATTATTTTGCCGGTAAGGATATAAGCGCAGGCGCATTCCTGTCAGTAGTCAGCCAGTTACCTTCAAACTGCAACTCAGTGACCTGAATGACACTGCGTCTGGACTCTGCATTGTCTTTCCCTGCATTCTCTCCCACTCTGCCGCCATGGGTGAAATAGAAAAGCCAGGCGCGGTCATTTTCAACCACTACGTCGGGATGGCCGCCGTTAATACCGTCGTCTTTTCCTGTTCCGGGGTCCGCCAGTAAATAGCCGGTTTGTTGTTCCCAGCGGGTTAAATCATTCGAGCGGTAAACCGCCAGCCCTCGCCATGCGTCAACAATCAGCCACCAGTAACCTTGCCACTTAAAAGCAACCGGACCTTCCCCGCGACTGGCCAGTTGAGCTTTGCCTTTGTCCTGCCAGTGATACAAATCGTCGCTGTCAGCATAGTACACAGACTTCCCGTCAGGCTCATTGTTGTAAAACATGCGCCAGCCACCATCCGGCAGGGCGATGACATCGGCATCAATGACTTTCTCATTGGCCAGCTTCAATGTTGACTCATAATGCCATGACAGCATGTCAGTACTGGTGAAATGCGCGATGGTGCGGGGATGAGCCCAGTCTGTAAATACGCCGGGCACAATGGTGAGATACATGTGCCAGGTTTCTTCATGAAAAAACACATCCGGTGCCCAGTAGGTAATACTGTTATCACCGGAGTGGGGATAGTTGATAACAGCATTGCGCTTATAGCGCCATGTCACACCACCATCCGTTGATTCTGCGATACTGATGGGCGTTCCATGAACCCATTCAACACCTTCGGGATCTGGCATATTGGCACGCCGGTTTGTGTAGAACATGAACCAGCTGGAAGTTTGAGGATTCCACATCACTGTAGGATCAGCGGCGCCGTCATAAACGGGGTCACGGTAAAGTGGTTTCGGGGCTGCCTTACCTTGCACAGACTGTGTTTCAGATACGCTTCTGTCACCGGCACAAGCTGTCATCAAAGAAACAGCAAGGCATAGAATAATTGCTTCAGGCTTCATCCCTGTCCACGTTAATAAGTCGTCACTGAGTGAAGCGAGTGTAGAGCGGGCGGTGTTCCGCAGGCAAGGCTGAACAGGCGGCTTCAACGTTTTGTTCCAATAATGAAATTACCGCCCGGTTTGTCAGCTTATTGCGTATCGGCGGGGATTGGCTCACAATGGCTAAAAAGTAGTGAACCACATCATAACGAAAATAACGCATGAGCGACGAAATCATTATCAACCGGGATGGGGTTGAGCAACTTCCTCTACGCCGGTTTACCGAAGATGCCTATTTAAATTACTCCATGTACGTAATCATGGACCGGGCATTACCTCATATCGCAGATGGCTTAAAGCCCGTTCAACGCCGCATTATATATGCGATGTCTGATCTTGGTTTAAGTTCAACGGCAAAATACAAGAAGTCGGCCAGAACCGTGGGTGACGTATTAGGTAAATTCCACCCTCACGGTGATTCTGCCTGTTACGAAGCCATGGTACTGATGGCTCAGCCGTTTTCATACCGCTATCCGCTGGTAGACGGACAAGGAAACTGGGGAGCACCGGATGATCCCAAATCCTTTGCTGCCATGCGTTATACAGAAGCCCGTTTATCCCGTTTCAGTGAAGTGCTGCTGAACGAGCTGGGACAGGGCACCGTAGACTGGATGCCTAACTTTGACGGTACGCTGAAAGAACCTAAAGTTTTACCTGCACGTTTGCCGCATATTTTGCTAAACGGCGTGACAGGGATTGCGGTAGGGATGGCCACAGACATTCCTCCTCACAACGTGCGTGAAGTCGCCAATGCCTGTGCCATGCTGCTGGATGACAGCAAAGCCGAATTAAATGACGTACTGGAGCATGTTCAGGGACCGGATTTCCCAACCGATGCAGAAATCATTACCCCGCGGGCAGACATCCGGAAAATTTACGAAACCGGACGCGGTTCAATAAAAATGCGTGCTGTGTACACTGAAGAAAGTGGCGACATTGTTATTACGGCGCTGCCTCACCAGGCCTCCGGCGGCAAAGTGTTAGAGCAAATTGCTGCTCAGATGCAGGCGAAAAAGCTGCCTATGGTAAGTGATTTACGTGACGAATCTGACCACGAAAATCCAACCCGCCTCGTTATCACGCCGCGTTCTAACCGTGTGGACAGTGAACAGCTCATGCAGCATTTGTTCGCGACTACAGATTTAGAGAAAAGTTACCGCGTAAACCTGAATATGATTGGTCTTGACGGCCGTCCTCAAGTGAAAGATTTGCGCACTATTCTTGCGGAATGGCTGGTTTACCGTAAAGACACTGTAACCCGCCGTCTTCAGTACCGCCTGGATAAAGTGCTGGCGCGTTTGCATATTTTAGAAGGTTTAATGATTGCCTTCTTAAATATCGATGAAGTGATTGAGATCATCCGTACCTTTGATGAGCCGAAAGCAGAGCTCATGCGCCGGTTCTCACTGTCTGATAAGCAGGCAGAAGCCATTCTGGAACTGAAATTACGTCACCTCGCCAAGTTAGAAGAGATGAAAATTAAAGGTGAGCAGGATGAGCTGGAAGAGGAGCGCAAGAAACTGGAAACCTTACTGGGCTCTGATCGCCGCTTAAAGACGCTGATTAAGAAAGAAATTCTGGCTGATGCTGAGAAGTACGGTGATGATCGCCGTTCGCCGCTGGTAGAGCGTGGCGAAGCCAAAGCCCTGTCTGAAAAAGAGCTTATCCCGTCCGAAGCGGTAACAGTAGTTCTGTCGGAAAAAGGCTGGGCACGATGCGCCAAAGGTCATGACGTAGACGCAGAAGGGCTAAGCTACAAAGCCGGTGACGGATTTCTGGCGAGCGCGAAAGGCCGGAGCAATCAGCCTGCGGTGTTTTTAGATACTTCGGGCCGCGCATTCTCCTGTGACGCCCATGGTCTGCCTTCTGCCCGCAGTCAGGGGGAACCGCTGACCGGGCGCTTCAGTGTAGTGGGAGGAGAACAGTTTACTGATGTACTCATGGGTGATGATGAGCAGCGATATCTCATTGCATCTGATGCCGGTTACGGATTCGTCGGCAAATTTGCGGATATGATCAGCAAAAATAAAGCCGGTAAAGCGTTCTTAAGTTTACCCTCCGCAGCCAAAGTGATTACGCCGCAACGGGTAAATGATATTGAATCCGACTGGTGCTTAGCCATTTCTAATGAAGGGCGTATGTTGCTGTTCCCATTACGGGATTTACCCAGCCTTGCGAAAGGAAAAGGCAATAAAATCATTAATATCCCATCAGCGAAAGCACAAACCCGTGAAGAGTTTGTGTGCTGTTTAGCCGTTGTACCTGACGGCGCATCGGTGAAAGTGGTTGCTGGCAAGCGCAGCATGACACTGTCACCGGCTGACCTTGAGCATTACCAGGGTGAGCGGGGACGCCGGGGCAACAAACTTCCCCGTGGTCTGCAGCGGGTAGACGACCTCATTGTTGAACTCCCCAAAGCTGCTGCGCCTGAAACAGACAGCGAAGGCAACGACGACGACGCCTAAGTCTCTGACTGCAATCAGCTTACCTTCTGCGGTTTAGACCAATTATTGAGTTGTGGCCCGGTATTACCGGGCTACACTTAATAAGATTGGATAAAACAGGAATGTCCGTATGCTGGGGATTGTGTTCACAACGCTGGTTGAAATGCTGGAAGAAAAGGTCTCACCGGAATTTGCTGATGAGGTGATTATCGCGGCGAACCTTGAAAATGATGGTGCCTACACATCAGTAGGTTACTACCCCTTCTCTGAAATGCAGAAACTGGTTGGTGTGCTGGTGGAAAAGACCGGCAAGCCTGCAGAGGAACTGCTGCACGACTTTGGCTACTATTTGTTTGGTCGTCTTGCTTCCGCCCATGGCCAGGTGATGGCAGGGCGCAGCGGCATTCTGGATGCCCTCAGTGTGCTGGACAACGATATTCACGTTCAGGTGCGCAAACTCTATCCTGATGCTGATTTACCGACTTTCAAAGTGTTGTCCAAAACGGATAACACCATGCTGTTAGAATATTACTCAACCCGCGAACTGCATTCTCTGGCTGAAGGTCTGATGGACGCAGCTGCCGATCACTTCGGGCAAACAATTCAACGTACAACAGTCAGATCAGACAAGCCCCATACCTATGAATTCAATATCACCGTTGAAAGCTGATGCGGACATGGACAAAAACAGCAAGGCGATTGCAGCGCTGGAGCGCCGTTTAGCCAGGGAAAAGCGTGCCCGTGAACAGGCGGAAGCCCTGTTGACTGAACGTAGCGTAGCTTTGTATGACGCTCTGCAGCAGAGTCAGGCAACGGAAACCCGGTTGCGTCTTGCCATGTGGGCTGCCCAGGAGTCTTACTGGGAATGGCGTGCCAGTGACGACAGAATTACCATCCGTTCATTTTCACTCCATTCCGCTAAAGAGTCTCTGCGGGAAAGTAGTCCGATTGATTTGCTGCGAAACATACACGAAGAAGACATTTCCAATCTGGAGTTTCAGTGGTCCATCGTACTGCATGGCGGCGAAGACCGGCTTGAGGTGTCCTTCCGTTACCGGTTCCGCGAAATGTTTCTCTGGATGCGTTTACGGGGCAGAGTGCTGGAGCGGGACGAATTTGGTTCTGCAGTGCGGATTGTGGGCACCACCCGCGACATCACTTACGAACGTGAAGCAGAGCAGACCTTTCATCTGATGGCATCCGCCTTCGCAAGCTCCCGCGAAGCAATGCTGGTGTTGTCAGACGACTATTCCATCACTGAGTGTAACGAGGCATTCGTTTCTCTTATCAAAGTGCAGGATAAAAACATGACCCTCGGCTGGTCGTTAAAGGATTTGATTGTTGATGCAGACAAACATTTGTCAAAGCACGGACACCAGCAAATACGGTTTGAAACGGTGCTGGTAACACTTGATGAGCGGGAATTGCCGGTAGATATATCGCTGGCACGGTTTGAAAGCCAGTATCAGAAAAAGCCTTATCTGATTGCCACTGTCCGTGACATTTCAGAGCGTAAATTTAATGAAACCCGCTTACGTCAGATGGCCATGCATGATGATCTGACCGGTTTGAGCAACCGTAACGGGCTGAATGAAGCTTTGGAAAACGCACTGGAATCCGGTCAGAATTTTAAGCTCTTGTTTATCGACCTGGACGGGTTTAAACAAATCAATGACGGTGCCGGCCATGAAATCGGTGACCGCTGTTTACAGGAAGTGGCCCGCGTACTTTCCCGCATACATTACAACAGTAAAACAGTCACCCGCTGGGGGGGCGATGAGTTTGTGGTGGTATTGCCGGATTGTGATGAAGATCGTGCCAGCGCCATCGGTGAATCTGTCATTAAGGGGATAGAAAACCTCAAAATTGAGGCGCAGAGTACCGAGTTACATCTTTCCGCGAGTATCGGCATTGCCTGTCATCCGTTTGATGGCGGCAGCGTTGAACGCTTAATTCAGAATGCCGACGCAGCCATGTATCAGGCGAAGATTGGCGGTAAAGGGCGGGTGAGTGTTTACCAGCAGGGCTTGTGGGAGAGTATGAAGGCGCAGGTCAGCATGCTGTCTGATTTACGTAAGACCATCGAGCAGGATAGCCTGGATTTCTACATTCAGGGTAAATACGATGTACAGGGCGTGCTGAAGTCCGGCGAAGTATTGTGCCGGTGGCAGTCTGCTATGCACGGTAACGTCTCTCCGGGCATTTTCATTCCGCTGGCTGAGGCGAATCAGCTGGATTTGCAAATCGGCTTGCAGGCTTTGTCCCGCGCATGTGACTACCTCATCGTTATGGCACAGCAGCATCAGGTTGTGCCTCTCGCCGTTAACATCAGTGCAAACCAGTTATTAGATCCTCACTTTCCCGCTCAGGCGAAAGCCATTTGTGCGGAAAAAAAAGTGTCGGAGTCATTAATTGAAATAGAACTGACCGAGTCTATTTTTATGCAGGATGAGCAGCGGGCAATTAGTGCACTTCAGGCGTTAAGGGATGCCGGTTTCGACTTGGCGCTGGATGATTTCGGCAGCGGATTCTCTGCGTTAAGTTACCTCAGAATGTTTGAATTCAGTACGGTAAAGCTGGATCGCAGCCTGTTAAAAGACATCCATCATGACGCGAAAGCACTGGCGTTGTTTCAGGGCATTATTGTTATGTTGCAACGGTTAGAAATTCATACTGTAGTGGAAGGGGTGGAGTTGACTGAATACCTGCCGTTACTTCGTGAAGCCCGGGTGGATTTATTGCAGGGCTTTTATTTTGATAAGCCATCCCGGTTCAGTGAATTCCTTGCAAGATTACCGGAACAGAGTACGGTAACAGGCTGACCATTGCAAAAATAGCTGGCGTAAATAAAAAAGGCTGCTTCACCTGTGGTGAAGGAGCCTTTTGCCAATGAAAGTACGGCAGATTTCTGCTGTGTAATTACTTAGCGTTTGTGCTTTCGAAAATTTTGTCAGCCGATGCAGCAACAAAGCCCTGGTACAGTTTGCCGTCAGGCAGTTCGTAGCGCTGTGCGAACTCGTAGAAGCAGGAAGGGATCTGAACCGTTTCTTCGTTCATTTCAACACCGGCTTTGTCGGCCATAGTCGATGACTGGGCTAGAAATACGTTTTCGCCACCTTTGATTTCGCCACCTGAGGTGTTAAGAACAAAACCTGCTTCCTTAAGCAGCGTGTTCACGTCAACCAGAGACTGTGTCTGACTGAGGTGGTTAACACTCACGGTGAAGTGGTTAGCCTGAAAGCCCCATGCCGCCATCCAGGCTGCATATTCAGATTCATTCAGCAGCGTATCGTAGTCTTCTCTAGACAGTGACCACTGAGGCCCTGAATAAAGAAACGTTTCGCTGGTGGTGATGCTTTCATCCATTTGCTCTACCAGCTTATGGATGATCGCCTGAGAGGCTTCTGACAGCTCTTCTACACGGAGTTCACTGATGAACACTTTAGGTTTAGTCAGGTCGGCGTGTTCGAAATGCTTTGCGGTCAGCTTTTTGGCTTCAAAGTCGTAATCGCCTTTCGCCTCGTAGCCCAGCGCCAGAAAATGCGCAGCGAGCTTATCCAGCCGGCATTTGTCGAGATTGAAAGTACGGAACGCCACATGATCGTTCACGATACTGTCACTGTTTTCCTCACCCACCAGCAGCGCATGAATTTTATGGGCTGAAGGTGTGATAGCCACATATTTGTCCCACAGGCGGTCAAATAAGGTATCTACATTTGTATGCATGTTAACTGCGTCCTTTTGCTACAGCGTTAAACCCGGGCTTAATGTACCCGGCAGGGTGACTTTTTCCAGCTCAACAGATGCTACAGGGTATGCGCAATAGTCGGCTGCGTAGTACGCGCTGGCGCGGTGGTTGCCACTTTCGCCTACACCACCAAAGGGGGCTGCACTGCTGGCTCCGGTGATCGGGCGGTTCCAGTTAACAATACCGGCACGGATACGCTGGAAGAAATAACGGTAGTCTTCTTCGCTGTCGCCCAGGAAACCTGCAGATAAACCGTAACGGGTATTGTTTGCTTCTTTGATAGCTGCATCAAAATCGGTATAGCGGATGACTTTCAGTAACGGTCCGAAATGTTCTTCGTCCGGCAAGGCATCAAGTATGTCTGTCACATCAATAATGCCAGGTGTTGCAAAGCCCTTGTTTGCTTCCGGCTGAGTCAGTTCCACAATCACTTTGCCGCCAAGAGAAACCAGTTCCGCCTGAGCATCGACCATCATTCTGGCCGCTTTGGCAGAAATCATCGCACCCATGAACGGCTGCTCCTGCGCGTCATAGTCGCCAACTTTGATGTTTTTTGTAACTTCAATCAGGCGGTTCAGGATGGTATCCCCTGCAGCACCTGATGGCAGGAATAAACGGCGGGAACAGGTACAACGCTGACCAGAGGTCACAAAGGCTGATTGCACGATGTCGTGAACGGCGGCATCAGTGTTAGCCACGTCTTTTACGATCAGCGGGTTGTTTCCGCCCATTTCCAGAGCCAGAATTTTGCCGGGATGTCCTGCAAACTGCTCGTGAAGAATTTTACCGGTACGGGAACTGCCGGTAAAGAACAGACCGTCAATACCAGCGTGCGTTGCCAGTGCTTTGCCTGTTTCTACTTCGCCCTGTACCAGATTGAGTACACCAGCCGGCAGACCTGCTTTTTCCCACAGCTTCACCATGAATTCAGCCACAGCCGGGGTTAAATCGCTGGGTTTAAACACAATGGTGTTGCCTGCCATCAGCGCAGGTACAATGTGGCCATTTGGTAAGTGGCCCGGGAAATTATACGGACCAAATACGGCTACCACACCATGGGGCTTATGGCGGATGAACGCCTGGCCTGTGGGCATAGGGTTTTCAACAGTACCGGTACGTTCATGATAGGCCTTTTCGGAAATACCGATTTTACCTGTCATGGCGCCCACTTCTGTTGCCGTTTCCCATTCAGGTTTACCTGTTTCACGGGCAATGATTTTAGCCAGTTCAGGCTTGCTGTCTGCCAGCAGTTCACCGTATTTTTTGATGACAGTCAGGCGCTCGTCAAAGCTTTGAAATGACCAGTCTGTTAACGCATTACGTGCGGCAGCGATGGCCTCGTCAACCTGTGCTGCGGTGGCAGCTTGTCCTTCCCAGATAACCTGGTCTTTTGCCGGATCAACCGACTGAATAGTGTGTCCTTGTCCAGCGACCCACTCACCATTGATAAAGTGTGTAGTTTGCATGAATCAATCCTGTCGTTAGTCCCGAAAGCTGACTGGCGCAAAACGTACCATGTCGCCTTCGTTTATATTTAGTGCCGTTGCAGCCTGGCGGGAAATGGCAGCAACATTGTTTTCTTCGCTGACCGCCAAATCAGTGGCAACGGCGCGAAAATCCGCTACAGAGGTATTAATGATGTAACAGGTCTGTCCGCCTTGTGCTGCCGTCTGGTCGTCAATGACCACCGGTAGCTTGCGGCTTGCCTGTGCTGTGCGGATATGGCTCAGATTCGCTTCTACAGTCGGGCCGGCGTCGAAAATATCTACGTAGCCACGGCAGCTGAAGCCTTCTTCCTGAAGCAGAAGCAGGGCAGGGCGGGTTTTATCATGAACCTGACCAATCACTGCTTGCGCTTCTTTACTCAATAAATTGACGTAAATGGGGTATTTGGGCATCAATTCCGCGATAAAGCGTTTATTGCCAATACCGGTAAGGTAGTCCGCAGTGGGGAAGTCCAGCGAAAAGAAATGCTCTTCCAGCCAGGCCCAGAACGGTGATTTACCTTCTTCGTCACTAACACCGCGCATTTCGGCAATGATGGTTTCTGAGAACCGTTCACGGTGCTCCATCATAAACAAAAATCGCACTTTAGACAGGAAGCGGCCGTTAATACCGCCCCTTGCCTGTTCACGCAGAAACAGCGTGCAGATTTCGGTGACGCCGGTGTAGTCGTTACACACAGAGAGAATATCCACAGTATTGTGAATATTCAGCTCACGGGAGGCATGTACAACTTTGCCCATGTGATAATGGTAGAACGCATCATCCAGACCTACAGCGGCCTCAATACCTGTGGTGCCTACCACAGTGCCGGTGGTGGTATCTTCCATAACAAAAAGATAAGACTGATTGCCGGGTTGAACCACCTGTTCGGAAAAAGCGCTTTCTGCACGACTGATTTTTTTGCGCAGCAGCGTTTCATTTACCGGTAATGACGTAAAGCCAATACCGGACTCCACTGCGATGTTGTTCAGTGCGTCGTAGTCACCAGTGTTAATAGGGCGAATAATATACATAACCGCGTTTCCGGAGCCGTTGTTTATCAGGCGTTAACTACGCTGGCTACAGCGCGCTCAAAGCGTGCCATACCATCGCGGATTTCTTCTTCTGAAATGATCAGAGAAGGAGCGAAGCGCACTACATTGGCACCGGCCACCAGGCACATCAGTTTTTCGTTTGCCGAAGCAACCAGGAAGTCACGGGCGCGGCCTTCGTAATCTTTGTTCAGGGCAGCGCCCAGTAACAGACCTTGTCCACGGATTTCTTCGAACACATTGTACTTAGCGTTGACTTCACCCAGCAGTTCACGGAACAGGTTTTCTTTTTCGATTACGCCGTTTAACACTTCCGGCGTATTCACTACGTCAAGAGCGGCTTCGGCTACTGCACATGCCAGCGGGTTACCGCCGTAAGTACTGCCGTGAGTACCGGCTTTCAGGTGAGCGGCAATTTCAGCGGTAGTCAGCATGGCACCAATCGGGAAGCCGCCGCCTAACGATTTCGCTGTGGTCAGAATATCCGGCGTCACACCCAGACCCATGTACGCGTACAGTTTGCCGGTACGGCCAACACCCGATTGCACTTCATCAAAGATCAGCAGTGCATTGTGCTTATCACACAGTTCACGCACGCCTTTTACGAAGTCAGGATCAGGAGAGATAATGCCGCCTTCACCTTGCAGAGGCTCCATCATAACCGCACAGGTTTTATCTGAAATAAGCTTTTCAAATGCTGCAAGATCGTTGTAGTCACAGTGAACAACAGCGCCGGGCTTAGGGCCAAAGCCATCAGAATACGCGGCTTGTCCGCCTACTGTTACAGTAAAGAAAGTACGACCGTGGAATCCTTTGTTAAAGGCGATGATTTCGTTTTTCTCTTCACCGAATTTTTCCAGTGCATAGCGACGTGCCAGTTTCAGTGCCGCTTCATTAGATTCAGCACCTGAGTTAGCAAAGTAAACGCGCTCGGCAAATGTGGCTTCAGTCAGCTTCTTTGCCAGACGCAGTGCAGGTTCGTTAGTGAAAACGTTACTTAAGTGCCACAACTTGCTGCCCTGTTCGGTTAATGCTTTAACCAGTGCAGGGTGGCTGTGACCCAGTACGTTTACGGCAATACCACCTGCGAAATCGATGTATTCAGCACCATCCTGATCCCAAACGCGGGAACCTTCACCACGTACCGGTACCATATTGGCCGGATTGTAGTTAGGGACCATGACCTCATCAAAGGTTGCGCGAGTTACGTTCATTATAGTTACCTCTTTTATCGGGCATCCGCTGTGCAAATGTGAAATTGTGCAGATGATGTTGGATGCGAAAAGTACGAATTAGCTATACAGTATGCCAGTTAATCGCCACTTTGTAACCTTGGGAATCCCGCTGCAGGCCTTGTTTTTAGAGGGTTTTAGCTTGTTTTGCATAAAAAGTGCATAAGCATTCAGCTTATTTGTCTAAGCTTATGCAATTTGTTAATAAGTTGAGTCAGGGCAAGTGGCGGCGGGGCGAAGGACGTACCGTGATTTTTAGCGGTATGAATGATTATCCAGTCAAAATTTTTGATTAAATTTTGTGGAAGTGCACGAAAAACGGCGATTTCGTGCACAAAAGACGTTAATCCAGAGGCGGATTCTCAATCAGAGGAAGCTGAAAAATGTCAGTGGATTTCAGAATGTCACGTTCGCTTCTGACAAAGCCCGTTTTATGCAGTGCCAGCGGGATTTCGTCTTTGTTCAGAAATTTACTCTGGTGCAACATACGTACAGCGGCATAAGCTTTGGCTTTCTTGTAAAGCTCTGTGAGATCGTGAGGGTGTTGATCATTCTCTGTGATTTCAATAAACGGCAGCGCAAGGCGCAGACGTTTAAATTGCAGTATCTCTAACAGCCTTGCTGTGAGCGGCTCAGAAAATTCCTGCTGCATAGCAATAAGGTAATTTGCCGATGGCTGTACTTTCGCCATCGCTCCGTGCTGTTCAGTGTCCTTTGCAATTTCAGCTTCTCTTAACAATGCAATCTGCGCCTGTTCAAAGGCTTTAAAATACAACCGTGATACCGCACACCGTCCCAGCTGGGAAAGAGTCCCTGCGGTGAATGCTTCATGGGGCGGTAAATCATAATCATCAGCCAGTGCGCGCATAGTCAGACCCGTTGACTGAGCGAATTGCATGATACGATTTTTAATGTCCGGATACGGATCGGTAATTTTCGGCAGAGCCCGGCGCAGAATCATGGCCGGCAGCAATAAACGGAGGTTTTCAATACCGATAAAGCTCAGCGCCGTGCGTAAGGTTTCCACCGGAATCACTTTTCCCTTAGAGTCCTTACGACGAAACTTAGGTGCATTTACCACGGTCATGAGGTCATCGTAGAGCCATGGTAGTGCCGCAGCATGAGGTTCAATGCGGGAAATAGATGTGGCCCTGACTGACAGAATATCCAGCAGCGGTGCAACGTCATGACTCAGGTTAAGTACAGAGGTAAGGACCACCTCTGTATTGTCTATTTCATCTTTCAGCAACTCAAAAACGTACTGATGAAGTTCGGCGTTAACACGGTCTAACAGACTGGCTTCTGACTGTGCCTGAAGCTGTTTGTTTTTAATGGCGACTTTTTCAACATGCAGCAAACGGCGACGGGCATCGCCCTGTTCCGACTGGGCAAACGCCACTTCCCCCGGACTGCGGCGGCCCATCATCTGAGACACCCGCGCAGGCGCAATCAGCAGGTTATCAAACCTCTCATTGATTGGGGGTAAGTTGTCAGGGGTATGCTCCACTACCGGGCGGCTCCTGCGTACGTCATTTTTATTCGGGGTGCTGTCGGGTACAGAAAATGAAAGCATATCGGGCTACCGGAAAAATCATAGTAACCTGTTATCGGCCGGAGTATGACTTTTTTTGAATACTTTTTGAATATTATGCATCTGCCAGCGTAATAAACCGCTGCAAAATAGCGTGGCCATGCTCTGTCAGCAGTGACTCCGGGTGAAATTGGACACCCCACAGAGGCAGCGTTCTGTGGGCAATCGCCATAATTTCCCGCTGACCACTTTCGTTAATACACCAGGCTTCCACTGACAAACTGTCCGGCAAGGTTTCAGGTTCAAGTACCAGTGAGTGATACCGGGTGACAGTGTATCCGTCGGGTAAGTCGCTGAACATTCCCGTATTATTGTGAAAAAGGGCAGAGGTTTTACCGTGTCTGACCTTATCTGCCCGCGTGACTTTACCGCCGAATACCTGACCAATAGACTGGTGCCCCAGGCAAACTCCCAGCATAGGAATTTTACCGGCAAAGTGGTCAATGGCACTGAGGGTAATACCGGCTTCATCCGGCGTGCAGGGACCCGGTGACAACACCAGGTATTGCGGTGCCAGCGCGGCGATTTGCTCAAGGGAGATTTCGTCGTTACGCACCACTTTTACCTGCTGGCCCAGCTCAGTGAAGTAGCGGGCCAGGTTATGGGTAAAGGAATCGAAGTTATCAATTAATAACAACACAAACTGACTCCGTATATTGTGCCGGCTTAGCGTGGACGGGGAATGAAGCCCAGTGTGTCGTAAACCTTATCCAGTGTGTTAGCTGCACGGGCTGAGGCTTTTTCTGCCCCTTTTTTCATGACTTCATCAAGATAAGCACGATCTTCCCGTAACGCTTTGAAGCGCGTTTGTACTGGCTCAAGCAGTGCAACGACAGCAGAAGCCACATCGCCTTTAAGGTGACCATACATTTTATCTTCGTATTCAGGAACCAGTTCATCAATGGAACGGCCTGTAGACAGAGACAATAATGTCAGCAGGTTAGATACACCCGGCTTTTCTTCAGTGTCGAAATAAATGCGTGCCTGTTCATCAGAATCAGTTACCGCACTTTTGATTTTCTTTGTGAGCTTCTTTGGATCTTCGAGCAAGCCGATGAAGTTTTTCGGATTGTCGTCAGATTTAGACATCTTCTTGCCGGGATCCTGCAGGCTCATAATGCGTGCGCCGAATTCAGGGATGAACGGATCCGGGATAGCAAACATATCGCCGTAGATGTTGTTCATACGTGTGGCAACATCACGGGCCAGTTCCAGGTGTTGTTTCTGGTCGTCACCTACCGGTACCTGATTTGCCTGATATAACAGAATATCTGCGGCCATCAGTGCCGGATAGGTGAAAAGGCCGGCGTTGATATTGGTTACATTCTTCGCAGACTTGTCTTTAAACTGAGTCATGCGGTTCAGCTCACCCATCTGAGTATAGCAGTTCAGGATCCAGGCCAGCTGGGCATGTTCGGGTACATGGGACTGCACGAACAAGGTGCTCTTTTCGGGGTCAATGCCGCAGGCCAGGTATAAGGCCAGACCGTCAAGGCAGGCTTCCCGTAACGCCGCGGGCTCCTGACGCACCGTAATGGCATGTAAATCTACCAGCATATACAGGCAATCGTGATCATCCTGCATGGCAACCCACTGTTTGAGGGCTCCCATGTAATTACCGATAGTAAGTTGTCCTGAGGGCTGACAGCCACTTAATACAATGGGTTTGTTACTCATTTCCTGATTACCTGTACCTGCTGAATTCAGACATTGTTTGCGGCGGCTAATTCCCGTCGCATGTCGTCAATTACATTTTTATAGTCGGGGGCATTAAATATTGCCGAGCCGGCAACGAACATATCTGCGCCGGCTTCTGCGATGGCACGAATGTTATCGGTTTTTACCCCTCCGTCAATTTCAATACGGATATTTTTACCACTTTCTTCTACCCGCTGTTTAACTGCACGGAGTTTATCAAGGGTTGAAGGGATAAATGACTGGCCTCCGAAACCCGGGTTCACCGACATGATCAATATGTGGTGCAGTTTGTCGATGACATGGTCAAGGTAATGAAGCGGGGTGGCCGGATTAAAAACCAGTCCGGGCTGGCAGCCGTTATCAATGATCAATTGCAGCGAACGGTCGACGTGCTGACTCGCCTCAGGATGAAAACTGATATAGCTGGCGCCGGCTTTGGCAAATTGTTCGATAAGGTCGTCCACCGGTGACACCATCAGATGCACGTCGATGGGAGCGGTAATGCCATATTTCCGCAATGCTTCGCAAATCATCGGACCAAATGAAAGGTTGGGGACATAGTGGTTGTCCATCACATCGAAGTGAACCACATCAGCACCTGCTGCCAGCACTGCCTCCACGTCTTCCCCCAATCTGGCGAAATCAGCAGACAATATAGAAGGGGCGATTAAAAACTCTTTCATAGCTTCATACCT
Organism: Alteromonas sp. AWJ4_197; assembly: GCF_056160285.1. NCBI lineage: Bacteria > Pseudomonadati > Pseudomonadota > Gammaproteobacteria > Alteromonadales > Alteromonadaceae > Alteromonas > Alteromonas sp. AWJ4_197. The sequence goes on along the minus strand of NZ_JBSWWW010000001.1, from coordinate 105,816 downwards.
TATATGTTCTTAAGAACGCACCGGATGATAGCGCGGCAGGCCGCGTTTGTCTTGTCTGCGGCCAGCATAAGCAGGGCCGGATACCGCAAATAAGTGCGAATTATAGTGTCGCAATGACATTTCTCACTAAATGTCATGAAATAGGATGAATGACTGCACCAAAATGGTGATGTTGTTCAAATTCAGTGCGAACCATAATGGTGCTGTTTGGTTTTATTTAATGTCACTTTTAAATTTTGTGAATAAAAATTCATTGTTATCAGTTGGTTATTCATAAATTTATGATTTTAATCAGATGGGCATTAGTTTTGCCTTATACGAGAAAGCTGAATAAAAACAATAAGACAGAAATCGTTCAATACGTACATAAATAAAATCCAACGGAGAACACATGAAAACTTCCATTCAAAAAACGTTGCTGGCTGTTGCCGTATCATCTGCAGCTTTACTGACTTCTGCGCCTTCTTTTGCAGAATTGAGTGCGAACGTAAGTGTCACAAATAACTACATCTGGCGTGGTCTGACTCAGACTACTAACGAACCTGCTGTTCAGGGTGGTATCGATTACGCTGACGAAAGTGGTTTCTATGCCGGTACATGGGTATCTAACGTTCAGTATGCATCAGATGATGTCTACTCATACGAGCATGATTTGTACTTCGGTTTCTCAGGTGAGTCTGGTGACTTCACTTATGATGTCGGTTACCTGTACTACAACTACGATGCAGAAGCTGAATTCGATTTCGGTGAAATCTACGGTACTGTGGGTTACGGCGGTTTCAGTGCAACCCTTTACTTACTGGCTAATACTGAAGCTGATGAAGGCGAAGGCCAGGACTTCGGTTTTGCTCAGGCTTCTTATGTGTCTCTGGACTACGGCATGCCGGTAGCTTCCGGTGCAGAGCTGGGTCTGCACGTTGGTTATCACCAGGGTGACTTTGCAGAAGCTTTCAACGGTGTTGAAGGTTATGCGGACTGGGCAGTATCTATCGCGAAAGACGGTTTTACTTTCGCCATTACCGGTACAGATTTAGATGATGAATATCCGGGAGACGCTCTGGATAACGATTCAATCAAGTATGTTATTTCTTACGGTGTAGATTTCGAACTGTAAGTTCAACAGACCTCTTTTATAACGTTGAGAGTAAAAGCCCGGAGCAACTGTCTCCGGGTTTTTTATTTGTAATTCAGCCATTCATTAACTTTGCTTCCCGCTGTTTTCAGAAGATGAAAAAAATGCCACTTTTCCTGTACTAACTTCAGCTTGTTAGAATTCTTATTGTCGCTATAATAAGGTTACTTTTTAGCCGGCGAAGACAATCATGGAAAAGATAAGTTTCTTTCGTAAATCACGCTTCTGCATGAAAAAACCAGCAGGCGCTCTTGTTGCGATAGTGGTCATGCTGTCTGCTGCATTTTGCGACCCGGCCACCGTGACAAAAGCTGTATGCGACTTTCAGGATGAAGCGCAAACGGTATCTCAGGCAGCAGCCTTGCCCCGTGAGTGTTCAGCGCTGATGATGACTGAAGTCAGCTGGCTGGAATGGGCGTCCGGTAAGTCCACATCTTACCAGTTTCATTTCTTCGACCTGTTAGAACTGCTCTATGGCAATTCAGACAGAGATTTCCAACCCGCAGGCAAATAATGCTTATCAGCGGTAAACCTAAATCTCCCGGCTTTTTTGCCATGATTCTGAGCGTACTCGCCAGTGCATTTGGTGTGCAAAGCCAGCAAAATTATGAGCGGGATTTTAATCAGGGTAAGCTGGCCGGATACATTGTAACCGGTGTGATATTCGTTGCGTTACTGGTGTTGGGGTTGGCGAGTCTGGTAAACGCCATCATTAACTGAGTATTACTTTAAGCCTGTGTGCTTCAGCACCGGTTTTACCGGCTTCTTTCTGCGTTTGCGGGGTTTAGGGGGCGGTAAATCTGTCGCCGGAGCAAAATACGCCAGCAACTCAGCCGCCGGTTTGCGGTTTTCACCCTTTTGACTGATAGAGCGCTTTACCGACAATTCCGACATTTCAGCACCGGCATACAGCTTCCTGGTCAGCGGAAGATCATGATTAGATATCAATACCGGTATACCCCGTTTCTTTGAGGCACGAATGGCCAGCTCTGCCAGCTTATGCTGTGAATCAAGGCCAAAACTTTTGGATGCATAACTGGTGAAAGCCGCTGTTTTGCTCAGGGGAGCATAAGGAGGATCACAATAAATTACATTGCCCCGTCTGGCACGACTGAACACCTTCTCAAACGGTAAGCAGGTGAACACTGCCTTTTGGGAGCGCTCGGCAAATACCATCATTTCTTCTTCAGGGAAGTAAGGCTTTTTGTAACGGCCGAAAGGAACGTTAAATTTGCCGGCAAGGCTGTAGCGGCAAAGGCCATTGTAGCCATGACGGTTCAGGTACAGAAACAGGATAGCGCGGTAATATTCATCTGCTGTGTGATTAAACTCTTCCCGCAGCGCGTAGTAGGTGGCTTCAACGTTATGTTTGTCTGAAAAAAAGCGGGACGCATCATGTACAACGGCATCCGGTTGGGCTTTCAGAAAGTTGTACAGATTAATGAGATCGGGGTTAATGTCGTTTAGCAAATAACGCTTGAAGTCAGTATTTAAAAATACAGAGCCAGCACCAACAAAAGGCTCAATCAACCGATTGCCCGAAGGAAGTTTGGCATTGATGTTTTCTACCAGGCTGTACTTACCGCCAGCCCACTTCAGGAAGGCCCGGTTCTTCTTCTGCATCATGCTTTTTGAATGTTACCCACGCGCACATCACGTTTTTAACGTGTTATAGGATGTTATTTGCTATTTGTCCCGGGCCAGCCGGATATTCAGTGACTATCAAAGCCATAATCGATTGTATCTGTCATCGGTGATCCCCACAACCTGCAATCGAATAACCGGTGCATTTAACGGCGAATTAAAGCGGGAACGATCAGATTTGCAGCAAAGTTGCAGGTGATAACGACAAATACGTTGAAGGTTAGCGGGCAGATGCTAAAAAGCGGTCGAGCACATTAGCAAAGGCCTGCCTTTCCCGCTGAGACAATGGCGGTGGACCGGAGGTTTGCACGCCACTTGCCCGCATGGTGTCCATAAAATCACGGATATTCAGCCTTGAGCGGATATTTTCGCGGGTAAGCTCTTCACCCCTTGGTGTGACGACACAAGCCTGTTTACTGATGACTTCGTCTGCCAGGGGGATGTCTGAAGTAACGACCAGGTCGCCCGATGATACCCGCTGTACGATTTCGTTATCGGCAATATCGAATCCTTTCTCCACCTGCAGGCGTGTAAGCCACGGGGAAGGCGGAACCCTGATCCCATGGTTTGCCACGAAGGTCACCATGGTTTTAGTGCGCGGCCCGGCTTTGAACAGGATTTCTTTAATGGCAACCGGGCAGGCATCGGCGTCTACCCAGATGCTCACAGCCATTATTGGCTTACCTTTTCAATTTCTTCCAGAACATTGCGGCCCCGCTTGATGAAGATTTTTTCACGGCCCTGGAAGGGCGGGATGGTGGCCACAGCATTGTTAGCTTCTGAAAAAGCGTCGAATTTGTCATTGTATAAAATAACAAACCAGTCACCGCCGTAACGCTGAGTGCGGTAAATCCAGATGAAGCTTTCCATGTTGTTGTCTTTGATGAACTCTTTCATCAGGGTTTCATCTTGCAGGCCGGCTAGCTGAACGATGTAATCATCTGCCTGAATACTGTTAAACAGTTGTTCATTGTCATAGTTGCCACTGCCACTGAATACCGGTTCTGCTCTGGCCGGTGTTTCAGGTACAGACGGCGCCGGACTGGTACGGGATTCGGTGACCTCAACCGCACGGGGGCTTACAGAAGGTGTGGCAGGAGGTGTCACTCTGGCGACCTCACGGACAGGCTGTGCCGTTTCAGTTGCAGGTACTTGCGTACGGGTAGCAATGCGGGCTGGTTCGTCAGCCGGGGGCGGTGATACCTGAGCCGGTTCTTCCGGAATATCACGGATTTGTCCTTTAGGACGGCTCTCCAGCACCATAGGTTTGCGACCCACTTTAGCCTCGGTGATCAGCGGCTTCTCCGGTTCAGAACGTCTTTGAGGTTCTGGCTGAGCTGGCTGTACCTTGCGACCAGATACGAATTCATCAAAACCTGCTGATGCCATAGGCTCACGGGGAATGCTTGTTCTGACTGGTGTCACTTCCTGCACTTGTGCCGGCGCTTCTTCAATCTCTTCACTGGTATCAGTAATAGATGCGATTAATTCGTCTGCGGATGCGTTTTCAGCGGTTATATCGGAGAAATCGCTTCCGGTACTGAATGATGAGGCTTCAGATCCAGTATCCGTCTCCGGTTCTGCAGGGGTATCCTGCGCTACCGGTACTTCCACTTTCTCAGCCGTCACATCTTCGATAAAGCTGAGTAAGTCTTCCGGCTGGGCATTGTCTTCAGCAGTTGGTTGATACTGGTCTTTTTCATCGATAGCGGCAACAGCCTTGTCCCAGGAGACGACGGGTTTATCTTCCTGCACGGCTTTTTGTGCAGGATCTTTCAGTTCATCAAACGCTGAGCCCGGTTCAACGGAAGATACTGGCGGGAACTGGTCATCAATAGGGCCAAACAGGGCCTTGATATCATCGCCATACTGCATGTAAATCAGGCCACCGAAAACGGCAACAAACATCACTGCGACAAGTGAAATGAAGAGAGGGGAAGCCAGTACACTGGTACTTCTTGTTTGCAGATGTTCCTCCTGGCCATTGCGTTTAGCCAGGTGCTCGTGAAAAGCCTTACGTCGGTTCTCAATCATAGTATCTAACTCTGAGCCAGGTTGTTGAGTCGCCACTGACTGACTGCTTATAAGCAGAGGCGTATCGGTGTTTTTTGCCGGTAGCCATTTCCGGGCTCTCTCCGCCCAGGTTGACTCACCGAACAGTAATACATTCAAATGTTGCTTATTGCCTGCAAAACGGCTTTGCAGTACCAGATCCCACAGCTCCTGAAGCAGTTCGTCCGGTACATGCTCCGCCTGGGTAATGGTTATGAGAATGGGACCAACGTGCTCGTTAAGCCCTGCAAGCAACTCATTCAGCGGCCGTATATAGCTGCCAACCAGTGTACCCAGTAATTGTCTGCAAAGTTGACGACGATAATCTGACAGCTCCATAGTAGGATCGGCTGTCACGTAGGCGATTTCTGTCTCGTCGTGTTGCTGGAACACAAAAGATTCCAGCGTCTTTTTTTGCTGAGCAGCGGAATCCCCGCTTACAAAAATTAGTTGTGAAGAATAGTTGACCAGATATTCCAGTCTTTCATGCAATTCAGATTGCACCTGATTACCCTCAGCTGATTACTGGTGTTACGCACTTACCATTGAATGTCTGGCGATACTGATGCGCAGGTTGCCGGTCAGCGAAGAAGTTGCGTTAAAATTTCGTCGCTGACGTCTTTAGTCACAACCGCATGTCCGATACCTTGCGGAATAACAAAACGGATATTACCCGCTTCGACTTTTTTATCCCGGCGCATATGCTTCATATAGGCATCTTTGTTCATGCTGTCGGGACCCGCTACCGGAAGGTCGAACGCTGCCATCAGGGCAATAACCCGACGACTTTCTGACGCATCCATCCAATTCAGTGCTTCTGCAGCCTGACACGCAATTACTGTACCAGCTGCTACGGCTTCACCGTGCAACCAATTTCCATATCCCTGTTCTGCTTCGATAGCATGACCAAATGTGTGACCGAGGTTAAGTATGGCACGTAATCCGCCTTCCCGCTCATCCTTGGCTACCACGTCTGCTTTTATCTCACAGCAACGGTAGATGGCGTCTGCCAGTGTTTTAGTTTCCAGTGTTTTAAGCTTATCGGCATGATCTTCCAACCACTTGAAGAAATTTTTGTCATAAATTATGCCGTACTTAATGACTTCAGCCATGCCGGCCGCAAATTCTCTGGCCGGAAGGGTAGATTGGGTATCAGTATCGATGGCGACAAAAACCGGCTGGTAGAACGCGCCAATCATGTTTTTCCCAAGTGGATGATTAACCGCGGTTTTACCGCCAACGGATGAATCAACCTGAGAGAGCAGGGTGGTGGGAACCTGTATAAACGGAACGCCACGCTGGTAAGACGCGGCAGCAAATCCGCATAAATCACCGATTACCCCACCGCCCAACGCAATAAGGGTGGTATCTCTGGCAGCATTCATCTCCAGCAGACGTGTCATGATAACGCCGAATTGTTCCAGAGATTTATGTTGCTCACCATCGGGGATAATGATGGTTTCAATTTGCACATCGCCACAGGCTGCTTTTGCTTTTTCAAGATAAAGCGGTGCCACTACATCATTTGTAATAATGACAGCCAGCGGGCCTTTGATATAAGGAGAGAGAACAGCAGGCTTTGAGAGTAAGCCCGCTTCTATGTGAATCGGGTAGCTACGATCTCCGAGTTCTACAGTTAACATCGACATCACGCAGCGCCCCTATTCCTGAATGTTACTTATAATCCGATTTTGCTGATGATTTGGTTAGCTACCGCACGGGCAGATTGATCATCAGTATCAACAATGTAATCCGCCACTTCTTCGTAAAGCGGGTTACGTTCCTCAGCAAGGTTACGCAGGATTTGCTCCGGTTCACCTTTTTGCAGCAGAGGACGACGCTTGTCACGTTGAGTACGGGCGACTTGCTTGTCGATAGTAGTTTGCAGGTATACAACGATACCCCGGGCAGATAAACGGTTACGCACAGCTTTATTGGTTACTGAACCGCCACCTGTCGCCAACACGATACCTTGCTTGTCCGTAAGATCGTTTATGACGTTTTCTTCGCGCTTGCGGAAACCTTCTTCACCTTCCAGGTCAAAAATCCATGTAATATCAGCACCGGTACGGCGCTCAATTTCCTGGTCGGAATCAAAAAAATCTAGGTGAAGTTCGTCTGCAAGGTGTCTGCCGATGGTGCTTTTGCCAGCACCCATGGGGCCAATTAAAAAGATATTACGTTTTTCAGCCATATTTGCTTATATCACAACTTTTATTCTGTTAGGGGTAGTGGTCTTGCCTTCGGGACTACCCATTCACTTGCGCCCGTTCACTTCAACAACAGGCACAACGCTTAAAACCTCGCTTTATTTTCGAGAGCGGGATTATCTCAGTTTCACGGGCAGCGATGCAAGTTTTGTTGTACTTTTAATCGATAGACTTTGAAATCAGCACGTTAGCGCTATAAATAACAACGACAGACCGGTTAACTGGTCTGCCGTTCGGGGTTATTTTGACGTTACGTTGTGAAAAGTCTTACAAAGATTCTGTTACGATCTTCGGTGTGACGAAAATGAGCAGCTCCCGTTTCTGATACACAGAGGCGTTTCTTTTAAATAAATTTCCAACTACCGGTAAATCGCCGAATAACGGCACTTTGGATACATCTGAGGTACTGGTTTGCTGGAAAATACCACCCAGCACCACAGTTTCGCCATTATCTACCAGCACTTGTGTCTGGATTTCCTGCGTATCAATGGCAACCGCCGGGCCGGTAGATGTATCAACCGTTTCACCACGGGTATCCTGAGTAACTACCAAATCAAGAATGATCCGGTTATCAGGGGTAATGTGTGGTGTCACTTTCAGGCTCAGTACCGCTTTCTTAAACTCTACTGACGTAGCGCCGCTGGACGTCGCCTGTACATAAGGAATTTCTGTACCCTGCTCAATATAAGCTTCATGCTGGTTGGCGACTGTAATACGGGGACTGGCAATGATTTCACCTTTATTCTCCGACTCCAGTGCTGACAGCTCCAAATCCAGGATGTTACCGTCTATTAAATCGGCAATCTGAAAACCAATGCGGGCGACACCTGTGGTGGTTACCGGCAGGTTCACATTCAGCCGGTCAGAAATGTCCGGTACGCTGCCAGAGGAGGCAGAATCAGCACCTTCCAGTGAACCTGAAATCGCGCCGTTGCTTTGGGTATCTGTGATACCCCAGCGTACGCCGAGTTCTTCATCAACATTGTCACGTACCGTGACCATACGGGATTCGATGAGTACCTGCTTGACCGGAATATCCAGCGCATTAATAACAGCGCGGGCTTCATCGATAGACTCCTGAGTATCTTTCAGCAACAGCGTGTTGGTACGTTCATCAACTGTGACTGAACCACGGTCTGATAAAATGCCGCCATCCTGCGATTTTAAAATTTGCGCAATGGCATCCGCCTTTGCGTAATTCACCGTGATATTCGATGTAGTCAGCGGTGCCAGATCTGACACCTGCTTTTTCGATTGTAACTGGGCAGTTTCCCGCGCGGTCAATTCTTCTGCAGGAGCAACCAGCAGAATATTGCCTTCCATGCGCTTATCCAGCCCTTTGATTTTAAGAATCATCGCCAGTGCCTGATCCCAGGGCACCCCTTCAAGGCGAATAGTTACGTTGCCGGTAACCGTGTCTGTGGTTACCAGGTTGAAGCCATTGGTTTGAGCAATGATTTGCAGCACCTGACGAACCGGTACGTCCTGGAAGTCCAGTGAAATAGGCTTGCCTGAGTATTCCGGATCTTTATCAAGTTCAGCCAGTTCTTCTTTACTCATCGGCTGTAGTTCAATACGCAGAGTATTGCCCTGCTTGCGGTGGCGGGCCAGCACGGTGCCTTTGTAATTGATTACAAGGCTGGCACTTTCTTCGTCCTGGAACGTCTCAATAGACTGCACCTCTGTGCCGAACTGAACCACATCGAGTTCAACCAGCTGGTCATCTCCGAGTTCAGTTTTGGGCAGAGTGATGGTGAGTTTTCCCTGTGCCTCAATGAGTTGCGGTGAAAAGTTGTCGTTATCAAATTCGATAACGGTGACAGCCATATTGTCGGCTTCACGGGAAAAATCGATATTGGTCAGGGTTGAGTTGAAGATCTTATCGACTTCAGCGTAAGGATCCAGCAGTACGGTTTCCTGTTCCTGGGCAATAGCCGGCGCAGCCAGGACATTAAAAATCACCAGCGCAGCCACAGAGCCACCCACCCAAAGCCATCTGCGGCTCCGGTTGTGCAGCTTTTTATTGAAAAGGTATCGCTCAGACATTGTTATTATCTCCTGCCGCTGCATTCATCGACAGCGTGGTTTGTTCCCGTTGCCAGCATCCCGCTCCGTCGGGTAGCAATTGTTCAATAATAATGGATTCGGTGCCAATTGACTTAATTTTTCCGTAAAACAAACCGACATGACTTCCTTCACGGGCTTTTAACAGGCTGCCCTCGTTGGTCTTGAACAATACCCAGCGTACACCCTGCGTGCTAAATGTGCCAGATAACGTCAGAGAATCAAGACCATACTTCTCAAGTTCTTCTTTTCTGCGGTCAAAATCAGGCTGTAAACAATTGTTGTTTGTGGCGACGACCACCGGAGAGGTGCGATCCACCGGACGGGCGAAAGGGCTTCTGAAAGAAGAGGCTTCATATTCAAAAGCAGGTTGGGATTTGAACTCAGGGTACGGGTCAACCTGTACCTGCGTTGTAGCTTTTACCTGCTGGATATACGACACCAGGTCGTCCACCCGTGCGCCACAGGCAGAAAGTACAGAAACCAGTGCTGCAAGCAGAACAAAACGTGACGATTTTAACATCATGGCTGTTTTGCTCCCTGTTGAGAATTCATGGAAGTACGGTAGGTTTTCGCTTGCATCTGCAGATTCAGACGGTCCGCTTCGTGCACAATCTCAAAATCGTGCAGAGTAACGATCCTTGGTAAATCGGCTATTTCAGACACAAATTCACCAAAATTGTGATAGCCGCCTGATACCTCAATTTCGATAGGTAATTCAGTATAGAATTCCTTCGGCACTTCCTGCTGCCAGTTCAGTAACTTAAAAGTCAGGCCTGACGTAGTACCTACGTAGGTAATGTCGTCCAGTAGTCCCGGCGTTTCGTTACTGGTGGGCAGTGAACGTAGCATGGTAGAGAAATCGGCTTCAATTTGCTTTAACTGTTCCATGTAAGCATTGAGGTTCACCGCGATACGGTATTTGGCCTGGAACTGCATTTTCAGTTCCTGCTCTTCAATTTCTGCCTGTTCAAGCACAGGGAGCTTAGGTTTTACAATGAACCAGTAGCTCAATGCACCAACCACGATAATCACGAACAGCATAACCACCAGTTTTACTTCTTTCGACCAGATGGCGACTTGTTCGAAGTCCAGTTCGTTGAGTTCTTTCAGCTTACTAAAATCAAAACTCATTTTTTGTTACCTCCCGCAGAAGGTTGTTCAATGCGTGGTGCAACTTCCGGGCTGATATTAAATTTAAGTGTGAAGTCGCTTACTGCGTCACTGGCCGATGTGTCTGCTTTAATCGATGACAATTCACCGCCCGAAAATACCGGAGAGTTATCAAGCCGGCGCATAAAATCTGACAGGCGGTTATTGGAATCACTCAGCCCCTGTATTTCAATACTGTTCCCCAGTCTTCTCATGGAAGTAAAAGACACACCGGCTGGCAGGATTCTGGCCAGCTCATCAAACACCGAGGGAGCAACGTTCCGGCTGACCTGAAGCTGTTCAATCAGTGCCATGCGCTGTTCAATCGCTTTTTTCGCTTCTTTAATTTTCTGGATTTCCGCGATTTGCTTATTCAGAACAGCAATTTCTTGTTTGAGGTAGTTATTGCGGGAATTCTGATTACGGATTTGTGCATCAATGACCTGACCCACAGCCCAGAAAATTGCACCGACAAAAATGGCGATGCCAAGAATAAGGATCAGATACTGTTGTTTTTGTTGCTGGCGTTGTTTTTCCCGCCACGGAAGCAGGTTTACATGTGCCATTCGCTAAAGCTCCGGCTGGCCAGACCCGCGGCAAGGGCAAGCTGGGGGGCCAGCGCCGCCAGTTTTTCCTGATCGAGTTTGGGATTAACGGTCATACCTTCAAAAGGATTAAATACTTCTATTTCCATACCCAGGTCCTGTCTCAATGACTCGACAAGTTCCGGTATGGTGGCACCGCCGCCGGCGAAGACAATTTTCTCCGGGCGATCACCGTGTAATGTAGACACGTACATCTGAATGGCCCGCTGGATCTGTTGCTGCAGATTGGCAGCAAAAATGGGCAGGGTATCCTGTTGCCAGTTACCCGGCAGTGTGCCCAGCAGAATTTGTTTTTCTACCTCGTCGGGCTCCATCATATTGATGGCCGCGAGATCCTGAATCAGCATATTCATGCCAAAAGCATGTTCTTTGGTGTAAATCACTTCACCGTTCTGCCATACACAAATTTGCAGCAGTGAAGCACCCAGGTTGATACAGCAAATTTTCTCGTCCTCATTTTCCAGAGGATGGAAGTAAAACAGCGCATTACCCAGCGCATAACCTTCCATATCAACCACTTTAGGCTCGAAGGGAACTTCTCTTACCAGAGTGATACGGCTGTCGACCAGGTCTTTGTGGGCAGCAGAAAGGAGCACATTGTCTTTGCCGGGGTAGGTTTTACTGGGACCGAGTACTTCGAAGTCCAGATACACTTCCTCGAGAGGATAGGGGATCAGGCTGTCTGCTTCGATTTCAATCTGACCTTCCAGTTCGAAATCAGACTGTTCCGGGTCCATGTGTACCACTTTACTGATCACAGACGAGCCCGCTACGGCAATATTGACCGCTTTAACCTTCGTTTTCAGTACTTTCTTAATTTTCTTCAGCGTAATACTGATGGCGTCGAAATCTTTGATCTCACGCTCGGAAAACGCCCGTTTCGAGATGGGCTCGCATGCGAACGCCTGCAGCACAAAGCCTTTGGCATTGCGTTCAATCAACACTGCTTTTATTTGACGAGTGCCTATGTCAAGGCCCACAATAGGTGGCAGCTTTTTCTTAAACAGCGATTTCATTTGCTGGCGTCCGGAATTTCAGAATTAATACTCTAAGGTAGAATGTAACGCAAAATATTTAAACTGTATGGTTATGATACAGGTACATAGGTATAAATTTCTGACACTAACCGGCGTAACACTCTTGGTAATGAAAACTTCGTGAAGTACATAAAATCCCTTTTTCTGATTGCAATTATTGGCGGCACGCTAGGCGTAGCGGCACTTGCCGGTATTTATTTTTATATCAAACCAGACCTGCCAAGTGTTACTGTCCTGAAGGATGTACGCTTACAAACACCCATGAGAATTTATACCTATGATGGAAAATTAATTTCTCAATATGGAGTTAAACGGCGGATCCCGGTAAAACTTGAGGACGTACCTGAAAAATTGATTCAGGCGGTAATTGCTACGGAAGACAGCCGTTTTTATGAACACTATGGTATCGATCCTATCGGTGTGGCACGGGCGGCTTTCAATTTAATTATCACCGGTGAAAAGCAGCAGGGCGCCAGTACGCTCACCATGCAGCTCGCCCGCGGATTCTTCCTGACCCGCGATAAAACCTTCATCCGTAAGATCAAAGAAATTTTCATTGCGATTCACATGGAGCAGGTGCTGAGTAAGCAGGAAATCCTCGAGCTATACCTGAACAAAGTTGAACTTGGTCACCGTGCATTTGGCTTCGGTGCCGCTGCCCAGGTGTATTACGGGAAGAATTTAAAAGAACTGAACCTTGCCCAACTCGCTACGATTGCCGGTTTACCGCAGGCGCCATCGGTGCTGAATCCTGTAAGCCGGCCGGAACGTTCGGTTGAGCGCCGGCGTATTGTGTTATTACGTATGCTGGATGAGGGCTTTATCACGAAGGCTGAGTTTAATGAAGCCGCCGGTGCGCCGGTAACAGCACGTAAACACGGCGCTGAAATAGATCTCGACGCCCCGTACCTTGCTGATCTGATCTACAACGAGATGGTTGAAATCTACGGGAAGGAAGAGGCTGAAACCGGGGGATATCAGGTATATGCCACTGCGCCGTCTGATATTCAGCAAGCGGCACAGGATGCAGTTGTACGTAACTTACACGACTATGATGAACGTCATGGTTACAGAGGCCCGGTGACCTGGTTGTGGAACAAGCCTGCGAAAGATGAGGATGATGAGCCGGAAGAAAATCCTCTGGCCCTGACCGATCAAAACAAACAATGGACGCCGGATGAAGTGCGAACTGCGCTGGAAGCGGTGCCGCATTTCCACCCGCTGGTGCCTGCGGTGGTCACGCAGGTCTTTGATCCTGCCACGCCGGAAGAAGAGCCGTCGATAACAGTGAGAGACCTGAATGGCGTAGAGCGTGTGATTAACTGGGAAGGTCTCGATTGGGCCCGTCCTTACATTACCGATTCCCGTCAGGGAGATGAACCTGAAACCGCATCGGATATTGTTTCTCCCGGTGCTGTGATTTATATCCGCATGCAGGACGAGCAGTGGCGGCTGGCACAAATTCCGGCGGTCAGCGGTGCTCTCATTGCTCTCAATCCTCATAACGGTGCGGCTGAGGCTGTGGTTGGCGGCTACAGCTTCTATCAGAGCCAGTTTAACCGTGCTACCCAGGCCAAGCGTCAGGTAGGTTCAAATATTAAACCCTTTATCTATTCCGCTGCGCTGGAAAATGGCTATACCCTGGCATCCGTCATTAATGATGCGCCGATTAATCAGTGGGATGCCACCACCGGCGTGGCCTGGCGTCCGCAGAACTCACCTCCGGAATACGACGGACCAATCCGTATGCGTGTGGCACTGGGTAAATCGAAGAACGTGGTCTCAGTGCGTTTGCTACGGGGTGTGGGATTACAAAAAGCCAGAGAGCATCTGGCAAAATTTGGCTTCGATAAAGACGAAGTGCCTAACGATGAAACCGTGTCACTGGGTTCCGGCGCGCACACGCCGCTGGAAGTCGTAAGGGCCATGTCTGTTATCGCCAACGGCGGTTACCTGATTACTCCATACTTTATAGACCGTGTGCTCAATGAGCAGGGAGAGCAATTGTGGCAAGCTTCTCCGGCGTGGGCGTGCAACCCGTGCTCTGAAAGCGGTGAGCAAATAGCGGGCGCGGCTGCTCAGGACTACAGTGAAGACAATGTAGAGGCTATGCTGGAAGCCCAGCTGAATGCTGAGGGCGGTCTGGGCAAAGGCTTGCCGGTCACAACTGACGATTCAGCAGAAAAGCGCTCAGCACCAAGAGTGATCAGTGCACAAAATGCCTTCCTGGTAGCTGATATGATGCGAACCGGTGTACGTGCCAATGGCAGCTGGAGCAAGAAAACCTACTGGATGGGCACTGGCTGGCGGGCGAGAAATATTCTGCAGCGGGATGACCTGTCGGGCAAAACAGGTACAACCAATGATGCGCGGGATACGTGGTTCAGCGGATTTCATCGGGACATTATCGCAACAGCCTGGGTAGGATTTGACGATATGAACCGTAATCTTGGCCGCTCTACCCGTAATCAGAATCTGATCAACCGTAATCCTGAGAAGTTTAACTGGCTGGGTAATGCCATGATTGGTGGTGAAGATGGCGCGAAAGCGGCGCAACCTGCCTGGATCCGGTTTATGCAGAAAATACTCGATGGTGTGCCGGAAGAACCGATGGCCATTCCGGAAGGAGTGGTACGAGTTCGTATCGACAGGGGCACAGGAAAGTTGACCAGACGAACAGACCATACGACACTATTTGAATACTTTGCGCAAGGCACCGAACCGAAGGTGTTCGTGCTTGACGATGAAATCGTCGATCCTGCACAAGGTGACGAAAACGCAGCGCCCGAGCCAGAGGAAATCTTTTAGGCGAGAAGGTTTTGGCCGGGCTACATTCCCAACAATAAATCGGATAAACAATGTCAGACGAGTCAAACCGATATTTATATATACCCCACGCTGGACCCTCACTGTTAGAAACGCCCTTGTTGAACAAGGGCAGTGCTTTTACGGCCCGTGAACGGGCCTCTTTCAACCTGACCGGATTACTTCCGCCAAGGTATGAGTCAATCGAAGAACAGGTTGAACGTGCGTTCATGCAATACAGTTCTTTTGATGATGCTCTGAATAAGCACATCTATCTGCGGGCCATTCAGGATAATAACGAAACCCTGTTCTATCGCCTTATCCAGTCACATATTGAAGAAATGATGCCCATCATCTACACCCCTACAGTAGGTGATGCCTGTGAGCAGTTTTCTGACATCTATCGCAGTTCCCGCGGACTTTTTGTTTCTTGGGAAGAACGTCATCAACTGGATGATATCGTCAGGAACGCAACAAAACGTAAAGTAAAAGTGATTGTTGTGACTGACGGTGAGCGGATCCTGGGTCTCGGTGACCAGGGGATCGGCGGCATGGGTATTCCAATCGGTAAACTGTCGCTGTATACCGCTTGTGGTGGTATCAGCCCGGCATACACGTTACCTGTCATGCTGGACGTGGGTACCAACAACGAAAAACTGTTAAACGACCCGATGTACATGGGCGCGCGCCATCCGCGTATCGGTCAGGAAGAATATGACGAATTTGTCGACATGTTCATTAAAGCGGTTAAACGCCGCTGGCCGGAAGTAATGATTCAGTTCGAAGATTTTGCTCAGCCAAATGCGATGCCTTTATTGCAACGCTACCGCAACGAAATCTGCTGTTTCAATGATGACATTCAGGGCACCGCAGCGGTGACTCTGGGTACCATTCTGGCAGCCTGCCGGACCACTCAGCGCAAATTGTCTGAGATGAAAGTGGTCTTTGTCGGTGCCGGCTCAGCAGGTTGCGGTATTGCAGAAATGCTGATCCAGCAAATGGTGTCGGAAGGACTGACTGATGCGCAGGCGCGCAAGCAGGTCTTTATGATTGACCGTTTTGGCTTGCTGACCGAAGGTATGGAAGGCTTACGTGACTTCCAGGCGAAGCTGCAGCACAGTCAGGAAGACATTGCAGGCTGGACGTTCTCCGGTAAATTCCCGTCGTTGCTGGATGTGATGCATTGTGCTCAGCCTGATGTGCTGATAGGTGTGTCCGGTCAGCCGGGTCTGTTCACTGAGCAGGTTATCCGCGCAATGAAGAGTCATTGCGAACTGCCCATTATCTTCCCGTTGAGTAATCCGTCACGACAGGTTGAAGCCCGGCCTGAGCAAGTTATTGAGTGGACAGACGGCGAGGTCATCATTGCTACCGGCAGCCCGTTTAAACCTGTTGAGTACAACGGTAAGGTGTATCCTGTTGCCCAGTGTAACAACAGTTATATCTTCCCGGGGATTGGCCTGGGTGTTATTGCGGGTAAGGCAAAGCTCATCAGTGATGAAATGTTGATGGCAGCCAGTAATGCGCTGGCGTCGGCATCACCTATGGCTAATACCGGTGAAGGCTGCTTACTGCCGCCACTTACTGAAATTGCAACTCTGAGCAAAGACATCGCCTTTGCCGTGGCGAAAGTGGCTATGGAGCAGGATCTGGCGCTGGAAATGACGGACGAGGCCCTGAAAGCGAGTATTGAGAAAAACTTCTGGCAGGCTGAATACCGCCCGTATAAGCGGGTAAGTATTTAAGCACAGTAAAGCCGGAGCCGCTAATACCGGTATAAAGCATACCGGTATTATTCAGCGCCGGCCTGTATTGACTGCGAATAAAAAAGACCGTACAACCCAAGTTGTACGGTCTTTTCGTTTTTAAAGATGTAACCCCTTCGAGATGAATTCCTGCGGTTATCCTTTCTGCTTAAATCCCTTCAGGGAAGAGCGATTCTTTGGTTACCACCTGAATGCTTTCGATGATACTGCGGACATCCGGATCTAATTTTTCATTTTTAAGGGCCAGCATCCGGTTACGTTCAAATAGCTCTGTATGTTGTTCAATGCGTTTACCCATTTTACTCCAGGCCTGAGCCCTTGCCTGATATGGCCAGGCTTCCAACTCGATGCGTTGTGAATCCAGTTGTGTTAGCAACATTGACGCAACTGAAGCAATAGTCATACCTCCGAATATGCTTGAATCTGTTTTGTCAGGATCTATGGACACGAAAGTAGTCATCATCGGACCATAGGTTTTTAACCAGTCGTAATATTTGTTGAAAGCCTGCTCATCATACTCATCAACAGCAAAGTTGTACGACTCACGTTCAGATACGGTCACCCGTGTAGGTGTAGGCTCTACATAAACAGCAGTGGTGGTTGTGGCTGTGGTAACGATAGGACCGGCATCCGTCGCTTCGGGCATGGCGTCATCTGCGCCGCCTACCGTTAACAATCCGCCTTTACCCAGGCCACCTTTTACTTCCTGAGCCTTATACGTGCGCAGGGCCATTACCATCTGGTTGTAAGAATCGGCAAACGCAGTTACCAGCATTTTACCTTCCGGTGTTTTCGAGAAGCCACCGGCGCCACCGGCTGCCGCACCGGCAAACATGCCCCCAAACAGACTGAAGTCATGATTCGCTGCGCTGCCTGTGGATGATGAAACCTGAACACCTGAGCGGTTATCAATGAGCAGTAACGAGGTTGCCGCTTCGTTTTTACTGAAGCCGCCGCCCACGATGGAACCCAGCGCGCCAAATAATGCACCGCCTATGGCTTTACCGCCCTGTGTTTTTTCTGCAAACAACACGGAAGGGCTGAGAGTATAGTCTGCGGCAACCATCTGACCGCCACCAATGTTTGAGCCTGATCGCAACTGTCCGGACTGCATCAACTGCCGTTCAGTATTCATGGCATTCATAGCACGGCCCCGCTCGACAATTACAAAGCAGTTGGATTGCTGAATCATCAGGCGGATCACTGGAATCGTGCTGCCTAATTTAGGGTAGGTCCTGCGGTATTCGGACCACCAGGGTAAAGAAGTGTCTTCAAACACACTGAGTGTACCGAGGGTTTCGTCGCAGTTTTCCAACTGAGTATTATTGTTAGCTGCAGATGCCCCGCCGGCTCCACCACTTACAGCGCCAGAATCACTACCGCCCATTTTAGGACTGGTAGACATACAGGCGGTCGCAAAAAACAAAGCGCTGATAACGGTTATAACGGGTTTGGCGAGGGATTGTACCTGGGATGCACAACCTGAGCCTGGATTATTCCTTTTCACAATCAATTCCTCTGATAGGTGTAATAAGTAAACCGGATCAGGCTGGATTTATGACGATATTAGAAACAACACCCGATTCCGGTGTTGAACAAAAGATGGCGGAGTTGACTGCGCGAACTTATCCATAAGCTTCGGGATGGTCGCAATTCCCTTTTGACGACTCAACAAATTCAAAATAGCACTGCAGGCCAGATGGGACAAGATAATTGATCAAAAAATGATCATAGTATGGGATAAGCAACAATACCTTACACGAGGAACAGGAATTTATCTTCTTGCATGTACCCTTAACTTATTGATCTTTCGTTCGGTGTGAACGGCTTTGCATACAGGTTGAAGAAAAACTGTACGCTCTGCGGCTAAAAAGTAAACGAACGCATACGTAAACTAAAAAACCTCCTGCACGGGCCGGAAAGTGTCGGTACATCGCTACGTTTTCACTTCAAAAATGACTAAGTCACCCACTGTGTTGTTAGTTAATTTTTTGTTTTATATGCTCTTTTTTTCTTTGGCACACTGCTTGATATGACCATGGCACAAGAACAAATTCTGGTTAACGCCTATATAGAATTTAAGTGATATTGAAACAGCAATGCAGAGAAAACGGAGAATAATAATGAAAACAGGAGCTGGTGCAGTAATGAAGCGCTATACAAAGAAAATTAGTCGTGCTCTGAAGCAGGCAGGCCCTGCGGCTCTTATTATTTCTTCTGTTTCGCTACTGACTGCCTGTGGTGGTGGCAGTGGTAGTGAAGTGACTCAGGTCGAAGATACAGAAACGTTTTTCTCTAATTTCACATTGAATATCTCAGATGCGCCGGTGGATAACGCCAGTGAAGTGGTCGTATTTTTCAGCACCGTTGAGTTACGCGGGAATGGTGATGCAATCACCATCGATGTCACAGACAGTAACGGCGATCCCCGCGAGATAGATTTGCTTACCCTTCAGGGAAATGCATTTGCATCGTTGATAGAAGATTTTGATTTGCCCGCCGGTGAATACACGCAAATTCGAATTCCTGTGTCTGAAGCGTCTTACGTGGTCATGGATGATGGCACCTGGCCTTTGTCCGTACCTTCCGGTGAAGTGAAGTTAGACGGTTTTACTGCGCTGGCCGGAGAGGAGCAGACATTTACCGTCGAATTTGATTTACGTAAAAGCCTGGTGGATCCGCAAGGTCAGGATGAGGTGTTCCTGAAACCCCGGGGAATACGGCTGGTCGATAACAGCGAAGCCGGCGGCATTGAAGGCCGTGTCGGGGAGTCATTGCTGACTCAGGCAGCTTGTTCTGTGAAGTCTGACTTTACTTACGGTAATGCTGTTTACGTATTTGAAGGCACGGGCCTGGATGTGGCCTCCTTAGGGGATGACGCAGACACCAGTGCCACAGATACTGAGTTCCGCCCGGTCGCGATAGCAACGGTTAATACCGAGACCAGTTTCGATCAATCATCTTACGGGCTGGGCTATCTGGAAGCCGGTGATTACACGCTGGCACTGACCTGCCTGGGTCATCTGGACGAGCCTGAAACCGATGATGATAATGAATTTTCTTTTTTAACTGTCAAAGAAGTCACGGTTGCTGCTAACGAAGTAACAATAGCCAACTTTGACAATTGAGCCTGTTTGCGGGCAATGGACTGTCCGCTCTTTTATTCTTATCTGGTGTGAAAGCATCTCAGATTACTCTGAGATTTCACACCAGAGGTTTACATTTGAACCGGCCAGCCAGGCGACTTTGGACAATCATTGCGTGGTGGCTGCTTAGTTGATACTTTAACGGTATCAACGCGTTTACCCTCATCTTACATGACTCTCCCTGAGATAGACTTTGCCCAGGCAGTAGGGCTGCTCAGCTTTGTGCTTGGCATACTGTGCTTTTACCAGAAAGACGACCGGCATCTGAAACTGATGATGGTGGTGATGAACCTTAATCATGCCTTCCACTTTTTCCTTCTGAATGCCATTACGGCAGCCGTAAGCGCGCTGCTGGCCGTTTTGCGAACCGGGTTATCGCTGAAAACCAGTTCGCCGGTGGTGGCTTTCTGGTTCATTGCTTTTACGATGGGGTGGGGGATCTGGCTGGCAGACAGTTGGAAAGACTTGTTCCCCATTCTCGGCAGTTGCGTAGGCACCTATGCGGTTTTTTGTCTCACCGGCATTTCTATGCGCATTGGCTTCTTAATTGGTGCATTGTGCTGGCTGACTAATAATATACTGGTGGGGTCTATTGGCACCACGCTGCTGGAACTTACCCTGATTGCGGTGAATTTAAATACCATCCGCCGGCTCTGGCTGCATAAAAAACTTAATGAAGATATCCATGAGGCCGGAACCTGATGTTTATTCCTAAAAATATGCGTATGCCTGCGGGCGGACAAACATGGTCGTTCATTAAAGCGCACAGCTTCGGTGTGATGATTACATCTGATCTCACCGCCACACATTTACCTTTTGTGGTTCGTGAACAGGAAGGGCAACTGCTGGGTCATATGGCGAAGGCAAATCCTCAGTGGCGGGATGCAGATGGTCAGCGGGTGCTGGTAATTTTTTCCGGCCCTCACAGCTATATTTCTCCCCGCTGGTATGCCAGTAAACCAAACGTCCCTACATGGAATTATGCTGCTGTACACGCTTACGGGACGCTGGAGCTTGTTGAAGATGAGGCAAACCTTGCCGCTATGATGGCACTGGTTGAAACCTACGATCCGGGACTCACCGGGGATAAAAGTATTATGTCTGACGACTATGTGAATAAGTTATCCGGTGCAACCACCGGATTTCGTATTCAGGTGGACACGCTGGAAGGTAAAGAGAAACTGAATCAGCACAAGTCACAGGCTGATCAGCAAGGCGTTTATCAGGCTTTGCAGCAATCACAAGATACAGACGCACTGGCGCTGGCGAACTACATGAAATCACGGCATTTGGGGACCGGGGAATAATTTCCGGCCCCTGACGTTAATCTGCTATTATCCATTTCCATCTTTAGCGTGACAAAATTCCCCCATAATCCATCATGGTAAAAATCCTGTTTGCTTTTATTGGCCTTGCTGCGTCCGTGGCTGGCATTATTACGCTCACTGCTGTGCACGATCTTTACAGTAAAAAGCGCGTTAATCTTGATCCCCACCTGCGGGAGATTTCCGGTATCGAGTTCGATAAAAAAGACCGGTTATGGGCGATTAATGATGGTGGCGATGACCCGGTGCTCTATCAACTGGATGATGACGGCAGTATTGTTCGCAAAATCCATGTGACCAACGCGAAAAATATCGACTGGGAAGATATGACGCAGGATGCCTTCGGGCATTTTTTCTTAGGGGATTTCGGCAATAACGATCAGTCGAGAAAATGGCTGACGGTATACAAAATAGAAAATCCAATCGATATTAAAACCGATACGACGGAAGCTGAAATCATCAAATTTACTTATCCGGAAATGGACGGTTCTCCAATCCCGCCGGAACATCGTAATTTTGATTTGGAAGCATTCGTGGAATTTGACCACAATCTGTATCTGTTTACCAAAAACCGTACTATTCCTTTCGACGGTCTGACTAACCTGTACCGCATCGGCGATTATGCTGCGAACTTTGAAGCTGAGTTGCTGGGCTCATTCCAAACCTGTACCACGCTGGAAAAACTCTGTTGGATCACGTCGGCGGCCTTAAACCCTGAAAGGGATATGCTGGTTCTGCTGGACTCCACCAGCTTATGGTTGTTCGAGAACTTTGAAGGAGATAATTTCTTTTCCGGCGATGTCTCACGGATTGATTTAGGTATCGTGACCCAAAAGGAAGCGGTGGCGTTTTATAACAGCAATACCATTGTACTGACCGATGAGGAGTTCAATGGCATTGGTGGGAATGCCTATGTCATCAAGCTGGATGAAGCTGAGATTAAGCGCATCCGCTGATGCCGCTGTCCCTGAGACAGAACAGCGGCTGATAATATATCTGTCAGTGAGAAGTGTTTATCTGGCGAACTGTCTGAATACGTAGGGTAATGACGCTCCCAGCGTTTCTCCGTGAGACAGGCCCTGAAGCGTAGTCATTTCAGCATCAACACCGGCTGCTTTTAAACGTTCAACCATTCTGGCGGTTTCACCGGCAGGAACCGATTCTCTTGCTTTATACACGGCAGCCAGTGTTGCGGCATCCCGACCTCCCCGCGGGCGGCGTTTTGCTTCACCGCCAGAACCCGTGACTACTAACAGGCTTTTGTCTTTAATGTCAGCCGGGCTTTCCGTTAGCAGGTCGTGCTCCTCAGATAAAATATAGCCTTCTCCCCACCACAGTGACGGATCGACAGGGGCATAGAACGCGAAGCTGTCTGGCCGGGTGAACAGGGCGTGCAAAACGAAAATACCGCCATAGGAATGACCCCATAATCCCGTCTTCTCAGGGTTAACCGCGGTATTGTCTGAAATGGCAGGAACGACCTTACCGGTGATAAAAGACAAGTATCCGTCTGCGCCACCATACTCTCTGCCGGGGCGTTGCTCTTTAGCGCTTAATGCAGACTCATTGACGGCCGGAGTGTAGTCATAGGCGCGGGCATCGCCGTCAATGCGCAGATCGTTGTCATGAGCGAGGAATGCCAGTACCGGCGGGGCTGCGCTTTGCGACAGCTCACTTAGTAAGTCTGCAGACACGTCCATCAGTGCAGCATTACCATCGAGCATGATGAGTAAAGGATAGCCCTTTTCCGGCGCCGGTGCTTCCGGTATCGCCAGGTTCACCCGGTACGCTTTCTGCGTATTGTGTTTTGCGTCATGTCTGGTGAATTGTAAACGGGTGAAGCGGTAGCCAGGGGCACCGGTATCAGCCACGGTTTTACCGGTTGTTATTGTAAGATCCGGTTGAGCGTTTACGGGTGAGACGTGACTAAGAGAAAAACTGAAAAGTGAAAAAATCAAAACTCTGATAAACATATTGATAGCCTGAATAACGAAAAACGTGAGTGCGACTGCAAATTGATGCCTGATAACGAATCAGGTAAATGCAACGACCGATTTTACCACTAATGAGAATGATTATCTTTTGCTATTTGATGTGTTCAGGGGATGAGGACAGTGTTTTAAAAAAACAACCTGCCGGATGGCAGGTTATGATACAAAGTAAATTACAGCCCGAGGGTGAAAATCTTCGAGTTACGCTGGAAGTTATACAGTTCTTTTTTCGCCTGCGGCAGTTCGCCGAGATCTGAAGGACGGAAACCGTGTTCCAGAAACCAGTGTGCTGTCAGCGTAGTCAGAACAAACAAGGTATGTATGCCTGAATCCAGTGCACGACGTTTCACTTCTTCCAGAATGCGCTCTGCCCGGTTTTTGCCACGGTAGTCCGGGTGTGTTGCCACACAAGCCAGCTCCGCTTTGCCTTCTTCCGGATAGAGATACAGCGCCGCACAGGCGATGATCATGCCGTCACGCACAATAATAATGAACTGATTGATTTCATTCTCAAGGCGTTCACGGGAGCGTTTCACCAGCGCGCCACTTTCTTCCAGCGGCTTGATGAGGTTAATGATACCGCCCACATCTTCGATGGTGGCACCACGTAACTGCTCGTAATGGTGCTCCATCACCAGCGAACCGGCACCGTCACGGGTGAACAATTCCTGCAACAATGCACCGTCAGTTTCATAGCTGATACAGTGAGCACGGGGGATGCCGGCTGCCACACTGGTGGTCAGTGCACTTAACACCGTTTGCTCAGTCTGAATTTGCTCTTCAAAAATGAGCTCTTCCAGTTGCGGACGTTCAATGGTGCGCAGTAATTTGCCGTCGTTATGACGAATACCGTCGTCTTTGGAGAAAACGATAATTTTATCTGCTTTTAGTGCAATCGCAGCCTGCGTCGCCACATCTTCATGGGATAAGTTGAACACTTCTCCGGTGGTGGAATACCCCATCGGAGAAAGCAGAACAATCGAGCCGTCATTCAGATGATCGTTGATACCTGTGGTATCAATCCGGCGCACCAGGCCGGTGTTTTCATAATCGATGCCGCTGCGTACACCCATAGGTTTAGCGACGACCAGATTACCTGTACACACGCGAATTTGTGCGCCGTGCATAGGTGAGTTGGGCAGTCCCATGGTCAGCAGTGCTTCTACGTGGCTACGCACTGAACCGGCGGCATCTTTGACGCATTCCAGGGTTTGCTTGTCGGTAATGCGGACACCGTCGAGAAAACGACCTTCGATGCCCCGCATGCTAACCCGTTCGTCTATTTGCGGACGGGCACCGTGCACCAGCACCAGACGTACACCTAAGCTGGCGAGCAGGGCGATATCGTGAATAATGTTGGCAAAGTTACTCTGTTCGATGGCCTCACCACCGAACATCAGCACAAAGGTTTTTCCTCTGTGCGCGTTGATGTACGGCAGCGAGCTGCGAAAGAGTTTTATGCCATCATGATGAGCTAACACCATTTTTCGTGTTACCCCAGCTTATCCAGATTTTCCAGCTCCTGATACAGTGCTTTGGTCACTGTTTCCTGGCTGGTGCCGCCCAGAATATTGCGTTGGTTAACGCCATATTCCAGTTGCAGTACCGGATACACATCGTCTTCGATTTTATCGCAGATGGCCTGTAAATCAGCCAGCGGTAAATCTTCGATGGCACAGCCTTTGTCGATGGCTGCCAGCACCACTTTACCTGCAATATCGTGGCCGGTACGGAACGGAATGCTCTTACCTACCAGATAATCGGCCAGTTCGGTGGCGTTAGCATAGCCCTGCTGGGCGGCTTCACGGCAACGCTCTTCATTCAGCGACAGTGAGTCGAGCACTTCAACAGCAATACACAGACAAATATGCCACTGGTTTACGGTATCAATGGCACCTTCTTTGTCTTCCTGCATATCTTTGTTGTATGCCAGTGGCAAGCCTTTCATGGTAACCAGCAGGCCTTGCAGGCTGCCGAAAACACGTCCGCATTTACCACGCATGAGTTCCAGCGCATCAGGGTTTTTCTTCTGCGGCATCAGTGACGAGCCGGAAGTTACCGCATCACCCAGTTGCAGGAAGCCTGCTTCACCTGAATTGTAGAAAATCAGATCTTCAGCCATACGGGAAATATGCATCATACTGGTGGACGCACAGAACAGCAGTTCCAGCACGAAGTCCCGGTCTGATACTGCATCCAGACTGTTCAGGCAAGGTGAATCAAAGCCCAGTTCTTCCGCCAGTTCATGACGGTCAACCGGGTAGGTGGTACCTGCAAGCGCACCGGAGCCCAGCGGGCACTGGTTCATGCGCTTTTTCAGATCTTTCATCCGTGCCAGGTCACGCTTGAACATTTCCACATAGGCTAAACACCAGTGTGCAAAGTGAATGGGCTGGGCACGTTGTAAGTGGGTGTACCCCGGAATAATGGCCTGCTGGTGGCGGCTGGCGGTGTTCAGCAATGAGCGGATCAGCGCTTTTAAGTCAGCTTTCAACGAGTCAACGTGTTCACGGACCCATAAACGAAAATCTGTCGCGACCTGATCGTTACGGCTGCGACCTGTGTGCAGTTTACGACCAATGTCACCCAGCTTATCGATAAGTGCCGCTTCCACGAAGCTGTGAATGTCTTCTTCCGGACTGGCGTCGAAATCCAACTCGCCTTTCTCCGCCAGTACTTTCAGTTCAGACAGGGCAGACTCTAACTGCGCCTGTTCGTCTTCAGTCAGTACACCTGCTTTCTTAAGACCGCGTGACCAGATAATGGAGCCCTGGATATCCTGTGCTGCCATCACTCTGTCGAACGGCAGGGAATCATTCACCTGCCGGAACATGTTGCTACTGCCTGCCGCAAAACGGCCGCCCCACAATGCCATGATATTCTCCTGTTACTGCTGCTTTTTCAGTGCTTCGATACGGCTGGACAGACTGAACAGGCGGATAAAGCCTTCAGCATGACTCTGGTCGTATACATCATCAGCACCGAAGGTTGCGAAATCTTCAGAGTACAGGCTGTTTGGTGAGCGACGTTGCGTCACGGTTGCCTGACCTTTGTAAAGCTTCACAACGATGTCACCGGTTACGCGCTTAGCGAAAGACGCAGCGCCGGCCAGAAGGGCATCATTCAGCGGAGTGAACCAGCGGCCGTCGTACATCACGTGTGAGTATTCCAGACCAATCTGTTCACGGTATTTAAGCGAGGCTTTATCCAGTACCATGGTTTCCAGCGCCTTGTACGCTGCTACCATTACTGTGCCTCCCGGCGTTTCATAACAACCGCGTGACTTCATACCTACCAGACGGTTCTCTACGATGTCGATGCGGCCAACGCCATGTGCAGCTGCAATGGTGTTCAGCTTAACCAGTGCCTGGTATGGCGACAGGGCTTCATCATTCACTTTCGTCAGACGACCTTCTTCGAAAGACAGAGTGACACGTTCCGCCTGATCAGGTGCATCTTCCGGATCAACAGTCATTGTCCAGATTTGTTTGGTAGGCTCCTGCCATGGATCTTCCAGCTCACCACCTTCGTGGGAGATGTGCCATGCGTTTGCATCACGGCTGTAGATTTTGGTCGCAGAAGCTGTCGTTTTGATATTACGTTCTGCCAGGTATGCCAGCAGATCTTCACGGGAAACCATGTCCCACTCACGCCATGGCGCAATGACATGTAGATCCGGTGCCAGAGAAGCGAAAGTACCTTCAAAGCGAACCTGGTCATTACCTTTACCGGTACAACCGTGACACAGCGCATCTGCGCCAACTTTACGGGCAATTTCTACCTGTGCTTTTGCAATCACAGGGCGGGCCATAGAAGTACCCAGCAGATATTCACCTTCGTAAATAGCACCGGTAGTGATAGTCGGATAAATGTATTCGCTGACGAACTCTTCCTTCAGATCAACGATATGACATTCACTGGCACCGGAAGCGATAGCTTTTTCTTTCAGGCCAACCAGTTCTTCATCACCCTGACCGACATCAGCGGCAAATGCCACCACTTCACAGTCATAGTTTTCTTTCAGCCATGGAATGATGGCTGAGGTATCTAACCCGCCGGAATAGGCGAGTACGACTTTATTCACGTTCTTTTTCATTAAACCTGTCCTCTCAGGAACCTAGTAGTTTGGTCAGTATTGCGTTTTGGGCATGCATTCTGTTTTCTGCTTCCTGCATCAGCAGTGATTTGTCACTGTCGATAAGGGAACCGGTGATTTCCAGGTCGCGGTGAGCAGGCTGACAATGCATGACATATTGTGCGCCGGTTTTTTCCATCAGGGCTTCGTTGACCTGATAAGGCATAAATTTATCTTTAATGGCTTCAAGGGGCGTATCATCGCCCATTGATAACCAGGTATCAGCATAAAGCACATCAGCGCCGACAGCGGCATCAATATCGTTGCTTTGTACTATTTTAACGCCGGTTTTAGCGGCAATGTCTTGTGCTTGCGCAACAATTTCCGGATCGGCTTCGTGTCCTGGCGGTGTAACCACAACCTGGTTGCAGCCCAGCAGTGCGCCAACAATCAGTAATGAATGGGTTACGTTGTTGCCGTCACCGATATAAGCCATAGTCAGGCCTTCGGTTTTTCCGAACGCTTCGTACATGGTGAGGTAATCAGCCAGACCCTGACACGGGTGATACTTATCGCAAAGCGCATTGATCACCGGTACTTTTGCCGCTTTCGCGTAGTCTTCCAGCGTGCTGTGTGAGAACACTCGGGCAACAATAGCGTCTGCCCAGCACGCCAGATTGGCAGCGGTATCTACGTTATCTTCACGGCCGGCCAGTTTGCCGCCCTGTACGTCCAGGTAAACCATATGGCCACCTAGTTTATTAATGCCGATATCGAAACTTACGCGGGTACGCAGAGAAGGCTTTTCAAACAGTGCTGCAACAGATTTACCTGCCAGCACCTGGCTGTACTTCGCCGGGTTTTGTTTGATGGTTACGGCTAAATCTAACAGCGCCTTCGTGTCTTCGGGTGTCCAGTTAGCAAAGGACAATAAATCCTGTTTCATGGTCAATATCCTCAATACGGCTATGGCGCGATGCGCGTACCGGTATCCTTATTTAAAATGTCACTGATGCTGGCATCCCAGCTGGCGATGGTGACCGGACGTCCCAGGGACGAAGCTGCCAGCAGAGCCGCATCTGTTTTTACTTTCATGCCGTCTGTGATTACACCACCGGCAACCAGGCTGTCTATTTGTTGTTGGTTTAATGAGCTTAACAGCGCTTTATCTGCATCAAGCACGCCTTTGACGTTAGACAATAGCAGTAACTCGCCGTCAAGCAACTGGGCGATTACGGTGGCTGCCTGGTCGGCATTAATGTTCAGCAAACGGCCCTGCGCACTGGCACCGATGGAGCTGACTACCGGTAACAGATCTTTGCCGGTTAATGCTTTAAGCAGTTCCGGGCTGTTTGCCGAAGGCACGCCAACGGCACCGTATTTCTCATCCAGCGGCTCGCAGCTTACCATGTTGCCATCTAATAAGGACAAGCCAACAGGTGTTAATCCGCTACGGATTGCCAGTGCACACAGTGCTTTGTTCGCACTGCCGGCCAGAGTGCCGCAGATGTACGGCATATGTTCGTCCGGTGTTACCCGCAGACCATCAATTTTCTGGCTGGGCAGATTCAGTGCGGCCATCAGTGTTTCAACCAGCGGACCGCCACCATGTACGATGACCACAGGACGGGTCTTCATGACTTCACCGACAGAAGTCAGTAATGACAACGCCGCATTTTCATCTTCAAGCAGCGCACCGCCCACTTTAATAACAATAGGAGACAATTTCATTATGCAATCAGTCCCTGAGCGTCGGGCAGGCCACTGACCAGGTTTGCACATTGCATTGCCTGCGAGGCTGCACCTTTCATTGTATTGTCGATGGCGCTGGTAATAACGGCATAGCCTGACTGAGCATCCAGTTTCCAGTGCAAATCAACAAACGGCGTATTCACTACATCATCAATTTTCGGGAAGGTATCGCGAATGCGGACAACAGGTTTGCCTTCATAAGCGGTGTGATAGGCAGATGACAGTTGCTCAGCGCTGGCGCCCGGCTTCAATTTCACAGTAATCGTGGCCAGAATGCCCCGCTTAAAGTTACCCAGGTGCGGGGTGAAAATCACTCCGGTGCCAAGCCATGCCTCGATTTCCGGGGTGTGTCTGTGACCCAGCACGCCGTAAGCCTGCAGGCTTACTTCGCAGAAGCTGTTATTCAATGCGGCTTTACGACCAGCACCGCTGACGCCTGACACCGCGTTTATAACCGGGCGCACGGCACTGTCTAACAAACCATTTTCCAGCAGAGGTTTTAACGCTGTCAGTGAAGCTGTGGGGTAACAACCCGGTACGGCAACGATTTTCGCTGCCGCAATATCCTTGGCATACCATTCAGCAAGGCCATACACCGCTTTGTCCAGACATGCTTCTGAGGTGTGTTTGAAACCGTAGAACTGTTCAAATACTTCAGTGTTCTTAATGCGGAATGCGCCGGATAAATCCAGCACTTTGGCTTTGCCTTTACTCAGTGCAGCCATCCAGTCGTGACTGGCTTCGTGAGGCGTGGCCAGGAAAACCAGATCCATGGTATCTGCGAGTGTGTCTAACGTGCTGTCATTCATCGGCGTAAGCATGTACTGGCTCAGGTGTGCATACTGACCGTGGATCGCAGCAATGGATTTATTGCCGTCGGCACTGTTTTCAGAAACATAGGTGCCCAGCAAATCCATAGCAGGGTGACGATGAACTAAATCAACGAGTTGTGCGCCAGTGTAACCACTGGCTCCGATAACTGATACTTTTAACATAATAGGTTTAATTAATTCTGTAGAGGGATAAAAAATCACTTTCTACCTTTGTACGCGAATGAAAGGGATACTGTTTTCATTCGCCCGCGTACAAAGGTAAAAAGTGCGCTACCGCAAAAGCAAATTCACACCGGATCGTCGGTGTACATAATGCAATGTGTAGCCAGCCAGGGGAGAGCTAAACTGTTTTACCTTGTCAACCTGCTGGTCGGGCCTGCTGGTTGGTTGAATCATGAGATTGTCCTGTCATTTTCTCTGTCTTCACGATAAAACGTTGCCATGGCTGACTTAGAGCGCCTATCGAATGCTGCAGAGATTACTAAACCGTCGCCTATGATACTCATTGCGAATAAATATGCAATAAATATGTATAAATATTTCTCTGTGCCTGGCGCGGTGAATTTCGTAATATAAATGGTATGTATGAAGATTATTTGACAGTCCGGCGGCACACCGTTTTGTCACGATACGCACATATTTACTGCCTGTGGTAAGAAAGAAAGGACACAAAAATGAACAAAAAAACCGTTGCACTGGTTGCCCATGACCATAAAAAAGCAGAACTCCTTGCGTGGGTGAATAAACATTTAGACAGTATGCAAAAATGCGAACTGGTGGCAACGGGTACCACCGGTGGTCTGATTGCAGACGATACCGGACTGAGTATCAAACGTTTTAAGAGTGGTCCGCTTGGGGGCGACCAGCAAATTGGAGCGCTCATTGCCGAAGGAAAACTGGATGCATTGATTTTCTTCTGGGATCCACTTAATCCTGCCCCTCACGATCCTGATGTAAAAGCGCTGCTGCGCCTGTGTTCGGTATGGAATGTGCCGGTGGCGTGTTCTTCGGCGACTGCTGACCTTATTATCACATCGCCGTTATTTTTCGCTGAAGATTACTTGCCGCTGAAACCGCAGTATTAAGAGAAAAAGCCGGACCGGTTTACGCCGGTCCGGCGGTTGGCATTGAAGTGTGTGCCAACGTCGGTGGACTCGTGCTTATTGTTAAGTCAGTGTAGGCGGGATTTCTGCAAAGTTGTTTAGTGGTACTGTAAAGCTTCTGTAAAGTTGGTGACATCGCGTCTTTACGGTGGTCGGAGTCAGGTAAACTTACTATCAGCAGGACAGGAGCCATGCCATGACACAGACCGTTTTCTCCATGTCAGTATTACGTTCAATGTCATCAACGCACACCCAACGTTTTTTTAAGCCGCAGAATTTTGGAGGCAATGAGATGGTCGCCACAGCGACAAAGCAGTCTATTTTGATCATTGATGATGACCGTGAACTGACGGACATGCTGAAAACTTATCTTGAGGCAACCGGTTACAGTGTAACCGTGGCCAATGACGGATACAGTGGTCTGGCGGCGGCAACTTCCGGTGAGTCTGTTGACCTGATCCTGCTGGACGTCATGATGCCTCAACTGGATGGCTTTGAAGTGCTGAAAAAATTGCGTATCAGCCATTTAACGCCGGTACTGATGCTAACCGCCCGTGGCGATGATTATGATCGCATCCTCGGACTGGAGCTCGGGGCTGATGATTATTTACCCAAGCCGTTTAATCACCGTGAACTGGTGGCGCGGGTGAAGGCTATTTTCCGCCGTCTGGAAATGTCTACCCAGTCCAGACAGCAACAGGATTTGTCTGTAAACCATATATCACTGAGTATGAGCCGGCAGACAGTGGCAAGCCATAATGTGGCGCTGACACTCACCAATACCGAATTTGCTATACTGCATTTACTAATGGTTAATGCCGGTCAGCTGGTCACGAAAGATGACATCAGCCAGAAGGTGCTGGGTAAGAAGTTACAGGCCTTTGACCGCAGTATCGATATGCATGTCAGTAATCTACGTAAGAAGATTGCTGAAACCACGAATGATGAAAAGATAAAAACCATTCGCGGGTCGGGATATTTACTAAGACTGGCTTCATGAATTCACTTGCACGTTTCAATCCGGCCCGGCGTTTAGTCGGGCGTTTGTTTTTATGGTTCTGGGTAACCTTTATTTTTACCGCAGTTGTGACTTTTTATGCGGTGAGTTTTTTCAATGAACACGCAGAAGTTCGGGCACCGGATGCGCGTGAGCTGGAAGCCCTGAACCGTGCTGTTGCTGCTATTAATCGTATAATTCAGGAAGACGGCGCTAAACCCGCCCGCCGCATTCTGGAAGAAGCTGACCGGATAAGCCGGCACAGACTTATCGCTGTAGGCATTGATGACGGCGCGATGGTGCAGGGAGGAGGGCCACCAGTCAGGCGCAGTGAAGAGGATGATCTGACCAGGCTGGCTAAGCAGGTTTCACCGTTGTCGCTGGTGCGGGGGAATTTTGAGACGATCGGGCCTGCCAGAGTCGCTATTAACGGTAAAGATTTTGCCATTTATGTTTCGCTGATGAACGGACCTCCCGACAGTCAGCAGCCACTCAAATATTTTCTTTGTATCGCATTGGTGATTACCATTGTCTTATCTTATCTTTTCGCCCGATCTCTGGTACGTCCCATCACTATCTTGCAGGAAACCAGTCGTGAACTGGCGGGAGGCAACTGGAAAGCCAGGGTGAAGGAAGCCGATGGCCGCCGTGATGAGTTAGGAAGTTTATCCCGCGATTTTAACGCCATGGCATCGCAGCTCGAACAAATGTGGTTAGGACAGCAGCGGCTACTGGCTGATATTTCCCACGAATTACGTTCTCCTCTCGCCCGTTTGCAAATGGCGGTAGGCCTGGCGCATCAACAGAACATAGATCCGGCGGCTCTTGCCCGGATAGAGCGGGAAGCCGAACGGATGGACTCGATGATCGGACAGTTGCTCACGTTAACCCGGGCGGAGTCCGGCAAGCCGGAAATCTCTCCGGTGATGATCAGTGTGCTGTTTGACCGTACCTTTGCCGACGCCAGATTCGAAGCGTCTAACCGGAACATCCGGTTTGAGGTTGCAGCATTGCCACAGCAAACCGTTAACGTGAACAGTATGCTGTTATGCAGCGCCGTTGAAAACGTAGTGAGAAATGCCATTCGCTACGCGGAATCTTCCGTATCGGTTACCGTTTCTGTGAAGGAATCGCAGTGGTCTGTTGTTGTTAAGGATGACGGCCCGGGGTTATCTGAAGAGGAATGCAGTTCTGTATTTGCACCGTTCTACCGTGCAAGTCTTGCCAGAGATCGTGAGTCTGGCGGGGTTGGTTTGGGACTTGCCATTGCAAAAGCCGCAGTGGAAATGCATCATGGCGACATTAAAGCAACCCGAAATGCGTCCGGTGGACTGGCTGTCACCATTTCTCTGCCACTGGACGGGCGTGATACATGGTCCGGACAATCTCCACAGAACACTCATTAATTCATAACAGCGATGCCATTCCTGCGTTCTGGCAGCAGCATGTCACCTCAGGTGTACTGACTGCCAGAGATGGCGTGAAGCTGGCTTATGCGTTTTGTCTTCCTGCACAGCCTGCTGCTACCATTGTTATCAGCAGCGGCCGTATTGAAGCGTACCTGAAGTATCAGGAAGTGATGTTTGACCTGTACAATCAGGGCTTTGCTGTTTTCATTATGGATCACCGGGGGCAGGGGCTGTCGGACAGAATGACCGCTAATCCGCATCAGGGCTTCGTCCGGGATTTTGCCGATTATGTCAGTGACCTTCACCTCTTCATTACAGAGGTGGTATCGGCCAGACAACCTGACGGAGAGCGTTACCTGCTTGCCCACAGCATGGGGTGTGCGATTGGAGCACTCACGACTCTGGCCCATCCGTCATTGTTTAAGAAACTTGTTTTTTGTTCTCCCATGTTCGGTATACGTCCCGCGTTACCGGGCTGGATTGCCAATTCGTTGCTCAATATGGTGGAGCGCCGCTATCAGAAAGCCGGGCAACAGGAAGGCTATTTTATCGGGCAAAAAGATTACTCGCCGGTTACCTTCGATGCCAATCATCTCACACACAGCGAACTGCGATACCGTTTGTTCCGTGATACTTACGCAAACACGCCAGAGGTCCAGCTTGGCGGTGTAACCGTTCACTGGCTGAGAGCGGCCATGAAAGCCATGGATTTTATTGAGAATAATGCCGGTGATATTAAGCAACCTGTGTTAATTCTCAGTGCCTGCGACGATACGGTGGTGGATAACCGCAGGCAGCGAAGGGTGGCCGGACTCATGCCGGAAGCTGTTCTGCATTCCTGTGAGGGGGCGTATCACGAAATTCTCATTGAAGCAGACCGGATCCGCGAACCTGCCATGAACAGGATCCTCGATTTTCTCGCCTGATTTACAAAAGTGTCTCTATTTTACACACACTGACGGGGGACAGAGTCGCGGGCAATGTCTTCTGCTGACCGGTCGAGCCTCTGTAAATGACTGACCTGACTTTGTTTTCATTAAATTTTAATGACACTGAAAATTGCGGTATGGCTAATGCAGTACTTTCGTATAAGACACGGGAAACTCAGCTGAGTGAACCGTTGCAAAATAAAACTTAACGACAGAAAAGTTGCCCTATAAAGCAATGCGAGGCCAGAAAATCATGCAAAAATATGCTTCATTAAGAACAATGCGTTTACAAGCGCCCCAAAATACAGATTTATCTTCTGTTTACGGGCATGCAATCGGCACTTTCACCCCTTTGTCAGATAAAGTGGTTGAGTTCGTCGGAAACTCTGTGGCGCAACGCCGTGCACGTCGCTGGGCTGCTCAGGCGCAAACTAACAGGGTGCTTAACGCACTGTAAAGGTCCATTGCACCAAAACTGCCCACAGCAACCGCCCTTCCTCCGCTGTGGGCTTGTCTCATGTCCTGTCACACCGTATCCTTGCTCCACAGCAAAATTCGTGATGTGACCATGTTTGATATCGTTTTATACCAGCCAGAAATTCCGCCCAATACCGGCAACATTATCCGTTTGTGTGCAAACACAGGCTTTTCCCTGCATCTGATTGAGCCTCTGGGCTTCGACTGGGACGATAAGCGTGTCAGGCGTGCTGGTCTAGACTACCATGAATTTGCCGACGTAAAGCGCCACGCCAGTCTGGATGCTTATCTTGAAAGTGAACAACCGGCGCGCATTTTCGCCTGTACCACTAAAGGTAAAGCGTTTCACAGTGATGTGAAATACCAGAAAGGTGATGCGTTAATCTTCGGCCCTGAAACCCGTGGTCTGCCCGACGAGTTTATTCAGTCACTGCCTCCGGAGCAACGCGTACGCATCCCCATGTTGCCAGACAGCCGCAGCATGAATCTGTCCAATGCCGTGTCAGTTTTCGTTTACGAAAGTTGGCGGCAAACGGGTTATGAAGGCGCAAGATAAAACTAATCTGATTGTCACGCCCCCGTCCAGCCTTGTCTGTGGACCACTGTGAAGTAATGTTAAGTTGTGTAAAGCCCGTAGTGTAAAGATGCGGGCTTTTGTATTTTAGGTATTTTCACTTAAGGAAAGACTGTGTTATCACCAGGATCCCACCGATGGGTAAAATGGCTGCTGTTAATGGTTGTCATTGCTGTACCCGCCTACGCTGCATGGAATATGTTCGCAGCCCCCGCCCGTGACACCAGCGCATTTTCATTTTCGCAGGTTGGCCGGGGTACCATCGAAAAGAACATCATTGCAACGGGCCAGCTTGAACCCAAACGTTACGTTGTCGTTGGTGCACAGGTTTCCGGTCAGGTTGAAAAAATCCATGTGGAAGAAGGTGATGTGGTGGAAGCCGGCGATTTACTGGTGGAAATTGATGCCACAGTCTTTGAAACACAGGTGCAGAACGCAGAATTTGCGCTGGATGTGAAGAACGCGAACCTAGCACAGTTGAAGGCTGAGCGGGAGCTGGCGTTGCTGCGCGAGAAACGGAACAACAATCTGTTTGATCAGGATGCTGTGAGCGCTGATACCGCTATCAGCAGCCGTATCGACGTCAAAGTACTGGATTCAAAAATTAAAGCCAGTATTGCGCAAATTAAAGCTGACGAAGCATCTCTGGCCGGTGATAAAGCGACACTGGGCTTTGCTAAAATTTATGCTCCAATCAGCGGTACGGTAGCATCTATTGCTGTTCGCGAAGGACAAACATTGAACGCGAACCAGAACGCACCGGAGCTGCTGCAGATCTCTGACCTTACTACCATGACATTGCGGGCAGAAGTCTCTGAAGCTGATGTGGAAAGTATTAAGCGTGGTATGCCGGTGTACTTCTCCACTATTGGAAATACCCGTAAGAAATATCACTCTGTAGTACGTCAGGTTTTACCGACTCCCACAATCATAAACGATGTAGTGTTGTATCAGGTGCTGGTGGATGTGGAAAACATCGAAGGTACGTTGATGGACTCTATGACTACCCAGGTTTTCTTTGTTGAAGAGAAGGAAGAAAATACCCTGGTAGTCCCGCTGGCTGCGGTTAAAGGGCCTCCCCGTGATAAATTCGTCATGGTCCGTGAGCAGGGTGAACTGGTAAGAAAGCCGGTAAAGACCGGGGTCAGTACCCGCACTGAAGTTCAGATTTTATCCGGTCTGAATGAAGGTGATGAAATTGTTTCCGGACAGGCATCAGCTGCTGCAGGCACTAAAGATAATAACGACCGTGGTTTCGGAGGTCCCATGGGTGGTCCGCCTATGAGGGGGCCACGTGGCTGACGTACCTTTAATTGAACTGGCGAATGTGACCCGCAGTTATCAAACTGAAGGTACAGAAGTCAGGGCGCTGGACGGTGTCTCACTGCGGATCCAAAAAGGTGAGTTTGTTGCCATCATGGGGCAGTCCGGGTCCGGAAAATCGACCCTGATGAATATCCTCGGCTGTCTGGACACGCCCACGTCGGGCAGTTATACCATTCACGGCCACGATGTGAACAAGCTGTCACAGGAACAGTTGTCAGCGCTGCGCCTGAAAACCTTCGGCTTCGTATTTCAGCGTTATCAGTTACTCGCCAGCCTCACCGCGACGGAAAACGTTGCGCTGCCGGCAATATACAGTAACACCGATAAGAGCATACGTGAGGAGCGTGCATCAGCGTTACTGACCAAGCTCGGGCTGGGTGACCGGCAGGATCACCGCCCCGGTGAATTATCCGGTGGTCAGCAACAACGGGTATCTGTTGCCCGCGCACTGATAAACGGTGCAGAGGTTATTCTGGCTGATGAGCCAACCGGTGCACTGGACTCTGCCAGCGGAGAGCAACTGCTTAATCTGTTGAAAGAACTGCACGGGGAAGGGGTAACCATCATTCTTATCACCCATGATCCGGCTGTGGCAGAACATGCTCAGCGTCAGGTGCATCTGCTGGACGGACAAATCGTGTCTGATTCGGGGGAAGCTGCTAAGCCGGCGACGACATCTGCTGCACAGCCATCGTCGATAAAACCGTTTAAAAGTATTTCCGGCGTTGCAGCACTGGGTATGGCTTTTTCATCACTGCGGCTTAACTGGTTCCGTACCTTACTTACCCTGCTGGGGATCATCATTGGTGTAGCAGCGGTGGTCACCATGATGGCTATCGGGGAAGGGGGAAAACAGGACGTACTGAAGCGTATTGAAGCTATCGGTACCAACCTGATTTCAGTGCGGCCGGGCGGTAAAAATATGCGCAATTCCGGTGATGTAGCGACGCTGACTCTGGCAGATGCTGACGCATTACGTGATATTCCCGGCGTGACCTACGTTGCGCCGGAACGTTCTTCACGCAATACCATGCGCTATGGGGAAAATGATTTCTCGGGCAGGATTAAAGGCTCCACGCCGGATTACCTTCACGTGAAAGACTGGGAAATGGCGCAGGGCGTATTTTTCACAACTGAAGACGTGAACAACTATGCACCGGTTGTAGTGATAGGTGATACGGTTGCTGAGACCTTATTTACCGATAAGATGCAGGCAGTTGGTAAGTACATACTTATGTCAAATAGTCTGTATCAGGTGATTGGTGTATTAAAATCTAAGGGCGCAACTGCCGGTGGCAGTGATCAGGATGACGAAGTACTGATCCCCATTACGACCGGACGGTTAAAGGTGTTTGGCCGTGAATACCTGAGCGGCATTACAATTAAAGCTGCCAGTTCAGAAGTCGCGTCAGATGTGAAGGATGCCGTTCTTGCTGTGCTCACTGAACGTCATGGTACAGAAGATGTGATGGTGTTTACTACCGACTCTCTGGTTGAGGCGGTTACCGAGACACAAAATACACTTACCTGGCTTTTAGCATCTGTTGCTGCCATATCGTTATTTGTTGGCGGTATTGGCGTGATGAATATCATGCTGGTGAATGTGTCTGAACGTAAACGGGAAATTGGTCTGCGTATGGCCACCGGTGCCAAGCCGGCTGATATTCTCAAACAGTTCAATATTGAAGCCTGGGTGGTGTGTATTCTCGGCGGCTGTGTTGGCATTCTGCTTGGGTATCTGGTGATCCTGATCGTGTCTCAGTTTTCCATTTCAGTGGCTTATACACTGCTACCGCCCGTACTGGCGTTTATTACATCGCTGCTGGTGGGGGTACTGTTCGGTTATGCTCCAGCGCTCAAGGCGTCACGCCTAAGCCCCATTGATGCGTTATCAGAGGATTGAGTTTTGAAGAAATCAGGATGTTTGCTGATAGCAGCATTAATGACAGGTTGTGCTTATACGCCGTCAGACCTGGACGGACAAAAGTCAAAAACACAGCCGGATGTTTTTGATATTTATACACAGGACGGCGCCGGCGTAGACATTGCGGAAAACTGGTGGAGTGTGTTTAATTCTGAGGGATTAAATGCACTCATGCTTCGCCTGGCAGACAGTAACCTGACACTGGAAGAAGCTGCACTGCGGCTGCAACGGGCTGAGCTGATTTTACGTCAGAGTCAGGCCGACAATATTCCGGATATTACTGCCAATGCAAGCGGCCGCAGTGGAAAAACCTTTGATACCGGCACAGAGTCAAACAGTACATCCGGCAGTGTGGGTGTCAGTTACACTTTTGATGTATGGGGCAGTCGTGAAGCTACTCAGCTTGGCAATAAGCTGAGTATCGACAGTCAGCAGTTTTCCCGCCGCAGTGCAGCATTGCAGGTGCAGGGTTTGCTGACCAGTGAGTACTTTACCTTATTGTCACTTGAGCAACGCCTTGCCATCGCAAAACAAAATTACGAAGCGGCTGATCAGTTGTATAAGCTGGTGGACATTCGCTTTCAGGAAGGTGACGCGTCGGGTATTGAGGTGAGTCAGCAACAGAACACCATGATCAGTGCCCGTGGCGAACTGTTACGGCTGAATTATCAGGCTACATTGAGCCGCCGCGCCATTGCGGTTCTGTTGGGGGATGAAACCTTAACTGCCATCAGTGGTGAAGAAAAGCTGCTGTCGTTTGTTCTGCCGGATATTGAATTGTATCAGCCGGCTGCGGTGTTAAAGCAACGCCCTGACGTGCAGATTGCGGATGTTGCTTTGAAGCAGGCTGATATCGATGTGTATCTGGCGGG
Organism: Alteromonas sp. AWJ4_197; assembly: GCF_056160285.1. NCBI lineage: Bacteria > Pseudomonadati > Pseudomonadota > Gammaproteobacteria > Alteromonadales > Alteromonadaceae > Alteromonas > Alteromonas sp. AWJ4_197. The sequence continues at coordinate 66,616 of NZ_JBSWWW010000001.1, read as the reverse complement.
CATTCAGGGGCTGCCGGGATTAAGTCTGAGCGGTAGCTTATCAGTCAGTGATTTGCTCGATCTGGCTTCCGGCTGGAGCGTGAGTGCCGCATTGAGCAGCGCCGCTACACTGTTCGATGGTGGCCGTATCGATGCCGGTAAGAAGATTGCCGATGTGGATCTGGCTCTGGCGTGGAACAACTACCGCGCCACCACGTTAAGCGCGTCTCAGTCGCTGCTGGATTCGCTGGACAACTATGCATACCTGAAAGCGGCTTATGAACTGGATGTCGCTTCAATGGAAAACAACGCACGGTTATACCGGTTAGCTGAAATTCGCTACAAAGCCGGTGATATCGATTTTCTGAATTTGCTGAGTGCGCAACGAAGCTGGTTCTCGGCACAATTGTCGGTTATTACCAGTTATCAGCAGACCTTGTCGGCTGCCGCGACGATTTATCAGGAAGCGGGCGGGAAACCTGAATTGGTTGCTTTGTAGTGGTTGATACGAACGGGTGAGAAAAGCGGGTAGCTGGTGCTACTCGCTTTTTAAATCTCTTGCCAGTAATGCCAGAGCGGCTTCTTTCGGTGGCTTACCGTGATAAAGCACTGCATATATTTGCTCACAAATAGGCATTTCCACGCCATATTGCTTCGCCAGTGCATGCACTTCTTCGGTATTGCGGTAACCCTCGACAACCTGGCCGATATCGCGCATGGCGGTGTCCACGTCTTTCCCTTGTCCCAGTGCAAGACCAAAACGGCGGTTTCTGGACTGATTGTCAGTACAGGTTAATACCAGGTCACCCAGACCGGCCATTCCCATGAAGGTTTCCGGTTGAGCACCCACTCTAACACCAAGACGGGTCAGTTCAGCCAGTCCCCGGGTGATTAACGCCGTACGGGCATTGGCACCAAAGCCAAGGCCATCAGCCAGACCTGCACCGATGGCGATAACGTTTTTCACTGCGCCGCCGAGTTGCACGCCAATGAAATCAGGATTTTTGTAAACCCTGAATGAACGGCTGCAATGCAGCTTGCGGGCAAAATCATCGACCAGCGATTCACAGGTGGACGACAGTGAAATGGCAGTTGGCAGACCTGCAGCCATTTCTTTTGCGAACGTCGGGCCGGAAAGTACTGCCAGCGGATAAGTATCACCCAATACATCCAGTGCAACGTCACGCAACAGTCTGCCGGTACCCGGTTCCAGACCTTTAGTAGCCCAGATCAGCCGGTGATCGGCTTTTAGCATCGGCTTGATGGTATTAAGTAAATCTTTAAAGGCATGGCTGGGCACGACAATAAGGATGTCGCGGCTGGCAGATACTGCTTTGGAAAGATCGGCTTCTACTGTCAAAGCATCGGGAAATTTGGCGCCGGGCAGATAACGGGCGTTTTCCCTGCTGTCTGCCAGTGCCTGCATGTGGGCTTCGTCGCGGCCCCATAACAACGTGGGGTTGTTATTTCTGGCCAGACAAAAAGCAAGGGCGGTGCCATAAGACCCCGCCCCCAATACGGTTACTGAACCGGTATTCATAAAAGAGTGACTTAAGCGTCTAGCTTCTGACCACCTTCCTGCGCTTGCTGTGCACGTTTCTGCATGTAAGCGGCGAAGATAGCGTCGAAGTTAACCGGAGCCAGGTTCAGAGCCGGGAATGTGCCACGGTTAACCAGGTTTGAAATAGCTTCACGGGCATAAGGGAATAACAGGTTAGGGCAGTAAGAACCTAACAGAGGTGCTTTAGCCTGATCTGGCATTTCCGGTGCAATCGCAAAAATACCCGCTTGTTCTACTTCACACAGGAACGCTGTTTCTTCACCAACGGTCGCAGTAACGGTTACAGATAAAACAACTTCAAATGCATTTTCAGCCATTTTATTTGTAGACGTATCGATATCTAATTTGATTTCCGGCTTCCATTCTTTCTGGAAGATAGCCGGCGCATTCGGAGATTCAAAAGAAATGTCTTTTGTGTAGATGCGTTGAATATTGAATTGAGGACCCTGGGCTTGCTGGCCTGCCTCTGCGCCATTGGTGTTCTGATTTTCTTCAGCCATGATAATTCCTGAATTAGTAAATACGTTCTTAACTTAAAATTATTGCGCTAACAGCGCATCGAGTTTTTGTTGTGATTCAAGAGCAAATAAGTCATCACATCCGCCCACATGGGTATCGTTGATGAATATCTGCGGTACTGTCCAACCGCCGTTAGCTCTTTCTATCATCACATCGCGAAGTTCAGGGTTCACATCGATTGCGATTTCCTCGAATGCTACGCCTTTTTGCGCTAATAATGCTTTAGCACGATGACAGTAAGGGCAATACCCCTTGGTATAAATTTCTACTTTACTCACAATCTGCTCCTGTGTTCCGGCCCGTTATTTGGCAACCGGAAGTCCGGCAGAGTTCCACGCGTTCATGCCGCCTTTCAGCACTTTCACGTTTGCGAAGCCGGCTTTGTTCATGGCCGCTGCAATACCGCGTGCGCTGTTACCCATTGCACATACAACAATAATGGGTTTGTCTTTTACGTTTTCAAGCTTTTTGAAATCTTTTGCTCTGACTTCCTCAGGTTTCAGCTGGCGGGCACCGAGAATGTGACCGGTTTTAAACTCGTTAGGCGCGCGGGTATCAAAAACAACGGCGTCTTCTTTATTTACCAGCATGGTCATTTCGTGGGTATTTACTTCTTTTACTGATGAAGTGAAACCTGTGACATAGCTGAAAATCAGCATTGCAACTAAGGCGACCCACGCACCGGCTAACAGCATATTATTACCGGCAAACTCTACGAGCTGTTCCATTCCTAAAACCCTTACTTTACATGGAAGACTAAAAATCGACTGCAAAGTATATAGAAAAACCGCACAGAAACCAGCCTGACAGCGCATCATTGAATTAGTCGATTGCAGATGAATCCTCTATCCCGTTGATATAGTATGGACTTTGAATCAGAGTCAGGTGCTGTCAGAGGCAAAGCAACGGGTGAGTGTACAAAATTTCAATCAGGCCGGTCCGTCCGGAAAGTCCCTTCGCGGGCCTCTTCTCAGTGTCCTTTGCTGGCTCTGCCTGTTCACCGTGCTGCTACCTCAGGCTAATGCTCAGGAACAACAACAGGCAAAACTTGCTGAGTTACAAGCTGAACTTAAAGCCAGACAAGCGACACTGGCAGCCAATAAGGCGAATGCCGGTGAATTGCAGGCAGCGTTGAAGCAATCTGAACTTGAAATCGCCTCCACGGCCAAATCTCTCAATGATACCTCTACACAACTGGCTGATAACCGTGAACAGCAAAAAAAGCTGGAAGCAGAACAGGAAGCGCTGAGAAAGGCCATTCTGCAGCAACAAACAATGCTGGCGAGCCAGTTACGCAGTGCATTCATGGCCGGCAATTATGACTATGCAAAGATGCTGTTTTATCAGGACGAAGCCAGTACCTTTGAACGCGTGCTGACTTATTATCAGTATCTGAGTAAAGCCCGCTCAAAGGAGATCACCACTTTCCGCTCGAATGTGGAACAGCTGGTTCAGGTAAATGAGGCGCTTTCGGAGAAAGCCAGAGCACTGAATAGCTTGCTGGCGGATCAGAAGTCTCAGCAAGCAGTGTTACTGGCCCGTCAGGCAGATCGTTCTGAAACGCTGAAAAAACTTAATCAGAAAATCGAGAGTGATGCTGCCAGAGTAAATGAACTCAAGCAAAACGAAGAAGCGCTTGTGCGGGCCATTGATGAGGCGCGTCGTCGTGCAGAGTCGGCGAAATCAGAACTGGCTGGTTTATCCGGCTACAAAGGGAAGTTGCTAAAACCGGCTTCAGGACGGGTACGCAAGCTGTTCGGGACCCGCCGCCAGGGGCAGGTGCGCTGGAAAGGCATTATCATTGAAGGTGCAGAAGGTACACCGGTGAGAGCCGTGTCTCATGGCCGCGTCCTTTATTCTGACTGGTTACGTGGTTTCGGGCTGGTAACCATTGTTGAGCACGGGCAGGGCTATATGAGTGTGTATGGTCACAATCAGGCATTGCTGAAGCAAGCCGGAGATACGGTGGGCGACGGTGAAACGATTGCTTTAGTCGGACAAAGTGGCGGACAGAACTATCCTAATCTATACTTTGAAATCCGGCACAAGGGCAAGGCCCTTAATCCCTCAAGCTGGCTGGATCTCTGATATTCCGGCGAACTGAGCGGCCACCTCAAAAATTGTTTAAAAAATGTCAAAAAAAGCGCATTTGAAATTTCATATTTCGAAGATCACTGTTATGCTCAATATGTATGGAATGCAATACTAAATAAATAACCCGTATGGACGCAGGGTAACAAAGGTCATAAGAACCTTATAATTACACTATTAAAATAATAGGCGTGCGCTTGCTAAAAATTTGTTTACTCAAAAGAACTGACCGTCAGTTGGTTGATTGGTTTGCGTTGTTTTGGGGTGTGTTGTTTGCACTCTTCTGTCTACCAGTCGCGGCTGCAAGTGTCCAACCAAAAGTCGTCGTTATTATCGACGATATCGGACATCGTTTCTCTGACCGCAGGGCGCTTGACCTGCCAAGAGAAGTGACGTTCTCGATTCTTCCTGATGCTCCCATGACTACTGAAATGTCCGAACTGGCTCATGCCCAGGGGCGGGATATAATGTTACACATGCCGATGGAATCCTTTGATGGCCAGGAAATGGGGCCTGACGGATTGCGTGTAGGTATGTTTGAGACTCAGATGGAACTTCAATTTGCCCGTGCAATGGAAAGTGTGCCTTATGCGATTGGCGTAAACAATCACATGGGAAGCAGGCTGACCAGCATGTTCAATCCGATGCGCTCTTTTATGGATTTACTGAAGCAACGAAATTTATTCTTCGTTGACAGCCGTACATCCGTGAAAACTGTCGCGGAGGAAGCCGCATTGCACGCCGGGATCCCGGTAGCACGAAGGCATGTGTTTCTCGACCATGTCATCGACGAAGCGGCCATTGAAAAAGAGTTCGATCGTATGTTGCTGCTTGCCCGCGAAACGGGGACCGCTGTTGCCATTGCTCATCCGCACAGGCTGACCATGAAAATCCTGCAAAAGCGTTTGCCTGAGCTGGAAGAAATGGGGATCAGACTGTCGACGGTCAGCGATTTATTCGAGCCTGAACCTGCGATGATGGCACAGCAAAAGTCAGAGGACACGATGAGGCCACAGATGGTCGCGCCGAATTAATCCTTTTTTTGGGATTGTAATTTTGAATTTCGCCAAGACTGTTATATTATAACGTCCCTTTTGCTGGCGAGGCGAGAAATGTCCCGAATTCAGGATGCTGACAATCCGACTAAATTAGACAGGCTGGGTATATGGATATCCAGCTTGTGTGCGTTGCATTGTCTTGCTTTGCCTTTGTTGCTGCCGCTGATCCCGCTTATCGGCTCAACATTCTTCGCGCAACTTTGGTTTGAGCGCACTATTCTTACTATTTCCATGCTGATAGGTGCTGTGGCACTGATTAACGGCGCGGTGCGTTATCACGGGCAATATTATCCGCTGGTTCTGTTATTTTCAGGCGGGGTTATTTACTGGTTCAAAGATATATTCGGGCACGACTACGAACCCTTCACCATTGCCACCGGCGCGCTGCTTATTGTTGCCGGCCACTGGATAAACATGCGTTTGTGCCGCCAGTGCCGCTGTTGCCGCAATACGGTATTATCCCAGCATCTCGCAAAGTAACACCGTTAACACATCAGTCGCGTAGCATTCAGCGTTTCACATGCTACGTCTGGCACATTGCTGAAAATCCCGTCCACGCCCCATTGCTGAAGTAACAGCATATCCTCAGGGTTATCCACAGTGTAAACGAACACCTTATAGCCTTCAGCTTTTGCCCGGCTAACATAACTTTCTTCAACAATATCCAGTGCAATGTGTAATGACCAGGGTTTCAGTGAGTCTGCGAACTGCAATAAATCGGTATGGATACTGGCGGTAAGTGCACCGGTTTTAAGATCAGGTCTGGCGCGGCTGATCTCTGCAAGCCATTGATGATTGAAAGACGATATCACCATGGAGTCCGTACTGGCGCCGCTTTCTTCACAGGCGCGGTCAAAAGCGCTGAGCCAGCGGGCGGTGTCTGTCAGCCCTTTGATTTCAACATTGCATAATGCATCTTCAGGCAGGGTAGCCAGGGTTTCTGCAAGAAACGGAATACGCTCACCCTGACCGGCATCCAGTGAGCGCAGATAGTCAGTTGTTTGATCGGCAACCCGCCCCCGGCCATTCGTGGTTCTGTGTAGCCAGCGGTCATGAAATACCACGATGTCATCGCCGATCTGATAAGTATCGAACTCAACACCGTGTGCTCCCATGGCGAATCCGAGCCTGAAGGCCAGCAACGTGTTCTCCGGTGCCGCCTTACTTGCTCCGCGGTGAGCGAGTACTATCATTTACTTGTCCTGTTTATGGAGCTTTTGTGCGTTCATGGTTTCGTAGATGGAGGCTGATGTCACCAGTATGCCACCTATTAACGCTTTCCAGCCCGGAGACTCATGTAAAATTAGCATAGCCAGGATTACGCCGTACAGTGGCTGCATGCAGGCAATCAGAGAAAAAGTTTTTGCCCGCAAGTGGATGAGCGCGGTTGCTATAAGCGCGTGGGGTACTGCGGTAAACATGGAGCCGAGAACGGCCAGCAGCAACCATGTATCAAAGGTGGCATCACTGAGGTGTTCACTGGCAAAAGGCAGCAGGCAGGCTATCACCACCAGGATTTGCCAGGCCATGGCCTTCGCACCTGAATAGTGAGAAAAGTGCTGGCGGTGAAGCAGGTTTCTCAGGGCATAAAGCACGGCAGAAAAAATACCGGTCAGGACACCCAATGTCACCTCGTTTTCCAGCGATATCTCCGGCACCAGCAGCGCCACGCCCACAAAAACAATTAACGCACTGAAAAAGTCTTGCCAGACAAGCCGGATTTTCTCAAAGAAGGGTTCAATAAGAACGGTTATGACCGGGAAGGTAAACAGGGCAATCATGCCCACGGCAACACCGGCGTATTGCATCGCCGCGAAGTAAGTTACCCAGTGCACGGCCATCAGACTACCCAGCAACAGAGCAATACCGTAATCACGTTTGTTGTTCAGTCTGAAGGTTTCACCGGCCAGACGCATGAATACAGCAAGGCACAGACAGGCAAATACAGAGCGCCCGAAAGTAATATCCGTTGCGCTCAAGGGAATAATATTTGAAAAAAGGCCAGTGCCGCCCAGTAAGATAACGGTGATATGAAGCGTTATCAGACTTCGTTTAACAGGATCCACAATCAGGCAGTTTTATTTGCCTTCGCAAGAGCAAACACTTCCCCGAGGCGGGTAGTCATGCCTGCTTCCATATCCTCAAATTCAATCTGGTCTTTTTCGAAGCAAACCACAATGGTAGAGCCAAGTTTAAAGCGGCCCATTTCATCGCCTTTTTCCAGCTTAACGGCTGCTTCATCATCGCTTTCGTATTGCCAGTGTTGCACGTTTTTACCAGCAGGCGGTGTCACTGTGCCGGACCAGATGGTTTCGATACTGGCTACAATGGTTGCACCAACCAGTACAATAGACATTTTCCCTACCGGGGTGTCGAAAAATGCGATTACCCGTTCATTGCGGGCAAATAATCCAGGCACATTTTCAGCAGTCAGAGGGTTAACGGAGAACAGCTCACCGGGTACATACACCATGTCTGTGAGTGTGCCTTCTACGGGCATGTGAATGCGATGATAGTCTTTCGGCGACAGATAAATGGTCGCGAACTTACCGTTTTTGAAAGGCTTTGCCAGTTCAGGTTTGCCACCCAGTAATGTAGTAAGGCTGTAGTTGTGGCCTTTCGCCTGAAAAATACTGTCCTGATGAATGTCACCAAACTGGCTGACTGCACCGTCAACTGCCTGGATCAGCACATCATCACCTTCGGCGATTTGACGGACTTCAGGTTTCAGCTGACGGGTGAAGAATTCATTGAAGGTTTTGTAGTGCTCCGGATGGGGATACAGCGCTTCGCTCATATCCACATTGTATTTCTTGATGAAAAATTTGATAAACGCTGTGGTCACGCCGCCGGCTTCAGCAGCCGCAAACTTACCAACCAGGCGGGATAAAAGATGCTTAGGCAAAATATATTGAAGGTTAACCTTGAACCAGTCCAGCACGGGCACTCCGAAAAATAATAGTTATCTAGTTTCTGTCGGATGAGATTGTACAACAAGTTGTAAACAAACGGATGCACTTTACCGTTATGGGCCATCAGTGTTTGATATAAGCGGAAGAGGAAAAAGGATTAAAAGCGGTTAGCCCTTCTGGCCGGGAGCGGTGCTGTCTTCGTGAACACGCCGTAAACACATCCCTGTGGGCTCGACTGCCGCATCCCTGCGGCAGACGGTTCACTCAGACAACACCGCCCCCGTCCGCGGGCTCCCCGTTTCCGGCACCCGTTCTTTTCAAATCTTTGCGCCAGATAGTTCACGCAGGCAATTCCGTCTCCGTGGCAGGAAGGGCTTACGGTTCTGCTATCCACATCCGGCTCTTCAGCGCTGTGCACGTATCAGCTTTTTTAAAACGGATTGGTATAGCTCGGGCGTTGTTCGTCCATGGTAGCCAGAATGCGGTGGTAGCTGTCGAAGCGGGCGCTGCTGATTTTGCCTTCTTCTACTGCTTCACGGATGAGGCAGCCGGGATCGTTCATGTGTTTGCAGTCGCGGAATTTGCAACCGCCCAGATAATCACGAAACTCTATGAAGCCGCGGGTGATTTGTTCTACCGGCATATGCCATAAGCTGAATTCCCGAACCCCCGGGGAATCGATAAGATCGCCACCTTCAGGGAAATGAAGTAATTTTGCTGCGGTGGTGGTGTGCTGACCAAGACCGGAGTTATCTGATATTTCACCGACCAGTTCATCGGCATCCGGCAGCACCTGATTGATGATACTGGATTTGCCCACACCGGACTGGCCTACAAAAACACTGACTTTGTCATTCAGACAGGTTTTCAGTTCGTCCAGGCCGTCACCGCGCTTGCAACTGGTATAAATTAATCTGTAACCCAGAGATTCATACACCGCAAGTTGCTGTTTTACCGTGTCGAATTCTTCGTCGCTCAGTAACTCGGTTTTGTTGAGGATGAGAACGGGGGCAATGCCGGTATCTTCGCAGGCAACCAGATAGCGGTCGATGATATTCAGAGATAAATCGGGCTTTACCGCACTGACAACAATGATCTGGTCGATATTCGCGGCGATGGGTTTCACACCGTCGTAATAGTCCGGCCGGGTAAGCACGGAACGGCGGTCGCGGACGATTTCAATCACGCCACTGACACCGGACTCGTTTTCATTACCGGTGTCGAACAGGACATCATCACCGCAAACCACCGATTCGATAGTCCGGCGGATGTGACAGCGGTACACCGTACCCTGCTGATCTTCAACGTCTGCGTGCTTACCGAAACGACCGACAACCCGGCCGGGGATCAGGTTGGCAGCATCAATCTGTTTTTCAGGATCAGATGCTTTATCTTTTAGCCGGCGCGCCCGGTTTGCTGCAACCTGGCGCTTCTGGCGGTGTGTCAGTTTTGGTTTTTTTGCCACGATTTCCTGCAAAGTTAACGTATACTTGACCAATGATACCGTTTGTCAGGCCCGTGTGCCATGTTAAAGACGAGGAAACTAGAATGACAAAACACGATGGCAATTTAGTCTGGATTGATATGGAAATGACAGGGCTGGACCCTGAAACCTGTAAGGTGCTGGAAATTGCCACTATCGTCACTGACCCGCAGCTCAATGTACTGGCAGAAGGGCCGGTGATCGCTGTACACCAGCCGGATGCGATTTTAGATGGTATGGATGAGTGGTGCACCCGTGTGCACGGTAACAGCGGGCTCACTGCCAGATGCCGCGAGAGTCAAATTGATGAAGCCGAAGCGGCGAAACAAACTATCGCATTTTTGAGTGATTACGTAGATGCCGGCAAATCGCCTCTGTGTGGCAATACTATCGGACAGGATCGCCGTTTTATGGTGAAGTATATGCCGGAACTGGAAGCGTATTTTCACTACCGCAGTATAGACGTGAGCACGATTAAGGAGCTGGTTAAGCGCTGGCAGCCGGAAATTCTCGACGGTTTCACGAAGAAAGGTGTGCATCTGGCACTGGACGATATCCGTGAGTCTATAGCGGAATTGCAGTATTACCGGGAAAAAGTGTTTACGATTTGAGCGAATGAACCGGTATTTCGAAAAAAATTCAAATTAAGTGTTGCGCATCGCCGGGATTTTTGTAAAATGCGCTCCACTTTTGCGAAGGGCCACTTTCGCAAAACGACTGAACCGGTTTGCGGGAATAGCTCAGTTGGTAGAGCACGACCTTGCCAAGGTCGGGGTCGCGAGTTCGAATCTCGTTTCCCGCTCCAATTTTTCAGTCATCACCAAGTCTTTTTTTGCGGGAATAGCTCAGTTGGTAGAGCATGTACCTCGTCACGAAGTGATTGCCAAGCTTGGCAAGTGACGAAGATATGAATCTACACACCGTAATAAGTCGACAATGCGGGAATAGCTCAGTTGGTAGAGCACGACCTTGCCAAGGTCGGGGTCGCGAGTTCGAATCTCGTTTCCCGCTCCAATTCTTCATCTATATTTCTTGATTTTCCGACACATAATCCTGCAAATCTGCAAGGTATGCCTGTTTCTGTGCATCCGGTAACCAGCTCGCTTTGAAACTGTTTTCTGCCAGTGTCACCAGCTCTTTAACGGTAAAGTCACCTTCTTCCTGAAGGGCAATAAAATTCTCATTCAAATAAGCCCTAAAATAAGACGGATCGTCAGAATTGATACATGGCATCAGTCCGTATTGCAGCATCTTTTTGATTTCAGCAGAGGTCAGTGACTGCACTACAAAGCGGTTGGATACAGGACATACGGTCAGTCCCAGCTTTTTCTCTCTGGCCAGGTTACATAATGCCTCAGATTCCAGAATGTTGACGCCATGGTCTATGCGGTCAACGCCAATATCTTCTATCACCTGCCGGATGTGCTCCAGAGTATTATCCTGATTTACATCGCAGTGCATGGTGAGTTTCAGGCCCATACTACGGGCTTTTTCAAAAACAGCGCTGAACTTAGCCGGCGGGTTATTCTTTTCGTCAGAATCCAGCCCCACGCCAATGATTTTATCCAGGTGGGGTTGCGCCATCATCAGGTGTTCCATAGCGGATTCAGCAGACATGTCCCGCAGGAAACATAAAATGAGATTGGTCTGCACACTCAGTTCAGCAGCGGCATCACTGCGGGCGCGGTGAATACCGTTTATCACAGTATCAAAACTCACACCACGGCTGGTATGTGCCTGCGGGTCGAAAAACAGCTCAACATATACAATATTTTGCGTGGCTGCTTTGCGGAGATAGTGCATGGTGAGCTGATAAAAGTCAGATTCATCTTTCAGCACGCTCATCCCTGCATAATAGATATCCAGAAAAGAGGGCAGGTCATGGAAGTTATAAGCTGCAATCATTTCCTGCGGTGTCTTAGCCTGTAACGACACATTATTTTTCTGCGCCAGAGCGAAACTTAACTCCGGCTCCAGTGTGCCTTCAATATGTACGTGAAGCTCTGCCTTGGGCAACTGTTCTAAAAAGGGTCTTAATTCCATAAATACCGCCACCTGATAATGAGTAGGAAAAAACAGTTCTGTTTTATAGTCAGCAAAAACTGAGCCTGACCGGGTCAGAGTTAGCAGGAAGTCATGATTTAAATAAGTCCGGGATTTCGGGGACTACCGTAAAAGCAGTAAACACGCTGCCGGACTCAGCTTGCCGCTGCCACTCAACGTAAAAAAGGCAGGTAAACAAATTAAACATTCAGGGATTATTCACGTTAACATTTTATTAATGAATTTTTATTCAATTTTTGACGCGCGATGCTGGTGCAATAACCACTGAAGTTGCACGAAAATCTTGCTTGCTATGTCTTGTACGGCGTGCCAGTGTGGTGCGGTCAGCCGGAACAGATAGTGTTGGAAGATTATCTTTCCATTTATATGCATTTTTATTCATTTTTAAGTGTTTGTGGCGTAGCTTTTCCAGTAAAATTAAACAACCAGACGGCACAAAACGTGCACTTCGGGTGATATGCAACGGTATGCCAATACGGTTGCCACGCCCGGCGACACTTTTTGATGTTTCACTCCGCACTGTACGGGTTGAACAAAGTGAAGTCTGCAAGCGCAAGATTCATCAGACCGGACGACGTATCCGGTTTCAGGAGAACACACAAACATGAAATCATTTCCCCGTAGCGGATTTGTATATTCCGCTATAGCCGTTGCTATTGCCGGCGCACTGGCATCGCCGCAGGTTCTGGCCCAGGAAGCTCAGGCCACAGAAAAACAAATCGAAAAGATTGAAGTTACTGCAACCCGCCGCAGCGGTTCATTGCAGGAGGTGCCGATTAATATCTCTGCGCTGACTTCAGACGTTATGGCTCAGCAGGATATTGAAGATCTCGATGACGTTGCCCGCTGGGTGCCCGGCCTGACGGTAACTGACCAGGGCGGTCGCTCTGACTCTCCTGTTATTGTGCGTGGTCTGAACACCAATTCTTCAGGCCCAGGTTCTGATGGTGGCACGGTCGCCACTTACTTCGGTGAAATTCCTTTATTTCTGAACATGCGTCTTATTGACGTTGACCGTGTTGAAGTACTGATTGGTCCGCAGGGAACCTTATACGGGGCCGGTACACTGGGTGGGGCTATCCGTTATATTCCGAAAGCGGTGGATCTGGATTTCACCTCAGGAGAGGTATTCGGTGATGCATACAGCGTGAGCGAAAGCGATTCTTTAGGCGGTGAAGGCGGCTTTATTTTCAACGCGCCGCTGATCGACGGTGAAATGGGTGTGCGCATGTCGCTTAACTATTTCAATAATCCGGGCTTTCTTGATTACAACTACGTAGTGCGGGAAGGCGGTGTATCTCTGCCTGATCCGGATTGGAACGACGATGCGGCAGTATCAGAAAATCTACGCCGTGTTGAAGATGCCAATGGTGAAGACACGTTAACTGCCCGCATAGCGCTGCGTTGGGTACCGAACGACTGGCTTGACGGTACTTTAAGCTACTTCTATCAGAAGCAGGAAGTTGAAGGACGTTCAATCACACAATTTGATGCGCTGGCCGCAGATAATCCGCTGAGCGATGTGATTGGTCCCTATGAATCGGCTTACCGCTACGAAGAGCCCCGTGAGAAAGAAGATGAATTACTCAGCCTTGAGTTGAAAGCGGATCTGGGGTTTGCTGAACTGGTATCTGCTACCGGCTATTCTCAATTCGATGCAATTGGTCAGCGGGATCAAACCGATCTGCTCATCCGTCTGGACTACAGTTATGAAGAGTTTCCTGCGTTTTCTGCCTACACCGAAGAAGTGGACGAGCGTAAAATTCTGACTCAGGAATTGCGTCTGGTCTCACAGGCGGAAGGTCCGTTAAGCTGGATTGCAGGCTTCTACTACAATAAAACGGAATACGACGGCTACAGTAAAGAATTTACCCCGGGCTTTGATGAATATGCCATTGATGTCTGGGAAGTCGGCGGAAACTACCGTCCTGATTCACTGGAATACTACTCAGTCAGCAACACAGAAACTACCGAGTCAGCGTTTTACGGTGAAGTCAGCTACGAAGTGAATGAAAAGCTCAATGTGACACTGGGTATGCGTGCATATCAGTACGACATCGAGTCAGCCTCTGCTATAGACTTACCGTTGTACTACTCAGTGTTTGAAGGTCGCGGTGAAGATTCCATTGAACTGGATTACAGTTCTGCACCGGCGGATGATTCAGGCACATTGTTTAAATTCAATGCCAGCTATCAGTTCGATGACAACACAATGGGTTATGTGACCATAAGTGAAGGTTTCCGTATTGGTGGTGCTAACGGTGTTGGTGCCTGCCCGTCTGATATTGATGATATCGCCACGCAGATTGTTTGCGCTTTGCCTGATGAGCAAAATTTCGAGCCGGATACCACTACCAACTACGAACTCGGCCTGAAGAGCAGCTACTTTAAGAACCGTTTGCAGTTGAATCTGGCCTTGTTTAACGTGGACTGGGATGATGCACAGGTAGGCGGTGCGACCATTAACGGTCAGCAACCTATCACCACTAATGCCGAAGGGGCTAACTCCAGAGGTGCTGAAATCTCTGTGCGTGCACTGGCAACCGATAACATCACCCTTTATGCCACCTATTCAAAAACCATTGCTAAGCTGACTGCTGATGCGCCATTCCTGTTCGGTGTGTTCGGAGAGCAGGGCAGTGCATTGCAGGATTACTACGACGGTAAAGATGGCGATCGCCTGCCGGGTTCTCCTGAACAACAGTTCTCATTCGGTGTGAACTACGCCACTGAAGTTCTGGATGGCAAGATGCTGGATCTTAACTACGGCTTAACCGCTCAGGATGAGGTGTTCTCGACGGTTGGCCTGCGCCAGAATGGTGAGGCACTGCCGGGTTATGCAGTCAGTAACTTTAACGCGAAGTTGTCTGACGATGTATGGAGTGTCACTTTCTACATTGATAACCTGTTCGACAAGTACGCTTATACTTCGGTACGTCGTGACCGCGGTGATATGGGACTGGCGACGTTTGCATCCATGACACCTAACGGTACTGAATTATTACGTAACTACGGCCACTACGTGTTAACACCACGCACCGTCGGGTTGAAATTCAACTATCAGTTCGAACTGTAACGGATGGTTTATGTTAGGCTAAAGGCACCGCTAAGGTGCCTTTATTTTTTATGATGGAAATAAGAGAACACTGTTTACTGACTGCGAAGCAGGCAATTAACAACAAACAATACCCGCAGGCACACCAGGCGCTTGTGCAGGCCATCAGGCAAACCGGTGACTTTGAAGAAGCCTATTTCCTGCTGGGTATTATTCATATTGAACTGATGCAAATAAGCAAGGCAGCAGCCCTGCTGGAAAAATCCGTGAGCCTTGGCGGAACGGCAAAAACTTATGTTTATCTGGCGAAGTGTTATGCCCTTCAGGGCAACATGACAGAGGCGAAAGCCGCTGCGGCAAACGCGCCGTTTTCTGTACTTGACGATGCTTTATCTCTGGACACTGCCGGTGTGGCATTAAGCCGTGCGGGCGATCATCAAACTGCGCTTAACTATTTTGAAAAAGCGCTTCAACTGGCACCGGATAATCCTGCTTTTTATTACAATACCGGTGTATCTGCCAAGTTCGCCGGTGATTTTGGCCGGGCTAAGGAAGCATTTGAAACGGCAATCCGCCTTGCGCCCGCATACAGTCAGGCACATTTCGCCCTATCAGACTTAGAAACCAGCCCGGATAATCCGGACAGAATAGCCGCGCTGGAAGCACTGGATGCCAGGCTGGCTGAGCGTCAACCCCCTGATATTGACGGCAGATTGCATGTGGCCCATGCACTGGCGAAGGAATGGGAAGCGAAAAAAGAATACGGCGAGGCGTTTACGCTTCTTAAACTGGCGAAATCAGAAAAACTGGCAACTTTGCCGCGTCATGACAGCGACTTTTCAGCGGTATTCGATATGCTGGAGCGCATTGACCTTGAAGCGCCGGTAAACGCGCAACCGGTAACAGGCCGGCACACCCCGTTATTCATCACCGGCATGCCCCGTTCGGGCACTACGCTGGCAGAGCGTATTTTGTCGAACCATACCCGTGTGGCTTCAGGCGGTGAGTTACAGGATTTCGGTGTCAGCGTGAAAGAAATTGTACGCACGCCCTCACAAGTGGTGCTTGATGCTGAAACGCTGACAAAAGGGATGCAGTCAGACCACCCGGCCATGGGCAATCGCTACCTTGAACGTACCGCTCATCTTACCGGCGGCAAGCCATATCTGGTTGATAAACTGCCATTCAATTTCTTTTATATACCGCTTATCCGCAAAGCACTGCCGCAGGCACGCATTGTGTGCATGCTTCGTCATCCCATGGATACCTGTACCGGCAATTTTCGTCAGTTGTTTTCAATAAACAGCCCTTACTACAGCTATGCCTATGACATGGATACGATTGGGCGGGTGTATACCCGGTTTTACCATCTTATGCAGCGGTGGGCAAAACAGGCACCTGACCAGATATATCTGCAATCCTATGAAGCGCTGGTTACAGACCCCGCGGGAGAAATTAAAAAGCTGCTCGGGTTTTGCGGTTTGCCCTGGGAGGAAAAGTGTTTGCACGTGGAGCAAAACGATAAACCGGTATCTACGGCCAGTAAAGTGCAGGTAAGAGAAGCCATCAACGCAAAGTCTGTAGGAAACTGGCGCAGATACGAAGCGCATCTTACAGACCTGGCTGCTCAGTTTGAGAAAAGCGGCGTGCCTTACTGAATATCTGAGTGCTGGTGCATGCCACATAAGCTGGTCGGATGACTTGATTTTCATCTGACCAGCGGCTACTCTCACTGGTCTAACCAGAATAAGAGAAGCAAGATGGCAAAACCGAATCCACTGAGACAGTTTGCTTTAAAAGCAAATAAATACCCTTCCTTTATCAGCCGCCGTTTGATGACGGCGATGTTCCGCCATACGGTTAAACTCGCGGGCACGGCCAAACTGGATATTCTTGCTTCAGATCTCACATCGGTCACGTTTCAGATTAAAAACCGTAAGCGGGTTCAGAATCACATTGGCAGTGTGCATGCTGCAGCGATGGGCTTACTGGCGGAATCTGCCACCGGGTTTATCGTCGGGGTAAATCTGCCTGGAGACAAACTTCCGCTGATTAAATATATGAACCTGAAGTACGTAAAGCGGGCTGAGGGCGATATGAAAGCAGAAGCGATACTGACTGCGGAACAAATTGCTCTTATGCAGACGGAAGAAAAAGGTGAGGTGCTTGTTCAGGTTAAAGTGACTGATGCAAACCACATCGAACCGGTGATTTGTGAAATGTGCTGGGCCTGGGTGCCAAAGAAAAAATGACAGTAATATTAAGATCTGTGTAAAAAGCGGCTGGTGCCGCTTTTTTTGTTTGACATCCAACGTCATTAAAACTATTTGTTGTGTTGCGAAAAGCACAAGTTTTGTTAGTGGCTCTGTTGCCTGATTGGCATGGCCTGAAACCGTTCTCAAATAGCATTGCAGCAAACAGGTTTTAGTATGACGAATAGTACTCGTGATAGTCTGATAAAGCGCCCGTTTATGGATAAAAAGCATTATCCCTACGGATTTGCACGTTCCGGCGATTTTTCGATAAAAGAAGCGAAAATTCTCGCAGAAAATGGTAGTGTGATTGCAGCACTGGTAGATGGAAAGCTGACACCTGAAACGGATCAGGATATGCGCTTCATTGCTGTTGCTCATGGTGAGACCGAACCGGCTTCACCAGAAGAAAAAGTGTGGCTAAAGTACCAGAAACGTATTAACCGACCTAAAGCCGCCTCAATTTATGGCTCCAAAAAAGTTGCACTGACAGAATCTGACGAAGACGGTGGCACTGCGGACGACACCGATATCGTGTTAGATGACGATTAACTTGTAAATCAGTTGTAACCGCCATCCTATATTTGGCTGTAAAATAAGCTAAATGGGGATATTCATCCTATTTATTCTATATATTGGGATACATGTCTCACTTTTAGCCATTTTTTTGTTTTATCTTTCTAATGCCTTCGTTATAGTCCGCGCTACGGTATATTCCGCATATATTTTTAATAAGGTTACGAGACACAAATCCATAATACAGGAGATTTGACTGTGAAAATGATGTCAGGCGCTGCCATGGTGGTTGAAGCGCTAAAAGATGTGGGAGTCACACATGTGTTCGGTTACCCCGGTGGTGCCGTTTTAGACATTTACGATGCGCTGTTTGCGCAGGATGATGTCAAACATGTCCTCGTACGTCACGAACAGGCGGCCGCCCATATGGCGGATGGTTATGCACGTTCAACTGGCAAAACCGGCACAGTCCTCGTCACCTCAGGTCCGGGCGCAACCAATACCATTACCGGTATTGCTACTGCGTACATGGACTCTATTCCTATGGTGGTATTGTCCGGTCAGGTAATGTCATCACTCATTGGTGAGGATGCATTCCAGGAAACGGATATGGTGGGCTGTTCCCGCCCCATCGTTAAACACAGCTTTCTGGTAAAACGGGCTGTTGATATTCCTGAAGCCATTGCCAAAGCCTTTTATATTGCCAACTCCGGCCGTCCGGGCCCTGTAGTGGTTGATTTGCCGAAAGATATTGTAAACGTTCAGGATTCCCATCCGTACGTATTCCCTGAGTCAGTGGCTATGCGCTCGTATAACCCCACTGAAAAGGGCCATATGAAGCAAATCAAAAAAGCCGTTGCTTCTATGCTTAAAGCAGAACGTCCGGTGATGTACGTGGGTGGTGGTGCTGTTGCCTGTGAGGCATCCGGTAAAGTTATTGAGCTGGCTGAGAAGCTGAATGCACCGGTAACCTGCACGCTGATGGGGCTTGGCGCTATGCCGGGTACCCATGAACAGTTCGTTGGTATGCTGGGTATGCACGGTACGCTGGAAGCCAACAAAACCATGCACAATTCAGACTGCATTATTGCTCTGGGTGCCCGTTTTGATGACCGTGTTACCAACAACGTTTCAAAGTTCTGTCCTCATGCTGAAATCATTCATGTGGATATTGACCCTGCGTCGATTTCAAAAACCATTAATGCGCACATTCCGGTTGTTGGCAGTGTGGATAAAGTGCTTGATCAGATCCTTGAGCAACTGGCTGATGTGGATTTCTCCGGCCAGAAAGAAAAGCTCAGCGACTGGTGGCAACAAATCACCCAGTGGCGCGGCCGTGAGTGTCTGAAGTACGAACAGGGCGATACGGTAATTAAGCCTCAGCGTGTTATCGAAGCCTTGTACAAGCACACCAACGGTGATGCGTACGTCAGTTCTGACGTGGGTCAGCACCAGATGTTTGCTGCTTTATATTATCCTTATAAAAAGCCCCGTCAGTGGATCAATTCCGGTGGTCTGGGCACCATGGGCTTTGGTTTACCGGCAGCCATGGGCGTACAGTTCGCACACCCTGAAGCGACCTCTGTGGTTGTAACCGGTGACGGCAGTATTCAGATGAATATTCAGGAACTGTCTACCTGTTTGCAGTACAACTTACCGGTGAAGATTATATCTCTGAACAACCGTGCGCTGGGCATGGTACGTCAGTGGCAGGATATGATTTATAAAGGTCGTCACTCACATTCTTACATGGACTCAATGCCTGACTTTGTGAAGCTGGCAGAGGCCTATGGCCATGTAGGTATCAAAGTGGATCGTCTCGATGAGCTCGACGCCGCGATGGAAAAATGTTTCAGCTATACCGACAGACTGGTATTCATGGACATTGCTGTAGACCAGAACGAACACGTTTATCCAATGCAAGTGAAATTCGGTGCAATGGATGACATGCGCCTGAGCAAAACGGAGCGAACCTGATGAGAAGAATTATTTCAGTATTAATGGAAAACGCGCCGGGCGCACTGTCACGTATCGTGGGCGTTTTTTCACAACGTGGATATAACGTTGATTCACTGTGTGTTGCCGCAACAGACGACCCCAGTTTGTCACGCCTGACCATTACCACTCACGGTGATGATAAAGTGATTGAGCAAATCACCAAACAGGTG
The DNA here is from genome assembly GCF_056160285.1 of Alteromonas sp. AWJ4_197. Taxonomy (NCBI): domain Bacteria; kingdom Pseudomonadati; phylum Pseudomonadota; class Gammaproteobacteria; order Alteromonadales; family Alteromonadaceae; genus Alteromonas; species Alteromonas sp. AWJ4_197. The sequence continues at coordinate 46,958 of NZ_JBSWWW010000001.1, read as the reverse complement.
AACAAACTCATCGACGTGCTTAAAGTGGTCGATTTAACCGACGGCACCCACGTAGAACGTGAACTGATGTTGATTAAAGTGGCTACACGGACTGAAGAGATCCGCGCTGAAGTGAAGCGCACCAGTGATATCTTCCGTGGCAGTATTGTTGATGTAAACGGCAGCAATTACACCATTGAAATCACAGGTACATCAGACAAGCTGGATGCTTTCGCGTCTGCAATGGGTGAATGTGCAGAAATTATCGAATCATCCCGCACCGGCGTATGCGGATTAGCCCGCGGTGAACGTGCGCTGAGACCATAAATCAGCGGTAGTAAAAAGAACGATAAAACCGGTATCGCCCTGTGATACCGGTTTTTTTATGCCCCTTTGCCGTAATACACTTCCACCCGTAAAGCCAGCCCGTACGAAGGTTTAAAATCTTCTTCCTTCAGCCATAAAACAAACGGTTCTATTTCGTAAAACAGCCAGTCACGTGTGGGATTCATGCGGTAGCGGAAGCTGGTGTACACCTCACTGAGCTCGTTTGACGGTTTTGTCAGTCCTTCTGTAAAAAGGGTATAAATAGCAGCGGAATGTGAAGTCAGCGGTTGCAGATATTGCAGTTCGTGCCGCCACAACCAGTCTTCGCGTTCATCGCGGTAGTAATAACGGTTGTTGAAGCGGAATACATGGTCGTCGTGGCTGAGATATTGAAATGTTGCTCCTATTTCAGCACCCAGTCCGTCGCGGTTGTAATAATAGGTTTCAGCGTCGTAAAACAGGGCGACTGTATCGGAGAGCGGCGCCATATCCTGAAAACGGGCTTTCGCATAAATTTGCCCCCGCCGTCCGGTACCAATCCGGTACGACATTCTGGCATTGTCACTGGCACGGTAACGCAGGGCGATGGTTGTGTTATCGCGGTTCCGGGCTACCGGGTCTCTTGCCGCTTTAATGGTATTTTGGTTATCGTTATCTTCGTTATCGCTGAGAACCAGGTCTACGCGGTCTTCCAGCGCCGGCAGTTTTACCCGAATCCGGAAACGTAAATCCATTTCACTGAGGTCCCGCGTTCTGGGTTCCCAGCCCAGGCTCACCCGGCCTACGGCCCTGGCATCACGGTAAGCGTCACTGCCTTCCAGAGCAAAAAAGCTGTCGAGTTGCCGTGCGGTGTAGTCCATGGAGCGGGTAAGCTCCTGTTGCCAGTTATCGAACCAGAGTTTTTCATCTGTACCGGCTTCTGCCAGCTGGCTTTGTTCAACCGGAAGACGCTCAACGTCTCCGTCTGACAACCGGGGCAGTGCAACACACAGTAACAACACGATACATGACATAAATTAATTCAGGGTTTCAGACCCGGGCTTCCTATCCAGTTTTTAGCATGAAGTGAAATCAGGCATTCGTCAAAAGTTTAAATAAGTATAAAAACGTAAAGATGAAACGGTTCACCTCACAATTGTAAATTATGTCGTGAAAGGTTCTTATAGCGGTGGCATACTGTGGGTCTTGATGTAAAGGAGATTTTTTTGATGGGTGGAATTAGTATCTGGCAATTGCTGATTGTTTTAGTGATTGTTGTTCTTCTGTTTGGCACCAAGCGACTCAAGAGCATTGGCTCCGATCTGGGTGGTGCAGTAAAAGGTTTTAAGAAAGCAGTAACTGATGAAGAGTCAGATGCTGATTTCTCACAGGAAAAGCGCGTTGAAAACAAAAACGAGGCGCAATCTGTAGAAGCAGAGTCCAAGGCAGACGTTAAAGAAAAATCCTGATGTTTGACATTGGCTTCTGGGAATTATTGGTGATTGGAGTGCTGGCACTGCTTGTGCTGGGGCCGGAACGTTTACCCGGCGCAATGCGCTCCACCATCAAAACAGTGCGCAGCGTGCGTAATATGGCAACAGGCTTCAAGCAGGAAGTGGAACACCAGTTACGTGTGCATGAATTGCATGAAAATCTGAAAAAGGCTGAGCAACAGGGCCTCAAAGATATTGCGCCGGAACTTAAAGAAAGCGTCGATGAACTCAAAGATGCCGCGAAGTCCGTGCAGGAACCTTATAAAAAGAAGTAAATGTCTGACGCTAACTCTCTTATCTCGCACCTGATTGAGCTGCGAAACCGTGTCTTGCACGCACTGGCAAGTGTGCTGCTGGTGTTTTTGTGTCTGGCGTATTTCGCTCAGGATCTTTACCGTCTTCTGGCTGAGCCTTTGCTGAGCACGATGCCGGAAAACACATCCATGATTGCAACGGATGTTGCATCACCGTTTTTTGCACCGTTTAAACTTACGCTGGTACTGTCATTTTTCATTGCTATTCCCTATGTGCTTTATCAGGTCTGGGCCTTTGTCGCGCCGGGCTTATACAAGAATGAGAAAAAGCTGGTCGCGCCGCTGTTATTCTCAAGCACACTGCTATTTTATGCGGGGATGGCTTTTGCCTATTTCGTGGTTTTCCCTATCGCCTTTGCGTTCTTTAACAGTGTGGCGCCTGAAGGGGTAACCGTCAGTACAGATATTTCCAGTTATCTGAACTTCGTACTTAAATTGTTTTTCGCATTCGGAGTGTCATTTGAGATCCCGATTGCCATCATATTGTTATGCTGGACAGGCGTGACCGATGCGGCAACGCTGCGGGCTAAACGTCCTTACGTAGTGGTCGGTGCCTTCATACTGGGCATGCTGCTGACACCTCCGGATGTTATTTCCCAGACATTACTGGCAATTCCAATGTGGTTCTTATTTGAAGTGGGCGTCATCGTCGGTGGATTTTACGCAGGTAAAAAAGAAGATGATGAGGACGAGCAATCGTCCGACTCTGAGTCAGTTTAGCTCAGACAGATCGGGACAGACGATCTGAAGATGACAAGTAAGGAATAATAATGAAATCAAAAATAAAACTGGCCGGTGTGGCCCTCATTGGCGCTTTATCATTTACGGCGCAGGCTGAAACCGTTACTGAAGCCATGCAGGCTTGCAAGAACGAAAAAAACGATCTGAAACGTCTAATTTGTTATGACGCCGTTGCCGGTTCAATGAACATCTATGCCGGCGCAGGCAAGTCTGTTGATGACATTGCCGGCGAGCAACCCAAGCGTCAGCCGGTAGCCACTGCCAGCAAGCCACAAATTACGGAAGATGACTTTGGTCTGGAAGCACAGCGTCTGGCGGCAGAGAATCTGCCTGAAAATATGTCCGGTACCATTACGGATGTGTCGACCAGCCCGCGGGGTGACTACATAATCACGCTGGATAGCGGTATGGTCTGGCGTCAGACTTCCGATGATGTGAACTACAAATTCCGCAAAGGCGATACCGTATTGGTGGAGCGTGGTGCACTGGGTGCTTTCTATCTGAAGAAGTCCGGCGCCAGTGGCAGAATTGGCGTACGCCGGATCAAGTAAGTTGAAATGGTTCGATGCCGGCGTCAACCTCCTTGACCGCCGGTTTAATCCCGACGACATTATCGCCCGCGCTGTAGAAGCGGGGGTTGATAAACTTTGTATCATCACCACTGAGCCCGCTGAGTGGGATGATGCAAAAGCGCTTTATCAACGTTACCCTGAACACCTTTGTTATACCGTAGGTTGTCACCCGCATAACGCTAAGGTTATGACAGAGGATGACTTTACCGGTCTGGAGCAGCGCCTTGATTGTCCGGGGGTTGTTGCTGTAGGTGAGTGCGGGCTCGACTTTAACCGCGACTTTTCCCCCCGTGATGTTCAGGAATCCGTCTTTCGCCGGCAACTGGCGATTGCCGTCAAACATAATAAGCCTGTCTACCTTCACGAACGTGATGCTTTCGCACTGCAACTAGATTGTCTGGACAGTGTTGAAGGGCAACTGGCCGGTGGCATCGCCCATTGCTTTACCGGAAACCTTGACGCCATGCAGGCCTATCTCTACCGGGGTCTTTATATTGGTATCACCGGCTGGGTCTGTGATGAAAAACGTGGCGGAGATTTAAGACAAGCGGTGAAGCAGTTACCCCTTAGCCGGTTAATTCTCGAAACCGACGCGCCTTATTTATTTCCGAAAAATCATCGTCCGAAGTCAAAAAATAATGAACCTGCTTTTATCTCATCAATTGGTAGGTATTTGGCTGATTTGACAGAAATAAGTTATGAAGAGTTGGCACAAAACAGTTATGCTAATACTTGCAGGGTATTCAAAGTTGCAAGGTAGAATAATAAATGCAATTGAACACGGGGATGGTCCGCCGGTACGATGAGTGGCTGATCGCAATAACGCTGGCCGTTGTTGCCTTGTTTCTTTATGTTGTGCAACCCTACATCCGCGCCGACGACCAACAGCAGCGCATTTCTGAAATTCGTTATACTTCCTCAGCAGCATCTGCTTTTTCCATTCAAAGTTATTCCGAAATAGCCGCAGTAGACTGGACGCCTGTGAGTAACCCGGTAAATCTGGGCATGCAGGACGGTGTATACTGGTTTAATTTCTCTGTCAGGCGTGATGCACTTTTATCTGAAGAAGCGTTACTCGAAGTGGCTTATCCGCTACTGGACAACATAGAAGTCTCTTTTTTTACGCCCGAACAGCACGGCCCGGTGGCAACTCTCCACGGCGGCGATGCGTTGTCGTTTACAGAGTGGGATATACGTCACCCCTCCATGTTATTTACCATCCCGGCGGGCTATGCACAGCTGGATGTGGTGCTGAAAGTGAAAACTTCAGGGGCAGTAAGATTGCCTGTGCGTGTGTGGAATAAAACAGAATTCATCGAATATACATCCAGCCTGAGTCATCTGATGGGGGCATTCTTTGGTTTCCTGCTGGCCATCGGGGTAAGCAACTTTTTCTTCTTTCTGACCACCCGCAGTGCCACATTTTTACTTTATACGGCTTACGTCATTTCGCTGTCGCTGACGCTGGCGACTCTGAACGGTCAGGCCTTTGCGTATTTGTGGCCGCAGTGGGGCTGGTTTGAACAACGGGCCGTCGCTATTTGTGCCAATGCCGCCATTATGTTTGCCATGCTGTTTTCCCGCTCCTTACTGGAAGTCTCTTCCCATAGCCGGAAAATTGATAAAGCACTGAAAGCGGTGGCAGCCCTGTTCGGGTTAAATATCATTGTCAGCCTGTTTCTGCCCTATGCATGGCTTATCAAAGTGTTTCTGGTAATGCTGGGGCTGGTGGTAATTTTTACCCCGGCCATCGGTATCCGGCTTGCCATGCGGGGGCACACCATTGCCAGGTACTATTCTTTTGCCTGGAGTATTTTGCTGGTCAGCGGTTTATCTGCCAGCCTTGATAATCTGGGGGTATTCAGCACCAGTATACCGTCCAATTATTTGCTGATGCTCGGAGCGTCAGTAGAAACGTTACTGTTGACGTTTATTATCGCCATTGGATACAGCCAGCAAAAAGAAACCGCCTTTGAATCGTCCCGTAAAGCCCTTGAGCAGGAAAAACTATCTGCACAGGCGCGGGAGGATTTGGTGGAAATTCAACGCCAGTATGCCGATGAAATGGAATACAAGGTGCAGGAACGTACCCTGGAACTGGAAATTGCACTGCGCGAATTATCACAGGCCAACGAAGAACTGGAGCGCCTTAACAGCATCGACTCACTGACAGGGATCCGTAACCGCAGGCACTTTGATAAACGCTTACTGGCAGAGAGCCGGCGCAGTCGTCGTGAACAAACTGAGCTTAGCCTCGCAATGATTGACATCGACCACTTCAAGTCGGTTAATGACGAGTACGGACATGCAGCGGGTGATGCCTGTATTTGTCACGTTGCCCGTTTACTGCAATCACAGTTACGCCGTTCGTCAGACGATGTATGCCGCTATGGCGGTGAAGAGTTTGGCATTATTTTGCCTAACACCGACATTGAGGGTGCCCGACAAGTCGTGGAATCCATGCGCAGAATGATTGAGCAGACGCCGGTTGAAATTGACGGGCAGGTTATTCAGCTGACGATGAGCGCCGGTGTTGCATGTGCCGTTATTCAGCGTGAAGCACACGAACTCGATTTACTGAAGTACGCAGACAGCCTGTTGTACCGCGCTAAGCAAAACGGGCGGAATCAGGTTGTCGCGGAAATCTTTTCTGGAGAATCATCATGACATTTTCACCTTTCCCGGCAAAAAGAATGCGCCGCCTCAGAAGTCAGGACGCATTGCGGGATATGGTCGCAGAGCACGTGCTCACGGTAAAAGATCTGATTTACCCTGTATTTGTTCTGCCGGGCAAAAACCAGCGGGAAGCTGTGCCTTCCATGCCGGGCGTCGAACGTTTATCTGTGGATTTATTGGTGGAAGAAGCCGGTAAGTGGGTCGACCTTGGGATCCCCGCTCTGGCGCCTTTTCCGGTTACGCCTATGGAGCTGAAAACTGATTGTGCGAAAGAAGCGTGGAATCCGCAGGGACTGGCACAGCAGGCACTGCGTGCGTTAAAAGACGCTTATCCGCAACTGATGCTGATGTCTGATGTGGCACTGGATCCGTTTACTTCCCACGGACAGGACGGCATCATCGACAAAGACGGGTATGTGGTAAATGATATTACCGTGGATGCGCTGATAAAGCAGGCCTTGTCTCATGCTGAAGCCGGCGCTGACATTGTGGCTCCGTCGGACATGATGGATGGCAGAATTGGTGCCATCCGCAATGCCCTTGAAGCTGACGGCCATCACAATACCTGTATCATGGCTTATGCTGCCAAGTATGCGTCAGCCTATTATGGCCCTTTCAGGGACGCTGTAGGCTCTGCTGCGAACATTAAAGGCGGGAACAAGAAAACCTATCAGATGGACCCTGCAAACAGCGATGAAGCTATTCACGAAATTGCCATGGATCTGCAGGAAGGGGCAGACATGGTTATGGTGAAACCCGGCATGCCGTATCTGGATATTGTCCGTCGTTGTAAAGAAGAGCTGAAGGTGCCGACTTTTGCCTATCAGGTAAGTGGCGAATACGCTATGCACAAGGCGGCGTTTGCTAATGGCTGGTTGAAGGAAGATGAAGTTATTCTGGAATCGCTGCTTGCATTTAAGCGGGCCGGTGCAGATGGCATTCTGACTTACTTTGCGCCGCAGGCTGCGCAGTTACTTAAGGGCTGAATGTCTACCGCCCGCTGACACATCTGAGAATGCCGGCCTGATACAGGGCCGGTTTCATTGCGCCCGGTAAATACCGGTCACAGGCAATGCAGCTTCCAACCCGCCCGGTGTTGTAACCAGGTTTCGTTGGCCAGCTCAGCGTTAATTAGCGGGTGGGCTGCCAGCCAGCCCTGCGGCAGGATCAGTGTCCAGTCATCACCGTCCACTTTCAGTTCTACCTCCGGAATGTGCTTGTTCTGACGACGCAGACACAACACAACGGCAATTCTTAACACCCGTAACAAGCCCTCCAGCATTGGCCTTACTTCTTCATGGTAATGAGAAAAAGTGTCTGACTTGATTGCGAGACGGTGACATTTTACCAAGTCCCGTATCGCCACACGCTGTAATTTGGTGTAACCGGGCAAATCGATATACGTCAGCAGGTAGGCACCATGCTCATGATGCTTTTTAAACTCAACATGCAGGCCGATTTCATGCAGGGTTGCTGCAGCCCCCAGCACGGCTTCAGTATCAAGGTGGCACAAACTGGTTTGCGCACATAACTGGTGACACAGGCGCAGTGCCAGTCCCCGTACTGACTCAGCATGGTGGCGGTCGATGTGAAACCGCTTCATAGTATGATTCAGGGTCTGGCTGCGGCGGTCATTTTCCTGCAGGTTGTCCAGCATGCCATAAATCAGTCCTTCCCGCAGTGCGCCGCCGGAAATATTCATATCACGGATTTTCAGGCGCTCGAACAGGGTGATCAGAATCGCCAGGCCACTGGGGAAAATCGGCTTGCGGGACTCTTCCAGTCCTTTGATGTTCAGGTTGTCGATATGACCACAGGCGATACATTCATCACGCAGTTTATACAGGTAATCAAGGCGGATAGCATCGCTGATCCCCTGTGCGACCAGGATTTCTGTGATGGCTTGTGGTGTACCTGATGCGCCCAGACAGTTATGCCAGTCAAAGCACAGGAAGGTATCAGCCACGCTGTCCAGAAGGGCGTTGGCTTTCTGTTGTGCTTTATCGAAGTTGGCCCGGGTGATTTGGCCTTTAGGGAAGTGCCGTTCCATGAACGTGACGCATCCCATATCCAGACTGACCAGGTGGATAGGGTGCATATCATTGCCGATGATAATTTCGGTGCTCGCGCCGCCGATATCAATTACCAGGGAATTGCCCTGATTCGCGGAAGTATACGCAACCCCGAGATAAATCTGCCGCGCCTCTTCTTCACCGCTGATGACTTCCAGCTTGTGGCCCAGAATGGATTCTGCTTTGTGGATGAAATCCGCTGCATTTACTGCCAGACGCAGTGTTGCAGTTGCGACCACTTTTACATTGGAACGGGGGATGTCCTGCAGGCGTTCGGCGAATGTCTGTAAACACTGCCAGCCACGCTCCATGCTGACTTCATCCAGTTCCATATCGTCATTTAAACCGGCAGCCAGCCTGACTTTCTGTTTCACTTTACCGATGATTTGCACACTGCCGTTCACGACATGCACCACCACCATGTGGAAACTGTTGGAACCCAGGTCCACGGCGGCGTAGTACTCGCCGTGAACAACCGCATCATGTTGAAGTTCTGGCTGCATAGATTTTACTGGTTTGACGGTTTCTTATTGTTGCTGTTACGGCGACTGTTTCCACGACGGGACGAATTCCGGTTAGTCGGAGTACGCCGGCGACGGGGTTTCGGTGCAGTCACATCATCCAGTAATGCAGTTCTGTCAAATTCGGTAACAGGAATGGCATGCTGAATATATTCTTCAATCGCTGGCAGGTTCTGTGCGTACTTTTCACAGGCGAAGCTGATAGCGGCACCGCTGGCTCCGGCACGGCCCGTACGACCAATACGGTGAACGTAATCTTCCGCATCGTCCGGCAGGTCGTAATTAAATACGTGGGTCACTTTATCAATGTGCAGACCACGGGCGGCAACGTCAGTGGCAACCAGGATATCAAGATTGTTCCTGGTGAAGTCTTCAAGGATCGACAGACGCTTTTTCTGCGGTACATCGCCGCTTAAAAGGCCTACGCGGTGACCATCAGCTGCCAGCCAGTCGTTAACCCGCTCACAACCGCTCTTGGTGTTTGCGAAAACAATGGCTTTATCCGGCCATTCTTCTTCCAGCAGAGTAAGCAGAAGAAGCATTTTATCTTCATCTGACGGGTAGAACAGTTCTTCAGACACCCGGGTGGCTGTTTTGCGTTCCGGTTCAACCTGCACGTGAGTAGGGTTGTTCATATGCTCATAGGCCAGTTCCTGTACGCGGTAGCTCAGCGTTGCTGAGAACAGCATGCTCAGGCGTTCAGTGGCAGCAGGCATTCTGCGGAACAGGAAACGGATATCTTTAATAAAGCCTAAATCGAACATGCGATCCGCTTCATCGAGTACGGCAGCCTGAATATTATCCAGCGAGAACACACCTTGTTTGTAGTAATCAAGAATGCGTCCTGTCGTACCGATAATAATATCTACCCCTTCTTCTAGCGATTCGCGTTGACTTTGGTATCCTTCGCCCCCATAAATGAGACCAAGTGACAGTCCGGTGTGCTCGCTGAGCGGCTTGGCATCATTATAAATTTGAACCGCAAGTTCACGGGTAGGTGCCATGATGATGGCGCGCGGTCCGGATTGACTACTGGCGTCATTTTGCGCTTTTTCCAACAGATGGTGGAAAGTTGCGACAAGAAATGCCATTGTCTTGCCCGTACCGGTTTGTGCCTGACCGGCGATATCCAGTCCCTCTAGCAGGGGCGGCAACGCAAGTGCCTGGATTGGAGTACAATGAGTGAAGTTTGCAGACTTCAATGCCTCAACAACTTTGGTATTGATGGGCAAGTCGGAAAAATGTGTTTCAGTTAAATGTGTTGTTTGCATAGCTTATAGCTTATCTGTGCTTGCATTAAAAAACGGTTTCTTATAACACTAATGGTAAAGCTGAGACAAATCAGCAGCAGACCAAATATTGGAGAAAAGAATGAGCGACAAAATTATCAAGTTAACTGACGACAAATTTGAAGCAGATGTTATCAATGCTGCTGGTCCTGTGCTGGTTGACTTCTGGGCCGAGTGGTGTGGCCCTTGTAAAATGATCGCACCAATTCTCGAAGAAGTTGCGACCGAGTTTGATGGCAAATTAACAGTTGGTAAGTTGAATGTCGATGAAAATAATGAAACGCCACCAAAATATGGCATTCGTGGCATCCCAACTTTACTACTGTTCAAAAACGGTAATGTTGCCGCTACAAAAGTTGGCGCACTGTCAAAAACTCAACTGACAGAGTTCCTGAACGAAAACCTTTAATCGTTAACGGAACATCCGAATCAGAAAAACCTGCCGGTCTGCCGGCAGGTTTTTTTATACTCTGTTCTTCTGCAATTTGATCCATCTCAACAACCGGTAATGGACATAACAGCATATTACCGCTATCACTTATATAAGCTGACAATGTAAACCTTCACATCAGTGAACGTGCGACAACTTTGTCTGTCAGATGCTGCTGTATGTGCCGGTTAGTGCAAAGTAAATATCGGGCATTAAAGTTTTTTTAACAATTGCGGCAAAAAAAGTGGACGCTCCTCAATTAAGGTGCTAACGTTTGGATATATGCTCAAACCGAGCAGCGTTCTGCTTAAGTCCGACCCGGACAAACATCTATTCCAACTATTTTTTTAATTTAGGGGCTAACGTCCCGTAAGCGAAGTCCAAGCACAAAGACCCACCAGTATGAATTTAACCGAACTGAAGAATAAACCAATTAGCGAGTTGGTTGCCCTGGCCGAACAGATGGGCCTGGAGAACATGGCTCGTGCCAGAAAACAAGACATCATCTTTTCAATCCTGAAAAATCACGCCAAAGGCGGTGAAGACATTTTCGGTGATGGTGTACTCGAAATTTTGCAGGACGGCTTTGGCTTCCTGCGCTCAGCAGATTCTTCTTATCTTGCCGGGCCCGACGATATCTATGTATCACCCAGCCAGATTCGACGTTTCAATCTTCGCACCGGTGATACGATTTCAGGAAAAATCAGACCACCCAAAGATAGTGAACGCTACTTTGCCCTCCTGAAAATCCGCGAAGTTAACTTCGACAAACCAGAAAACTCCCGTAATAAAATCCTCTTCGAAAACTTAACGCCTCTGCATGCAGCCGACCGTTTGCGTATGGAAAGGGGTAATGGTTCGTCTGAAGATATTACAGCCCGTGTTCTGGACCTGGCGTCGCCAATCGGCAGAGGTCAGCGTGGTCTCATCGTTGCACCGCCTAAAGCCGGTAAAACCCTGTTACTGCAAAACATCGCACAGTCTATTGCTGCAAACCACCCTGAGTGTGAACTGATGGTTCTGCTGATTGACGAGCGTCCGGAAGAAGTGACCGAGATGCACCGTCTGGTTCGTGGTGAAGTGGTTGCATCAACCTTCGATGAACCGGCCAGCCGTCACGTACAGGTTGCGGAAATGGTTATCGAGAAAGCCAAACGCCTTGTTGAGCACAAAAAAGACGTGGTTATCCTGCTGGATTCCATTACCCGTCTGGCCCGTGCATACAACACCGTTATTCCTTCATCCGGTAAAGTTCTGACCGGTGGTGTGGATGCTAACGCTCTGCATAAACCTAAGCGTTTCTTCGGTGCGGCACGTAACGTTGAGGAAGGCGGCAGCCTGACCATCATCGCTACAGCGCTGATTGATACCGGTTCTAAGATGGATGAAGTTATCTACGAAGAGTTTAAAGGTACAGGTAACATGGAACTGCATCTGAACCGTAAGATTGCAGAGAAACGTGTATTCCCTGCTATCGACTTCAACCGCTCAGGTACCCGTCGTGAAGAGCTGCTGACCAGCCAGGACGAACTGCAGAAAATGTGGATCCTGCGTAAGATTGTTCACGAAATGTCTGAAGTCGACGCCATGGAATTCCTCATCAACAAGCTGTCGATGACAAAAACCAATGATGAGTTCTTTGATGCGATGAAGCGTCAGAAGAGCTAAATCCTCCCGGGTACGAAAAACGGCGCCTGCATGGCGCCGTTTTTGATTCCGCATTGTTTGTTGTTTATCCCGCCTCAGCCGCATACCGGCGGGAGTGTTGTAAAACTGATTTTAAATTGGTGCAGATTCAGATAGGGTAAATATTCTTATAATAAGGAATATTAACATGCACACACGACTCCTCTCCGCCGCAGTCATGCTGGCGTTTTCTTCATTTTCACAAGCACAAACTGATGTGGCTGCGATGGCAGATAAAATCGAGCCTGAAGTGATCAAATGGCGCCACCATCTGCACGAAAATCCTGAGTTATCAAACCGCGAATTTGAAACGGCAAAATACGTTGCAAAGTACCTGAAATCTCTTGGACTGGAGGTTGAAACCGGTGTTGCCAAAACCGGTGTGGTGGCTGTGCTTGACAGTGGCAAGCCCGGACCCGTGGTTGCCCTGCGGGCAGATATGGACGGCCTGCCGGTGCCGGAAGAGAACGAGCTGCCATGGCGTTCAAAAGCCAAAGGTGAGTATAACGGTAAAGAAGTACCGGTAATGCACGCCTGCGGTCACGACACTCATATGGCCATGCTGATGGGCGCTGCAAAAATTCTGACAGAAATGAAAGATGAGCTGCGCGGTAAAGTGAAATTCATTTTTCAGCCCGCTGAAGAAGGTGCGCCTCCGGGTGAACTGGGTGGTGCTGAAGTGATGGTGAAAGAGGGCGTGTTGAAGAGTCCTGACGTGGACGTGATCTTCGGTCTGCATATCAGCTCGAATCTGGACATCGACAAAGTCAGCTACAAGCCGGGCGGTGCTATGGCAGCGGTTGACCCGTTCAAAATTGTGATCCACGGTAAGCAGGCCCACGGAGCGTACCCTTGGAAAAGTGTGGATCCCATCGTAACAGCGGCGCAAATGGTTATGTCACTGCAAACCATCGTGTCCCGTGAGATCAAGCTGATTGATGATGCTGCTGTAGTAACAGTGGGTGCCATTCATGGTGGTAACCGATCGAATATTATTCCCCGTGAAGTGGAACTGGTCGGTACTATCCGTACGTTAGACAAAGCTGCCCGTGAACATGTTTATGAAGCGATGGAGCGTAAGGTTAAAGGTATTGCTGACAGCATGGGCGCTGAAGCTGAACTGACCCTGCCTCTGGATTACAGTTACCCCATTACTTATAACGATCCTGAACTGACGATGGACATGTTGCCTACGCTGCAGCGTACTGCCGGAAAAGACGGCGCGGTACTGGCCAAAGCAGTAACCGGTGCAGAAGACTTCTCGTTCTATCAGGAACAGATCCCCGGTCTTTTCCTCTGGGTTGGCGGTAAGCCTCTTGATGTGCCGGAAGCGGATTCTCCTGCTCACCACACTCCGGATTTCTACGTCGATGACAAGGGCATGAAGCTGGGTGTTAAATTGCTGACCAATTTAACACTGGATTACATGGCAAAGGCTGATTAAACTTTTCAGTTTCCCTTAATGCGTAGAGTTCATGCGGTATGCGCACATCAGAAACTGTAAAGTGGTTATTGCTGGTACTGTTCAGTGCCGGCCTTAACCTGATACCTCCGCCTTTTATCAGTGGCGGCTTAACAGCATTCGGTTTGCCTGTTGCCGTGTTCATGGCTTTACGTATGCCTGCAGCGCTGTCCATTCCGGGAATCGTTCTGGCTGTGGCGCCGGTGTGGTTTATTCACGGTGTCACACTGCCTGTTATTCTCTGCTCCGGACTGCCTTTTATTTTAGTGCTCTGCAAAAGGCGGCAATCGCCCTGCGAACCACTGAAAACCGGCATCGGGGTTTACAGTTCGCTGGCGGTACTTGTCCTCGCTTTTCAGCAGTGGAGTGAGCAAAACGGCTTTAATACCGCGGCGTTTACCACCGTCTCAGTGACCTGGTTTTGCCTGTTATCTTCGGTGCTATCAGCGCACCTGGCTTACCTTTTTACCCGGCTGGCCTGGCATCCCGGCACATTCAAAAAAGACATTAACTTTAAATATTTGCTGGCTTATTGCTTCAGCGCGTTATTCTTTTTGGCGGTGCTGTGCGTCAGCTATTCGTTTATCCATCAATATCAGCAGCGTCAGAAAAGTCAGATAGAGCTTTATATGGCTCAGCGGCTTCATGTTTTGTCCGGGCAGGTAAAAGATTTTCTCGACACCCATCAGCGGGCGATTAATTTTGCTGCCGGTACGCTCTCTGCCGTGCCCGGTGCTACACAACCCGACGCAGTGCAAACCGGTCGTTTACTGAGCGGGCTGGCTGAATCCAGTCCGGCTTTTCTTACCTTTCTGACGGCCAATGCGCAGGGTGAAATTACCCATGCATGGCCTGAAACGCTGCTGGCGAAAGCTGATGATGCAGGCATGCTTGACGTGTCCGGCCGTAAGTATTTTTCACAGGTCGTCGCCAGCGGGACACCGTACCTTTCAGATGCGTTTCGCGGACGGGGGTTCGGGCAGGACCCTATTGTCGCCATATCCGCACCGGTAACCGGAGCAGACGGTGAAGTCACCGGCATTCTGGAAGGGTCGCTATCACTGTCATCTTTCAATCGTTTCGAGAGCAGTAATATCAACGGCTTTATGTTGCTGGTGGAAGACAGTGAAAGAAAGCTGGTGTATGGCTCAGATGTGCTCAGTGCCCAGCCGTTAATGCCTTCGCCTCTGGGCAATTGCGGCACCGGATGCGATGCACTGACTAAGGTTAATAACGCAACGTGGTTTGTGAGAAGTGTGCAGATTGAGGGCAGCGGCTGGCACGTACGTATTCTTTACAGCTGGCAGCGCTTTTTGCAACTCACCAACTCATCGCTGATTACTGTGCTTGAATTGCTGGCGGTATTTGCTGTGACCGGTTTACTGGCCGGCTTCGCCCTGGCTTCTGTTGTTAACCGCCCCCTTAAAAAACTTATCGGCCAGTTTGAAGCCTTTGATCCTAATAACCGGGACCGGGGAATCGTCCCTTCTGATAGTTTGCCGGTAACAGAATTGCGAAGTCTGGAGTCAGCGTTTGATTCCATGCAGCGGCGGCTGTTCGGTGCCTTTGATGATTTAGAACACTCACGGGAATCTCAGCGCAAACTCAACCTTGAACTGGCAGAACTGAACCGGACACTGGCTTCCCGGGTAGAGGAAAAGACCCTGCATCTGGAAGCTGCTGTGAAACAGGCGGAAGCTGCGAATGTGGCGAAATCTCAGTTTCTTGCCAACATGTCACATGAAATCCGTACACCAATGAACGGTATTATCGGCTCCTGCGATAATCTGCTGGAAGAAGACCTGCCGCGGGGCGCAGCAAGGCGCATTGGCATGGTTGCCCAGTCTGCCTCCAATTTGTTGATGATCCTCGACAGCATTCTCGACTGGTCGAAAATTGAGGCCGGCAAAATGCAAACCGAGTCGGTGAATTTTTCATTGCAAAAAGTGCTGGAAGCTTCATTTCATCTTCATCAGGATGCAGCCATTAATAATGGTGTGACTTCGTCAATGACCTACCTTACGCCACTTCCCGAAATGTTATATGGTGATATGGGGAAACTGAGTCAGGTGCTTAATAACCTGCTGAGCAACGCGGTGAAATTTACTACAGAAGGGGAGATCACCGTTCTGGCCGGCTTTGAAAACGGGCTGCTGACCCTCACCGTTAAGGATACCGGCACCGGCATCGCCCCTGAAAAACTGGAACATATCTTCGAGCAGTTTGCCCAGGCAGATGCGTCTACTACCCGTCTTTATGGTGGCACGGGTCTTGGCTTACCCATCACCAGAAAGCTGGTTGAACTGATGGACGGAACCATAGAGGTGGCTTCAGAACCCGGTGAAGGCACCAGTTTTACCGTTACGCTCCCCTTTGACATCGCTGAAGCGGAGCCTGAGGCAGAGAGTGAGCCGGATGCGTTTATTCCGGATAATCTGAAAGTGCTGGTGGTGGAAGATAACGATATTAACGCCCACATCGTAGTGGACATGCTGAAAAACAAAGGGATCCGGTGCGTACGTGTGGCCAACGGTAAACAGGCCGTGGCAGCGGTGCGTCAGATGCAGTTTCACATTGTGTTGATGGATTGCCAGATGCCGGAAATGGACGGGTTCGAAGCAACCCGAGCTATCCGCGGGCTTGAGTCAGAGAAAGCGGGCATTCCCGTGATTGCACTGACAGCCAATGCCTTCGTGGATGATCAACAGGCTTGTCTGGCTGCCGGTATGAATGCTTATCTGAGTAAGCCGGTTAAGCGCCGGCAATTACTCAGCATGCTGGCGCAAACCTGGAAGACGCACTACGGCTCAACCGGCGGCTGAACATCTCTGGCAGATTTCTGATTCGGGTTACCAATAAACCGTAATGCCAGGTAGCCAAGCAGGCCGGATACCAGTGAACCCGCCAGTATGCCCAGACGTTCATCAAAGGCCTTTTCTGAGCCGCCGAATGCCAGCGAACCGATAAACAGACTCATGGTAAAGCCGACACCACACAACAGGGCACAGCCGTATATATGTCTGAATGACAAATCTTCCGGCAGATTGGCAAACTTCATTTTCACCGACAGCCATGAAAATAAGAACACGCCAAGCTGCTTACCGATAACCAGACCAAAAAATACCCCCAGGGTTACCGGATGAGTCAGTGCGTCTGCTTCCATCTCGCCAAAATTAATACCGGCGTTCGCAAAGGCGAAAAGGGGCAGGATGACAAAACTGACACTGCTGTTCAGGCTGTGCTCCAGATGAATGACCGGTGAATATTCCGGATCCTTTTTATCGCGCATCGGAATAAATGCAGCCAGAACAACACCCGCCAGAGTGGCATGTACGCCGGATTTAAGCATGGCTGCCCACAGTACCAGCCCGATTAATACATAAGGGGGAATGTCGGTAACGTTGCGGCGGTTCATCCAGAAGAGTACGGGTAAACATACAGCCGCTACAATTAATGCAGATAAAGAAATATTATCTGTGTAGAAAAGGGCGATGATGACAATGGCGCCGATGTCATCAATGATGGCCAGCGTGACCAGGAATATTTTTAAACTGGCGGGTACTCTGCTGCCGAGCAGTGCCATGATCCCCAGTGCAAAGGCGATGTCTGTGGCGGCCGGAATGGCCCATCCTTCCACGGCATTTTCAGCACCAAAAGTCAGCGCAAGGTATATGGCAACCGGTATAATCATGCCGCCTACAGCACCGGCAGCCGGCAGTACAATATTTTTAGGATCAGACAGGCCGCCTTCACATACAGCCCGCTTTAGTTCCAGCCCGACATGGAAAAAGAATACTGCCATCAGACCATCGTTAATCCACAGCAGCAGGGCTTTGTCAATTTCGAAGCTGCCGGCGGCCACCGTCACCTTCATATCAAGAAAATCTTTATACACGCCATTTAGCGGCGTGTTGGCAATGATCAGGGCGAGAAGGGTGGCTCCCATCAGAATGATGCCTGCTGACGCATCCCTTTTCAGGAATGACTGTACGTCAGAAACGATTTCTTCAAGGACATTCTCTACGCCCGTTTTTGCCATGTGATTACTCCACGTTTAATAAAGCCTTCTGAAATGCCTGAGCTGCCAGGCTTATCTGACGGTGTTTTACGGTTACAGCCTGCCAGTGGTTTACTAGCGGGAAATCATTGATGTTGAGGACCCTCACACTGTCCGGCGGCGTGTGCGCCAGAGTGTGTTCGGAGAGAATCGCCAGACCCAGCCCCGATGTGACCGCAAGACGAATCGCTTCGTTACTTTCAATAATCATGGAATTCCGGAACACCAACCCTTTGTTGTCAGTGTAATCCTGAATCGCGCGACGCGTACCGCTGCCGTATTCCCGTAGTAAGAATTTATGATTAATGAGGTCTTTTAGATCACAGTTATCCGGGCCGTCATAGTCAGGCGGCGCGATAACAACCAGCTTGTTTTGTAAAAATGGCGTACAGATCAGATTGTCGTCCTGGGGCGGCTGACTGAAAATGTACACGTCATCCCGGTTGTGGCGCATGCGCTCGATAATATCCGCGCGGTTGCCCACCGTGAAACGCACTTCAATATTAGGATGTTGCCGGCAGAACGGGCTTAAAATGGGCGGAACCACATATTTAGCTGTCGTGACGACTGCCAGCTTCAGGGTACCGATTTCCACCCCTTTCAACGCATGGATCTGACTTTCCAGTCTGGACTGAGAGCCCAGCACTTCCTGTGCACACTGATAAACGGCTTCTCCGGCTTCCGTCATTTTCAACTGGCCGTATGTCTGTTCGAATAACGGCATGCCTACAATGCCGGACAACTTTTTGAGTTGTAACGATACGGTGGGCTGAGAAAGAGAAAGCGCCGAGGATGCCGCAGTGATAGAACCGTGATCGACAATGCTCTGGAAGACCTCCAGAAGACGAAATGTCAAAGATTGCATAAAGACTCCCTGGTTCATGCAAATATAAATAATTCACTATTGATAGTAATAAAATATAACGAAGGATCTATTTATTACAGTCTTATCATCGCAGGTAATGTGGGTATTATCAGATTTTATGCTAAAATCGCGTGCTTTCTGATCCGCCTGATTAATTTCACATCAAACAGCGGGTCTTACCAACGTCTCAAACCATGGGGAGTCACACGATGGCTAAAGTTGCTATTGTCATGGGGTCTACGTCTGATTGGCCGACAATGCAAAACGCGGCGAAGATGCTTAAATCGTTCGGAGTGGAATTTGAAGCAAAGGTGGTCTCTGCCCACCGTACACCTAATCTGCTGGTGGAATTTGCCGAAACTGCACATGACGAAGGTTTCAGCTGTATTATTGCCGGCGCCGGCGGAGCCGCGCATTTGCCCGGCATGATTGCTGCCCATACCCATCTGCCTGTTTTTGGCTGCCCCGTGAAATCAAAAGCGCTGAACGGTATTGATTCTTTGCTATCCATCGTACAAATGCCTAAAGGTGTTGCTGTAGGCACACTGGCCATTGGTGATGCCGGTGCCGCTAACGCCGGTTTGCTTGCTGCTCAGGTTGTGGCGTTGCAGGACGAAGCGGTACGGGACGCGGTCATTGCATTCAGAAAAACACAAACAGATACAGTACTGAGCAACGGTAATCTGGAGCTTGATGAATGAGAGTATTGGTGTACGGCGCAGGTCAACTTGCGCAAATGATGTATCTTGCGGGCTGTCCGCTGGGTATTGAAGTGCAGGCTGTTGAAGTCAGTAATGACACGGTTGTACACCCTGTCAGCAAGCGTCCGCTGGATATCAGTCTGGCGCAGGCCATAGAGTCTTCAGATGCCCTGACAGTTGAATTTGAGCACGTGCCGGAAAGGCTGCTTGAGCAGGCCAGCAAAACAGAAAAACTCTATCCGTCCATGAATGCCATCCTGGTCGGTGCAGATCGTGTCAGAGAAAAGCGTCTCCTTGATGCGCTCAATGTACCCAATGCAGCCCATCAGGTAGTCACGTATATCGACGAGCTGGAAGATTGCGTATCGGCACTGGGCGATAAGCTGATCATCAAAGCCAGCCGTGACGGTTACGATGGTTATGGCCAGTGGCGTTTAATGAGCGAAGAGCAACTTCCCGAAATCAAACAGGCGCTGAGTAATCTTGATCTTAAAAAAGTGCCACTGGTGGTTGAAGCCATGGTGAACTTTGATCGCGAATTGTCGCTGGTTGGCGTGCGGGATAAAGACGGGGACATCAAGGTGTACCCGCTGGCTGAGAACCTGCACCACCAGGGGCAGCTGCATGTGTCTGTGGCACCGGCTCCGTTCGTCTCTGAAGCGTTGCAGAAAAAAGCTGAAGAAATTTTCCGCGTGCTGGCTGAAGGCATGAACTATGTGGGCGTGCTGGCGGTGGAAATGTTCCAGTGCAAAGATGAATTGCTGGTCAATGAGCTGGCGCCGCGGGTACATAACTCCGGCCACTGGTCGATGAGCGGCAGCGACACCAGTCAGTTTGAAAATCATCTGCGCGCAGTCACCGGTTTACCGTTAGGGGATACAGAAGCCCGCGGCCCCAGCGCCATGGTTAACATTATTGGTTGCAGCAGCTTTTCCCGTGATCTGTTGAAGATAGCCGGCTGTCATTTGCACTGGTACGGTAAAACCGTCCGTGAAAAGCGCAAAATGGGCCATATTAACGTGACGGCAGCATCCTATGCTGAACTGGGAAGTAAGCTTGAAGAGCTTGGCCAGTATGTACCGTCAGAGTATTTTCCTAAACTGGGAAAAGAAGCGCGTAAACTTAAGCAGATAGAGTCTTGACAGAAAAAATTCTGTCGCTAGAATACGCATCCGCTGTTCGCAGCAAGCTTTAGAGAGTGTGCCGACTTAGCTCAGTTGGTAGAGCAACTGACTTGTAATCAGTAGGTCGCCAGTTCGATTCCGGCAGTCGGCACCATTCTCTCTGCATCCGCTGAAAATTCTTCGTTTTCTTGCAGTAAATCAAACTGCACACTTCCTAAATCAGGTTATCTCTCCTAAGATGGTGTTAAACCAACGTCTTTCACCGGAGCGAAAACGTGTCTGTGCTTTTCAGACTGTCAGTCTGTTTACTGGCATTGTTGTTAACTTCTGCAGCGTCTGCGGCATCACAGTTTGAACTGACAAACACGCAGGCAAGAGCAACCTTTCCGATGGCTGAAACAGCCGCTGTCTACACCACAATCACGAATCACTCAGATCAGCCGGTTACCCTTGTCCGCGCCAGTGTCAGTGAAGATCTGGCCGCACAGGTGCAAATACATTCAACTGTCATGCAGGACGGGATGATGAAAATGCGTCAGTTGCAAGACGGGGTCACCGTCGCACCCGGAGAGTCTGTGGCTATGCAATCCGGCGGTACGCACTTTATGCTGACCGGATTAGTCTCAGGACTGGAAGCCGGTTCAGCTTTTCCCATGACCTTATATTTTAGCGACGGGTCTGAACAGAAGGTGACAGTGCCGGTCGTCAATGCATCGGAAACAATGCATCACCATCATCATGGTAATGATCACTGACCGTGAAAAACGCATAGAAACAATTGAACTTACTAATCTAAAAAATAGATTTTATTTATTTTTATCGATTGCTATTATTGAATCATAACGATTCAAAAACAATTTATTCCACTAAGGAGTGTACGATGAGCAAGATTGATATTGGTATTTCAGAAAACGATCGTTTCGAGATTGCCGAAGGGCTGAAAAGATTGCTGGCAGACTCTTATACATTGTACCTGCAAACGCATAATTTCCACTGGAACGTCACCGGACCACAATTCCGCGAACTGCATCTGATGTTCGAGGAGCATTACACCGAGTTGGCAACTGCTGTGGATGATATTGCCGAGCGCATCAGAACGTTGGGTGTTGCTGCGCCGGGTACCTATAAGTCATTCGTTGAGCTATCTTCTATTGAAGAAGTTGAGGGTGTGCCGGAAGCGTCTGAGATGGTACGCTTGTTAACACACGGTCATGAGGCCGTTGTGAAAACATCCCGCAGTGTGCTGAAGCTGGCACAGGATGCCGATGACGAATCTTCAGCTGCCCTCGTTTCAGACCGCATGCGTGTACATGAGAAAACCGCATGGATGTTACGGGCGATGCTGCCTCAATAAGGTATAAAAATAACATGACGACATCATGGACTAAATCGCTGTGCCTGGCCGCTGTGCTGGGCACAGCTTTTTCTGCTCAGGCGACAGAACTGAATGTAGAAGAACTGACTACCGGCCTCTCTCACCCCTGGGGAATGGCTTTTTTGCCTGACGGTAAAATGGTGATCACCGAACGGGCAGGGAACATCCGTATTTTTGACAAGACTGCCGGCCTGAGTGCCCCGCTGAAGAATGTACCGGAAGTGGCTGCTGTGAATCAGGGCGGATTACTGGGTATCACCGCCGATCCTGACTTTGCAGACAACCAGACCATTTACTTTTGTTACAGCAAACCGGGTGAAGGTGGCAGTAGCAGCAGTGTCAGCAAAGCTAAAATCGCCGGAGACAGCCTGACTGATGTCGAAACCATCTTTTCAGCCTCACCGCTGGTGGATAACGGTTTTCACTTCGGCTGCCGGGTAGCGTTTGATAATGAGGGGCATTTGTTCGTCACTCTGGGCGATCGCTACAAGTACATGAAAGAGGCGCAGAACACCGGTAATCATCTGGGTACGGTGGTGCGGATCTGGCCTGACGGTTCTGTACCGGAAGATAATCCGTTCATCAAAGGTGACGCGCCGCAGGTGTACAGTTACGGTCACCGTAATGTGCAGGGCCTGACAGTTCATCCGCAAACCGGTGAGGTCTGGGCAATGGAGCACGGTCCGAAAGGCGGTGATGAAGTGAATTTGCTCGGCAAAGGTAACAACTACGGCTGGCCGCTGATCACTTACGGTATTGATTACAGTGGTGACATTATTTCTGACAAAACAGAAATGGAAGGCTTGGAGCAGCCCGTTGTTTACTGGGATCCGTCTATCGCACCGTCCGGCATGGTGTTCTACAACGGTGACAAATTCCCTGAGTGGAAAGGTGATTTGCTGGTGGGGTCACTCAAGTTTACGCACCTTCGCCACATTGACATGGAAGGGGGAAAACCCGGCGAGCAGACAGAATATCTCCGTGACAGAAACGAACGTATCCGTGATGTGATTGAAGGGCCTGATGGCTATTTATATTTGCTGACCGACACGCCGGAAGGCAAGTTGCTAAAGGTATCACCAAGGTAAACTGGCTGACTGCTGTTGCCGGCTCTACTCTATAAAGCGAAAAGCTCACCGGACGGTGAGCTTTTTTGTCTGCAGCGCTATTCGCCCTGTACGTATAATTCACCGTCGTATAAGCCCTGGATGGTGAGCTTCTGATTGGCCAGTGAACGCAGATAATCAATATGTTCCTGCTCGATTAATTGTCCCGGCACGATCAAAGGAATGCCCGGGGGATAGGGCGTTACCAGTCCCGCTGCAATACGACCGGCACTTTCCTGCCAGGGAACCGACTCACGTTTGCTGAAAAACGCCGTTGAAGGCAAGGTCACAAGATTAATCGGCGGGATCTTCGCCGGCATCACCGCACGGCTCTTACTGCGGTTCAGGCTGACACTGCCTTCATCCAGTTTCTTCAGCGCATTGTACAGGCGCACAATCTTCGAGCGCATGCCGCCAAGGGTAAGCAGAACCAGGATCGTGCTGTGTGTGAACTTCTCGATTTCCAGACCCACTTCATCCATCAGGAAGCGGTGAATTTCATGGTTCGAATAAGACAAGGCTGAAACGTCGATAAGAATTTTCAGGGGATCATGACCCATATTGTCTTCTTCAAAATGGTCAAAGGCCTGTGCAAAATCTTTTGATTCCAGAATACGGATGCGGCTGAAGCGCGATACCTGCTCCTTAAGTTCCGCCACGTTGCTGAGCAACTCATTCAGTATTTTGTAGCCTTCCATCTCCAGTTGCTGACGGCACACGTCCAGCGATGCAATCAACTGATACTTGGGTGAGGTGCTGGTATGTATGCTGTAAATCTCTTTGAAGAAGTCGATATCGAAATCCGGGTCATTCACGTGAATGAACGACGCCTGAGAGAATGCTGATACCACTTTATGCGCCGAGTGCGTCACGTAGTCTGCACCGGCGTGAATGGCTGAATAGGGTCTGAAATGCGGGTGGAATAAGGAATACGCAAACCAGGCTTCGTCGATGAATACTTTGATACCGTACTGGTGGCCCAGGTCCACAACCTGTTTCAGGTCGGTCAGCAGTCCGTCGTAGGTACAACCCGTCAGCACAATGAGTTTTGCATCCTGGTTGGCTTCAATCACTTCTTTCAGTTGTGACAGTTTCGGCGGTGAGAAAATGCCGTAATCAGGGTTAAAAACGCTGTCCAGATACACCGGCATTGCGCGTGCCTGCACAATGCCGTAGTGCACGGATTTGTGGCAGTTACGGTCGGCGATCACTTTATCGCCTTCACGCAGCAGGGTTTGCAGAATAATTTTGTTGGACGTCGATGAGCCGTTAGTCACAAAATACGACTGGCGGACTTCAAAGGTATTTGCCAGTGCAGACTGGGCACGGCCAATGGCATGGGTACCGTCAGATAAAGAACCCAGCGAGTCAACGCTTACCGACAGGTCGCTGACAAACACATTGCGGCCGAAGAAACGGTAAAAATCACTGATATAAGGCGAGTTACGGAAGCTGGCACCGCCACTGTGACCCGGCGTATGCCAGGAGTCGTTGGCTTCCAGTACATACTCTTTGTAGGCAGTCCAGAATGGCGTTTCATTGCGGTCGTCAAAGTCGTTAATGATGTAGCCGAGGATCGATTCCGGATCGGAGATAATATCGTTGCGGTAGAAAAACGACTCCATGCCGCTGGCCTGGTTAACAATATCCAGTCCCTTAATAGCATCACCCAGCACATAAACCGGTAATTCCGGGCGGATGGCTTTGATGGCCTTGATGACCACCGCATTGTTGTCTACTTTCCCTTTGCCTTCGCCACCGATTTCAAACTGCCTGACTTCGGTATCCCAACTGAATACCACGGCCTGAATTTCTCCGTCGTTGTGAACGGAGTCCAGGGCTGTGGCGACAGAGCTGGCTTCAACGACCGTGATCTCAATGTCTGGCCTGTCGAACAGCTCGGTGGTGGAACGGATGCTGGTGGAAAGCTGCTCCAGCAGCTCTGCTGAGTCTTCAATGATCAGAATTTTCAATTGGGGGAGCATAGTAAGAATAAATCGTTCCTTAAAAGTCGTGGCAGTCAGTGTAACGCTGAACTGTATGGTTGTCAGTCTTGCTTTTGCAGCTAACGCACCCATATCATTGAGCAAATATTCAGAACAGGCAAATACGCATGGATAATTTAGTTGCGAACAATACCGTTGATATCACTCCGGAGAATTTTCAGCAGGTCATTCTGATGGATTCACGGGAAAAAGTGGTACTTGTGGATTTTTGGGCAGAATGGAGCGAGGAGTCGAAAAGTGTTTCTCCCATACTGGCAAAGATCGCGTCTGAATTCGGTGATAATTTAATTCTTGCACGCGTCGATTGTGACCAGCAGCAGGAAGTCGCGGCGCAGTTCGGTATTCGCAGTCTCCCCACGGTCATGGTAGTGAAAGACGGCCAGCCGGTGGACGGCTTTGCCGGCGTTCAGGGCGAAGACCAGATCCGCGAGTTCCTGAGTAAGTACCTGCCAAACCCGGAAGATGAATTACTGGCGAAAGCCGGTGAAGCCATTTACGAAGGTGATTATGCAACGGCATTCCCGTTTGCCAAACAAGCCTTTGAAATGAACGAAGGGAATATTAACGCCCGTTATATGTACATCGATTGCCTGGTGGAAACCGGTTCGGTGGATGCTGCAAAGGCGCTGCTGGCAACGATTACTCTGGTCGATCAGGATAGTCGCTATCAAACGCTGACCGGTAAAGTTGAACTGGCAGAACAGGCCGCTGAGTCTCCGGAAATTCAGCAGTTAACCGCACAGGTAGAAGCTGAACCCGACAATCTGCAATTGAAAGTGGAATTAGCGGTGCAGTTACAGCAGGCCCATAAATCTGCCGAAGCATTAGCATTGTTATTGAATGTGCTAAAGACAGATTTGAATTTCGGTGAAGCGAAAAAGTTGATGCTGGATATGATTAATGCATTGCCGGATGGTGACAGCCTGAAATCTGAGTACCGCCGGAAGGTTTACAGCCTGCTCTATTAATCGTTGTCTGACTGCGGGGGTTGCTGCGGGTAGGGTGTAAAACCGCCTTCAGCAAGCCAGCACAACGCTTCGAAGTAGCTGGAAAAGTAAGCCCGTTCGTAATTTGTTCCGCGAATGTCTTCCCGCAGGTGTGGATGGGTTCGTTCAATTTGAGCCCGCTTCACCATGCCCGCATCAAGCACATAGGCAGATCGCGTCAGACCCATGGTGATGTTCTTCTTTATTCCCCTTGCCAGCACATTCTGACATTCAGGTGTAGACAATACCCAGCGGCGACCGTCCATTATGGCTCCCCAGGGTTCATTGTTAAACCCTTGCGCCATCCGGTGAATATCCTCTGTCATGGCCTCTGCTGTGGCTTTATTCCAGGCACCCGTTGCAAACACTTCAAGCAGGTTACCTGAAACGTCGATTGCATAGTGTCCCTGAAGAGGAAATCTCATTGGTTATCCTTTAATGCATAACTACAGTATTGATATAGCAGATATTTTGAGGTTTTGTGACAAAATATAACTGGTCAAATGTGTTAACGTTGTCTCCGGTCAAAAGATCAGGCGTCATCAGGGTTGTGCATCAGCAACCAAAACAAACTTAATGAGGAGAAATGCATGGACTGGTTATGGCCGGCACTGGCTATTGTTTGCATTGTTGAAGGGCTTGGACCGTTAATCATGCCTGACCGTTGGCGATTATACCTGCTTTCTGTGAGCCAGCAATCGAGCAATAGTCTAAGACAAGTCGGAGGAGTGCTGGTGGTGATTGGCGTTGTCAGCCTGGTGTATCTATCCCGTTGAACAATTGTTAATTTATAAAAAAATAATATGGCTCAGACCATGTCTGTCTTATTTTTGCGCATAAAACAGATGATCAAAGGTCGCAATCTTTGGTAGAATCCCCGCCTAATTTTTTTACACACTAGATTCATGGCAAAGAACGTTGTGGTACTCGGCACTCAATGGGGTGACGAGGGTAAAGGTAAGGTCGTAGACCTGTTAACAGATCGCGCAAAATACGTGGTTCGCTATCAGGGCGGTCACAATGCCGGTCACACACTGGTAATCGACGGTGAGAAAACCGTCCTCCACTTAATCCCGTCCGGTATTCTGCGTGACAACGTTACCTGCATCATTGGTAACGGCGTGGTATTAAGCCCGGAAGCACTGATGAAAGAAATCACCATGTTGGAAGAACGTGGTGTGCCTGTGCGGGAACGTTTAAAAATTAGTGAAGCCTGCCCGCTTATCCTGCCTTATCACATTGCACTGGACGTGGCCCGCGAAAAGGCCCGTGGCAGCAAAGCAATCGGTACAACCGGTCGTGGCATCGGTCCGGCTTACGAAGATAAAGTGTCACGTCGTGGTCTGCGCGTTGGCGATCTGTTCAACCCTGAAGATTTCGCGGCAAAACTGAAAGAAGTACTGGACGTACATAATTTCACGTTGACGCAATACTACAAAGAGCCGGCAGTGGATTTCGATGAAACCCTCAAGCAGGCGCTGGCTGTGGCAGATATCCTGAAAGCCATGGTTGTTGACGTAACCGACGAACTGGACAAAGCCCACAAAGCGGGTTTGCCAATTATGTTTGAAGGTGCGCAAGGTACACTGCTGGATATTGACCACGGTACATACCCTTACGTTACGTCATCTAATACCACAGTAGGCGGCGTTGCTACCGGTGCCGGTTTTGGCCCGCTGAACCTGGATTATGTATTAGGTATTGTTAAAGCGTACACAACCCGTGTTGGTTCCGGTCCTTTCCCTACAGAACTGGCTTGCGATGTCGGTGAGCATCTGGGCGTAAAAGGTCATGAGTTCGGTGCGACCACTGGCCGTAAGCGTCGTACCGGCTGGTTCGATGCCGTTGCGATGAAACGCGCTGTGCAAATTAACTCAATCACCGGTTTCTGCTTAACCAAGCTGGACGTACTGGATGGTCTGGAAACTCTGCAAATCTGTGTAGGTTATAAAGACGCAGACGGTAACGTGAAAGACGTTCCGCCTATGGCTGCTGATGGCTACGACCTGGTTACTCCGGTTTACGAAGAAATGCCGGGCTGGAAAGAGACAACTTTCGGCGTCACTGATTTCGATAAGTTACCTCAGGAAGCGCGCAATTATATCGCACGCCTTGAAGCCATTACCGGCGTGCCTGTTGATATCGTATCAACGGGGCCTGACCGTAACGAAACTATCGTGTTACGTCATCCTTACGACGCGTAAGCAAAAAGATAAATACCTGAAAAGCCTGCTTCCGAGCAGGCTTTTTTGTCGGTAAAGTAAACCACTGAATGCTGAACAGGGGAGTGAATCAATGCAAGTTGTAACTGATACCGGTAATGCGCCCTCTAAGGAGGCGGGGAATTACGCTGCAACGTTCGCTGCGCTGCGAAGCACCTTTTTCACCAATAAAACCCGTGATATCAGCTGGCGCAAACAGCAGTTGCTGGCCCTTAAGACCATGCTCGTTACCCATGAGCAAGACATTCACCGCGCCCTGAATCAGGATTTAGGCAAATGTGAAACAGAAGCCCGTACTTCGGAAACCGGCTTTTTACTCTCTGACCTCAAGCACACACTCAAACATATCGACAGCTGGGCAGATTTACGTCACGTATCTACGCCCCTGGCGGCCCAGCCGGCCCGCAGTTATCTGCAACCGGAGCCGTTGGGTGTTGTGCTGATCATCGGGGCGTGGAATTATCCTGTGCAATTGCTTTTAGCGCCGCTGATTGCGGCACTGGCAGCGGGTAATTGTGCCATTATTAAACCGTCAGAACTTGCCCCTGCATCATCAGCATTAATGGCCAGCTTGCTGCCTCAGTATCTGGAAGAAGACGCGGTGGCGATTGTTGAAGGGGCTAAAGAGGAGACACAGGCTTTATTAACCCTGCCTTTCGACCACATCTTTTATACCGGTGGCGAAGCGGTGGGCAAAATTGTAATGTCTGCAGCAGCGAAACACCTTACGCCGGTTACCCTGGAGCTTGGCGGGAAGAGCCCCTGTATTGTTGACGCCAGTTGCAGACTGGACGTCACCGCCAGGCGGATAGTGTGGGGTAAGTGGATGAACTGCGGCCAGACCTGCATCGCCCCGGACTATATCCTGATTGAAAAAGGGTTTGCTGAGGCGTTTCTAGCCGCCCTTGAACGGGAAATCACTAAGCAGTACGGGCCTGAACCTTTGCAAAGCAAAGATTACGGGCATATCGTCAATACCCGTCATTACGAAAGACTGTGTCAGCTCATTGCGGATCTGCAATGCCGTATTGGTGGCGAACGGGACGACGGGAAACGCAAGCTGGCCCCGGCTGTGGTGTTAAATCCTCCGGCAGACAGCACGCTGATGCAGGAAGAAATCTTCGGCCCGGTGTTGCCGGTCATCGAACTGGAGAACATAGAAGACAGCATTGGCTTTATCCGCGGGCGGGCAAAACCTCTGGCGCTGTATCTGTTCAGTGAAGATCACGGCCTTCGTGACAAAGTACTTACGCAAACCAGTGCAGGCAGCGTGTGTGTGAACGACACGATGATGTTTATGACCAATGCAAACTTGCCTTTTGGCGGGGTCGGTAGCAGTGGTATGGGGCGCTATCACGGACAATATGGCTTTGATACGTTCAGTCATCTTAAATCAGTGATGGTAAGAGCCTCGAAGTTTGACGTAGCGGTACGTTACGCCCCGTATTCCCGATTAAAATTATGGCTGTTGAAAAAATTATTATAAAGGAGAGCACATGCCTCAACCGTTTCATCTTGCGATTCCCGTTGACGATTTAGCCGCTGCTGCTGCGTTTTACGGAGACTTACTGGGCTGCGAACGCGGGCGCAGTGACACCCGCTGGATTGACTGGAACTTCTATGGCCATCAACTGGTAACTCATTGCGTTGATGCCATGCCCTCTGCACCACAGCACAATGAAGTAGACAGTCACGCTGTTCCGGTGCCGCATTTCGGTGTGGTGCTGGATATGGCAGACTGGCACAAACTGGCTGAACGGTTAAAAGCGGCAGATATGTCGTTTGTTATAGAGCCTTACGTGCGCTTTAAAGGGGAACCCGGCGAACAAGCGACCATGTTTTTTCATGATCCTGCAGGCAATGCGCTGGAGTTCAAGGCGTTTAAATCGCTTTCTCAGTTGTTCGCTGTGTAACAGGCATAAAAAAGCGCAGCGTTGTGCTGCGCTTCATTAACCGGGCCGCTGAGCCCGTGTAAGCTGATTACAATTCCACTTCTTCAACAATTGCCTTACCGCGTCCTCTGGCTTCAGAGGCTGCATCCAGGCCTGTTTCAGTACGCTTGATCAGGTGAACATCGCCAAAGTTACTTTCCTTCATGGTGTAGCCCATTGCTTCAAGCGCCTTTACAACGTCTGCCGGCATGCTTGCATGATACGCAATGGTGTCCTTTGGCCAGAGCTGATGATGGAAGCGGGGGCTGTTTGCTGACTCATCTGCTGTCATATCGAAAAACAGCGCGTTCAGTATGGACTGTGCCACTGAAGAAATAATCGTGGTACCGCCCGGTGAGCCGGTGACCAGTTTTACTTTATCGCCTTTCAGCACAATGGTGGGTGTCATGGAAGACAGCATGCGCTTACCCGGCTGGATTTCGTTAGCGGTACCGCCGATGGCACCAAAGAAATTAGGCACGCCGGCCTTAGCACTGAAATCGTCCATTTCGTCGTTCAGCAGGAAGCCGGCACCTTCTACCACCACGCCACTGCCAAAGGACAGGTTAATGGTAGTGGTATTCGCTACCGCATTGCCCCATTTGTCCATAACCGAGAAATGGGTGGTGTCCGGACTTTCATATAAGCCGGGTTTCACGTCTTCTGTCACTGAAATGGCTTCAGGATCCACTTCTCCGGCACGGGCAGTAATGTAGGCCGGTTCTAATAACGCTTTTACAGGCACATCGACAAAGTCGGGGTCGCCCATGTATTCGGCGCGGTCAGCAAACACACGTTTACCGATTTCAGACATCAGATGAATATACTCTTTACTGTTTTGTGCAGGCAGAGACTGATTTTTCAGTACTTCATTGAGCATACTGATCCACTGGGCAACAGCCACACCGCCAGAGCTGGGAGGTGGTGCAGTGATAAGTTTGTAATCCTGCCAGGGATAAACAATCGGTGCCCGCCATTTGGCTTCGTAACCCTGTAAATCCTCTTCTGTGACCAGTCCACCGTTTTCGGCCATAAAACCGGCAATAATGCGGGCGGTCTCGCCCTCGTAAAAGCCTTTTTCACCTTCGTCACGAATGCGTGTCAGCGCTGCGGCTAACTCAGGTTGTTTAAACAGCACATCTGCAGTGCGGGCGTCACCGAAATAGTCGCCAAAGTTGCTGGTGATCCCTTCTTTTTCCTGTCTGGCCATGTAGCGGGTAATATGGTCAGCCAGTTTTGCCGGCACATTAAACCCTTTTTCTGCCAGGTCTACAGCAGGCTGCACCAGACGGTTCCAGGGTAATTTACCGTAGCGCTGATGTGCTGCCCACATGCCGGCAACTGAACCGGGTACACCGGAGGCTTTTGCACCAAACAGCGATTCCAGGGTTTTCACGTCACCGTTTTCATCGAGGTACATATCACGGTGGGCTGCCGCCGGAGCCATTTCACGGTAATCCATAAAGGCTGCTTCATCGTCGAAAAAGATGGTCATGAAACCACCGCCACCGATGTTACCCGCTTCGGGGAAGGTCACTGCCAGCACAAATTGCGCCGTGATGGCCGCATCAACCGCGTTACCGCCTTCGTTTAATACTGCCATGGCAGCATCGGCAGCAAAGGTATCAGGCATAGACACCGCCTGCTGGCTGGTTTCAACTTCCGGGGCCGGTGCAGATACCGTTGGTTTTTCACCGGAGCATCCTGCCGCCACAAACAAAAATAGCGAGAGTAAAAGTATTCGCATAATGGCTATCCAATCATAATGATGCTGGCGATGACATAGGCAACGAGTGTCAGTCCGCCAGCGGTAAGTGCATAGGGAAGCTGGGTACGGATGTGCGTTAACAGGTCGCACCCGGCCGCGATAGACGATACCGCTGAGGTATCGGAAATAGGGGAGCAATGATCACCAAATACGCCGCCGCCCAGAATAGCGGCAATGACCAGAGAGGGTGGCAGTCCTAATGACTGGATCAACGGAACGCCGATGGGGATCAAAATCGCAAACGTGCCCCAACTCGTGCCGGTGGTAAACGACATGACCGCGCCGGCCAGAAACAGCATGGGAACAATTAATACCAGAGGCAGGTACTCACCCACAAATCCGGCAACAAAAACGCCGGTGCCGAGTACTTTTAAGCTGGCACCCAGTGTCATGGAAAGTAATACAATGGACACCAGCGGGAGCAGTTCGCCCATCCCTTTAAAGCCAATTTCTACGGCTTCGTGGTGGGTAAAACGCTTATGCAGAATTAACAGGAAGTACGCGACAACGGTAGCAAGAATAGTGGCGTACAACACAGATTTGCTGCCACTGCCGTTAGCCAGCACGCCATCACCGGTCCACAACATAAAGCCAACCATACTGACAACCATGAGCACCAGCGGCACCACCATAAAGCGTACTTTGGTTGCCGGTTCTGACTCAATGACAGTACCGGTGTGAGTCATGGCGGCATCTTCTTTTGCCATCGGACCGTGCACTTTGTCTTTCACTATGGTGTACACCACAATCGCCAGAGTGATAAGGGCGTAGAAATTCAGCGGTACTGTGCCCCACAAGATACTGGCGGAAGACTGCTCCAGCTCGTAACCATCCAGCAGGCCAAGGACGAATGCGCCCCATCCGTTCAGTAAGATAAGAATACAAACCGGCGCGCTGGTACTGTCGATGATGTAGGCCAGGCGAGCCCGGCTCATTTTGAATTTATCAAATAAACCCCGGGCGAATATGCCGGCGGTGAGTACACTTAAATTGGACTCGATAAATACAGCAACACCGGTGAGCATCGTCAGGCTGCCAACCTGCCGTTTACTTCTGGCAATACCTTTGCCCGTAAGCCAATTTACGGTAGCCGTGACACCGCCTGAGTCGCGGATATAGGCTAACAGCGCCCCCACCAGAATAGAGAAGATAAGGATCCGGGTATTGCCCGGACTGACGGCAACGTCGATGGTTCTTTCGATAGCATTCACCGGCGCCAGCAATACGCCGTCACCGGTCACACTCAATAAAATCAACGCTTCTGATGAGAGAACGGCCAGTAACAAGGCCATAATGACTTCTTTTTTCCAGAACACCACAAAAATGGCGACGAGAGGCGGGATAATTGAAACCCAATCCATGAAAAATGTTCCTGCTTTTATTCTAATGATTGATCGCAAATCAGGCGCTGATATTCAGTGCGCTGTGTTCCGCGGGGCAGTGTGACGCTTTATAAAAAAGCGTGGCGATAGCCTAACTGAGAACTGACCGGTTCTGCCAGTACTTTTACCTCAGTGATTGAGTATTGCTTCGTAAACCCGGGTTATCACACTGCCATATTTTGCGGTTTCAAATTCACTGCCGGCAAATTGCAGGTTGCCGGTACTCTGTTTCTCAACCGGTGTATGTCTGGCGTTGGTAAACAGCACAATACCGAGATCCTGCGCCGGGTCGATAACCGTGGCTGTGCCGGTCCAGCCGGTATGACCAAAAGCTTGTGAACTGGCATAAGGGCCGAAGTGCCAGCGGTTACTGCCGTTGCTGCCCCTGCGCCAGCCAAGTCCGAAACCGGGATTCAACGGTGAAGGAGCGGTAAACAGTGAAATAGTGTCCTGGTCGGTCAGTGCAACCTGTCCGTAGCCACCGCCATTCAATAAGGTTTGCATCAGCACGGCAAAATCATCCACTGTGGAGAATAGGCCTGCATGCCCTGATACACCGCCCATGCTGTACCAGGCCTTTTCGTCATGCACTTCTCCACGCAGCGTGTACGTGCGGATGCCGGGGAAATCGATATTGTGACTGCGTGTATTGCCATTTATTTCTGTAGCGGCAATCTGACTGGGGGCAAACCCTTTTTTCAGCGGATTAAACACCGTATGATTAAGCTGAAGCGGGCCGTAAATGAACTGCTCACAATACCGGTCGAGAGACATGCCTGTTATCCGCTCAACCAGCAGTCCCAGCAGCATAAAGTTGGTGTCACTGTACGTAGCCTGCGCGCCTTTGCTTATCTGAAAAGGTACCGCAGTGGTTAATAAGGTTGATGTATGTGATTTATCCCGTGAGCGGAAAGACTCACCGTAGCGCTCGCCGGGGGCAAAAAAACGCACCTCAGGCCCGTAGCCGGACTGATGACTCAGTAAGTCTCTGACAGTACGGGCTTCACGGCCACCGCCGGCGTACTCCGGCAGGTACTGATACACCGGCGCATCAATACTCAATTTCCCCTCAGACACCAGTTTCATCAGTGCCAGGTTAGTAGCAAACATTTTCGTGTTAGAGGCCACATCAAACAGCGTGTCCGGTGTCACCGGCTCCGGCTTTGCGAGGCGGGTGCCTGTTTCATCGTAAAGCAGAGCATTGCCATAGGCAGTACGTTTAATCACAGCGCCGTCTTTGATAACCAGTAATACGGCTCCGGGAAAGCCATCCTCAATGTCCTGCTGAATTAACGCATCGACTGGTCTGAAGGCTTGTTGCCATTTTTGCGTTTCATCAGTCAACGCAGGCCAGGGAATGGTGACGTGCAAAGCGTCACTTTCTGAATCACTTTGCACCTCAAGGGTGTTTGTACCGTTGTGTGTACGCTTTTTCAGAGAATAACTGTAGGTATGACCGGCCTCCAGGGGAGAGGCAATGTTCAGGATTTCGCCATTTACCTTCACCGTGGCGTTGATGGTTGTGACTGGCGTCAGTAAAATTTCGCCCCGTCCTTTGTACGCTTTAAACGCGATCTTGTCGTTTACCTCTTCCCGGCTGGAACGCTCTTGTTGGGGGAAATCACTATCAATTTGCCCTGACTGACGACGCTTCTCTTCAGCAGGTGCGGCTTTCAGTGCCGTTTCACGGGCGTAGCGGGTATTCAGCGCCTTGACCTTTTGCGGAAAATACTTATCCAGCAAAGCGAACAATGCGGCTGCTGTGCGGCTGTTAATCGCGCCGGTTACGCTATCCTGCACAAAGTGCATCTGGAACGCCGACAACGCATTGATGGTTTGCTCATCCAGTGTGCCGGTTTCCACCACGCCGTATCCGTAAGTGCGCAGCGCAGCCTGCGTTAAAGAAGCAGAGGGCAGGGCGCGGTTAAAGCGTTGCCAGTATGTCGTTAATGTACCGGTGTCATACCAGGCGCCTATCCCTTCCAGATACAGCTGATACCATGGAAAACGCGGGCCCGGGTCATTTTTTCTGTTAAATGCTATATCTGCATGGCCAACAACAGCGGTGGGAGAAAT
Organism: Alteromonas sp. AWJ4_197; assembly: GCF_056160285.1. NCBI lineage: Bacteria > Pseudomonadati > Pseudomonadota > Gammaproteobacteria > Alteromonadales > Alteromonadaceae > Alteromonas > Alteromonas sp. AWJ4_197. The sequence continues at coordinate 11,818 of NZ_JBSWWW010000001.1, read as the reverse complement.
GTCAGGGTTGCGGGCGAGTATGTCTTTTGCCAGCGCAATGAGCACCTGAATTTGTTCCGGGTGATAATCAGGAAATACACAAAGACGGTTGCTGCCATGTTCTGACCGGCTGGCCGCTGTCTCATTATCCCGCTGACATTCAGGTACATTCACAATCTCAATGCCGATGGATGTATCATTCAAATGGTTACGCGTTTGCCACTCACCTTTGCCGGCATGCCAGGCGCGTTTCGATTCAGGCACAAGCTGCAGCACAGATGCATCATCACCCGGAAACGTGGGGTCAGACGGATCGGTGACCAGGTAATGCGAACTTAGCCCGCCTTCATCCACCAGAGCATGCACACTTTTCTGGTAATCTATCGCGGTAAAGTGCATAACAAGCACTTTCACCCGTTCACCGGCATTTTTCGATGGCATACTGGTGTAACCGCCGGCGCAGCCAATCAGTGTGGCAACCGCGCAGGTAGCGACCAGAAAGGGAAAGTGTCGGGATAAGAGTGACATGTTATTACCGGTTAATGCTGCATGAAATAACCAAATTATCACAATTATTTCCTAAGTAAATAATAAAATATTCCAATGGCGGGTGTGTATCATTTAATGTCGAACTTAAAGAATAGCCAATGAAGAGATTGATTTCCCTGGACGTACTGCGGGGGCTTACCATTGTGTTAATGGTTCTGGTGAATAATCCCGGAAGCTGGCAAACCGTTTACTGGCCTTTATTGCATGCACAATGGCATGGACTGACACCGACAGATCTGGTGTTTCCTTTCTTTATTTTCGTCATGGGCGTGGCAATCCCTTTTTCTTCTTATCGTCAGCAAGGCGGTTCAGCCGGAGTAATGCTGGCAAGAATACTGAAACGCAGTGTATTGCTGTTCTTATGTGGCTTGTTCCTCGCGCTGTTTTACTACAACCCTTACAATCCGGATTTCGACTGGGTCCGGGACCGGCTGGAAAATATCCGGGTGATGGGGGTTCTGCAACGGCTGGCACTGGTTTACTTTTTTACTGCAATACTGGCGATGTGCTTGCGAATTAGCGGACTGCTGTTTGCCGCGGTGTTGCTGGTGGCGGCGTACTGGGCGGCGATGACGTTTATTCCCTATGCAGATACAGCCGGCAACGTATATCAGGGGCAATGGGCATACGGCAACAGTCTCGCAGCATGGATAGATGCCGGCGTGTTGGGAAAGCATCATGTTTACTATTCAACGGCAATACCATTTCCCTTCGATCCGGAAGGTTTGCTAAGCACCATGCCTGCAATATCCACCTGTCTCTGCGGCGTAATGTGTGGCCTGTTCTTACAACGGGAAGCGGAAATGCCTGCACTTAAAATGGCCGGTGCCGGCATCATTCTCATTCTGGCCGGGGGCGTCATGGCGCTGTGGGTGCCGGTGAATAAAGCGCTCTGGTCACCGGGCTTTACGGCATTAACGGCAGGCTGCGCAATGGGGTGTTTAGCGTTGTTGCACTGGATTACAGACTTGCGCGGTTATCAACGCTGGGCGCAGCCCTTTATTATCGCAGGTGCAAACAGTATTGTATTTTTCATGTTATCCGGTATTGCTGCGCGGCTGCTTTTCATGATTCCGGCGGGCTCCGGCTCCCTGAAAGCTGCGCTTTACCAGTCTGTATTCCTGCCTTACTTTTCACCTTTTAATGCTTCTTTGCTGTTTGCAGTAAGCTTTCTCTGTGTGATGTTTTTGCCGGTATGGTGTATGTACCGGAAGAACTGGTTTATCCGGCTATGAAGCAGAATCGTTTTGTTATGTAAATAATAAGTAAAGCTTGTGACGTTTACGGGCCATTGACGTCGAAGGTGCATATTATATTTCATGCATTTTATTCAGGCAGGCAAAAACATGACCAAACCAATCCTCTTTGACGGACGACGCAAAACCCTTAAATCTCTGGCTTCACTGGCAGTAGCGACACCGGTGATCATGCTCACCGGTTGCGGTGGCAGCGGCGGTAGCAGCTCGACTTCAACCAGTACGTCAACAGGCAGTACATCAACCGGTTCTTCTTCCGGCAGCAGCGGCACAGGCACGACGACAACGCCTGTGGCTGATAACGGCAGCTGGTTGAGTGGCGGTACAGATTCAATGACAGCGGATTTCCCCGCTGACAGCATTTTTGAAAACAGCAGTACCTGCTCTGTTGAACTGACCGGACAACAAACGGAAGGTCCATGCTATTTCGACTCTGACTATCTTGATGATATCTCAGAAGGTCAAACCGGTTTGCCCATGCAGTTATGCCTGCAACTCATAGACGAACAATGTAATCCGCTGTCAGGCTATGAAATAGAAGTGTGGCACTGCGATGTGGAAGGCATTTATTCCGGCGATACGACAGGAAGCAGTGACACCAACGGGTTCAATTCTTCTTTTTGTACAGGGAACGACAGTGAAGCGCTGCAATCGCGCTGGTTCCGGGGCATTGCAGTAACAGACAGCAGTGGCCGTGTGAACTTTAAGACCTGCTTCCCGGGCTGGTATGCCAGCCGTGCCATTCACATTCACTTCAGAGTGAAGAATAATAACAACGACGAGCTGATTTCCCAGTTTGGCTTTGATGATGATTTCTGCACAGATATCTGTACCAGCCATTCTGATTATATTGATCACGGTGCGCCAGACACATACCTGACCAACGACACAGTATTCGGCAGTGATTACAACGAGTATGTGTTCAACCTCGAACAAAATGACGACGGCTCCCTGCTGGCCTACAAGCGCATCATCATCTCCTGACCGGACGGCAGGTTTTGCACTGCCGGAAGTGCTCACTTCATTCTATAAAGTAAGGCGTGACAGAGGACTGATCACGCCATTTCCTCCTTGTTGCAGCACATGCGTATAGATTTGTGTTGTTCGCACATCGGAATGCCCCAGTTGATGCTGGACAGTTCTGATATCAGCCCCGGCCGCTAACAGGTGCGTGGCAAATGAATGCCTTAATGTGTGCGGCGTAACGTGTTTCTTTATGCCCGCCTCGTGACTTGCCCGTTTTACATTGCGCTGCAACTGCTTTTCATCAATATGGTGACGTCGTAACAGTTTAGTTTCGGGGTCAACTGAAAGACGCCTGGAAGGGAATAAATACTGCCACTCCAGCGTTTTATTTCTCGAATGATATTTTTTACGGAGACCCTGCGGGATCCAGGCTCCGGAAAATTCCGGTACAGTCAAATCCCGGGACAATAACTGGTCGACTTGCCCGATTTGTGACGTCAGTAACGGAATGAGAGATTCTGAGAGCGTGACGATGCGATGTTTTCCTCCTTTACCGAACCATACCCTCAAACATTTATAATCAAAGTCGATATCGCCAGTGCGTAACCTAACGCATTCCATAAGTCGCAGACCGCTACCATAAAGCAGAGCAACTGCAAGATAGTGTTGTGCACTTACACGCCCGAGTAAGGCCTGGATTTCGGATTGCGTCAGTACCACGGGTAGCTTACGCTCCCGTTTACTGTTCAAAAAGCTCATGTCTTCCGGCAACGGCAAATCAAGATATTTGTTATAAAGAAAGAGCAGCGCGTTCAGGGCGATTGCCTGAGTGCTTTTCGCACACTGCTTTTGAATAGCTAAATAAGTCAGATAACTCTCAACATGCTGAGCGTCCATCTCCTGAGGCCGGGCGTAGTTGTGGTACCGGATAAAGTCAGTAACCCACGTTAAATACGTTTCTATGGTTCTTTTGGCGTAGCCTCTCGACAACATAAATTCATACACTTCCCGTAGAAACTTTGATTTCATAATGCTTATCAAAATAAAAACAGCTTAAGAATATGTGAGAGTCATGAAAACTGGCTGGAGGGATGGTTTTACACCATTTCACATCTCACTTCACAAACGGTGCATTTTGCTCCCGCGAAAATGCACCAAAAGCGCACAACCTTTTAAAGGTGGGGCTTCTAAGATATTCTGGAGAAATGAAAACAGACAATTACACCAATGTGGGGTGGTTGATCACACCGTGTTGGTGTCTATTTAGTAGTTAGTTCCAAGGAGGGAAATTTATGTTTTCTCAAGAAGAGTCAGAAAAAGCGTACGCTGAATTAGTTAAAAATGAGAGCGTTACTCTCACAATACTGGGCGCATTAGCTGGATGCATTCCGGCGTTCGCTATATATGCTTTTTTCACAACGTTAGGTGGTGTTCTCGCCATTTTCCTCTTTATACCATCAATGGTTATAGGTTTATTTGCGCGTTTCGTAGGGCGCCCATTTAATGTTAAACCTCGTATCTTTGCTGGCATTCTTGCGGTAGTCCTACATTGTGCAGCAATTTATCTTTTTGGGTTTCATCCGTTAACATTAATTCTTGCACCGGCATGTTTTATTGCAGCAGTTACAACATCAAAGGTTAGCTTGGACCGGCTTCAAAATTTCGCGATCACACAAGCGGAAGTATCTAGCATTGGAACTAACAATCCGCTGTAGTCGCTCGCAAGCTCGCTGGGACACAAACACGTGGGCTGTGTCGCTTCGCTCTGATTTTAGCCCACGTGTTTGCGCCCCTAAGCGGGGTGTTATGCGCTACATGGAAAAGGATAGATAATGTCAAACGGCTGGAATAATACTACGAAGATTGAGTCACTTTCATTCGAATGCGGCTTTTGCAATAACAGGGTAGCGTCAGAAATAGGCTTTTTTAATAACAACCGTATAGATGGATTGGACGCTAGAATTAGAATTTGCCCACATTGCAGTAAACCGACATTTTTCCATGGCTTAAAAAAATTGCCAGACATTTCGCCTGGAAACAATGTTGATAGTGTTCCGGAAGATGTAAATGCACTCTATCAAGAAGCGCGAAACTGTATTTCTATATCAGCATATACTGCATCTGTTTTAATAAGCCGAAAATTACTTATGAATATCGCAGTTTCTCAAGGAGCTAAGGAGAACCTAAGATTTATTGAGTATGTTGATTTCTTAGCTGAAAATGGCTTTGTCCCACCAAATGGTAGAGGCTGGGTTGACCACATCCGTAAAAAGGGAAATGAAGCAACTCATGAAATAAGTCTAATGAATAGAGATGATGCAACTGAATTAGTTACATTTTCTGAAATGCTTTTAAAGTTTATCTTTGAGTTTCCGGCTTCGGTGCCCGCGCTACCAAGCGCATAACAAACGCATTAACACTCGCTTCGCTCGCTAGGGACAAAAACACGTAGGCTCCCTGCGCTTCGCTTGGTATTGTAGCCTACGTATTTTTGCCCGTTATGCGGGTGTTATAAGCCACTATGAAAACAGTAACTTCACTTCCTGATGATGTAATAAACGAAGGTTCATTCTTCGTAGAAACTTATAAGCGTAAGATGTTAGGTTTTATGGCTCCAGCATTCGCATATTTTTTAATCCCTAAGGACTTAAATATCGAAGCTGTTTTGTTTGTTGTAATTTTTTACTTTTACGTGTTATTCCTGTCAAATGTCTCAAGAATTCTTTGGCAGTTTGCCCGCTTAACTTGGGCAAAACTGTTTGGCTCTTTAATATTTGGGTTACTTGCCGTCACATTCTTCAGGTTCTTCAATATTAACCATTGGCTCATCCATGAGGTAGGATACATACCTGAAGGTGAGGTAAAGCAATACTTTGCGGCCATATTCTTTGTCCCATTTGTCGCTGCATACTTTGATTCTTTCAAAAACGTAGAGTTAGCCTTTTATCGTTCAAAGGGTTATGAGTATCAAGGATGGCTAAGTGGTAATTTTGGTGGCTTATAACAAACACATTAAGTCGGTCGCAAGCTCCCTGGGACAGTAACACGTGGGCTCTGTCGCTTCGCTCGGATTTTAGCCCACGTATTACTGCCCCTTATGTGGGTGTTATGAGACAGGGACATGCTCACTCTTCGAAACTTTGAAATTACCGACAAGCCGATAATCATCGCAACATTGAATGATCCAGAAGTCACAAGATTTCTGTCTTCTCGTATTCCTTCCCCGTATGCTGCCAGTGATGCTGATTGGTGGCTTAGCGTTGGTTGCAAAAATGGAATCATCCGAGCAATAGAAGTAGACGGTAATTTTGTCGGTTGTATCGGTATTGAGCCGGGTCAAAATGAGTATGCTTTTACTGGCGAACTTGGCTATTGGCTCGCTCGCGAACACTGGGGCAAGGGCATCGCAACGGAAGCACTAAGTACTCTTCTAGCTCAAATTAAACTCAATGATTTTGCGCGTGTTCAAGCTACAGTTTTTCAAGGGAACGCCGCATCAGAATCCGTACTTCTAAAATGTGGTTTTAAGAAAGAAGGCAACCTTGAGAAAGCGGTGTATAAACATCAGGCATTCTACAATGCTGTTTTATATGGCAAAGTAATCTCATAACAATCACATTAAGTCGCTCGCAGGCTCGCTGGGACAGTAACACGTGGGCTCTGTCGCTTCGCTCGGATTTTAGCCCACGTATTACTGCCCCTTATGTGGGTGTTATACGCTAGGAGTTTTAATGGAACTAAACCAGATTACTTTGCCAGTTAAAGACATGGATGATGCCGTTAATTTTTATCTAAAGCTTGGTTTCACTCAAATTGTCGATACGCCTCATTACTCTAGATTTTCTTGCCCAAAAGGAAGCTCAACTTTCTCCTTATCTCTTGAAACGGGTGAATTCGAAAACAGTTCTGTAATCTATTTCGAACATGAAAAACTTGATGAACTGTGTGCTGATTTAGCTCGGAAAGGTTTTCAATTCGAACAACTACCAACAGAACAAAGATATCTTTGGAAAGAAGCCATACTTAAAGATCCGTCTGGTAATAAAATTAAACTTTACTGGGCAGGTGAGAACCGTTTAAATCCACCTTGGAAAGTTGAAAAACGCGTATAACAAACGCATTAAATCGCTCGCAGGCTCGCTGGGACGCTAACACGTGGGCTGCGTCACTTCGTTCCTAATTTAGCCCACGTGTTATCGCCCTTTATGCGGGTGTTAGGCGTCATTTACTTACAGCATTAAAAAGTAGGTTCAACCGTGACATTTCAGCACCAAGGTTGTTTCGCTAGGTTGTCTTTGCGATTAGCTTTGTCAGTTGTTCAAATGACTTTAGCAACGTGCTTTTCATCAACATCGCAACGCCAACATTCAACGCTACAAGTTGTCTAAACTAGCTCTTTTATCCAGCAATGTCGTTAACATCTGGCATTTCGCACAAGGTTGTTTTATCTTAAATTCAATAATTTAAATAAGTGGTCGTATCGGCTAGTGGTGGCAGCAAAGCTGCGTACTTATCTTTGTACGCCTAACAAAACGCTGTTGGCACTCCCTCCGGTCGCTGGGACGCTAACACGTGGGCTGGCTCGCTTCGCTCGGATTTTAGCCCACGTGCTAGCGCCCCAAAGCTTAGCGTTATGCGTATTTTTAGTGTCGAGTAAATAATGAAGTTGGATTACGAATTAATAAGTGAAATTTTAGCTAAATTTGTAGAGTCTGAAAAATCTACCGTCGACATTAACGACTTTGTTGAACTCTATGAACAAGACTCGCAAAAATTGGCTCACCACATGATTATCATGCAAGAGAAAAGGTTAATCACTGGTGCATTTTCTCATGGAAGCTTGGGAATTGATTTAGAGTATCGTGAAGGAAAGGATATTTATGAATTCGCGGCAGATACACCTTGGAGAATAACTTCTGAGGGGTATGACTTCGCAGCAGCTTTGAACAAGCCAACAGTCTTAAGCGAAATTAAGACCCAGTTTCAAAAAGAAGGTCTTTCTGTAGTGATTGATGTAGCTAAAAAAATTGCAACGAAGCAAGCAACCAAGTATTTGGATGACTGATACGCATAACAATCACATTAAGTCGGTCGCAAGCTCCCTGGGACAGTAACACGTGGGCTCTGTCGCTTCGCTCGGATTTTAGCCCTCGCGTTACTGCCCCTTATGTGGGTGTTATGCATCAAGGAGGATATTTTGAATAGTGGCTTAATGGAAAAGGTAGTTAACAGTACTGTTCGTATTGAAACGGTGTTATCCAGTGGCGGTATTTCAACTGGAACTGGATTCTACATGCATTTTTTACAGGAGACCGATTGGGCGGTACCAGTTATCATTACCAACAAACATGTTGTTAAAGACGCTCAAATCGGAAGAATCCATGTTTCCCTAGCTGAAAAAAGCAATCATTTAAAACTAGCAAAACACAGGCGCTTTGAAATTCAAAATTTTGAAAAGTTGTGTGTGATGCATCCAGAGCCAGATGTCGATCTTGCTGCATTTCCTATTGCCCCCCTTATTCGAGAAGCTGAATCAGTTGGTGAAAAATTATTCTACGCACCAATTTCCCCTGAAATAATTCCATTAGAAGATGAGCGTCTCGAATTTTCCTCTATGGAGGAAATTGTGATGGTCGGCTACCCTAACGGAATTTGGGATTCAGTAAACAATCTGCCAGTAATACGGAAAGGTATTACGGCTACTCATGCGGGTGTGAAATGGAACGGTAAGAGTGAATTTTTAACGGACATTGCTAGTTTTCCTGGGTCTAGCGGATCGCCAGTCCTAATACTAAATATTGGAAGTTACATGGATAAGTTAGGTAATGTTTATATGGGTAAGAGTAGAGTAAAACTTCTTGGTGTTCATTATGCCGGTGCAATGCATACAGCAAAGGGTGAAATACAACTTGTCACAGCCCCTTCATCAAACATCCCGATCCCTCTTACTCAAATACCTAACAATATCGGTGTTGCAGTAAGTTCTGAAAAGATACTTGATATACAAGAGATAATTAGAAAGAAGGTTGGTAAATAAGCAGTTGAAGCATAACAAAAAAATTAAGTCGCTCGCGGGCTCGCTGGGACACAAACATGGCGGCTGTGTCGCTTCGCTCCGATTTTAGCCGCTATGTTTGTGCCCCTTATTTAGGTGTTAGGCATCTATTAAGTTGAGAGTAAATTAATGAGTGAAGTAGCCTTACCTGATCATAAAGTTGAGGGATATAAAATCCTCTTCGATACGTTTAAACATTTAACGACCTTAAGCACTGGTTCAATACTGCTTTTGGTTACTGTTTTAAAAGATCTATTTAAAACTCCCGAATGGTCAGTTCTCATTGCGGTAACATTAATTATGTTTCTTATTTCTACTCTTGCATCTTTGATAGTTATGCTTGCATTTGGGGATACTGTATACGGAAAGGGCGAGTTTACGGTTCCATATTTAGAATATATCGTTGTCCCTAGCATCATTATTTCTGCCGTTGCATTTATTAGCGGTTTAATTGTATTTGTAATATTCGTACTAAAAAATATCTATTAACATGAACGCTTCAATGCCTAACAAACAAATTAAGTCGCTCGCAGGCTCGCTGGGACAGTAACACGTGGGCTCTGTCGCTTCGCTCGGATTTTAGCCCACGTGTTACTGCCCCTTATGTGGGTGTTAGGTGAACAGGGAAATCTTTTGATTCATAGGTTTTTAATAATTTTTGTAGCGCTCTTTTTATCGTCGGCATGCACAACTGGGAAACTGTATTACACCGAAACTTCAGGCAAGAGAGTGTTAGCCTGTGATGTAGAATTTGTTGGATTACCCAGCGTAGACAAATTTGCAGTCGAGTACGCATTAAGCCTTTGCGCAAAAAGCTCTACCCAAAAAGGTCATACAATCGATTCAGATCAACAATATCTACTTACCCTAGACCTCAAAATACCAGAGGCAAAATGCGGAGAGGCATGGGATCACGAATCAGCCAAAGCTCAATACAGAACCGGCAATTTGTCCAAAAAAGAATATGGGTATATTGTTGCTAACATAGATTTGGGCTTGGCGGTCGTAAATGAGTGTTCACCTAACAATCTGCTGTAGTCGCTCGCAGGCTCGCTGGGACGCAAACACATGGGCTGCGTCGCTTCGCTCCTAATTTTAGCCCATGTATTTCCGCCCCTAAGCAGGGCGTTAGCTATACAAGGAGTTCCATGAGCGATCCGCAAAAAACCTGGGAAGAATATTACTCCCGGATCAAAAACAGAAAAATAGATGAAGCAACTCAATTATGGAATGCTGTTTTAGGCTCTGGAGCAAATGAGGAAACAGTTTTCGCGATGGATTTTTCTCATTTTTGTGACGTCCCGTCGAAATTAAATGAACTAGCTAAACAACTCAGCGAAAACTATGAAATCGAACTCAGTGAAGTTGACGAAAAAGGGTATCAATTTTTAACTGGCACAACTCGACCATATGGTAATGAATTGAGCGAAGAAGACTTCATAAACTGGATATCTTTTATGTGCGACGTTGCTCAGTCTTATAGTTGCGTATTTTCTGAGTTTTCACTGGAAAGTCCAGAACTTGGCTTAGTTTGGTCAAATTCAGGGTTTGAATCAGGCAAGTATAGCTAACAAACAACTGTAGTCGTTCGCTAGCGCTCACTGGGACAATAACACGTAGGCTCAGTCGCTTCGCTCCGTATTTTAGCCTACGTGTTATTGCCCCTAAGTTGGGCGTTATATTTCTCTCAACCTAAAAGGATTTAATATTGTTCTGGAAACAAGATAAAGAAGTTACCGTGGCGTTTACTTTTTTAATTCCGGCATCAGCAACCAGAAGCGTTTTCAAAGTAATTCAAGAAAGAACAAATCCAACTGAAACGTCTTTTAAAGACTTAGCCGACGGACAAGTCTTGGTTAGGGTTACAAGAAAAATTCCCAATTCGACGGCAGCGATAGAACTGAACAAAAATGAGTTAATTAGTGATTTTGATGGTTATCGTGCTGTTTTTCAGCACTGGAAGTACCATCTAGTAAGCGTGGATGGGAAAACAAAAAATAAGAGGATTTCTGTACCGTCAAAATTCTTAACTTGGTTGACGCCCCCGCCTGACGCTAGGAATTATGTGAAGTACAGAATGCCTTTCTACTCATTTGCCGATTTGCTTGCTCTAGGTTTTATTGTGGTTTGGGTGGTATAAATATAACAAACAAATTAAGTCACTCGCTCCGCTCGCTGGGACACAAACATGGCGGCTGTGTCACTTCGTTCCGATTATAGCCGCCATGTTTGCGCCCCTTATTTGGGTGTTAGGTCCTCTTGAGCAAAAATTAGCCCAACTGACATTTTAACGCTATAATGTTTTAACGTTACTTAAATGGAGGCTTATTCATGAGTACTTTATCAAAACGATCAACTGTCTACTTCGAACCAGCAATTCATAATGCTTTGAAACTGCGGGCAGCATCATCAGATACCTCAATATCAGAACTGATTGATGAAGCAGTAAGACTCCTTATGAAAGAAGATCAAGAAGATTTAGCTGCGGTAAGACAAAGGGCCAAAGAGCCCGAAATCTCCTATGAGGACTTGCTAAACACTTTGGAAGCTGATGGAAAAATATAGCGTCACTTTCAAGAAGTCAGTAGCAAAAGATTTTAGGGCAATTCCCAAGTCGGACGTTAAAAAGATCCTCGCCAAAATTGACTTATTAGCTGAAAACCCGCGAAGGGATGGAGCAATTAAACTTAGTGGACTCGACTTGTATCGTATCCGGCAAGGTCTTTATAGAATAATTTATGAAATCCGAGAAAACGAGCTTGTAGTACAGGTGATAAAAGTCGGGCATCGCTCCGATGTTTATAAACGTACCTAACAACCCAATCAACTCACTCACTTCGTTCGCTGGGACGCAAACACGCGGGGCGGCTGCGCCATTATGCCCCACATGTCTGCGCCCGTTATTGGAAAGTTATATTCCAGTGATAGCGAAGTCTATTGCATCTATCAGCAGTTCTCTGGATTGCTCCAGCGAACCAATGCGGTCCTTGAGCACGTCTTCGGGTATAGAACT